>NZ_QOCC01000026.1:0-63325 GCF_003318185.1 Tenacibaculum sp. E3R01 | reverse complement strand
ATCTATGAGGTTTTTATTTATATTCCATCCATAGATTAATAATGTATGAAGACAGCTACAATTAAAGTTTTAAAGGATGAGTTGGAGCATCAGAATTCTAAAGAATTATTAGAGTTATGCTTAAAGTTAATTAGGTTTAAAAAAGAAAATAAAGAGTTGTTAACTTATTTGTTGTTTGAGGCGCATAATGAAGAACAGTATAGAGAAACTGTGAAAAAAGAAATAGATGTTTTGTTTAGTGAGGTTAATACAAAGAGTTATTTTTATATAAGAAAAAGTGTTCGGAAAATACTTACAACAACAAAGAGGTATATTCGGTATTCAAAAAATAAAGAAACAGAAATTGAGTTATTATTGTACTTCTGTTTACAGCTAAAAAATGTTAAACCGTCGATAAAGAAGAGTCCTCGCATACAAAATGTACTGATAACTCAAGTAAGGTTAATACGTAAAGGTATTGATAAGTTACATGAAGATCTACAATTTGATTACAATGAGAAACTAATAGAACTTGACTTATAACCTAAAAGTTTGTGTTTGTTGGTAATTCAAATATTTCTAAATCAAAATGTTTAATTGAAGCCAGTAAATGATCAAAAATATCGGATACAATATATTCGTAGTTCTTCCAGTTTTTATCAGCACTAAAAGCATATATTTCTAAAGGTAAACCTTGAGAAGTAGGTGCTAACTGTCTAACCATAATCATCATATCATTGTTGATAGCGGGATGCATTTCAATATAGGTTTGAGCGTATTTTCTAAAAACACCAATATTAGTTAAGTTACGTCCGTTTAAAAGAAGGCCTTTATTAATATTGTATTCTTTATTAAAGTTGTTAATCTTTTTTTGACGCATAGTTAAATACTCTTCAATCAATTGAACAGATTTTAATTTATCGATATCTTCATTCGACAAGTGTTTAATACTGTTTATTTTAATATTTAAAGCTCTTTTAATCCTTCTTCCTTGAGAGTTTACCATTCCTCTCCAGTTTTTGAAAGAGTCAGAAATTAAGGCATACGTCGGGATTGTAGTAATTGTTTTGTCAAAATTTTGAACCTTTACTGTGGCAAGTGAAATTTCTATTACATCACCATCTGCACCAAATTTTTCAAAAGTAATCCAATCGCCAATTCGAACCATATCGTTTACAGATACTTGAATACTGGCAACAAACCCCAAGATAGTGTCTTTGAAAATTAATATTATAATTGCAGAAGCGGCACCTAGAGCTGTGAAAAAGGCTAAAATAGACTGATTGGTTATAATAGCAAAAGACAAAATGAAACCACTAAACCAAGCAAATATCATAAATACTTGTATATAACTATCAATTGGTTTGTCTTTAAATTTTGGTAATGTTTTTAAGTAATCTTTTATAGAGTTTAAAATACTTCTAACAATTTTAATAACTAAAACGATACTAATTATTTGAACAGATTTAATAATTAGGTTTCTGATGTATTCAAAATCATAAAAAAGAATAGGAATCAATTCAAAAAATAAAAAGACAGGAATAAGATGTGCAATATTAGTAGGAAGCTTGTTAGCTAATAATATATCATCAAAATTTGTTTTTGATGTTTTAGCAATTCGAACTGAAATACTTTGAAATACTTTTCTAGTAATTATATCAATAACATAAATAGCAATTAAAAATAAAATTAGTAAAATAAATAGATTTAAATATTTAGAAGTGTTAATTGAAAAACCAAGTTCCTGTAAATAATTATAAAATAAATGCTTGTTTAAACTCATGATAATAAAAGTAAGTTGCAAATTTATAACTTATAATAGTACTAGCTTCTTGTAAAAAAAGATATTATTTATATAAGTAGATTAAAGTTTTCTTAAAATTATGCAATTAAATATAAAACAGCAATTTTTTTGTAACTTACACTCAACGAAACAAAAACTACTTAAAAATGCCAACTTATACTCTAAAAATTAATGAAGAATTGGTTACTGTTACAGCCGATTCTGATACACCTTTACTCTGGATATTGCGTGATGAATTAAATATGGTAGGAACCAAATTTGGTTGTGGAATAGCTCAATGTGGAGCCTGTACAATTCATGTTGATGGAAAAGCTATGAGAAGTTGTCAATTACAGGTTTCTGCTATAGATAGAGAAGAGATAACAACTATTGAAGGGCTTTCTAAAGAAGGAACTCATCCTTTACAAAATGCATGGAAAGAAGTTGATGTACCTCAGTGTGGTTATTGTCAAGCAGGCCAAATAATGACAGCCGCTTCTTTTTTAAAAGAAAACCCAAGCCCCAATAAACAAGAAATTCGCGAAGCAATGCATGGAAATATTTGCAGGTGTGCTTCTTACAATAGAATAGAAAAAGCAATTGCTATAGCAGCAGAAAAAATGTCATAAATACTACCAAGATGAACTCAAAAGAAAATAAACTAACATTTAGTAGAAGGAATTTTTTAAGAACATCTGCTTTAGCAAGTGGAGGGATTATGATAGGCTTTAATTTATTTACAGCGTGTAAACCAAATGTAAAGCCTTCTATTGATATAGAAAATCTAAATTTTAATGACTTTAATGCATTTATAAAAATATCAGATAATGGTTATGTCACAATCTATTCTCCTAATCCAGAAATAGGCCAAGGTGTAAAAACATCGATGCCAATGATTATTGCAGAAGAATTAGATGTTGAGTGGGGTAAAGTACATGTAGTACAAGCAAAGTACAATAAAAAGGAATATACACGTCAAGTAGCAGGAGGGAGTCAATCTATACGTAAAGGCTGGGATGCTTTACGACAAACAGGAGCTACTACAAAACAGATGTTAATAAATGCAGCTGCTACAAAGTGGGGAGTTGATTCTTCTACTTGTAAAGCATTTAAAGGAATTATTACAAATGGTAAAGGAGAAACTATAGGTTATGGAGAGGTTGTTAAAGAAGCAGTTCTATTGGAAGTACCTGAAAAAGTAGAATTAAAGAAACCTTCTGAATATACAATTATAGGTACTGATGCTGTAAATGTAGACTTAGATAAGATCACAACAGGGAAACCTCTTTTCGGATTAGATTATAAAGCTGAAAATATGTTATATGCATCAGTTTTGCGTCCACCTGCTTTTGGTCAAAAATTAGAAAGTTTTGATGATGGTGAAGCAAAAAAAGTAACAGGAGTACTTGAAGTTTTAAGGTTTGGTGATAAAGTTGCAGTTTTGGGTAAAAATACTTGGGCAGCAATGAAAGGGAAAAAAGCAATTAAAGCTGTTTGGAAAGATGCTGGAGAGTTAGAAAGCACTTTAGAACATGATAAGATTTTAAACGGAATTCTTGATAATGAAAAGTTAGATGTTCGTAGAGAAGATGGGAATGTTAAAAAAGCTTTTGCTGAGGCTGATAAAGTAATAGAAAGAACTTATCATTCTCCTTTTTTGCCCCATAATTGTTTAGAACCAATGAATTTTTATGCAAATGTAACTGATGAAAAAGTACATTTAGTAGGGCCAATTCAAACTCCACAATGGACGGCAGGAAGAGTTGCTAATTTACTAAAAAGAAAAGAAGAGGAAATTGAATTAGAAATGACAAGAATGGGTGGTGGATTTGGACGTCGCTTATATGGAGATTTTGCTTTAGAGGCTGCTGAAGTTTCTAGTTTGGCTAAAAAACCAGTAAAGGTTATTTTTTCTAGAGAAGATGATATGACAGATGGTATTTATCGACCAGCAATAAAATATAGGATTTCAGCATCTTTAAAGGATGGAGAAATTACTGGATATCATTTAAAAGAAGCTGCGATAAACAGTAATATGTATGGATTAATTCCACATTTTTTTCCTGCAGGATGTATTTCAAATTATAAAGTGTCTAGTGGTAATTATAAAAGTAATATTACTACAGGTGCATGGAGGGCTCCTTACACTAACTTTTTAGCATTTGCAGAACAAAGTTTTTTCGATGAATTAGCACAAGAAATGGGGAAAGATCCAGTTCAGTTAAGAATTGATCTATTGCAGAATGTAAAAGATAATGCAGATGAAAAAATAGAGTATTCAGGAGAGAGGATGGAGAGTACGATTAAATTAGCTGCTGAAAAAGGTGGTTGGGGAAAATCTAAAGAAGGTGTTTTTCAAGGTTTTTCGGCTTATTATAGCCATAATACCCATGTAGCAGAATTGGCAGAAGTAGAGCTGAAAAATGGTGTGCCAATTGTAACTAAAGTTGTTGCAGCTGTAGATTGTGGTATAGTTGTAAACCCAACAGGAGCAATTAATCAAATTCAAGGAGGAGTTATAGATGGAATTGGACATGCTATGTATGGAAATTTGACTTTTGAAAATGGAAAACCATCAAATAAAAACTTCGATACTTATCGTTTAATAAGAATGAATGAAACCCCAAAAGTAGAAGTGCATTTTGTTCAAAATGAGTTGTCTCCTACTGGATTGGGAGAACCTGGGCTACCTCCGGCAGGAGGGGCGGTTTCTAATGCTATTTATAGAGCATTAAATACCAGACTGTATAAACAACCTTTTATAGATGAAGTTGGAGAAAAAAGTAAAGTTCTAGGATAGAATATATAAGAAGGAGGCTAAATTAAGCTTCCTTTTTTTTGTTAAAAATAGAATTTTGAGAAGATTGTTAAAATAGTATTGAATTTTAATTGTAAAATTGATAATTATTTAATAAAAAAATGATAAAGTAGTTTTTTATTACACTTATTTTGATAATGTGTTAAATTAATATTTTTTTATAAGTAAAATCGCGATTTTACTTATAAAAATGTAAATTAAAAACTAAATTTGGAGGGCAATTTATAAAACACGCTAACAAACACATTAACAAACACAAAGCACAATGAAAATTCAAAAAGTACTAGTAGCTAACAGGGGAGAAATAGCTATTAGAGTATTTAGAGCCTGCGTTGAGGTAGGAATAAAAACTGTTGGTATTTATACTTATGAAGATAGGTATTCTTTACACCGTTATAAGGCAGATGAATGTTATCAAATAGGTGAAGATAATGAGCCCTTAAAGCCTTATTTAGATATTGAGGCTATTATTAAAGTAGCTGTAGAAAATAATGTAGATGCTATTCATCCTGGATATGGTTTTTTATCTGAAAATGCTGAATTTGCCCAGAAATGTGAAGAGAATGGAATTATTTTCATTGGACCAAAAGTGTCGGTATTAAAAGCTTTAGGAGATAAAATCACAGCAAAAGAAGTTGCAGTTGCTAATAATGTGCCAATTATTCAAAGCAGTCAAGAAGATTTAAACTCAATTGATATAGCATTATCTGAAGCAAAAAAAATTGGATATCCAATTATGTTAAAAGCAGCTTCTGGAGGTGGAGGTAGAGGTATGCGTGTTATTAGAAGTGATGAAGAGTTGAAAAAATCTTTTCCAGAGGCAAGAAGAGAATCATTAAATGCTTTTGGAGATGATACTGTTTTCTTGGAAAAATATGTTGAAAACCCAAAGCATATAGAAATTCAAATAGTTGCAGATACTTATGGAAACATTGTGCACTTATATGAAAGAGATTGCTCTGTACAAAGACGGTACCAAAAAGTTATAGAATTTGCCCCTTCATTTGGTTTAACAGATAAAATTAAAAATGATTTATATACTTATGCTATTGATATTTGTAAAGCAGTAAACTATAACAATATAGGTACTGTTGAATTTTTGGTAGATGACGATGGTAGTGTATATTTTATAGAAGTAAATCCACGTATTCAGGTAGAGCATACTGTTACTGAAATGGTAACGAATATTGATTTAGTGAAAACGCAACTGTTTATAGCTGGAGGTTATAAATTAGCAGATAAACAAATAAAAATCCCAAGTCAAGAGTCAATTGTAATTACAGGATATGCATTACAATGTAGAGTTACAACGGAAGACCCTGCAAATGATTTCAAACCAGATTATGGAACAGTTTCAACGTATAGAAGTGCATCTGGATTTGGAATTAGATTAGATGCTGGAAGTATATATCAAGGGGTGAAAATATCGCCATTCTTTGATTCTATGTTAGTGAAAGTTTCTGCAAGAAGTAGAACATTAGATGGTGCTTGTAGGAAGATGTTAAGAGCTTTAGTCGAGTTTAGAGTAAGAGGTGTAAAAACAAATATAGCTTTTCTTGAAAATATATTACATCACGAAACATTTAGAAAAGGAGAAGTTACAGTTAATTTTATAAAAAATGAACCTAAACTATTTGAATTTAAAGAACCTAAAAACAGAGCTAATAAGCTCATTAATTTTTTAGGAGAGGTAATTGTAAATGGAAACCCTGATGTTAAAAAAATAAATAAAAGTCATCAGTTTACTGTACCTAAGGTTCCTAAGTTTTCAAAAACAGAAAATTATGCGAAAGGAACCAAAGATTTATTAACTGAGCTGGGACCTGAAAAGTTTGCACAGTGGTTAAAGAATGAAAAGAAAATTCATTTTACAGATACAACTATGCGTGATGCACATCAAAGTTTGTTGGCAACACGAATGAGAACTACAGATATGCTAAAAGTAGCTGAAGGATATGCAAAGAATCATCCAGAGATATTTAGTATGGAAGTATGGGGGGGGGCAACTTTTGATGTTTGTTTACGATTTTTACAGGAAAATCCATGGGAACGATTAGCATTATTAAGAAAAGCAATGCCTAATGTTTTATTACAAATGTTAATTAGAGGGTCTAATGGAGTTGGATATACAGCGTATCCAGATAATTTAGTTGAAAAATTTGTAGAAAAATCATGGGAAACTGGAGTAGATGTTTTTAGAATTTTTGATTCATTAAACTGGATGAAATCTATAGAACCATGTATTAAACATGTAAGAAATAGAACCAATGGATTAGCAGAAGCTTCTATTTGTTATACTGGGGATATTTTGAATCCAAATAAAACTAAGTATGATTTAAAATATTACTTGCAATTAGCAAAAGATATAGAAAACGCAGGAGCACATATTTTAGGAGTAAAAGATATGGCTGGGTTATTAAAGCCACAAGCAGCATATGAATTAATAAGTGCATTAAAATCAGAAATTAATATTCCTATCCATTTACATACTCACGATACATCTTCGGTTCAATCTGCAACGTATTTAAAGGCTATAGAAGCTGGTGTAGATGTTGTTGATGTAGCATTAGGAGGATTATCTGGATTAACATCACAACCAAATTTTAACTCAATGGTTGAAATGTTACGATTTAATGAAAGAGAAAATCTTTTAAACACCGAGAAATTATCAGAATACTCGAACTATTGGGAAGCAGTAAGAGGATATTACTATCCTTTCGAATCAGGATTAAAATCAGGAACTGGTGAAGTTTATGAACATGAAATTCCAGGAGGGCAATATTCAAATTTAAAAGGGCAAGCTATTGCTTTAGGGTTGGAAGAAAAGTTTACAGAGGTAACGAAAATGTATGGAGAGGTAAATACAATGTTTGGAGATATTGTAAAAGTAACACCTAGTTCAAAAGTGGTAGGTGATATGGCTCAATATATGATAAGTAATGATTTAACAGTTAAAGATGTAATGGAAAGAGGAGATACTATTTCATTCCCACAATCTGTAATTAGTTTCTTTAAAGGAGATTTAGGACAGCCAGTTGGTGGTTTTCCTGATAAACTTCAAAAAATCATTTTAAAAAATGAAGAACCGTATACAGATAGGCCAAACGCGCATTTAGAGCCAATTGATTTTGAAAAAGAATTTAAAGATTTCAAAAGACAATTTGGAAAAGGAATGGGAAGAGAGTTAGAAATTACTGATTTCTTATCATTTAAATTGTATCCAAAAGTGTTTACTGATGCTTATAACAACCATTTAAAATTTGGTAACGTAATGAATATTCCAACTAAAAACTTTTTATTTGGAATGGAAGTAGGTGAAGAAATTATGGTTGATATTGAATCAGGAAAGAAAGTGTTAATTTCATTAATGCAAAAGAGTGAGCCAGATGAGAATGGCTTTATAAATGTTTTCTTTAAGATTAACGGACAAATGAGAAATGTATCTATTAAAGATAATTCCGTAAAAGTTGATAAAATAGAAAATGTGAAAGCAGATGCAGAAGATGAAAAACAAATAGGAGCTCCTTTGCAGGGTTTATTGTCAACAGTATTAGTTAAAAACGGAGAAGAAGTAAAAGAAAATCAGCCGTTATTTATTATTGAAGCCATGAAAATGGAAACAACAGTAACAGCTATTTCTTCAGGTATTATTGATAAAGTTCTATTAGAAGCAGGATCCTTGGTTGATGCTAGTGATTTAGTAGTGAAACTGAAGTAAGAGATAAGTTAAGTTTTTTTGATATGCTCTTAAAAAAGTTTACTTTCGCAACATATAAAACAAAAGGTAAAAATGATTAAAGATTTATTTGAAAGAATAAAAGGGGATAAAGGACCTTTAGGAAAATGGGCTGATATTGCAGAAGGATATTATGTGTTTCCTAAATTAGAAGGGCCAATATCAAACCGAATGTCTTTCAATGGAAAAAAAGTAATTACTTGGAGTATTAACGATTATTTAGGTTTAGCAAATCATCCTGATGTATTGAAAGTAGATGGTGATTCTGCAGCTAAAGACGGAATGGCATACCCTATGGGAGCGCGTATGATGTCTGGGCATACAAAATATCATGAGCAATTAGAGAAAGAGTGTGCTGAATTTGTAGGGAAAGAATCTTCTTATTTGGTGAATTTTGGATATCAAGGTATGGTTTCAGCTATTGATGCTTTAGTATCAAAAGATGATATTATTGTGTATGATATGGATACTCATGCTTGTATTATTGACGGAGTTCGTTTACATGCAGGAAAACGTTTTGTATATAGACATAATGATATTGAGAGTTGCGAAAAGAATTTGATGAGAGCAACTAAAATGGCAGAAAAGACTGGAGGAGGAATTTTGTTAGTTTCTGAAGGTGTATTTGGAATGAGAGGAGAACAAGGTCGTTTAGCAGAGATAGTTGCCTTAAAAGAAAAATATAATTTCCGTTTATTAGTAGATGATGCCCATGGTTTTGGAACCTTAGGAGAAGGAGGTCGAGGTACTGGTTTTGAACAAGGTGTACAAGATGGTATTGATGTTTATTTTGCAACATTTGCAAAATCTATGGCGGGTATAGGTGCATTTTTTGCAGGAGATAAAGATGTAATTCAATATCTTCAATACAATATGCGATCTCAAATGTTTGCAAAATCATTACCAATGCCAATGGTAAAAGGAGCATTAAAACGTTTAGATATGATTCGTACAATGCCAGAGTTGAAAGAGAACTTATGGAAAATAACGAATGCATTACAATCTGGCTTACGTAACGCTGGTTTCGATTTAGGTACTACTCAAACATGTATTACTCCTGTGTATTTAAAAGGAGAAATACCAGAAGCTATGGCTATGGTTCAAGATTTACGTGAAAATCATGGAGTATTTTGTTCAATAGTAGTGTATCCAGTAATACCAAAAGGATTGATTATATTACGATTAATACCAACAGCTCGTCATACAGTAGAAGATGTAGAAGAAACTATAATAGCTTTTTCTGCAATTAGAGAGAAACTTGAAAATGGCACTTATAAAAAAGTCGCTGAAGCTATAATGGCTGAATAAGCATAAAACATATGTGAATATCTAAAATGCTCTGAATTTATTTCAGAGCATTTTTTTATGCTTTTAAAATAAGATTTATTATAATTATTTATTTTTAATTTAAAAAAAAACGAAAAAGAATACTTAAAATGTGCCTATTAACCATAGTTTATTATTTTTACTTTAAACCTTAAATTTATAAGTATATTTGTTTTTGATTATGCAAAAAAATATAAACATACAGAATAAAAAAGCTCGTTTTGAATACGAGATTATAGATAAATATACTGCAGGAATTCAGCTTACTGGAACGGAAATAAAATCGATACGTCATAGCAAAGCAAGAATTACAGAAAGTTTTTGTGAATTTAATGATAAAGGAGAACTTTTTGTTATTAATATGTATATTGAAGAGTATGCTTTCGGTAATCAATTTAATCACAATCCTAAAAGTGAAAGGCGTTTGTTATTGAATAAAAGAGAGTTGAAAAAATTAGCTAGAGAAGTTGAAGCTAAAGGGAATACAATTGTTCCTTTAAGACTTTTTATTAATGAAAATGGCTGGGCTAAATTAGACGTAGCTTTAGCAAAAGGTAAGAAAACACATGATAAAAGGGAAACGATGAAAGATCGTGATAGCAAAAGAGATTTAGCTAGAATAAAAAAGAATTTTAATTAATGACTAAAATTTTTTTAAATATTATAAAATGGAAAAATCTATTGTACATAGCATTTATTCAGTTTTTATTTAAAATGTTTTTTTTACATGGTTATGGTTTTAAAACCAAACTTTCTTTTTTTGATTTATTTTTACTACAATTATCTACAGTTGGAGTATTAGCAGCCGGTTTTTTAATAAACTATTACGCAAGAAAGAAGGAAGTTAAATTCCCAAAATACCCAATTCAGAAGGCAAAAAAAACAGGGATTATTATAGCTCTTGCTAGTGTTTTCATAGGCTTTATATTGTCTTTTAATATCAATAAACCTTATTATGGTTTTATTGGTGTTTTTAATATGTGTGTAATTGCTTTATATTCTTTGTATGTTTTAAAAAAAACAATTTTCACCAACATTATAAATTCATTTATTAAGGCATATAGTGTGCTTTTAGTATGGTGGTGTGATTTACCCGTGAATTTAACAACAGAACAATGGGACTTATTATTTAAATTTCAACTTATAACGATATTCTATATTTCGCTATCATTTATGGGGAATATTGTTAGGGAAAGTATAAAAGATATTATAAATATTAATCATGATTATACTTATAATCACCAAACAATTCCAATAGTTTTAGGGAGAAGAAGAACAAAAACAATGATTTTAATTATTTCAATTTTAACAAGTATAGTTGTATTGGGATTTGCAATTTCATTTATTCAAAATAAATTTATACTCTCAACAATTTTATTATTAGGTACCTTTCCTGAATTATACTTCATTTATTATTTATTAAGTGCAAGAAGTGATAATGATTATAAGGCTTTGCTAAAAAAATCTAATATAGTTTACACTTTAGCTGTTATAAGTATTCCTATTATTGCTTACTATTTTAAATATGTTATCAAATAAATTAAAAAACTATAAAGTTATTTTAGCTTCAGGTTCACCTAGAAGGCACGAACTTTTGAAAGATTTGGATGTCGATTTTACAATTAAACTTAAAGAGGTAGATGAAGTGTATCCAAATAATTTAAAATCGTACGAAATTACTGATTTTTTAGCTGAATTAAAGTCTAAAGTTTTTGAGAAAAGTATAGAAAAAGATGAATTAATTATTACTTCTGATACTATTGTATGGATAGATGATATTGCACTGGGGAAACCTAAAAATTATGAAGATGCTTTTGATATGCTTAACAGGTTATCAAATAACGTGCACGAGGTAATTACATCTGTTTGTATTTTGAATAAAAATTTTAAGAAAGTAATTAACGATTCAGTAAAAGTATATTTTAAAAAGTTAACAAAAGAAGAGATTGATTATTACATTACTACATACAAACCGTATGATAAAGCAGGAGCTTATGGGATTCAAGAATGGATAGGAAAAATAGGAATAACTAAAATTGAAGGTAGCTATTTTACTGTTATGGGGTTCCCTGTTCATAAACTTTATAAAGAATTAATGAAATTATAACTTAATTATTTTTTAAAAGATTATTTTTGAACCGTATTTACAACACATACTAATGAAGAAATATACTTACACTGAAAAAAAAGATACCCGTTCAGGATTTGGCGATGGGTTAACTGAATTAGGAAAAACAAATCCTAATGTCGTAGCTCTATGTGCCGATTTAACCGGTTCGTTAAAAATGAATGATTTTGAAAAAAATCATCCAGAACGTTTTTATCAAGTTGGAATTGCTGAAGCAAATATGATGGGAATCGCAGCTGGGCTTACTATTGGAGGTAAAATTCCATTTACAGGAACCTTTGCTAACTTTTCTACAGGTCGTGTATACGATCAAATTCGTCAATCTATAGCGTATTCTGATAAAAATGTAAAAGTATGTGCATCGCATGCAGGTCTTACTTTAGGAGAAGATGGAGCTACACACCAAATATTAGAAGATATTGGATTGATGAAAATGTTACCAGGTATGACAGTAATCAATACTTGTGATTATAGCCAAACTAAAGCAGCTACTCTTGCTATAGCTGAGCATGAAGGTCCTGTATATTTACGTTTTGGAAGACCAAAGGTACCTGTATTTATGACCGATGAACCATTTGTTATAGGGAAAGCAATTAAGCTTACTGAAGGTACTGATGTTACAATAGTAGCTACAGGTCATTTAGTATGGGAAGCATTACAAGCTGCTGAAAAACTTGAAGAAAAAGGAATATCTGCTGAAGTTATAAACATACATACTATAAAGCCTTTAGATGAAGAAGCTATTTTAGAATCTGTAGCTAAAACTGGTTGTGTAGTAACTGCAGAAGAACATAATAAATATGGAGGCTTAGGAGAGAGTGTAGCACGTTGTTTAGCTACAAATAATCCATCACCTCAAGAATTTGTAGCTGTTAATGATAGTTTTGGTGAATCTGCAACACCAGATCAGTTAATGGCGAAGTACGAATTAAATGATGTGGCTATCGTTGCAGCTGTAGAAAAGGTAATCAAAAGAAAATAATATAAATTAAAATTCGTTAAACAAATAAATTTAAATTATTTAGATTATGAAAAAAATAGCAATATTAGTTTTGTTTTTGTTAGGAGTTGTTCAAGTTTCTCAATCACAAATACAGTTTGGTATTAAAGGGGGAATTAATTACAATTCTGATTCTTTTCAAGAGGTAAAAACAGATGTTTTAGACGGTGCTAAGAGTAAAACTGGATTTCATATTGGGGTTTTATCACGTATAAAAATTCCTGTAATTGGTTTGTATGTTCAGCCTGAGTTGGTATATACATCTTTAAAAAGTGAAATATCTGCTAAAAATTCAGATGAAATAGCTAGTTATAATTTTCAAAAAATTGATATACCTGTATTATTAGGTAAAAAATTTTTAAAGGTAGCCCATGTTTTTGTAGGTCCATCTTTTCAATACATTATTGATGGGGATTTTAGTTTAAAAAGTTTAAATGATGTAAAAACTGATGTAAGTGGTTTTACAGTTGGACTTCAATTAGGTGCTGGTGTTGAATTAGGTAAGATAGGATTAGATGTAAGATGGGAAAGAGCTTTTTCAGATACTGAATCACAATTAATTAATAATAATGGAGCTCCAAATGTTAATTTTGATACAAGAGTAAACCAAATTATAGTTGGATTATCATATAGGTTTTAAAGAGCACAAAAAACTCTCTTTAACTGAAATATAGAATTTTTATAAAAAGCTGAATAATTTTAAATTATTCAGCTTTTTTAATTTATAATTATAAAATAATTGGCTGTTACTTTTTCAATAAACATTACATATTAAAAAGGGAAAGAGGAAAGGCCAACTTCAATAAGAAAACCTCTCCTCTCAACGCTATATTGTAATACGTATATATATATTAGAAGATTGAAACTTAAAATTGTTACAACTTAAATGTTAAAATTAATATAAGTAGTTGATTTAATAGTGTTTATATTTTGTTTCTGCTTGTAAATTTAAAAGTGTTTGAATAGACAGTTGTAGTTTTTTAGTTAATATGACTATATTAAAAAGGGAAAGAGGAAAGGCCAACTTCAATAAGAAAACCTCTCCTCTCAACGCTATATTGTAACACGTATATATAAGTTAGAAGATTGAAACTTAAAATTGTTACAACTTAAATGTTAAAATTAACATGAGTGTTTGATTTTTTTGTTGTTTATGATTATTTTTTTCTATTTGTAAATTTATAAGTGATTAAATAGATTGTTGTAATTTTTTAGTATACATGAGTGTATTAAAAAAGGAAAGAGGAAAGGCCAACTTCAATAAGAAAACCTCTCCTCTCAACATAGTATTGTAATACGTATATATAGGTTAGAAGAATGAAACCTAAAATTGTTACAACTTAAATGTTAAAATTAATATAAGTAGTTGAAATATTAGTGTTTATGTTTTTTTTTTCTGCTTGTAAACTTAAAAGTGATTGAATAGATAGTTGTAGTTTTTTAGTTAATATGAAAATATTAAAAAGGGAAAGAGGAAAGGCCAACTTCAATAAGAAAACCTCTCCTCTCAACACTATATTGTAATACGTATGTATAAGTAAGAAGAATAAAACTTGATTTTGTTACAACTTAAAATGTTAAATTATGTTAAACTCTTTGTAAATGAGTGTTTTATGTAGCTTCTACATAAACCCAGTGTTTATTTTCTTTATAGAAAAGAGAGTTTTCATGGATAATTTCTATTTTTCCATTTTCCATAAAAAAAGCTTTGAATTCTACATTTCCAACACAATCGATAGAAGTACCTCTAAATGTTTTTAAAACTTCAAGTTTAATCCATTGAACCGATTTAGACCATTTTAAAATTTCTTTTTTCTCTTTTTTATTTGGTCTTGTACTGCTATGATGACTCTTTTGTAGATAATCAATATTACCTAGTACAAAAGCACTGTATCTTGAGCGCATTAAATTTTCAGCAGATATAGCTAAGTTAATATTTTGATGTGCTTTTTGACAACAATTTTTATATTTTATAGATGGATTACATGGACATTGCATCGTATTCATTTAATTTAAAAGTTCATTTTCATCTTTTATTCTAAAACATCGTTCTTCACCTAAATATAATGGGTTTCCGTGCTTTTCAGACCAAAAACCATCTAGTATGTCTTTATTTATACATCTGTAAACCACAACTCCTTTATAAATAATTTGATTCTCTCCAAGATAATTAAAGTTAATAACCAAAATAGAATCTTTAAAAAAACCTGATCCATATTGCTCTTGATCATTATTAATAATCCACTTAGCAATAATTCTATTATTATCATCTAAACTTAAGCTGAGAATGCCTTTATAGGTGCTTTCTTCTGTGTCTTGATTACTCCCAATTATAGTATAATTTCCGACTAGATCTTTAATTGTCATGTATAATTTTTAAAGAAGTAAAGTTACTTTTTTAGTTATAGTTGAAAAATAACTAATAGAAGTATTTTTAGTTTTTTTGAAAACATACGATTCACCATTTATCTATAAAAAACAACGATTAAACGTAAGTGTTTAGAGAACCAACGATATACGAAGCTTTAATATAGACTTGTAATCTATTTTTGTTATATCAAAACTCCAAAAACTTATAAAATGAAAGTACTAGTAATAGATGATCAAGAATTAGTGTTGCTCCCTATAGAAAAGAGGTTAACAGCAATGGGGTATAATGTAAAGGTTGAAACTAATGGAATAGAAGGTAAAAAACTATTTGATTCTTTTAATCCTGATTTAGTAATTATAGATATTAATATGCCTGAGATTTCAGGGTTAGATATTGTTGAGTACATAAGAGAAGAAGCAAGATCTGCAACACCAATAATGGTTTTATCAGGTAGTGTAGATGATAATAATATAATCAAAGGGTTTGAGTTAGGAATTAATGATTATATGAAAAAACCATTAAGTTTAAATGAAATTTGTGCAAGAACTAAGCATTTAATTGGAGCTCCACAAATAAATAAAAAAGAAGTTACATATAGCAATCGAGTTATTATTCAAAAAAGAGGAGTAGGAGTTGTAATTCCGTGTTACAATGAAGAAGAAAGACTTTTAAAAGAAGAGTTTTTAAGATTTATAGATGAGTATACGGGGTATTATTTATGTTTTGTAAACGATGGTAGCACTGATAAAACATTAGAGGCATTAGAAAGGTTAAAAGTAGGAAGAGAAGACTATATAACTGTATATAATTGTGAACAAAATGGAGGTAAAGCAGAAGCAGTAAGACAAGGAATGTTGTATCTGTCTGAAAATAAATCGTTAGATTATATTGGATTCTTAGATGCTGATTTATCAACAGATTTTAATGATTTTGAAGATCTGGTAGCTAGTATTGAAGGGTCTGACTTTAAAATTGTTAGTGGGTCAAGAATTCAGAGAATGGGAGCTAATATAGCTAAAGATTCAGCTAGGGCAATTATAAGTATGACTATCAATTTTATAATAAGAAAAATATTGTCAATGGACTTTAAAGATACTCAATGCGGTGCTAAAATTTTTGATAAGGATGTTGTTCAGTTACTCTTTGGTAAAAAATTTATGACTAAATGGTTGTTTGATGTAGAAATATTTATGAGAATGAGGAAAAAATTTACATTAGCAAAAGCAAAACAAATGATATCAGAAATGCCTTTAAAAAGATGGGTTCATGTTGATGGTTCTAAATTGTCAATGAAAGATTCGATAAAAATTGTTTTTCAATTAGGTCAAATATTTTTTGGATATAGAGGTAAAACTGTTTAAATAATTAATAGATAATAAGAAATAAACATTAGATATATATTAAAAAAAATAAGAGAGGCTTGATTAGAGCCTCTCTTTTATAAATAATCAATCGCTATTTAATGTGTATTATTAGTTGTTGCTTAAGTTAGCGAATTCATCTTCAGATATTTTACCTGAATTGATATCTTTTAACTCATCCATTTTTGATAACATGTATTTATGTACATTACTATCTATATCTTTTGGTTTTACCATGTTAGTAGATTTTCCATTACCAGGAAGAACATAACTGTTATAGTAATAAAAGAAATAATAATCAAGGTTACTATTTGATAAGTTATATTGACCTAATAACCATCCTAACCTTAAAGCAGAACGTCTTTGTGGCGCACTACCATGAGAAGAACCACTAGCTCCTGCAATTGATTGAGCAAATCTATATGCTGGGTCAACTTCAGTCCAGTTAGTAGTATATCTTTTTCTTAAGTAATATCCAGCAAATCCATCAGCCTCTAATTCAGTATTAGAAGCTCCAGTTACTGAAGGATATCCTTGTCTAAATTGAACTTGATGAGCTACTTCATGAGCTGCAATATATCCTACTGCAATTCTTCCGTAGTTTAAAGCTCCACTTAACATTTCTTCACCCCATATAATATAATTTGCTGGAGGTCCGTAAGAAAGTGCATTGAAAGTACCGCTTCCTGCGGCAAAATAAAGTGGCACGTTATTTAAACCAAAAAGGCTAGATGCACTATTATTTTGTTGTTTTAAAAAGTTTGTTTCTGTACTATTTACAATAGTATTTGACCAGTAAGAATTTGGTCCAAATTGTGATACTGTAGCACAATCATGTGCTGTACCCGCGTTGTTTAAATGACTAGGTAAAAGTCCAATTTCTGGAGAATTTGGGTCTTTTGCTGTGTTTTTGTCTATTTCATTGTTGTCACAACTTTGTAACGAGACTAAAACAGCCAACGTCATTAATCTTAAAACTTGTTTCATTTTTTTAGAAGGTTTAGAAAGGTTTGTGCGATTGATTAATTCGTCGCCAAATATATAGTTTAAAATAACTTATCCCAAAAAATTAATAAAAAAAACATTTAAAATGTAAAATTTTAACAAAAATTAGGTTTTTGTTGTTTTTTTAAACAAGTAAAAAGCATAAAACTCCTTAAGTTTTTTGAAGATTTATTAGTTGTGTTTGTGTAAATATGTGTAATCTTAAACTGCTGATTATTAGTTGCTTGTATTTTGTTTTGATGATTGTTAATAAGTTTTTTCTTGAAAAGAAAGAGTCTTTTAACAATTAATATTGTGTTAACAATTAATGTTTTGGTTACACTATCTTTGTGAAGATTAATTTAAACACAATTTTTTTCATGAAAAAAAATAACCTTCAAAGGCAATTTTTATTGTCTATTTTTTTACTAATGAGTTGTTTGTCATTTTCACAAGTGCCAACTTATTATAATGGATTTGACCTGACTAAAACAGGAGATGCATTAAAAACTGACTTAGCAGTATTAATAACTAATACACAAACTACCAACCTTAGTTATACTCCAGGAGTTTGGGATGCTTTACGTCAAACAGATTTAGATCCAACAAATAATAATAATGTTTTGTTGATATATGGTTATAATGATGGTGATAATAACTCTACAACTGATCGTACTCGCTCTAAAACTATGAATGGTGGTAATCAGGGAGATTGGAATAGAGAGCATACATATCCAAGATCTTTAGGAAACCCAAATTTAGGAAGTACAGGTCCTGGATCAGATGCCCACCATGTACGATCAAGTGATGTACGTATGAATTCAAATAGAGGAAACCTTCGTTTTGGAAATGGTTCAGGAACAGCTGGAAATGTAAGTGGAAACTGGTATCCTGGAGATGAATGGAAAGGTGATGTAGCTCGTATGATGATGTATATGTATTTACGTTACGGTAACCAATGTTTAGCAACTGCAGTAGGTACAGGAACAAAAAACTACCATCCAGATATGATGGATATTTTTTTAGAGTGGAATGCACAAGATCCAGTATCTCAATATGAAATAAATAGAAATACGTTATTAGAAGGAATACAAGGAAATAGAAATCCTTTTATTGATAATCCTGCTTTTGCAACTTCTATTTGGGGAGGTCCGCAAGCTGCTAATCGTTTTAATTCAGGAACTACTGATACGGAAGCACCAACTGCACCTACAAATCTTTTAGCAACAAGTACAACTAAAACAGGTACAACTCTTGGATGGAATGCTTCTACTGATAACGTAGGTGTTTTAGCATACCAAGTATTTAACGGAACTACACAAGTTGCTTCTGTAACTGGAACAACATATAATGTAACAGGTTTAACAGCAAGTACTGCATATACATTTACAGTAAAAGCTATTGATGCTGCTAGTAATGTATCAGTAATTAGTAATGCAGTTAGTATAACTACATTAGATGATACAACAAACCCTGGTCCAACAGATGGAGTTATTGCTTTTCAAGGGTACGAAACTAGTGCTACAGGTACTTGGAATTATTCAGTTTCACCAGTAGTATGTAATGATGGAGGAAATGATGTATGGGATGTGGTTTCTAGTGTTGGTTCTATTAACCAAGCAGGTACTGGATCTAATTTTTTCGGAGTAAGAGATCTTAATGGTAATTGTGGTACTGCTGATGGTGGTACGCTTACTTTTAATTCTATTGATATAGAATCTTATGAAGATGTTGTTTTATCTTTTAAATTAAATATAGTAGGTTATGATGTAGCAAATGGAGATACATTGAGTTATGAAATTTTCCATGATACAACTTCTCAAGGAGTTGTTACAGTAACTGATGCTAGTCCTTTTAGTACAGCAGGTTGGATTACCGTTTCAAAAACAGTTCCTAACACTGTTAAAAAAGTTTCAATAACTATTGCTGTTAAACAAAACGGAGGTAGTGATTACGCTGGAATTGATGATGTTCAACTTACAGGTAAAACTATAGCAACTACATCTTCTATTATAATTAATGAAGTTGATGCTGATACTGCTGGTACTGATACTCAAGAATTTGTTGAATTATATGATGGTGGAGCAGGAAATACTTCTTTAGACGGATTGGTATTAGTATTTTATAATGGATCTAATAATACTAGTTATGCAGCCTATGATTTAGATGGTCAAACAACAAATGCTAATGGGTATTTTGTAATAGGAAATGTAGCGGTACCTAATGTTTCATCAATGACTTTTGCTAGTAATGGTTTACAAAATGGAGCTGATGCAGTAGCTTTATATACAGGAGATGCGTCAGATTTCCCTAATAGCTCAGCCATTGTAACTGATAATTTAATAGATGCTTTTGTTTATGATACAAATGATTCTGATGATGCTGAACTTTTAGTATTGTTAAATGCTGGTGAGGCTCAAGTTAATGAAGGTGGAGCAGGAAATAAAGATAGTCATTCTTCTCAACGTATTCCTAATGGACAAGGAGGTACAAGAAATACAGCTACATATGCTCAATTAGCACCAACACCAGGTGAGCAAAATGGAGAAGTAGTAGTAGCTCCTACTGTTTTAATTAATGAAGTAGATGCTGATACTGAAGGTACAGATGTACAAGAGTTTGTTGAATTATTTGATGGAGGAGTAGGAAATACTTCATTAGATGGGTTGGTATTAGTATTCTATAATGGATCAAATAATACTAGTTATGCGGCATATGATTTAGATGGACAAACAACTAATGCTAATGGATATTTTGTTGCAGGAAATGTTGCTGTACCAAATGTTTCGTCAATTACTTTTCCTAGTAATGGATTACAAAATGGAGCAGATGGAGTAGCGCTATATTCAGGGAATGCATCAGATTTCCCTAATGGATCTTCTGTTACTACCATTAATATTATAGATGCTTTAGTATATGATACAAATGATGCTGATGATGCTGAATTAGCAGTGTTAATGAATAGTGGACAAGCACAAATTAATGAAGATGCTAAAGGAAATAAAAATACACATTCTTTACAGCGTTATATTAATGGATCTGGAGGTTTAAGAAATACATCAACTTATACACAAGCAATTCCTACACCAGGAAGTGCAAATACAAATGCAACTGAACAAGTTAATTTAGTAATAAATGAAGTAGATGCAGATACAGCTGGATCAGATACTTTAGAGTTTGTTGAAATCTATGATGGAGGAAAAGGAAATACTTCATTAGATGGTTTTGTAATTGTAATGTATAATGGGTCAAATAATTTAAGCTATGGTGCTTATGATTTAGCTGGTCAAACAACAAATGCTGAAGGATATTTTGTATTAGGAAATACTGCAGTAGCTAATGTGAATATGACTCTTCCAAGTAATGGATTACAAAATGGAGCAGATGCAGTAGCTTTATATAGAGGAAATGCAACTTCATTTGCAAATGGAACATCAGTAACTACCACCGATTTAATAGATGCTTTAGTATATGATACAAATGATTCGGATGATGCTGAACTTTTAGTATTATTAAATACTGGACAAGCACAAATTAATGAAGACCAATTAGGTGATAAAGATGGTCATTCTTCGCAAAGAATTCCAAATGGAGATGGAGGAGTAAGAAACACAAGTACTTATACACAAGCAACACCAACACCTGGAACAGAAAATGGAGCAGTGATACCAGCACCAGATCCTATTTCAATTGCAGCTGCTCGTACTACAGCAACTGGAGAGTTAGTAACTGTAAGTGGAGTTTTAACAGTATCAGATCAATTTAGAGGTTCTGCTTATATTCAAGATGCTACCGGTGGTATTGCTATTTTTGATGAGTTAGTTCATGGTAATGGTAATTTTGCGATTGGAGATTCAATTACTGTAACAGGAACTCGTAGCGCATTTAATGATCAAATTCAAATTAACCCTGTAACTGAGGCTACAAATAACGGATTACCTAATAATCCAATAGTGCCAGCAACGGTTACTTTGAGCCAATTAGCTGATCATCCAGCTGAGTTAGTTCGTGTTATTAACCCAAGTTTCCCAACACCAGGAGGAATTCTTTTTGGAAATTCTAACTATACACTAACAGATACAAGTGGTACTGCACAATTACGTATTGACAATGATGTTACCTCATTAGTAGGTTTAGGGCAACCAGAAACATGTTCTGGAATTACTGGTGTAGTTGGAAGATTTTTTACAACATATCAATTATTACCAAGAATTAGAGAAGACTTGTCATGTGCTGGTGAATATACAACTCCAGATACGGTAGTAGAAGTTGATAAAGAAAAGGCATTAGATGTTGTAACTTGGAATATAGAATGGTTTGGAGATGAAAAAAATTCTCCAGCTGCAGGAAATACAAATTCAGATGCAATTCAAAAGGATAGTGTAAAAACGGTAATAAAAACTTTAAATGCAGATATTTATGCAGTGCAAGAAATTGCAGATGCAGCTTTGTTTACTCAAATGGTAAGTGAATTACCTGGGTATAGTTTTATTTTATCTGATGCAACATCGTATCCAAATGATACTTCAGGAACAAAACAACAAATAGGTTTTATTTATAAAACACAAACTGTTGAAGTAGTTGATACTAAAGTGTTATTAAAATCAATTCACCCTTATTATAATGGAGGTGATGATTCAGCCTTAGCAGGTTACCCTGAAGCAGATAAAACTCGTTTTTATGCAAGTGGTCGTTTACCGTTTATGCTAACAGCAAATGTTACTGTAAATGGAAGCACACAGCAAATTAATGTTGTTAACTTACATGCTAGAGCGAATAGAGGAACTGGAGCTCAGCAACGATATGATATGCGTAAATTTGATGTTGAAGTATTAAAAGATTCATTAGATACTCAATACTCAGATAAAAATTTAATTGTATTAGGAGATTATAATGATGATGTAGATGTTACTGTTGCTGATGGAGTTTCAAGTACTGCTTCAACATATCAAGCTTATGTAAGTGATTCTACAAATTATAATGTAGTATCATCAACATTAAGTGCTCAAGGATATAGATCATATGCATTTAGAGAAAATATGATTGATCATATTACTCTTTCAAATGAATTATTTGATGAGTATATTAATGCTTCTGCTCGTGTACATTATGAGTTTTATGATAGCGATTATACAAAAACATCTTCTGATCACTTCCCAGTTTCTGTACAATTACAATTAAAAGCACTTACTTTAGATAGTGTAACAACTACAGATGTAACATGTAATGGAACTGCCGATGGAACTGCTGTGATAAATGTTTCAGGAGGTTGTATGCCATATACCTATACTTTAAATAACGGTTCAGCTATTACTGAAAATAGTTTAACAGGATTAGTTGCAGGTACCTATAATGTAGTAGTAACGGATGCATTAAATAATTCAGTAGTAGAAAATTTTACAATTACTGAAGGAACACCAATGACTGCTGCATTAACAAAAGGAGCAAAAGTGTATTTAGGATATGCTCCAAAATCATGTACTTCTATCGGTGTACTTGAGGTACTTGGAGGAGAAGCTCCTTATAGTTACGAATGGAGTACAGGAGAAACAACTGAAACTATCAATGTTTGCCCTACTGAAACAACAACATATTCAGTAACTATTACTGATGCAAGAGGATGTTCAATAGCATCAGAAACAGTAGTAAATGTAGAAGATGTAACTTGTGGGAAATTTGGGCACTACAATCGTGTAAAGATTTGCTTTAAAGGAAGACGTACAATTTGTGTTCCAACTTGGGCAGTGAAGTATTACCTAAAAAGAGGAAGTACTTTAGGCGATTGTGACGGTACTACTAATCAACCAGTTCGAATTACTAGATTAAATGTATTTCCTAACCCTTTTAGAAATAATTTGAATGTTCAATTTAATAGTACAGCTGATACAGATGCTACAATAGCTATTTATAGCTTTAGAGGTAGAAAAGTATTTGAAAAAACTATTTCTGTTACTGAAGGACAAACAAAGAACAAATTACAATTATCTAATTTAAGAAGAGGTTTTTATTATTTAAAAGTAATTGTTGATGGAAAAGTTAAGAAGGTTAGATGTATAATGAAACGTTAATCACTTAAGAAATAAAATCAAAATATTTTGATCATAGTAAAGGCAACTAATTTATTAGTTGCCTTTTTATTTAAAATAAATAGAAGGTTTTATACCTAACTATTCAAAAATTTTAAGCATATTAATTTGACTTTTTTGTAAAGACACTAATCCCATTTAGAATTTGTTGATATGGCATATTTTCCTGCACCTAAAAACACTATAACTAATGCTCCAAATAAATATAATGCTTGTAATTCTATAGCCCAGCCACCATATTGGTTAATGGAAAATATTTCAGAAGCATGTGCCATTAAAATGGCAATGAACATGTTTAAGGTTAAAAACAAACTAGCTAATTTAGCTCTGTAACCTATAATTATAAGTACAGGGGCAACTACCTCTCCAATGAAAACACCATAAGAAAAGAATTCAGGTAAGCTCAAGCCATTCAATAAACTTTTAATAAATGAATAATTAGAATTCATGTTTGCAATACCGTGAAATAATATAAGTAAGCCTATACTAACTCTTTGAATTAATGTTCCAATTTCTTTGTTTTGAATTTTTTCTAAAATGCTCATGTTTTTTTAATTTTTAATGAATTATTGTGATACAAAATTCAAGGTATTAAAAGACATTAAACAGGACTAAAGTCACTATTAATTTGTGATTAATATCACATTTTATAAAAGAAGTTTAGTTAAGAGTTTAACCTACTTAATGTTTCCCTAGAAACACCAAGGTAAGCCGCAATTAGTTTTTTAGGTACTCGTTGAAATAATGTGGGGTGTTGCTCTAAGAGTAATTCGTATCGTTCTTTAGATGAGTTTTTTAACAATGATAGAATTCTATTTTGTAAGGCAATTCTACCATATTTGCTTTTTTTAGCCCAAAAGCGTTCCATTTTATGCATTTCTGCAGTTAGTTTTTCTCTATTTTCATAGGTAATATATAATAACTGACTATCTTCTATGCAATCGATATAAATTTTAGAGGAGGTTTGTTTTACAAATGATTCGTAATCTGTAATCCACCAATTTTCCATCCCAAATTGAAGTATATGTTCTTTCCCTTTTTCATCAAAAAAATAACTTTTTAAACAACCTTTAATTATCCAATATTCTTTATTAGCAACCTCACCTTCTTGTAAAATATATTGATGTTTACGTTTTTTTACTTGCTCAAAATGACTTAAAATAAAATCAAATTCGTCATCTGTAAGTGAAATTATTTCTTCTATATGCTTTCTAAGTATATGCATTGTTTAGTAGTATTTTGACAAAAAAGAGTATACAAATATGCTTCTTTATTTTTAAAGAAATAAGAAGTGGTAAAATTAGTTATTAGGTTTTTAAAAATGACAAGTTGTGTTAAAAACATCAAGTTTTTTTAATTTTAAAATCAGTAGTTTTAGCATTTATTATTTTTCTAGAATAAAATGAGTAGTAATTATATTCATAATTTATTTGACTTTTATAGGAAACATTAAATTCAAAAAACATTCATTTTAAATGAGTTACCCAAATTCACGTTTTTTTTACTTATTATTATTATTATTATTTCTTTTTATAGGAAGTATACAAGCTCAAAATTTTAAAAGAGATAGTTTAAAAAATGAACTAAATAATAATATTAAAAAAGATTCTAACCGTGTAAAAACATTAAACGATTTAGCTTTTTATTATTATAAAAAGAATCCAACTCAAGCATTAACATATGTCAAAGAAGCAAAAAGATTAGCTGCTGAAATAGAATTTATTAAAGGTCAGGCACGTAGTTTTTTTATTAATGGGCTAATAGAATCAAAAAAGTCAAATTATAATGAATCTATCAATTATTATAATGAAGCACTTTTATTGTATGAAAAAATAAATCGTAAGAATAAAGTCTCTGAATGTTATGCAAAAATTGGGTTTATGTTTTTTTATAATTATGAATTTAATAATGCAATCTTAAATTTTAAAAGATCTATAGCTATAGATAATCAAATAAGAAACACTAATAAAACTGCAATTAAATTAAAATATATAGGACATTCTTTTTTTGATACTGGAAAATATAATGAAGCACTTTTATACTATAATAAAGCGAAAAGTTTAAATATTAAACTTAATAATGAATTAGAATTATCTAATTGTTATTTAAGTATAGGAAGTATCTTTTTAAAAAAAGCAAATTATCCTTTTGCTTTAAAAAATTACAACAAGTCACTAGAAACTTCAGAAAAAATTAAAGATTCGCTAGGGGTCTCAAAAGCGTTAAATAATTTAGGGTTAGTTTATAAGAATTACGAAAATTATGACAAAGCGATTGAGAATTATAAGAAATCATTAGAATACCAAAGAAAGATTGGAAACAAAAAAAATATTTCAAAAGCTTTAAATAATATAGGGGTTATTTATATAAATAAAAAAGATTATAAAACTGCACTTAATTATCATAAAGAAGCATTACTAATTAGTGAAGAAATTAATGATAAAATTGGACAAACTAGATATTTAAATAACATTGGTAGAGTTTATGGAGAATTAAAAAATGAAATTAAAGCTATTAGGTGTTTTGAAAAAGCTGAAGTAATTAGTTTAAAATTTGGTTATCAGTTAGGTTTATGTAATTCGTATTATAGAATGACAATTTCATATATAAATCAAAAAAAATATAAGAAAGCGTTGTTTTATGCTTTAAAAGGTAAGAATATTTCAAACAAATTAAGAATACTTTATTTTCAAAAAGATATATACGAATTACTTTCAGTGATTTATAATAATATAGGTGATTATAAAAGAGCTTTTAAAAGTCATAAAAAATTCAAAATATTTAATGACAGTCTTTTTAACAAAGAAAATATTCAGAAAATTACTCAATTAGAATATGAGTATAAATATAAAGATGAATTAGCATCTGCAGAAAAAAGAGAATTAAAATTAACAAAAAGAGTAAGATCTACTTCTCAAGATTTAGAAAACTCAAAACATAATTTATTACTTGGGGTAATAGCTTTTTTAGTAACAATTCTAACTTTAGGAGGCGTAATTTTCTTTTTAAGAATTAGAAATGAAAAATCTAAAATTCAAAATATAGTTATAGAACAAAAATTATTACGTTCACAAATGACACCACATTTTATTTTTAATTCGCTTTCTGTATTGCAAGGAATGATATTGAATAAAGAACAGAAAAAATCAATTTCTTATTTGTCAAAGTTTTCAAAACTACTTCGAATTATTTTAGAAAATTCAAGAGACAAAACAGTTTTATTATCTCAAGAGCTAACTGCAATAGAAAACTATTTAACACTTCAGAATTTAGAAAATGAAACCTATAATTATACCATTTCTATAAATGATACTTTAAATACTTCTGAGTTTAAAATACCGCCCATGTTAATTCAACCGTTCATTGAAAACGCCATAGAACATGCGTTTATAAATCAAAGTGAAAATAAAACTATTGCTATTAATCTTGAATTTTTAAATAAAGAATTAATATGTAAAATTATAGATAATGGTATTGGAATAAGTTCACAAACGGAAAATAATAATCAATATAAAAAGTCATTATCTACAGCGATTACTTCTGAAAGATTAAAAATATTATCTAAATATTTTAAAATGAAAGGAACAGTAACTTTAGAAGATAGAAGTAAATATAATAAGAAGGGAACCCAAGTTATTTTAAAAATACCATATATAAAAGAAAGAGTTAGTAATTAAAGAAAAGGTTTTTATTATTTAAAAGTAATTGTTGATGGAAAAGTTAAGAAAGTTAGATGTATTATGAAACGTTAACAATTTTTAACTAAATTAAAAGCTATAATTTTATTTATTTTGATAAGGTTATAGCTGTTTTTTTTATTTGATAGTTACTAGTTATGCTATTTATATTTTTTAATTAGTAAGAGGACGATAGTATTAATTTAAAAAATATTATCTATTATATTTTTTAGCTTCCTTGCTAATTCATAATTTTCGTTTATAATAGCAATATTTAAGAGAATTTTTAATTCTTCCTTTGTTCCTTTTCTTAAAAAAGATAAATAAGATTCGTGAAACTTCGATTCTTTACCTAACTTCTCAGGGATATCCATCTATTAGTTTACAATAATATATATATTCTCCTTTAATTTCTGGTTGAACTTTTAATACATAAAAAATTTGAAAGTCTAAATCAGGAGAATCACTATGTGTAACTATATCACCCAAAGCATATTTATTGTATTTCCACATAATATTTATATTAAGTTATTTTACCAAGGTATGATTTCTATTTTGTTAATAAACAATCAGTTTAGGTTAAAGTATAAATTAAGTATAGGTATTTATTCACTATCTTTATAAGAATTACATTCAGAGTTTTTTTAAAGGTTTAACCTCAATATTCTTGTTGTCTATTAAAAGGAGGTAATTCTTAATCACTATCTATTCAAACTTTATTAATAAAAAATATATAAATGAAACTATACATAAAGTATATGGTGAGTTTACGTTGCAAAATGCTAGTAAAAAAAGAATTGCATAAACTAGGAATAAATTCAGTAGTAATTAATCTTGGAGTTGTAGAGGTTTTAGAAGATATTTCAGAGAAAAAACGTGTTGATTTTAAAAATAATTTATTTAAATCTGGACTTGAATTATTAGATGACAAAAAAAGTATTTTAATTGAAAAAATAAAAACTATAATTATTGAAATGATTCATTATTCAGAAGAAGTACCAAAAACTAATTATTCAGGTTATATAAGTAAGAAATTAGGTTACGATTATACTTATTTAGCAAATATTTTTTCTGAAGTAAAAGGAATGACTATACAAAACTATATAATTAACCATAAAATTGAAAAAGTAAAAGAATTATTACTATATAATCAGCTTAACCTTAATGAAATTGCTGATAAACTGCATTACAGTAGTTCATCACATTTATCAAATCAGTTCAAGAAAGTTACTGGACTTACTCCTACTTTTTATAAAAAACTTCAAATAAAAAGAAATATCAATTTAGAAAATCTATGATATATGTAATAATTGTAAATAATTGTGTAACTAATTTATCCTAACTATTTCTGACCTTTACCTTCTAGATTAATTTTAATCGAGTAGTTTAAACAAGTAGTCATTATGAATGATATACCCAAGAAAAGTAATTTGAGTAAGGGAGGCCTAAAAAAACTTACAAATTTTTACAAAACAAGAATTCAAAATTTAATATTTAAATTTAAAAATAATTCTAATGTCAAAAGAGAAACAAGTAAGAAAAAAAACAGGGAAAAAACCTCCTACAAGAACTCCGAAAGAAAAAAAAGCAATTAAAAAAGAAAAAAGAGATTCAAAAAATCGAAATGAATAAAAAAAATAAACGTAAAATGGAAAGTAAATATAAAGCAGGAGATGTTGTTTATGCAAAAGCTAGACCATTTGTGATGCTAGTTATAAGAATATATGCACGTAAGATTTATTACTGTAGAGTTCAGAATGATTTATTAGCAAAAGAATTAGTTTATTTTGAACGAGAACTAGAATTATCTCAAAATCTTACAACAGAGTCTTAAAACTAAAATATATAATGAAACCAGAAGCATTAATTTATTGTGAAAAGGAGTTTGGTAAGGTAGATGGGAAAGTAGCAAATGGTTTAATAAGGCAATCTGATACCTATAAAATTGTAGGAGTTATAGATAGTTCTAAAACTGGTGAAGATTCAGGTGAATGTCTGGATGGGGTAAGAAATAAAATTCCAATTTTTAAAAGTTTAGAAAGCGCTTTAAAAGAATTGGAAAATAGCCCTAAATATTTTATTTATGGTATTGCACCACTCACATCTTTTTTGAATAATGAACAAAAGAACATTTTTTTTTTAGCTATTAAAAACAAAATGAATATTGTTAATGGTATGCCAGAATTTTTAAATGATAATACCCAATTTAGAGATATGGCTCACAAATATGGAGTTACTATTCAAGATGTAAGAAAACCACCAGATCGTAAAAAGTTACATAATTTTACAGGACGTATACAAGAAATAAAAACTCCAATAATTACCGTAATGGGGACTGATTGCGCTGTAGGAAAAAGAACATCTGCATTACTTTTAGTAGAAGCACTTAAAAATGAAGGTTTACAAGCAGTTTTTGTAACTACTGGTCAAACAGGTTTACTCCAAGGATCTAAATATGGTGTGGCAATAGATGTTTTAACATCAGGTTTTGCTACAGGAGAGGTTGAAAATGCTATTCTTAATGCTTACGAGAAAGAAAATCCTGATATTATTATTGTAGAAGGACAAGGAGCTTTAAGTCACCCTGCATTTACATCATCAAGTGCAATTTTACGAGGATCAATGCCTAATGCAATTATTATCCAGCATCCTCCAAAAAGAAAATATTATTGCGATTACCCAGATATAGCAATGTTAACATTAGGAAAAGAGATAGAAATGATAGAAGTTTTTTCTAAATCAAAAGTAATTGCCATTACTATTAACCATGAGGATATGAACGATGTTGAAGTAAACAATGCCGTTATAAAATATGAAGCTATCCACCGATTACCTACAACAGATGTTTTAAAATATGGATGTGATAAACTAATAAGAATATTAATGAAAACATTTCCGGAGTTAAAAAGAGATCCGAAACTGGTTTGAGCCTTCCTAGAATAGATATTGACCTTAGAAAAATTGCTCATAATGTCAAACAGTTAAAAAGATTATATCGTACTAAAGGAATTTATGTTACTGGAGTAACTAAAGTTATAGGAGGCAATCCAATAATTGCAGCTGTTTTAGTAAAAAACGGTATTGAAATTCTTGCAGATTCCAGACTTGAGAATATTATAAAAATGCGTAGAAAAGGTATAAGTGCACAGTACTTGTTACTTAGAACACCTTCTTTGAGTCTAGCAGAAAAAGTTGTTAATCATACAGATATAAGTTTAAATACTGAGCTAACAGTTCTAAAAGAACTTTCAAAATATGCCTTAAGGAATCATATTGTGCATAAAATAATTCTTATGGTAGAGTTGGGAGATTTACGAGAGGGGATTATGCCTTTAGAAATGGATAATATAGTAAAAGAAGTATTAGAATTAAAAGGGCTGCTTTTGATAGGTGTAGGAACAAATCTTGCTTGTTTTGGTGGAATAAAACCAGATACTGATAAGATGAATGAGCTTTCTTTAATAACTATTCATTTAGAAAAAAAATTTAATATTATTTTAACTATTATCTCTGGCGGAAATTCAGCAAATTTTTTTTGGTTTAAAACTTCAAAAAATCTAGGTAGAGTAAATAACTTACGCATAGGAGAATCTATTTTTTTAGGTACAGAATCACTTTGTAGATCAGCAATTCCAGGTCTTTTTGGAGATGCTTTTACATTAGTAGCAGAAGTAATAGAATCAAAAATAAAGCCTTCACAACCTTATGGTGTAGTATATCAAAATGTCAATGGTAAAATCCCAAAATTTAAAGATGATGGTTTAATGAGGAGGGCTATTTTAGCTATCGGACAACAAGATGTTGCTGTTGCTGGTATTACTCCTAGACAAAATGTATTTGTTTTGGGAGCAAGTAGTGATCATATCGTGATAGATAATACTAAATCAAATTTAAGAGTAGGTGATATCGTAGAATTTGACTTGAACTACAATGCTTTATTAGGAGCATTAAATTCATCATATATAACTAAAAATATAATCAATTTTAATGAAAGAGAAAGTGTACTGTGAATCAGTTGAAAAAAAGGATAGTAAAAATAAACTTTTAACTCCTTCAATTTGGATTCGAGAGAATCATTCACCTTTAAAGAGTTTAATGAATACAGATTTTAATTTGATTTTTGAGCCTTCAATATCTGCGGATTATATGTACCTAGTTAGAGAAGGTATCTTGGGAAAAATAGAACGAATAACTAAGAAGTTAGATATTCAAAATAAAATATTGATTATTCGTTCTGCATGGAGATCTTTTGATCATCAACAGATTCTATGGGATACTAAATTGAAATTATTTGAAAAAGAGCATCCAGAAAAATCTTACGATGAGGTTAAAGAGATAGTTAGTTATTTTATTGCCCCACCTTCAAAGTCAATGCATGCTACAGGAGGATCTATAGATGCATTAATTTATGACATTACTAAAAATTGTGTGATGGATTTTGGGACAAACCAAGGGTATGATATTGTTCTTTCAAAAAAATGTTATCCTTATCATCCTGAAATTAGTGAAGAAGCAAAAAAAAATAGAGCTTTATTAATTGGCTTATTTGAAGGAGAAGGCTTTGTATGCGATCCTAAAGAATATTGGCATTTTGATTATGGAAATGTTATTTGGGCTATTGAAAAAGAAAAAGATTTTGCATTATATGGGATAATTGATGAAGTGATTTAAAAATTTATTCTATTCTTATTTTTTAACCTAAAAATTAATTTTTAGGTTAAAAATAGTTTCATTAGAAAATGAAAGGTATTATTGTTCAAGTAGAAAAGAACAATCAGTGCAAAAAAAACATTATCTACTACGATAATATCTGAACGATTAAAAAGAAAGGACTTATTAAACATGTTAGTTTGAAATAATCATTTTTGATTAATTATATAGAACCAAATAAAGACTAGCTACTTTTAAAAATGATTCGTAAATATTAAATATTTTTAAGAGGAATAACATTAATATTTCAATTTTACGCATATTACTTCTAGTATTACATATATTTATTTAGAGTTAACCGAAATAGTTTTTCTGTTTTTCTCTTCATTGGTTTGATATAGTTTTATGATAAATAATAACTAAAACAAATCTTATGAAAAAAACATTACTTATTGTCACCTTACTGTTTATATCTATAGTAGGGCATTCACAAACTTTTATTTCAGGAAAATTAACTTATGAAGTAATATCTACTCAACCCAATAAAGTAAAAGTTATAGATTATAATACAACTGGTGGAACAACAGTTGTAATTCCTAGTTCAGTTACTAGGCATATATTGGGCACCGGAGGTATTGGCATAACTTATAGTGTTACAGAAATTGGAGCAAATGCTTTTAAATACAATTCATTAGTAAATGTAACAATTCCTAATAGCGTAATTAGTATTAGAAATGGAGCTTTTGAAGATAATTATTTAACAAATGTACTAATTCCTGATAGTGTAATTAGTATTGGTTATAAGGCTTTTAAGGATAATTTATTAACGGACATTTCTTTCTCTTCTGCTCTTACAATTATTGGTTATGAAGCTTTTAAAAATAACCAAATTGCAAGTGTAATACTTCCAAATAATATTATAACTGTTGGAAATGGAGCTTTTGAAAATAATGAAATTACGAGTGCAACTATCTCTAGTGGAATGACAAGTATTTCAAGTACACTTTTTAAGTATAATGAATTAACAAGTATCACTATTCCTAACACTATAACGAGTATAGGTGCTAATTCTTTTAATAGTAATAATTTATCAAGTATTTTTATTCCTAATAGTGTAACGTATATAGGTAATGGGGCATTTCAAAGTAACCAACTTACTAGTGTAACTCTTCCAAATACGATTACATTTATAGGAGGTGCTACTTTTCAAAGTAATAATCTTTCTAGTATTGTAATTCCTAATTCTGTAACAAAAATAAGGATGTGGGCATTTAGTGGCAATAACTTAACAAATATAACTATACCAAGTAATGTAGATACCATCGAAGCTGAAGCATTTGCTTCAAACCCTTTAACAAGTGTAACTTCATTAGCTACAGTACCACCAACAATTTTTACTGGTTCAGGAGATTCTTTTGGTTACAACCGTAGTACTATAAATTTGTACATACCATCGGGTACTATAGGAGCATATGTTACAGACCCTGGGGCTTTGTGGACTGGATTTAATTCAGTTACAGAAAATTTTGTAGCAGGTGATATATCGAATGCTGTACAAGTAATTACTACAGCAGAGGAGATTACAGTAAAGTACCCAAAAAACAGCAAATTACTGGGATACATTATGTATGATATTTACGGTATTATTGCTACAAAAGGCAGAGGCAATAAAATAGCTACAAATATTATTCCTAGTGGTGTATATATTTTAAAACTAAATTTTAAAGAAGGTACTTGTACAAAGAGAGTACTTGTTAAATAATATTAAAAAAAGAAAACACAAGTAACTAATTTAAGTTACTTGTGTTTTTTATTGATAAGTTTAGAAAAAAGCTATTCTATAATCATTTTTTTAGTCGCTTTGTTATTGTTTTCATCAGTAATAGTAATTAGGTATATTCCAGCCACAAGTTTAGAAGTATTTAGTGTGGTTTTTTTATTAATGAAAGAAATTCCTTTTTTATGAATCACTCTTTTTCCTTGAAGTGTAAAAACTTCAATGGTTACTTTATTGATTAATAAAGATTCTAAATTGATTGTTACAAAATCCTTAGCAGGGTTAGGGAAAAGTGTCAATGTATTTAAAGTATGATCATTTACACCTAATGATTTCGTTTCAATTTTAAAATCTAAAATTCCTGATCCCCATGAAGCAAAACGAACCGTATTTATAGCGGGAATGTAATCAACATCCATTGCATTAAAAAAACCAATACCTTCCGCTAAAGAATACCATTTTTCATTAGTAACATCAAAAACATAAGGACCAATATCTGTACCTGCAAATACAAATTTACCATTAGGTGTAGCTACCATTCCTCCTGTTTGTGCATCAATTCCACTAGGAAAATCTCCTGTAACATCAATCCAAGTTTGTCCTCCATCTTTTGATAAAATAGCACCAACATTATTGGTACTTGGGCCACAAAATAAAATCCAATTATCGTTAGTAGGTAATACAACTCCACTACCTATATCACCTTTTCCCCAAGATTCATTTGTTAAAGAAAAAGGAGTATCAGCTGAGGTATTAAATGAAGTCCCCCTATCTGTTGAAATAAATACTTTGCTATCTTGAAGCATGTATAATTTATTTGGATTTCCTGTAGCTTGAGCAAGCGCAGCTACATGGTTATTACCTTTATTAATTATGTGTGAAGTAATATTTGTACCATCCCAAGTAACTCTATTTAAATCTTGAGCTAAAATCCACATATTTTTATCTGAATCAGCATGGTCTATATATGTTTGTACCCAACCCATTTCTGATTTTTTGGTAAAACTAACAGAATTCTCTTCTTTAAAAAGGGAGTTGATTTTTCCTATAGATTGAAAACTTCCAGTATTACTATATATCTTTACCGGAGCATATACTTTTTTACCTTCTCGTTGCCATTTCCAAGCATGTTTACCATCATAACTATCTATTGGAGGTCCATCACCTCCAATACTTTGGTAAAAATCTAGTGTTTCATTGTTCGTATCACTTATAATACTTCCACTTCCTTGATCTTGAGTGCTATAGTAAATGTGATTTGGATTGTTAGCGCCTGTAAAAATATTTTCTCTATAAATTAAAGGATTTATGGTATTTAATACATTTAAATTAATGTAGTGAGCATTGGCATATCCTGAATTATCAAATGCTGTACCTTCATTTGGAAAGCTTTTCCATTCTTTATAAGAAATAAAAATACCGCCATCTGAACACCTAGCAGAAAACAAATCGCCAGAGCTATTGTAAAAAAAGTGCGAAGCTTGAAAATCTGGATGATAATTAAATCGAATCCTATTATAATAGTCTTCAGCCTTTAAATGTGTTCCATTTTGATATCTTCCCCAGCCACTGGTTGTTGACAAATCGGTATCTAGTTTATCTAAAGAAATTACTGGTTGTGCATATCCTGCAATAGAAATATTTGGATTTTCCGGGTGTACAGCAAAGAATTTACCTGGTGACATTTTTCCAGTTCTATCTCCGTACCAATTTCCTTTCGGTGATTTACTAGTCCAAGTTTTACCATGATCAGTAGATACCCAATAGTTTTTGTTTTCAGTAATATAAAGAACTCTACTATCACCTCCAATACTAAATTGACGATTACCATGACTGTTTATATAAGTTCCTGATAATGTAAAATCAGTTTTAGCGTTGTTTAATTGATAAAAAGAACCATTTCTAGCTAAATAAACTGTATTAGAATTTGGTTGTGCTGAAAACCTTGGAGTATATAAAAAACTACTTTTTTTAGGAGAACCGTAATCTTTTAGTAGAGTAAAGTTAATTCCTTTATCGGTAGATATGTATATTTTTTGACCATTGGTTACATATATAGTATGATTGTCTTGTCTGTTAATAGCTGAACTTGTATTAGCATCAGGTAATCCATTTGAGCGAGCCCAAGTGGTTCCTTCATCATCTGAATAGTATAAAGGACCATTTTCAATGTGTGCTATTAATCGGGTAGTAGCTCCAATTTTAAAAGCAAATAAGTTTTGATACCTGTTTGGCCAATTAGCAGTAAGTAATGTAAAATCGTCACCGCCTTTCCCTGTTTTTGGGTTGTATACAGTTCCTTTAAAAATATAAGCTTTTGAATTAAACTCACCAGCGTAGTGATTGTGAGTTACTCCATAAATAATATCGGTACCTTCTAACATCTCAGCAAATTTAAAGGCGCCAGGCATATTTTTAGGGCCTCTATTTATCCAAGAACCGTTTAAATTACCATTCGCATAACTAGTAGAACTTCCTTTTTTATGGTTAAATTTTTTAGCAGAAGTAGTTAGCTTTTGTAATATCTTTTGATGCCTAGCAGCTTGAGCCTCTGTCCAGATGGCATATTTATCAGGGTTCTCTTCTTTTTTTTCTTTTTTATGCTTTTGAGGAATACTTACGGAGTCTTTTTTCTCAAGTTTACAAGAGAAAATAATCATCAAAGTAAGTAAGTAAATACTTAATTGTCTCATAATAAAAGGGGATAGGGGTTAAAGCAATAAAGGTAATTTATTTTTTAATAACTATTTTAATAAATTGTTTATCGAATAATATGTATTGATATAAATAACTTCTTTATTCAGTGATAGCATCTGATTTTTTATAAATTTCCTTTAATTCATGTACGATTTCTTCTGAAGGATTTTCCCACATTCCTCTTTGAACAGCTTCTAACATTCGTTCAGACATATCTTTTAAAGCCCAAGGATTATGTTCTTCTATAAAAGCTTTATTTTCATCATTAAACAAATAATTTTCAGTAATTTGTTCATACATAAAATCTTCTATTAAATTGGTAGTAGCATCATAAGCAAAAAGATAATCCATAGTAGCTGCCATTTCAAAAGCACCTTTATAGCCATGTTCTCGCATACCTTGCATCCATTTTGGATTGACTACTCGAGATCTAAAGACTTTTAATAATTCTTCTTTTAAAGATTTTACCTTCGGATTATCAGGTCGGGAATGATCTCCAAAATAAGTTTCAGGTTGTGATCCTTTTATGGTGTTAACAGCAGCTGTCATTCCTCCTTGAAATTGATAATAATCATCAGAGTCTAAAATATCATGTTCTCTATTGTCTTGATTCTGCATAACCACTTCAATAGAGGATAATCGTTTTTTAAAGGTTTCATGTGCAGACTTACCACTGTTGTTTTTACCAGAGTAAGCATAACCACTCCAATTGATATAAGCCTGCGCTAAATCATCTGAAGTCGTCCAGTTTTTTCCATCAATTAAGCCTTGTAATCCAGCGCCATATGCACCAGGTTTTGAACCAAACACACGATATAAAGCTCGTTCATTGGCTTGCTTGTCATCTAACCCTTGGTTCTGCCATTCTTTCCTTTCAGCAGCTACACGTTTTTTTATAGGGTTTTGTTCATCAGTTTCATCTAATTCTGCCACTTTTTCAATAGCAGCATTAAATAGGGAAATTATATCAGGAAAAGCATCTCTAAAAAAACCAGAAATACGTAACATTACATCTATTCTTGGTCTTTTAAGTTCTAGAGTTGAAAGCACTTTGAAGTCTTTAACCCGTCGGTTACTTCCTTGCCAAATAGGTTTAACTCCTATCAAAGCTAGTGCTTGTGCAATATCATCTCCACTAGTTCGCATTGTTGAGGTACCCCAAACAGATAACCCAATAGAAGTAGGATATTCTCCATTTTCTTGTAAGTAACGATCAATAATATTCTGAGCACTTTTTTGACCTAATTGATACGCAGTTTCAGAAGGAATAGTACGTACATCAACTGAATAAAAATTTCTTCCAGTAGGTAAAATGTCTAATCTACCTCTGGTTGGCGCACCAGATCCACCTGCAGGAACATACTGTCCATTTAACCCTTTAATTAAATTTCCAATTTCATTACTTGTTTTCTGTAATACTGGTAGAGTATGTAATTTTATATAATTAATCAATTCATGAGTAGATTCTCCAATTTTAGGAATGGTATTTCCACATATTAATTGACTAATGATGTTTTTAGATTTATTTTCTAAAAGTTCAACAGCTTGCCCGAAGGTTCTACAAGAAATACCAAAAATCTCTTTTTCAAATATATCAGAATAAGTAACGTTAATTGGGTCGAAATTAAGTTGTAAATCTTCAGATAAACATTGTGTAATTCCTTTTAAGCCTCCTTGAGGCAAACGATGTAAAGCAACAATTAAATCGACTAGTTTTTCTTGTCGGGGTAATTTTCCTAAAATATGTAGCCCTCCTCTAATTTGTGACTCTTTTAATTCACATAAATAACCGTCAATTACTTCTAATAAAGCGTCAATATCTTTTCCATCTTGATTTAAATCTGTTTTAAGATGGGTTTCATTTACAAGGTTTTCAATTTTAGTTTTAATCAATGTAGCACGCTTTCTATCAACTAAAGCCGATTCGTAAAACTCATCAATTAAAAGCTCTAACTTTAGTAAATCACCATAATTCTCAGCTCGTGTCATTGGCGGAATTAAATGATCTAATATAATTGCTTGATTTCTTCTTTTAGCCTGTGTTCCTTCTCCTGGATCATTAATAATAAAAGGGTAAAAATGAGGAATCGGACCTAAAATAGCAGCAGGAAAACAAGTTTCTTCACTTAAAGCAACACTTTTTCCAGGTAACCATTCTAAGTTTCCGTGTTTTCCAATATGTACTAAAGCATCTGCATTAAAACTGTATTGTAACCAAATATAATAGGCTAAATAGGCTGGAGGAGGAGGTAAGTCTGGTGAATGATAACTTGCTTGTAAATCTAAATTATATCCTCTACTTGGTTGAATACTAACAAATATGTTTTTAGATATAAACCCGGGAATTAAAAAAGCGCCTTCTTTGTAATTAGGAGATTCATTTGGTTGTCCCCATTGTGCTTCTAGAGTATTTCGAAGTGTTGGAGATAATTGATTGTAATATTCACAAAAAATACTTTCTTCTAAACGAATTGTTTTACGCTCATTTAAAGTATTTATAGTCTCTACATCATTGGTAACAGCATCGGTTAATTTATTTATAAGTTCGTTAGTTGTTGTGGGGTAATTAGCAGCTAATTCGTAATGTTCATCAGCTAATTGCGCTAATATTTGCAAGGTACTTTGTGGAGTATCTAAACCAACACCATTTGCTAAACGGCTATTTTTATTAGGATAATTTGGTAAAACTAAAGCGATTTTCTTTTCTGAATTATTTTTATTCTGAAGATTTATCCAAGCTTTTGCCATTTTAGCAACAAATTGGCATCCTTCAATATGTGGTACATAAGAAACAACTTCAGAATCGGTTAAAGTGTCTTTTTCTATGGATTCTTTAAATGAAATAACTTTAGAGATAATTTTACCATCCACTTCTGGTAGGGCAATATTCATTGCAATATCAGTAGGAGGTAAGCCGAAATTTCCTTCTAACCAACTTTCACGATTACAACTTCCCATGATTGCTTGGATAACAGGAACATTAAAAATAGCAAACAAACTTTGTGTAGTTTCGTGAAAACCTTGCACACTAAAACCTGTTGTATTAATAAGTATTTGAGGTTTTTCTGTTTGATGTTGTTTTAGTAAGTCGAATATTTGTTGCTGAATATCATGCTCACGATAGCCAGCAGCCATTAAAACAACAGCTGAAATACCTTGTGTTTCTAATGCATTAATAAGACTGTGTATAGGTGCTAAATTATTAGATAAATAGTAGCTTCGGTATCCAAAAATAATGACTTGTTTTTGGTTACTTTTTGATTTTATTGTAGTATAAATTCCTTCTTTAGGGTGATATAAAAATAAATTAGGAATCGTTTTAATAGCATTAGGTATTATTTCTACATCACTAATTCTATTACTAATTAATTGTAAAGCGGATTGACAATTTTCTATACCACCTGACTGGATGTATTTCCAAATTAAATCAACATTTTTTAACGGAATGTTAGAAGATTGCATTAACTCTAAATCTGGTTTGTTATCACCAGGTAAGAATATTAATTGGATGTTATTTTCTTGACAACAATCAGTTACAGCTTCACATAAATAATTATAATAGGCTTTTCCTCCTAAAAGTTTAAGTACAACAATTTTAGCGGAAGAAATTACCTTATCAACATACGTATCTATAGTTAATTCTTGTTTAAAGTAACTAAGATTAGCAAACCGAAATGAAGGTGCATTTTCTACAGAATTATGCACTAATTTGTAGGCATTATTCATCATAAATAAATCAGAATCTGCTGAAGATAAAAAAACAATATCTCCAGGAGATTGATCGATGTAAAATACTCCTTCATCGTTAGGATTCCAGCCGCCCGGTATGGTAGAAATTAAATGCACGCTTTATATTTTTTATGAAACCTAAATACTATTTATTGATATAATAGAAAAGCAAATTATTTATTAATGAGAATGCCCGTGACTGTGACTATGACTATGCGAATGAACATGAGTAATCACTTCATTTTTTTCAGTCAATTCTATATTTTTACCAATAACAACGATACTTGTTTTACGCTCTTCATTAGCTCCCCAAGGTCTTTCAAAATAATAATCGAAACGAGAACCTACACCTTGTAAAACCATGCGCATAGGTTTGTTAGGAATGTTAACAAAACCTTTAATTCTATAAATTTCATGTTTTTCTACCAATGCTTTTAAATCATTTACTAAAGCTTTAATATCTGCTGTTTCAGAATACTCTAACAAAATAGTTTTAATATCATCATTATGATGGTGGTGATTTCCTGACTTATGATGCTCTTCGTGAATAGAATGACGATTATCTACATCATCTTCAGCAGAAGCTTCAATACCTAACAATAAACTATTATCTAACGTTCCATTTTCTACAGGTATAATTTTAGTATTTGGTCTTGCTTTAGCGGTTACTATTTTAGTTATTGCTGAAAATTTTTTATCGTCAACTAAATCTCTTTTGCTTACTAAAACTAAATCAGCACATGATAATTGATCTAAAAATAACTCCTCAATAGGTGTTTCATGATCTAAAGAATCATCTGCTAAACGTTGTGCTTGCACACGTTCTCTGTCACAAATTTCACCTGTTGCAATTCCTACAGCATCTACTACTGTAATCACTGAATCTATAGTTATATGAGGTTTTAAATCTGGCCAATTAACAGCTTTTACTAAAGGTTTAGGCATTGATAAACCTGAAGTTTCAATAACGATGTGGTCAATTTCTTCTTTACGTTCTAATAATTGTAACATAGAAGGTAAAAACTCTTCTTGTACAGTACAGCAAATGCAACCGTTTGGTAGTTGTACTAAATTACAATCGTCATCACCACATTCTGAGGATGCAATTAATTGCCCATCTACATCTACTTCTCCAAATTCATTAACCAACACAGCAATACGCTTTCCATTGGCATTTCTTAACATGTTATGTACTAAGGTAGTTTTTCCTACACCTAAAAATCCGGTAACGATGGTAATTGGTATTTTCTTATTCATTTTTAAAAATATAAATTGTTACTATTGAATTGTTTTTTATTTGATTCTGAAATAAAATCAGAATTATTTTTTTACTGCTTTTTTCTTTCTCTTGTATAAGAAAAGGTTCCATTTTTCTTCAGCTACACCATGCTTGTCCATTTCGGCTCTAGCCATGGTAAAGAATAAGTCAGACATACGGTTTACGTAACTCATAATATAGTCATGTACACATTCAGGATCTTCTTGCATTAAAGTAACCAATTGTCGTTCTCCTCTTCTTACTTGCGTTCTACAAACATGGCAAAGTGCAGATATTTCATTTCCTCCAGGCAATAAAAAATAATCAGAAGGAGAACTTATGTTATCTTCCATTTCATCTAACCATTGTTCACAAAATTCAGCACCGTCTTTAGGCTCAGGATTTGGATTTACTTTTTTAGAATCCGACGGGCGTGCTAAATGCGACATCATATTCATCATATCTTTTTGAATACGATGTAAATTTGGTTGCCATTCATGGTCATTTCCTAGTTTAGAACGTAATAAACCTATGGTAGAATTTACCTCATCCAAGGTTCCAATACATTCAATTCGAGCAGAGTTTTTAAATTCTCTTTTTCCTCCAAAAACGCCGGTACTTCCTTTGTCTCCTTTTCTTGTGTAAATTTTCATATGTCGTTATTTAGTTGGTTAATTAATTGTAATAGTATTTCAGGTGTACCAAAATAATGATGTATGTATGAACCTATTACTTTATTTTTTTTATGAATTTTAGTATCAGTTTTACCATCTCTAGCGTTTAAAACTGTTACATTTATAGTAGCTTCATTATCGTTTTGTAAACTAGAATAATGAAACTCGTGTCCTTTAAAAATGTGGTTATTTGTTATGGTTGTTCTATAGCCTAAGTGCAATTTTTTATCTGCTATGGTCGATTCAAAATCAAAATAATTAACCATTTTAAAAGGTTTGTTTTCTTCAGAAATAATAGCTTTCCCTAAATACATCATTCCACCACATTCTGCATAAACTTGGCCATTATTCTCAGCGAATGTTTTGATGCTTTTTAACATCGAAGTATTAGAAGAAAGTTCTTTTAAGTAAGCTTCAGGGTAGCCTCCTGGAAGAAATATAAAATCACATTTTGGAATTTCAGAATCATGAATAGGGCTAAAAAAAATAACTTCGCCCATTTGTTTCATAGCATTTATATTATGGGGATAAATAAAATTGAAAGCTTCATCTTTAGCAATAGCAAATGTTATATTTTTAGAAGCTACTGTTTTATGCGTTGAAGTAAGAATAGGTTCCACTTTTTTAGAAATTTCCAAAATAGCATTCCAGTCTAGTGTTTTTTCTAGCTCGGTAGCAATCTCATCAATAATAACGTCAAATTTTTCTATTTGTTGAATATTTAACCCTAAATGCCTTGATGGAATTTCAATATTTTTAAGATTAGCTAAATAACCAAAGCAATTTACATTGATGTCATCACAAGCTTCTTTTAGCATTCTATAATGTCTTTCTGAACCTACACGATTAAAAATAACTCCAATTATTTTAACATCGGTATCAAAATTTATAAAACCTTGAATGAGAGGAGCAACAGAATACGCAACAGCTTTTGCGTCTACAACAAGTATTACTGGTGTTTTGAGTTTTTTTGCTAATTCGGCAGTGCTACCGCTATCCTTTTTAGCCCCATCAAATAACCCCATTACACCTTCAATACAGTTAATATCAGCTTTTTTCCCGTAATGAGATAAGTTCGTATCAATATCTTGTTGAGACATCATAAATAAATCTAAATTAACACCAACTTTGCCACAAGCTAATTCATGGAATTTTGGATCGATATAATCTGGACCAACTTTAAAAGGTTGTATTTCTATGTTTTTACGTTTAAATAAACGTAATAATCCCAAGGTAATGGTGGTTTTTCCTGCGTTACTATTGGGTGCTGATATGATAAACTGTTTTGTCAAGTATCTTAGGTTTATATATTTTCAGTAATTAAAACTTCATAGTTGGCATTAATTCTATTTGAAAATTCTAAAGCTTCTCCAATTTTAACAAATCCTTTTTCTGCATCTATTACTTGTGTGTTCTTTATTCCTTTACAAAATGTTTGAAAAGCCAATACTGTAGCTTCAAGATCGTCTCCAGTATTTAGTTTACCATCAGTAATTATATGAAGATTGTGGTTGTAATCTATGTCAGTAGAAATTGATTTAACTTGTTTAAAACCGGCTTTTAAACTTGTTTTACCTCCAGTTTTAAGTGTTGTTAACACGTTTTCTAATTCTTGTAAAATGCTAGTATAACTTAAAATTAATTGAGCTCCTCCATTAAATAGAGACACAATAGAAAACTGTGTGTTTTGAGTTTTCGAGTTTTCAGCGATTTTATTGACTGCTCCTTTAGCATAAGCTATGATTTGCTCTTTTAACATTGAACCACTAGAATCTATTAAAAAGATATGATGTTGCTTTAAAAGGTTATTTTTTCGTTTCGTTTTCAATTCGAATTTATCAGTTGCTAAATATTGACTTACCGTTTTTTTTGTATCAGTAACTGAAATATTACCATCTATACTATTAACAGTATTTGTAGCTTGCTGTATGGTATTAGAAGCGCTTTCTTTTTGTTTTTGAAATGTGTTTTTAGGAATACGAATATGTATATTTTCTTCTTTTGAAGGATTGTTTTCAGAAGATTGTTCTTGAGATTTATTTTCTTGTTTTTGAGAATCGTTTTGTTGATTAGGGGGTGTTTGTGATTTTCGATGATTTAATACGAAATCAGCAATAGTATCGACAGCTTCTTTAGTTATTTCAGAAATGTTTTGATATGCAGCAAAAGCTCTTGCTGTTTTTACTAATAAAATATCAGCACGTAGTCCTTCTACTTGATGTTTGATCGCTAATTCACTACAATACTCAATAATAGCATCTTCTATTTTTATAGATTTCAATTTTATTTTAGCATTGCTAATTCGCGTAGCTATTTTTTCATTTTGCTCTTTGTATGAATCAATAAATTGCGAAGGATTATCATCAAATTGAAAACGTTGCTTTATGATTTGTTGACGTATTTTTGAGTCGGTTGGTGTTTTTATTAAAACACTCAAGCCAAAACGATCTTTTAGTTGTGGTCTTAGATTTCCTTCTTCCGGGTTCATAGAGCCTACTAAACAAAACCTACTTTTAAAATAATGTGATACACCTTCTCTTTCTAAATAATAATTACCAGAAGCAGCAGCATCTAGTAATATATCAGTAAGGTAATCTTGTAATAAATTAACCTCATCAACATATAAAACTCCTTGGTGTGCTTTTGCCATTAAACCAGGGGTAATGATTTCCTTTTTAGCATTTATCAATTGCTCTAGATCGATGTTTCCAATAAGTCTGTCTTCAGAAACACCAATAGGTAAGTTAATAAAAGGATAATTTTGTTGTTCTCCCATTAAATTGGTTAACGAACGAATTAATGTAGTCTTTCCAGTTCCTTTATCTCCAATTGCTAGTACACCGCCAATAAGAGGGTCAACTAAATTTAAAATAAGGGCTAGTTTAAAATTATCTTGACCAACAATAGCTGAAAAAGGAAAATTAGTATGTTTTTGATCTTTTATCATAATCCAGAAATACTATTATATAACCATATAACTCCAATAATAGCAGAAGCAACTCCTGCAATACCATTCATCCATTTAAAAATAGCTAAGTTTCGTTCTAAAAAACGACTCATTACTGCTATTAATACATAGCTGTAAACTCCCATTGCTATAATAATACCTAATGATTCAACTGCTAGAATTAGAATAGCGTCTGTTACTGTTGTACTACTTAGAACTAATGCAGATGTTAATGCACCTCCAGTACCTGCAAGACCGTGTAACATACCAATCCAGAATGATTTATTCATTGGGTTAACAGCTATTTCTTCTCCTTTAGTACCATGTAAATGTATAGGGTTAGACAGTTCATGCTCATGTGGCTCAATCTTTTTATGATCATTTACCATTTCATTAATAGCATGATTTCTTTTAATGGCTACAACTCCCAACCAAATCATAATAGGCCCAACTGCTAACTCAGCATAGAAAGAAATATCATTTACAAAAAGGGTTGCCATGCTTTTAAATAGTAAGGCAATTCCTCCAAAAAGTAATAAGGTTACAGAATGACCAAAAGCCCATTGTGATGCTTTAAATACAGTTTTGAAGCTGACCTTTTTTTTGTTAATAGCGTTTTCAGTTGCTAGTACTGAAACAGCTGTAACATGATCTGGTTCAAATGAATGTAAAATACCAGCCATTAAAGGCCTAATTAAAGAAGTTAAAGTCATTTTTTAATATGTTTAATAAGGGTTCCGTTTTTATGTATAAGGTAAATACTTAACTCTACCTGTTTAATTTTTATATGTGTATGTTGGTAACAATGTTCTAGTAATAATTGAAAGAAAGGAGAGTTTTGTTCAAAATCAAATAATTCAATTAACCTCCCAGCCATGTTTAATTCTTTGATTTTATCAGCTTTATAAAAACCAACTTGACGAGCTAAATCAACGACAAAATCTTTATTCCAGCTGGAAACACAACTATGCGTATCTGTAACTCCTCCAGCTAGTTTTACAGCTTTTCCTAGCATAATACCAATGCTAACTTTTTTAATGGGAGATTTATTTATTTTAGAGAGTGTTTCACCAATCCAATTTCCGTAATGGATAAAAGCATATTCAGGTAAATGATTGAATTTATTAGATAAATACTTTTCACTTCTTGCGCCTGAATTAATAACTAACTCTGAAATGTTATTAGCAGTTGCAACATCAATACCTTGTTCTATACTTGCTATATATGAAGAGGAAGAGTAGGGTTTTACGATACCACTTGTACCTAAAATAGACAAACCATTCATGATTCCTACACGTTCATTAAGTGTACGTTTTGCTAACTTTTTGCCATCCGTAACATATATGGTTACCGATACACCACATTCTAAATCATAATCGTGCAATAACTTTTGAATAGCACTAGTAATCATTTTTCTAGGTACAGGATTAATAGCAGGCTCTCCTATAGCAAGTTCCAAACCTTTAAGCGTAACAGTACCAACACCTTCACCTGCGATAAACTGTATTTCTTTTTCTTGCGTTAACTTTAAAATACATCCAATTTCGGCTCCATTTGTTACATCAGGATCGTCACCAGCGTCTTTAATAACTGAACATTTAGCGGTGTTTTCAGTAAACTCACAATGATGAATTGGTATTTCAAGAACTTTATCAATAGGTAAATGAACACTAACTGTATTAATCTTTTTTTGATGAATAATAGCCATCAATCCTGATTTAGCAGCTGCAGTTGCAGAAGTTCCGGTTGTAAAACCTTCTCTTAAGGGACCTTCAGGTACTTTTCTTAATCCCATTTTACAGTAGTGTTATTAGTTAGCGATAATGAACGTTGCGTACTAGTAAGTAAGTTTTCTAACTCAACTACATTAAATATTTGTTGAAAGTAAGGTGGGATTTCTGGTTGTGTGATGATGATGATTTGTGTATCCGTTTTTAAAGCAGCATTAATTTTTGTGCTTAAAAAACCACTGTTTCCTGTTTCTTTTGTTAAGATTAAATCGATAGACTTTGTGTTAATTAAGTCTATTTCTTTTTCCAAATTATCTGAAGGCAAACCTAAGATCAATTGTTTTTCTGGGAAGTTGCTTTCAGCAGCAATAGCTAAGGATTCTGGTCTGTTCAGTATTCTAAAAAAGATAGATTGTTTTTGCCACCAAGGTTTTAACCTTTTAATAGATTGAACACCTGTTAAAGCCAGTATTACCTGATGTTTTTCTAATAATTCACAAGCATCATCATAAGTATTTACATACGATACTAATGGGTTTATTGTTCTTGGAAGTAGTTTTCTACCAAATCGAATAACTGGTATTTGTAAACTTTCTGCTACGTTAGCAATTGTATTATGGAGCAGTTCAGCAAAAGGATGAGAAGCATTAATAATAATTTTCACATCGTTTTCTAGCAGATATTTTTCTAACTGTTTTTGATCTAAAGCTCCATATCTATAATTTGCAATATCATTTTCTTGAAAAGGAATATTTGTTTTTGTTGAGTACACAAAAGGCATCGATTTCTCTTGAAGCAATGTTGCTACTTTTTTACCTTCTGTTGTTCCTCCAAATACTAATATCATTTTCTTCTTATTTATGAATTATTCTGTAACTACAAATTTCTTATTAGTTCTAAAAATATGTTTCCATTCAGGGCTGTATAACTGCGATCTGTTTTTACGAGCTCCAATAGCATGACCTACTACAATTAATACAGTTCTAGTTTTTTTACTCTCTTTTACAATTTGTGCCAGGTTTTCTAATTTTCCTTGAAATATTTCTTCATCTTTCCAAGAAATTCGATACATAACTGCCACGGGTGTATCGGCATCAAAATGTTCTAATAGTTGTGCTTCTACTTTTTTAGCAATACCAACACTTAAAAAGATACACATGGTTGAATTTGTTGCTGCAAATGCTGAAATACTTTCTTTTGATGGCATAGGAGTTTTTCCTTCACCACGAGTTAATACAATAGATTGTACTACTTCGGGTATGGTGAATTCCGATTTTAATACTGCTGCTGCTGCACTAAAAGAAGAAATACCAGGTACAATAAAGTAATCCATTTCCAATTCATCAAAAATGGTCATTTGTTCTTGAATAGCACCATATAAAGAAGGGTCACCACATTGTAAACGAACAATAGCGTTTCCTTTTTTATAATGTTCTTGCATTAAAGATACTTGCTCCTCTAAAGTCATCATTGCAGAGTTTCTAACTACCGCTCCTGGTTTACACCAATTGGTCATTTCTTCAGGAATCAAACTTCCAGCATATAACACACAGTCTGCTTCTTCTAAATATTGTTTTCCTTTTACAGTTATTAATTCCTCATCACCAGGTCCTGCACCAATAATAGCAACCGCTGTTTTACGAGCTACTTCAGCGCTTAAAGCAACTGAAAAAGTGAATTTTTCACTGTTCTCTAAATGAATTTTCTGTTTTTCAACAAGTAAATCATTATTTCCAGAAAGTAACATCGCGCAAGATTCTGAAACACCATTAACACCAATTTTTGATTGTACCATTGCACTTGGGTTAGGTATCGTAACAGTGTTTATTCTATCAGAAGTAAATGTGCTGAAAGGAATATTGTTAGCCTCACTAAAATCTAAATAAGCTTGCTGTTCCGCTTTAATATCAATAGAACCAAAGTTTTTGATGGCAGAAAAGTATAATCCTTCAGCAGCTAGTTTTGATTTGAATGTTTCTTGAAATAGTTTAAAATCTAATTGTTTAGAGCATCCAGAACCAACAGATAGTACTTTCGGAATTAAAAATAAACTAGGAATTTTTGCTTCGTAAACTTTATAACTTACCGCAATAAATAATTCAAATTGTGTATAATCAATGTCTTTTTCATTATAAAAAACGGTTACAAAATTAGGAACTGTTTTTTCTAAATGCTGTGTGCCTTTATCTTTAATATCTAAAAGTAACGCAGTAGGTTTGTTATTAGCAAACAATGCCATTATTTTATTTGTAGCTATTGAACTTTCTGTTTGCCAATTAAATTGATTTCCAAGAGTATCTAAAGCCCAAATATTTTGTACATCACTTGAGGTCGATATTACAGCATTTGCTCCTAATACACTCGCTGTTTTTGATGCAAAATCATTCGCTCCACCTTTATGTCCGCTTAATACAGATTGCACATGTAACCCTAAATCATCAACAGAAATTACTGCTGGATCGGTGTTTTTATCTTGAATATACGGAGCAATTAAGCGTACGCAAATACCCAAGGCTGTTACAAAACAAATACCATCTAGTTTCATAAAATTATCAGCTAAATAGTCAGAAATAGACGTAATAGTTGATACACTTTCATTACTAGACTGTAAAGTAGTTATGACTAATGATTTTGGAAATTCTTTCTGAATAATAAGGGCTTTTTCTATTCCTTTTTCAGTGACTGCTATGATGGCTATTTTTCTCATTTATTTTAGTTCAGCTGTGTGAATGCTAATTTTATTATGTTGGTTTACTTGAATAACACTAGTATTTACGATGTAATTCAATTTTGTAAGTTCTTCTGTAAATATTTTAGTGCTGTTTTCTCTTACAGCGTTAGTAACGAATCGTACTGCTGGATTTAGTTGATGTATTAAATGAATCAATTCTTTTAAGCGTCCACCGTGACCACCAATGAAAACAACATCAGGAATTTCAAAATCATTTAAATTGAGATTAAAAAAATCATCAATAATAATAGCAATTCCAGGTGTTGAAAAACGTTCTGTATTTTGTTGAATTATAGCTGTGCATTCAGTTCGTTTTTCAAAGGCAACGATTTTTAAATGCGGAAAATGTTGTTTTGCTTCAATAGCAACAGATCCTGTACAAGCTCCTACATCCCAAAACACCGTTTTATTTTGTAATTCTAACGCATTAATTGTACTTAAACGAATAGGCATTTTAGTAATCATGTTAGCTCTATTCGTTAATGGAATAAAGGATGCATCAGGAATACCAAAAGGTTTGTGTTTAGGTGCTGTTTGTTTTAATAATGCACAGTTTAAATTATCATGTGTTTTGTTAGAACAAGAAACTAAATCTAGTTGTTCAATATGTTCATTATCTCCGTCTAAAGCTTCTCCAATGGTTATTGAGTAATTATCAAAACCATATTGCAGCATACGTTTCGCAATTTCGGCAGGTGTTTTTTTGTTATCGGTTAATACGCCGATTAATTCGTTTCTATGAATTAGTGCTTCATCTAGTGCTGACCAATCTCTACCGTGTATAGATACCGATTTTAATGTATTGTAGTTCGTTTGTGTTTTATGACATAACAATTGAATACTATTAAAATAAGGAGTAGCGCTTAATTTAGCATTGGGTAATAAGCGTTGTAACGTATTTCCGAAGCCATAGAAAAAAGGATCACCAGAGGCAAAAACCACAATCGTTGTCGTAATTTTTTTATACTGATTCATCAGCGCATCCATTTTACCTGAAATTTCAATCCAAGTATGGTTTTCGGGTAGGAACGATTTTACCAATTGATAATGTCGTTTTCCACCAGAAAAAACAGATGCTTCTTTAATTAATTTTAAGACATCATCATTCAATTTCGGACTAGGATGATTGCTAATTCCAATTAAATAAAAGTCGATATGTGAATGTATTAGCTTCATTTATTGATAACATTCTTTAATAACAACATCGTTAATATTTTTACGTTTTTCCCATTGTAAACGTTCTAATTCAGGGTTTTCATAAAATTTATCTACGTGTCCTAAACATAAATAGCCTATTAATTGTCTGTTTTCAGGAGCATTTAAAATGGTTTTAATCTTGTTTGGGTCTAAAATACTTACCCAACCTAAACCAACGTTTAAAGCTCTTGCCATTAACCACATATTTTGAATAGCGCATACTACTGAGTAAACACCGGCTTCTTTCATAGTAGTTTGCCCTAAAACAGGGTGTTCACTTGGTTTATAAAAAACAGCGATATTTAATGCCGATTCTACAATTCCTTCTAATTTTAATTGCGTGTAGGCATCGGCTTTTTTTCCTTCAAAAAGAGTTTTTGCTTTTTCGTTCTCTTCAAAAAAACTGTCTTTTATTTTATTTCTAATGTCTAAATCTTTAATAACTACAAATTCCCATGGTTGAGAAAATCCAACAGAAGGTGCATTTACTCCAGCAAATAGAATTTTATCTAAATCCTTTTGAAGAATAGGTGTGTTTATAAAACGATTACCTCTAACATCTCTACGAGCAAGTATTATTTGCTCTAAGGTTTCTATATTTTCTGGAGTGAATTTGTTCATTTTTAAGATTTAAAATAAGTTGAAGCTTCCGGTAACGTAAAAGCTGCATTTGTAATAGCTGCTGCAACATTACTACCACCTCTGTTTCCTTCAATAATAACCCAATCGGTAGTTGCAATTTGTGATAATTGTTCTTTTGATTCTAAAACATTCACAAAACCAACAGGTACTCCAATTATACCAACAGGTTTAAAAGTATCATTGTCTCTTAATTGTTCAACAATTTCGAATAAAGCCGTAGGTGCATTTCCTACCACATACAAAGCATTCGGGTGTTTTTCAATGGCTTTTCGAATTCCAGCTTGTGAGCGCGTAATATTTGCCGATTTAGCTAGCGCTTGTGCATCTTCATCATTTAATAAACAGTGAATTTGATTTCCGTATTCTTTTATAAAAGCTTTTGTGATTCCTGCTTTTACCATGGTAACATCGGTAACAATTTCTCCACCATTTTTAAGATGCGTATGCCAGTTTTCAATAGCATTCGGTGTTGCTGAATAATGATTAAAATCTTCTAAAATTCCTGTAGTATGAATAACTCTCGTTACTGCCCATTTATCAGCAATAGAAAAAGGGATTCCTTTAATATGATCGGTAACAATTCTAAAACTTTCTTGTTGAATTTCTTTACCTGTATGTGGTTTTCTATTTAAATAACCTCTTGGAGTAACTAAATAATCTTTAAAACGATAGGTTTGCGAGTTTCCAATCATTACCAAGCAAAACATATCTACATCTTCAGGGTTAAATTCTCCTAAAGTGGTAATTTTAAGTTCTTCTTCTGGTCGTGTTACATGTCTTATAATTGCAACTGGGGTAGCAGGTGAGCGTTCTGTTAAAAATATTTTCTGCAATCTACCTAACTGCCAATGTCTTTTTTTACTTTTTGGGTTGTATAAACTGGTTACAAAATCTCCCATTGCAGCAGCTTTAATTCTCTGCTCAATTTTGTTCCAAGGTGTCATTAAATCAGACAATGAAATACAGCAAAAATCATGACCTAGCGGTGCACCTAATTTACTACCAGCAGCTAAAAATGCTGAAACACCAGGAAGTGTTTCTAATTCAATGGCATCATCATTTCCTTTAGATACCACTTCATAAACAATGGCAGCCATGGCATAAATACTGGCATCACCAGAACCAATAACTACTACATATTTATCTTCTTTTGCTTTTTCAATAGCTTTATGAGCTCTTGCTTCTTCTTTACCTAAAGGCATCGAAATAAGTTCAGCATTTTCTTTAAAAAGTGATGCTCCAAATTGAAAATAATAATCGTAACCAATAACTACGTCTGCTTTTTCTAAAGCATTTTTAACTACGGGCAACATATAATTGATATCTCCAGGACCTAAGCCTGCTACAGTTATTTTCATTTGTTTATTTTTTTAATAATCATAAGAGAAAAATAAGGTGTTTCTCTTGTACTGGCAGTACTCCAGTTATTAGTTATAAATTGTTGATTCGTTCCTAAGCGTTCGGCATAAGTAACGCTATGTTTTTTAGTGTCGATTACAGCAGTAATTATATCAACAACCGATATAATTTTCATTAATACTACAGTGTCGAAATTAGCAATAGCCTCTTGTAGTTCTTCTTTGGTTTGTATGCGAGGAATTACTACTACTTTTTCGTTTTGTAAGCATAAAGGAGTTTTACTTTCAGATGCTAAATGCAAGTAAGAGCTAATACCCGGAATTAAATTAATAGGTAAATTATGCGCTTGTATTTTTTCTAACAGATAAGAAAAAGAGCTAAAAGTACTAATATCTCCTTCGCTAACAATTGCTATAGATAATCCTTTATTATACTCAGAAAGTATTTGTTGAAAGGTTGTTTCATAAATAACTTTTGCTTGCGCTCTCTCTAAATCCATTTTTAAATAAAATCCTTCGAGTTTTTGTGAATCTAAATTATAGTTATTTAAAATAGAATGTGAATAGCTAGCTTTTCTGCCATTTTTAAATAAAGAGCCAGGGTAATATATTTTATCTACTTTCTGTAAGGTTTTTAATCCTTTTAAAGTAATTAATTCAGGATCACCAGGACCTAAAGAGACACCGTATATTGTACCTTTTATCATATTCCTAAACCTTTTTTAATTTTAGTAAATACGCTGTTTTTTTGACCAACTTTTTCATCTTCTTCAAACAAAACACCTTTTACACCTAAATGATGTCCTACTTGTTCTTTTCCTACTTCCGATTCTAAACCAACAATTTGTTTTCTGTATTTACACAATTGGCAATTCATGTTTGCCGTACCATTGATAGCTTCGTCTAGTCGTTCATCAAAAGCTTTTAAAATAAGCTCATCGCTACCAAAAGCTTTGGTGTACACATATTCATAAGGAGAAGTTTCACTAAATGTTCGAATTTGATTATAAATACGCTCTAATAGTATACCAGTAAAAAAGAAAAAAGGGATCGCAATCGTTCGTTTAAAGCCCATTTTACTTGTTAATTCTAAGCTTTTAGTAACATTAGGGTAGGCGGTACCACTATAGGATACTGTTGTAAAACCAAAGCCCATACCTTCTCCCAACATACAAGCTAATTTATGAACATCAGAATTTGCGTCAGTATCGGTTGTTCCTCTACCTACAACCATTAAGCACACCTCTTTTCTATCCATCGGTGTATGTTTGCTTTCTTCTTCCAAAACTCTTTTTTGAGCTAATTCTAATAAAAATGAATTCACACCAAGGTGTTTTCCCATTTTTATAGTTAAGTCACTATAATAGCTTTGTATGGTATTCATTTCATACGGAATATCATTCTTAGCATGCGAACCCGCAAAAAGTATAATTGGTAACGCATAAATTTCACGGATGCCTTTTTGATACATACGTTCAATAGAAGCTTCGTAAACAGGATGGTTAAATTCTAAAAAGCCATAATCAACCTCATAATCTGTATAACGGGCTTTTAAAATGGAAACTAATTCTTTAAAAGCATCGGTTCCAGTTTTGGTTCTACTGCCGTGTCCGCAAAGTAAAATTCCTTTTTTCATTCTTTTAATTAATTGGTTTTACTCCTATTAAAAATACTACAGGCATTTGTAGTTCTTGTTTTTTTATATCGTTTTCTATCTCACCTAATGTTGAAGAAAGTAGCACTTCATTTTCTCTTGATACATTTGAAACCGCATTAATAGGAATATCAGGGTTCTTACATACTTCCATTAATTTAGGAACAATTTTATCCATACTTTTCAAGCCCATATACAAAGCTAGTGTGTTACCAGCATTTAGCATTTCAGCAATTCCTTTAAGCTGCGCGGTAGAATAATCTGCCGTATGTGCGGTACAAATTAAAATGGCGTTCGACTGTCTTCTTTCCGTAATAGGTATGTTTACAGAACTAGCAGCGGCTAACGCAGCAGAAATTCCTGGAACCACAGTAAAAGGTAAATTATGCTGTTTTAAAAACCGAACCTCTTCGGCTGCTCTTCCGTAGATGTATGGATCTCCAGATTTTATGCGAACTACATTATCTCCTTGCTCACAGTGTTTTTTCATCAATACATTGATGTTGTTCTGACGCTTTTCTTGATCGCCTTTATCACCATATTTTCTACCTACGTAAATATGTTCAGCCTGCGTATTTATGGCTAATATTTCATCAGAAATTAAATTATCGTGTAAAATAATTTCAGCATTTTCAATGGCTTCAAAAGCTTTTAAAGTCAACAAGTTTTTGTTACCTGGACCACAACCTACTATAGAAACTTCAGGTAAATATTCTTTTGTGAAAATCCATTCAGGATTTGAAAATTGGTATTCAAAATTTAATACTGATTTTGATTTTGAATTATCAACTATTTTATAATTTTCTTTAATTGGTACCTCAAAAATTGGAGGAGACATGTCTAATTTAATTGCTGCATTTTCATAAAAATCTTTTCTTTTAGGGTGAATATCTGCACAGCCATTAATAGTTTCACCGAAACAATCTTGTTCTAAAATTTTTTTAATCAGGTTAATTACATCTTTTTGATGAATTAAATTAACTGGAACATTCGGATTTTTTAATTGTTTTTTATTAGCAAGGAATCTTCCTGGATGACGTTTTGGACCTATTAATCCCGCTAAACGAAGAATCGTTAAGTTATTTCCAAAATGTTGTTGTAATAATTTTTCAGCTTCTATGAGAGCTTTACCAGAAGCTTTTTCAGGAATGCAATGTAGAGATTCATTTACAAGAGTATTGGTGTTTTGATATACCGATGTGGAACTAACAAATATAATTTTTGTTGTTTTCGGTGTATGTTTTATAATTTGTTTAATTTGAAGCGGATGAATGGTTTCAATATTTTCAATTCTCTTGGGAGGAAAATTTATAATTAACGTAGATGTATCATGAATAAAAGATTCCCAGTCGCCAATAATGGTATCAGCTTCAACTTTTATTCTACAGGTGTGAAAAGAATATGTAGCTAATGATTTTAAGTTACCGAGTCTTGAAGTACTTCCATTAACAGCATAACCGCTTTTTTGAAGTTGTAAAACTAATGGTAAACCTAACCAACCTAAACCTAGTATTGAAACACCTTTTTTCATTGTTATGTTAAATTTAAAATTGCGTTTTTTAACTGTATTTTTCTACAATATTCCCAGCCTTTATTAGCTATGGAATCGAATGCTATTTTTCCTAAAACGTCACCAAATTTATTTTTAAAACGAATACCAACTTGTTGCGATTCCTTTTGATAAAAATATTCCGTGCTAGAAATTTTAGCTTGTTGTAACTCTTTATTATCTTTTGGTACAGCTGCAATAGTTAATGGAATGCAAGTTGTTTTAGTAAATAATTCAAGTGTATGTGTTTTAGAATATTCTAACGTTTCAATATCATTAAAATCAATAGAATTTTGATTTGTCATAGTAAGAGTTACACCATCTGGGTTTTCTCTAAGAAATAAGAATAACGGATACAAATACTGATCTGAACTAAATCCTTTGGTAATAAAACACTCACCTAATTCTGTATCATTTTTTAGTTCAAAAGGCTTTGGTGTTATTGGGGCTCTTTCGTTGTTAGAAATTTGCTTATCCCATCCTTTTTTATATAATAATTCAGTTTCTATAGGACATTCATTATTTAAATGTCCTTTTACGATATGCGTTATTTTTTCGGGAGTTAATTCTTTATACCAAAATTCTCCCGGACTTACAATACAAGTAGGGGCATCTTCACATCTACCATTACATCTAGTTTTTATAGTATGAGTACTATCCCAAAACTCATTGTTTCTCAAATAAGCTCTAGCTTCTCTAACAACTTTTTCGCTACCTGCTTTTTGGCATGATCCTCCGTCGCAAAAGAAAAAAGTGTGTGTGGTATTGGCGATGTTTTTTCCCATGATTTAAAAGAAATATGTTATACTTAATTTTGTTGAAAAAGGAGTTCCAGGTGTAAAATGAATATCATCAACAGGCTGAGGTTCTCCTTGTAGTTGAGAGGAGTCGTAAAAAACAGCTTCTCTCCAGCTAGTATCAAATAGGTTTTCAATAGACAACCCTATTTGATATTTAGGTTTGGTATAATTAATAACTAAATCTGTAATAAAGTATTCTTGAGCAAGTACTGATTCATCTTCAATTAACGGACGCTCTCCTAAATAACGATAGCGTAATGAAGTATTAATCCCGTTTTGTAAGCGTAAAGTAGCACCTCCTGTTGAAGTAAATCTTGGAGCACTTGGTATTTTATTCTCACTTTTAGGAGCGTCTAACAAGGTACCGAAACTATAATTTAAATCGGTATCTAACCAAAAGTTAGGTAAGGGTTGGTATCTAAAAGAAGCTTCACTACCAATTCGTTTTGATCTACCTTTATTTTCAAATTCAAAACCATCAGGACTAAAAACAAACTCTGCATCACTTTGTAAATAAAAAGCAGCAAGATTTCCTACAAACTTTTTTCCTATTTTAAATTCTGTTCCAACATCATATCCAATTGCTTTTGGTAATGGATTTACATCACTGTTTTTTACTGCAGCATTCGCATAGTTTGAATGAAATCCAACACTAGCTTTAGCATATAACTGAATGTTATTTGTAGCATCATAAAATAAACTAACTTTAGGGCTAACTCTAAAGGCTGTAGTGTTTCCTTGTTGAGGTGTTGGTACTAATTCATTTACATTAAAATTGAAGTAATCAGCTCTAAGACCACCTAAAGCTGTTAGTTTAGGGGTTATTTGAATTCTTTCTTTTAAAAATAAAGCAATATTTGTTTCTTCAATATCAAATTTATTTATTGCCTTTAAAAATGTTCGTCCAATAGCATTGTTTAAGCCAATCGTATTGTTATTATGTTCAAAAGACCAACCAAAAGAAGTTGTGCTATTTGGTATTTTTAATAAGTTTTTTATTGAAATATTTCCTTTGTAAGCATATGCGTTACGATTCTCGTGTTGGTGAATCATATCACCGTTAACAGGATTGTTTTGGAAAAAAGAAAAATTAGAAAATAAGTTGTATTTGTTAGAAACATAATACAATTGATTGGTAAATTGGGTGTTCTCTGAAAGTCTAGAACTTAATTGTACATTAAAATGAATTCTTTTAGTATCACCACCTTCCTTATCATCAATAGCACCAAATCTAGTTATAAGTCCACTTTTAATTGCTCGTAAAGGTATTTGTCCTGAAGCATTCCAATCACTATGAAATGTAGAAAAAGAAGTTTTTAGTTCGTGAGCATCAGAAATAGGAAGGGTGTATTTAGCAAAAGTATTTAATCGTCTTAGTTTTTGATCACTTTCAAAAAAACTAGTGTTGTAGGTTCCTTCTATAGCAACATAAGCATTCTCATTATTATTCGTTAAAAAACTACTCTCATTTAAAAGGGAAACCATTGCTAAAGCTCTAACAAAGTTATATTGCCCATATTCTAGTTTAGCTACGTTACGATGTAGTTTGTTTTTTGAAGAAAATTTAGCGGCACCAGAAACCGCAAAATTACCTAGTGAAACCTCATGAGGCCCTTTATAATAATCTGCAGTTTGAACAGTTTCAGGAATTAAAAAATGTAAATCGGCATACCCTTGTCCGTGAGCATGAGAACTTAAATTAATACCGATATCATCTACAAGAACAGCAAAGTCAGTACCATGATCATTATCAAATCCTCTAAGGAAAATCTGTTCAGCTTTTCCTCCTCCAGCATGTTGCGCTATAAATAAACCAGGTACTGTTTTTAAAAAATCATGAGCACTGTTTATAGGTCTTAATTGTAATGAAATTTTAGAAACCTTTTGAATTCCTAATTTTTTTTGATTTTTAGAATTGATGACAATTTCAGAAAGTTGAATAACTTCCTTTTCTAGTGTAATATTTAAATTTTGGGTTTCTTTTTTTAGTAGAATGGTTTTCTGTAAATAGCCATCCGAAGTGAAGGTTAATTTTACAGGGAAATTTTCTATTCTTATAGAAAAATTACCTGTTTCACTAGTTGTCCCTTTGGAAACATTGTTCGCTGTAATACGTACTTGAGAAATTGTTAACTGAGTTTCTTGATCAGTTACTTTACCTTTAAAGGTATTGTTTTGTGCGAATATGGATAGTGAAAAACACAATGTCCATAGACTGCATAAAATCAATTTTTGCATTTAAAAAAGAAATTAAGCAGGTAGGGAAAGAAAATATGAATAACATAATTTTCTAACTCTTTACCCGAGAGTTATTATTATAAATTGGTTTGATTTAGGCAGGTCTCCTGACTTAGCTTAGCGTTCATTTACCTTCCCATAGTTTTACCTACAGTGGTTTTTATTAATGAAGCCTTTAATAAGCTTTACAGTTGCGGGAACAGTTTTGGATTTGCACCAAATTCCCTTTTAATTCTTATTCAAAAATTTTATGAAAGAATAAGAAACCAAAAATCGAAGCGAATATATAGTATTTTATTATACGATAGTTTCTAAAACCAGTTTTTTTCTTGTAGTAACAGAAGTTTTAGGAAGTATTATAATTTCAAATCCTTTTTTGGTATACTGTTCTAGTAGCGCTTTTTCTAGGGTCAAACAATAGTCAAATTCTTGTAATCTTTGTGCATCTTTACAGTAAATATCAAACCAAGTTGGTGCAAAAAAAACAGTTGTATGGTAGTTTTTTTTATAAGGAAAATCTCGTAAGTAATTAGGAATTGGTTTATTTGCTGCCGTTAAATAGGCTTCTAAATCTAATAAAGACCGATCACAAATTAGTGTGTTTGAATTTAATAATTCTTTTGTTGTTAATTCGAAAACAAGATCAGTAAATCTGTGGATGTCTTCCCACGGCATTCCGTTTCTATTATTTTTTTGCTCATTAATAATAACTCTTCTAGAAACTTCATCCATGCAAGGAATGGTATCTTTTAAAAGATTTATTAAAGTGGTTTTTCCAGTGCCTGGAGCCCCAGTAATGATATATTTTTTAGGTAGGTTATACATGTTGAAAAAATACGAGTAATCCTATTATAATTGCAATAAAAAGAATACTTGAGCTATAGTTAATGGTAGCAACTCTTTTAATTTCATTATGTTCTATATTCTTGTTGTTGTTTCCTATAAAAGGTTTATCAACTAATTTTCCATGATAATAATTAGGACCACCAAATTGACAATTTAAAATAAATGCTAAAGCAGCTTCTGGGTATCCAGCATTAGGGCTACTATGTTTTTTTCCTTCTTTGAAAAGAAAAGAAACCCCATGTATTTTAAACTGAACAAGTAACATTAATAGTGCAGTAATTCTTGAGGGAATATAGTTAGTAACATCATCTAGTTTCGCAGCAAACCGACCAAATAATAGATATCGATCATTTTTATACCCAATCATAGAGTCGAGCGTGTTAATCATTTTATACGCCATAGCACCAGGAACTCCTAAAATTAAAAAGTAAAAAAGTGGAGCAATGACACCGTCACTTAAATTTTCAGACATGGTTTCAAAAGTAGCGATTCTAATTTGCTGTTCATTTAAATTATTCGTTTCACGACCAACAATCCACGATAAACGTTTACGCCCAGCTTCTAATCCTTCGTTTTTAAGTGTATTAAAAACAGCATAGCCTTCTTTTACCAATGTTTTGTTGGCTAGGCAGTAAAACAACATTACAACCGAAAACACAGTGGCTATACTTTTAAAATTACATGCATGCAGCCACTTTATAATTAAATACGGTACCGTAAAAGAAATACTAACTAAAGTGATGGTTAAAAAGGCTCCTTTTAAAAGTTGGTGCTTATTTTTATTAAGCCATTTCTCACCCAAAGAAATACTATTACCAAATAGAATAATAAGATGCGGTAGCTTTTTAGGATCTCCTAAAAGTAAATCCAAACCAAATGCAATAACTAGTATGTAAATTGAAGTTAAATCCATTCTTTTAACGCTTGAATAAATAGCTGATTAGCGGCTTTATTTTGTGTTGAAAGACGAATGTGTTCTCCTTCTAAATTGTTGAAGTTTGTGGCGTCTCTAATCAAAATTTGATGCTTTTCTATTAAATATTTTTTTAATTCTTTTGCCGATCTATTCAGTAATTCAATTAAAAAATAAGAAGTATTACTTTCACAAACTTTTATACCTTTTACTTGTTCAAACTCTTTCTTAAAAATACTAGTTTCTTCTAACAATTCAGAGGCATTGAATTGAAGTGTTTCATAATTGTTAAAAATGAATTCACCTGCTTTTATTGCTAATACATTCACACTCCAAGGCATCTTTAACGGTAAAAGTTTACTTATGTTCGAGGGGTTTGATATGATATAGCCTAATCGTAATCCAGGAATGGTAAATGTTTTTGTTAATGAACGAACGACAATTAAATTTGTATGCGTGGAAGTTAATGAAGCAACTGATTCTAGATTGTTGGTAAATTCAATATACGCTTCATCAATTACAAATGTAGTAGCTGGTTTCTGCTTAAAAAGAAGTTCCAGTTCCTTTTTAGAAAAAATAGTACCAGTTGGGTTATTGGGGTTGCATATAAATAGAAGATCTGCATTCGTGTCTTTTACTTCGGTTCTAGAAATTAATTGATAATCCAACTTAAAAATACTACAAGCATCTTCGTATTCAGCAAAAGTTGGTGCTACAATAGCTGCTTTTTTTGTTGAAAATAATTGCGCTATTAAATAAAAGGCTTCTGTTGCTCCGTTGGTAAACAAAAATTGATTGCTATGAAGTTCAAACTTTTTTGCTGCTAGTTCATTCAATTCATTGGCAATAGGTGAGGGGTAACTTTCAATTCTATGAACGTTCCTTGAAATTTCATCAAGTAACGGTTTTGGGCATCCTTTATAATACACATTTGAACTAAAGTTGTGCTTAATTTCTCCTTCTATCAAATGAAGGTCATCACCATGGCCGTTTAACATTCTTGTGCGCTATTTTTTACGATGGTTTCCATGTCTAAATTTTCATCAATCCAATCAGCTAATTTATCAAATTGTGCCAATTTAAAAGCTTTATAATTGATAGCCTCAGCATTTGGGTATTTTACTTGTAGTAGTTCTGTTACAATTTCTTGATTGTCAAAAATTCCATGTAAGTAGGTTCCCCAACTTTTATTTCCATCAAAATAGCCCTCTTTCGTATTATTAATACGATTTAAATGCTTGTTTTTAGGTACTATGGTTTCTCCCATATGAATTTCATAACCTACACAAGGTTGTTCAAAGTTTTTAAACTGAAAATTACGCTGTACCGTTTGTTTTGTTTTTGTTAGAGTGGTTTCAATATTAAACAATCCTAATCCTTCTTCTTGTAAATTATTACTTTCTACTGAAAAAGGATCTTTAACAGTGTTTCCTAACATTTGGTAGCCTCCACAAATCCCAATAACAGGAATGTGTGCATATTGCTTTTTGATAATGGTATCCAAACCATCTTTTTTTAAGGCTATTAAATCTTCAATCGTATTTTTTGTACCCGGAATAATCAGTACATCTGCTTTGTTTAGTTCTTCCGGATTTCTAGTAAAATATAAATTGATTAACGGTTCTTGTTCTAACGATTGAAAATCGGTGTAGTTAGACATGTAATGGAGTTTTACCACGGCTACATTTAATTTATTTTCAATTGCCGTAGTTTTTCGTTGGTTTAAGGCAACGGAATCTTCTTCTTCAATTACAATATCTTTTGCATAGGGTAAAATACCCAAAACAGGAATCTTAGTGAGTTCTTCTAGTTTCTTTTTTCCATCAATAAATAAAGCAGTATCTCCTCTAAATTTATTAATAATAATACCTTTTACTAATTTACGTTCCCACTCTTCTAACAATTCAATAGTACCATACACACTTCCAAATACGCCTCCTTTATCAATATCTGCTACTAAATATACGCAGGCATTGGCAGCAGCAGCCATTCGCATGTTTACAATGTCTCTATGTTTTAAGTTTAATTCACTAATACTTCCAGCACCTTCCATTACAATAGGATTCTGTTTTGAAGCTAGTTGATGAAACGATTTTTTAGCTTCCTCAAAAAGCTGTTTTTTATTGTCTCCTAAAAAATATTCTTTTGCAGTTTGATCGCCAATAGGTTTACCATGTAATACAATTTGCGATTTATTTACCGATGAGGGTTTTAATAAAATAGGATTCATTGCTACCGTTGGCGGAATACCGCATGCTTCTGCTTGCACGGCCTGCGCTCTTCCAATTTCTAAATTATCAGGGGTAGAAAAACTATTTAATGACATGTTTTGGGCTTTAAACGGAGCAGGGGTATATCCTTTTTGTTTAAGCCATCTACAAATACCTGTGGTTATCCAGCTCTTTCCAACATCTGATCCAGTGCCAACTAACATGATAGGTTGTAGTTTTTGCATTTTAATTTTATTTTTTAGAAAAACAAAAATATTGAATTATATATACTTTGTGTACGGGTATTGCTGTTTTTTATTATTGGTGGTGGGAATATGTTGGTCATTGCGACGAGGCACGAGGAAGCAATCTGTTAGTTTGGGTTCGTCATTGCGAAGAAGGTTACGACTGAAGCAATCTGTTTATTGAGTGCATGTAATTAAGTTTTGAGTTAACAATAAAAAGATTACTTCATT
>NZ_QOCC01000031.1:0-1180 GCF_003318185.1 Tenacibaculum sp. E3R01 | reverse complement strand
AGAAATACATCCGTTAGTTCCTGTTCCTGTAATTACATAATTTCCTGCTGGTAAGCCTGTATAAGTTAATGTTCCAGCAGTAAATGTTCCGGCTACTGGTGCTATACTATACGTTAATGGGTTGATACTATTATTTACCTCTGTTAACTGAATCTCTCCTGTACTTGTTCCATTACAAATCCCATTTACACTCGCAACCGCACTAAAGTTTGGCTCTATCGCTGGTAAAATTACTATCGTAGTGGTACTTGAACATGTTGGAGTAGCTCCCATATCAAACACCTCTACTGTATAGGTGTCTGCTGTAGCTGCTGAGAAATTTACTGTCGTTCCTCCTGTACTTGTTTGGGCAACTACCGTTCCTCCTGAATTTGTTACTGCATATTCATACGTTCCTGATCCTGAACTGATATTTAATGCTACAACTCCTGCTGGACTTGCACTACAATCTATATTCTTTGTTTGAGTTACTGTAAACGCTAAACTTGGTAACATCGTTATCGCTTGTGCTGATGCACTACAACTATTACTATCTGATACGGTTACAGAATAAGATCCTGCTGCTACATTGGTAAATGTAAAGGCTCCTGTTCCTGTTTCGGTACGAACTACTGCACTTGTAGTTGTATTTGTTAATACAAATGTATAAGTTCCTGTTCCTCCTGCTGGTGTTGCTGTGATACTTCCTCCTGTACTTGAGTTACATGCACTATCATCTTTAGTTAATCCAAAACTTACGGCTACTGGATTTACAACCGTTTCTGTTGTTGAAACCTCACATCCATTAGCATCTCGTACTGTTACTGTATAGCTTCCTGATTCTAAATTACTAAATACATTACTATTTCCTAATGCAACCGCTGGTGATGTTCCTGTTACTGGAGTTAAACTATATTGATAACCACCCCATCCGTTAGTCGCTGTAGCTGTAATACTTCCGTCATTTCCTCCATTACAACTTACCGCTACTGGTACTGCTGTGATTCCTAATCCTGCTGTTGGTTGAGCTATAGATACAACTGCGGATGTTACTGGACAGAATGGACTTGCTGTCATAGTTACTACTACATAGTATTCTCCTACTGCTAAACTTCCTACAGTTTGTAATACGCCTCCTGTTACACCTACTACTGCTGCTCCTACTGTCGTATCATCTCCTGTAGCTGGTGTTCCGTTGGTA
>NZ_QOCC01000021.1:0-1088 GCF_003318185.1 Tenacibaculum sp. E3R01 | reverse complement strand
CTACTGGAGCTATACTATATGTTAATGGATTAATACTATTGTTTACCTCAGTTATCTGAATCTCTCCTGTACTTGTTCCATTACAAATTCCATTTACACTCGCTACCGCACTAAAGTTTGGTACAATCGCTGGTAAAATTACTATCGTGGTAGTACTTGAACATGTTGGAGTAGCTCCCATATCAAACACCTCTACTGTATAGGTGTCTGCTGTAGCTGCTGAGAAATTCACTGTAGTTCCTCCTGTACTTGTTTGGGCAACTACCGTTCCTCCTGAATTTGTTACTGCATATTCATACGTTCCTGATCCTGAACTGATATTTAATGCTACAACTCCTGCTGGACTTGCACTACAATCTATATTCTTAGTCTGAGTTACTGTAAATGCTAAACTTGGTAACATCGTAATAGCTTGTGCTGAAGCACTACAACTATTACTATCTGATACGGTTACAGAATAAGATCCTGCTGCTACATTAGTAAATGTAAAGGCTCCTGTTCCTGTTTCGGTACGAACCACTGTACTTGTAGTTGTATTGGTTAATACAAATGTATAAGTTCCTGTTCCTCCTGCTGGAGTTGCTGTGATACTTCCTCCTGTACTTGAGTTACATGCACTATCATCTTTAGTTAATCCAAAACTTACGGCTACTGGATTTACAACCGTTTCTGTTGTTGAAACCTCACATCCATTAGCATCTCGTACTGTTACTGTATAGCTTCCTGATTCTAAATTACTAAATACATTACTATTTCCTAATGCAACCGCTGGTGATGTTCCTGTTACTGGAGTTAAACTATATTGATAACCACCCCATCCGTTAGTCGCTGTAGCTGTAATGCTTCCGTCATTTCCTCCATTACAACTTACCGCTACTGGTACTGCTGTAATTCCTAATCCTGCTGTTGGTTGAGCTATAGATACAACTGCGGATGTTACTGGACAGAATGGACTTGCTGTCATAGTTACTACTACATAGTATTCTCCTACTGCTAAACTTCCTACAGTTTGTAATACTCCTCCTGTTACACCTACTACTGCTGCTCCTACTGTCGTATCATCTCCCGTAGCTGGTGTTCCGTTGGTA
>NZ_QOCC01000013.1:0-55788 GCF_003318185.1 Tenacibaculum sp. E3R01 | reverse complement strand
AAAAAATGCAATTAATTTATAAAATGAAGTAAGATTACATTTATCTTTAGACTTTAAAACTCCTAATATGGTATATAAATTATCAGCGTAAATTCAATTTTAACCTGTAGCCATATTTCAGGACGAGACATACTTGAAAAATGAAACAATACTTAATAATTATCCTATTAATTTTAATCAGTTGTGAAAGACCTGTTACAAACAAAGAACTTTACTTCAAAGCTTCATATTTTGAGAACTTAAATTCTTATAAAGAAGCTAATTTAATTCATGACAGAATCTTAAAAAAGAATCCAAACTTTAGACCTTCACTAATTAACAGAGGAGCAAATAAATCATCGACTGGAGATTTTAATGGGGCAATTTCAGACTATAAAAAAATTATTGGCTTTGACTATGACAATACTCTTGCTCTAGCCAATATTGCTAATAACTTCAAAAACTTAAATTTAAATGACTCTGCTGTTTATTATTATTCGAAAGCAATTAAAGCTACTGATAAACAAGAAAAAATCTATACTGTATATAATGGCGACTTCGATAAAGATTTCCAATACTACGTTGAAATTGATGAGCTTATATTTGAAAGAGCATTAACATACCTTGAATTGAAAAAAACTTCAAAAGCTATTTTAGATTTTAAAGAGATTATTGATGTTAAGAATAGAACACTTGACGGAACTTCTTATTATTATATAGGAAGGTCATATGAATATTTAAAAGATACAATTAATGCGTGTTTAAACTTTAAAAAAGCTTTGAAAACAGGAATACTGAGTGGTGTTGAACAAGATGAATTAATACGAATAAATAAATTTTGCTCTGAATGATACTACTTATAACACCGTGCATAATTAATTGCTTAATAAGTTTTTCCTTCGGAAAAACCCCATGAACTTTAAAGGCTTGTAATTATTAACTATTTATTCGCTAAATTCACGCAAACAAATCATGCACAAACACGTTATAAACAAGTTGATGAAAAAATTATTACTGATAATAATATTGCTAAACATAAACCATTTAATTAGTCAAGAAATTTCTGGATTATGGTATTTAAAATCTGAAAAAGTTATTAACCGAAGTCAAGGTTGGAAACCTATGAAGAAAGGATTATTAATTGACTTTGACAAATCTGAAATTTCCCATATTTCAATGGATTCTGTGGTAAAAATTAATATTGACTACAAAAATAATATTATCAGTAAAACAGGAGAAATTGATATTTTAAAATTTCAAAGATTCAAGAATGACTCTATACGGATTAGGTTCCCTGAATCAAATACAATTTCTACATTTCATAAAATTAATGTCATTAAGAATATTACAAAACCTAAAAACAAAATCATTGAATTCTTTGATAAAAAATGTTTTTTACCAATAAGAGATTCACTTAAGTTAGAATTTAATAAGTCAAAAAGTTTAAATCCTAATTTAGAATTGGGAAAAATGATGAAATTGGAAAGTAAGTTTCTTGAAAATAAAGAACAAATTGGAAATTGGTATTTAACTGAAAAGGATTCTATGTTTTTCATAGGAATCTGTATAAATATAAAAAATAGAGAATATAATGTTTACCAAATTAAGTCTATTGAAAGAAATGTTGTCAAACTTATTGGACTAATTGAGTTTGATTTTTTACCGAATCTAACAGAACTAAAAGCCTGTTTATAACAATGGCTAAAATTAACACGGGTTTTGGTACTTAGACCAAAGTTTAGTGTATTTTTATAAAGCCAAATCTTTTTGATTTGGCTTTATAAATAAAAAAATAAAACAAAATAAAAAGTTTTAACTAAGTGCTTAATCGGAAATTAATCGCTTATTTATTCCAGTACTAATCATAGCCGAGACGTTGTGCAACATAAGGCGAAAAATCACAAATGACTAAAAAACTAATACTTTTACTAATAATTATTTTGCTTTTAGGTTGCAATAAAAAAAAGGAAAAATGGAATATTTCTGGAAATTGGTATTCGAGTAGCTCTGAAAAACTTGAAGGCAATACAATTGATTATGCAGAAATTTTCATAAAAAATGACACTGTTCATATTTGTTCTGAATATATGTTGAGAATTATTCCACGAAAAATGATTTTGAAAAATGATTCATTGTTTTATAACTCTAAAACGGAATCAAATTTTATTGGAAATATTTTTAAAAAAACAAAAAATAGTTTTGACTTAGGAACAAACAATGAAAACAAAAGGACTTATTACAAGCTGGAGAATTTTGAGAACTTAATTGGAGGGAAAATAAACGAAAAAGAATTTAATTCTGATTTTACAAAAAGAATGGTGAGTCAGTATGAAAAATTAAGAATTGAATTCAAATAAAATACGTTGCACAACAATCGCTATAATTCATTGTGGCATTATAACAAAATTTAATAATTTAACAACCCAAACGGCTGATTTCATAAGCGGAAAAGTCTTCGACATTTTCCACAACAAAATCATAGCCTAAACCGTTAGCTTTCATTAAAAAAAATGGATATTAAGAACCAATTCATACTCATTGTAGAAAAGTATTCTCTTAAAAAGAAAGCGTTAGAATCTGTAAAAGGAGAAATAGATGCCTGTATTGAATTTGACAAAGAACTTGGTGTCGATTTCTTAGATGGACATGATAAAGCTGATTTGATATATGAATTTGGGAGATATGAATTCCAAATAGACAAAGACAATACCCCTTTAATTGCTACTAAAATAAATATCTATTCAAAAAAGCTTTACGGACCAGATTGTGACGTACCAATTGGACACTACACAGAATTAACGGATCTAAATGGAGAACATAGAGATGAATTTTTATTTTTAGATTGGTCTCCAATTAATTTTAATATAGATTATCATATAGAACGAATAAATAAACATGTTCCCTTAAGATATTTTAAAAGAAACATTCCAGAGTATGAGTTTGCAACATATATCAATCACATAATATCCTTATCTCAGGGGAAGCAATTTGATTTCGCTACTGTATTTGTAAAAAGGTGTCTAGACTATTTAGAAAAAGATGGAAATAAGGAAATCGAAAAAGAGTATTTAAATGAATGTCTAGAACTATTTCAAGGGGTTTATCATTTCGTTAAAAACAACAACTTGATAGAACCTGAAAAGCTAGATAAACATAGAATAAACGAAAGAATAAAAAACGAAAAGCTAATAATGGCTAAAAAATCATAGCTGCCCTGCTGAACAGCAACACTTTTTAGCTGGAACGTAGGTAATTAAAAATGAACTCAATACTTAGTCAAATAGAAGAATTAGATTTTCATAAATTATCCGGAGAAAAATTATCTAAAGATTTTAAAATAGCTTCTGGAATTATTTTTCCTGACCTTACAGAAAATGAAAGTGTATTACTGAATGAAGACTTTGAATATTATTTAAATAACAAAGGAAGAGTTTACGTTCACAATACATTTGCAGGTGGAATAATATTTATTAGGGAACCTGAAGTAATTACAGAAATTAGAATTGAATTTGATTCTAACAAAAACGATGCTTTAGCTTCAGTTGAATATGATTCAGAAAATAGAAATTCTCGCAATGTGAAATACAAACCTAATGCTGGAAAAATTGAAAAACAAAAATGGAATATGTTAGGAATATTTCCAAACTTTAATAAACACAAAAACGACATCAAAATAATTCTAATGGCTATTATTGGCAAAATAGTTAAACAAATTTGTGAATACTACAAAGCAGATAGTTGGTTTATGGAATTTGAAAAAGAATTTGAAATAAAGCTTTATTTAGATGGGAAAAAAGAGCTGAAATATAAGGTTGAAATAAATTAAAACTACCCACAACACCATATATAATTTATTGCTAGTAAAACGCTTACTTACGAAAATCCTCGCGGATTTTCTTTGTCAGTATTTATTTACTAAATTAGTTGATTAAACCACGTAACAAACCATATACAAACACGTTACCACACATTAAAAAACACTCAAAATCTAAATATGGGAATATTTAATATTAAAAAAAAAAAAGGAAAATTCAATTAACACAACAGAAAATGGAATTTTAAGCCCAACTTTTCTTGAGAATAACGTTGAAAATATAATTAATCCCGAAAAACTTTATTCACACGAATGGAGAAGAAAATTGAAAACAAAATCTGGTGGAAAAATTTTCAGAATAAAATATTACGGAGAACTTCATTCCAAATACAAAAACCTAATTGTTCAAACGGAATTTGCACCTTCGAAAATAATTGCTGTTGATGTTTCAAATGAAGAGGAATTTTTATTATTTGACGGTTGTTTTCATGGTTATAACGCAATGTTTTGTGATAAATATTCAGAAGAACAAATAAAAAACAGAAAAGCAGAAAATGTATACACTTCTGAAAATGGTAATGAGAGGTTTGAATTAATAATATCAACTTATTACGGAATTGACTACGAGGATGAATTTAGAGAGGTTGTTGATTCAAATGGAAAAATAGAATTGATAAGTGGTAAAAAAATTGACTTTGAAGAAGTGAAAAGAAATGGGTTTGATACTTTACAAATTTGGGGAATTAACGAAAATGGAGTTAAAATGGAAATTGTTTCAGAAGAATTAGCATAATAACGTCTGGTAAAACCGTATAAAGTTAATTGCTGGTAAAAGCTTACTTACGAAAGTTCTCGCAGACTTTCTATCTGTGATTTATTTGCTAACTTTAGTTACTAAAACACCTAACAAATCATATACAAACACGTTAGTAATAATTAAAAAAATCAGGAAGATATTAATGGTTAAACAATTTACATTTTACATTAAAGACGAAAAAGAAAATAATTTCTATTTTGATTTCTATAAAGTAAAAAAGGAAAGAGATCATTTTTCAATAATACTTTATGGTGTGAATGAAAAAATTAATAATATATTAAATATAGGTCATGAAGTAATAATCTCTTTTAAAGACTGTTTTGTCAATATATATTTTACTATAAAGGAATACACTTTAATTACTTCTGATAAGATACAAATAAAAACATCTCTTAAAAGTTACTTGTGTGAAAAAAACAATAATTTTCTTGCAGAATTACTTTATTCTTGGAAAATAAATGAAGTAAAGTATCAATGGTATGAGTTGAGTAAAAATAAAAAAAGATTGTGGCTGAGTTCGTGTTGCTCCATAAAAAACACTGGATATGGCAAAAATCTTATAACCTCTAATATTTATCTACACCTTAAAAATATAAAAACTATGTTAGATTTCTATTGCTATTTGGGAGATAAATTTTTAGGCTATAGAGGATATATAGGAAGTAATTTAGATGCACTCGATGATATGTTAATTGAGATAAGTGAAGAAAGCATAAGAAAAACAAAAATATACTTATTTGATTTTGATAGTTTTAATAAAAAAATGAATCAATCAAAAAAGGCTAAAAAAAACAATATAGATTATGGAAGTTCAATACTTGAAATTTTCAAAGACCGCAAACTAAATTATATGATTGTTTAATAAAACATTAGTACTTGGAATAATTTATTTTGTGTTAATTTGATTATGGATTTACAAAATAGATCCCGCTCCAAGTATTTCAATAGCAATTGTAGTTTATGTTCCTCTTGTATTAATAATCAATTTAATAATTGCTGGAGTTCTATACGGTTTAAAAAAGAAAAAATATTTTAAACTGTTTTTAATAAACTCTGTATTTGCTTCTATATTGACTTATTATTTGTTAGAAAGTGGAATTGACAGACATCAAAATAATCAATTAGAAAACTGAATGTTTAAAGAATCGGATACTACTTTCTCCTTAATTAGGTGGAAAAACAAAAAAGAAAAAATTATTGGAATTGAACATTATCAGAATTCAATAAAACCTTGTCTGAACTAATAAAACGCTGTACAACATAATGTATAATTAATTACTATATTTAAGCAAAAATTGAAAAACATAACACTTTAATATAATTTGTAACTGCCAGAAAATTCTCAAAATTTTCTCACCTTACAAATTATATACAAACACGTTGTAATTAATTGAATGAAAATTTGTATACTATTTTATTTTTTAACATCGTTTATTTGTAATGCTCAAGTTGACAGTCTTTTTAAAGATTTTAAAGATTGTAATAGCAATTTGATAAAGGACTCTATTTCTATATATGATAATCTAAGAAATTTTACTTTAAAACTACCTAAAAAATGGAAAGGAAAATTAGAAGGTGATAATAATAGTTTATGTGTTTATAAAACACCCTATTCTTCCATTTTTAGATTAAAGGGAAGCTCAGCCTATGATGTTCAAGGTAACAGGATTGAAACTGAAAAGAAAGACCCAAAATTCGTTGGAATAGATTATATAGAAACTCAAGAAATAGTAATTTTAAAACACCCGAAAGGAATGTATAAAAAAAAATTACTTCATAAATATACATTTCACTTTGAAACTAAAAATAATCCATGGGTTTGGATGTTTTACTTAGCTGCTGATAGAAAACCAACCAAAAAAGACATTTGTGAAATTAAATATATCATAAAACAATACATTCTAGGGCTTAAAAACTAACTATGTATTAAAACAAATCTTAGTCAAAACTAAATATGACATTAGAAAATTTCAAAGAAATATTAATAAATGGATCAGATGAAGCTAAACATAAGGCAATATCTTACGCTAACCCAAAATTACTCAATGCCGAAATTTTCTATCTATTATTTGATCTTTTGAAAGATAATAGTTCTCATAATCGTTTTTTTGCCATATTTCATTTGATTGATAAGTTCTCTATATCTCTTTCAGGTGCAGAAGGTGTTTTGATTGACGACATTTATAACTCATTGTTTGATAAGTATGCACCTATTGCTGACAGAGCTACTTGGGCTTTAAGTATTATTGGTGATAAAGCACTTGATAAGTTGATTGAGAAATATTACTCTGGGGCAATCAATACTAAAATTCGAATTACTTATGCCATTGGCAGAGGTAATTTTAGTAAAAGAACTAAAGATAGAGTTAAAATTTTATTGACTGGGCTTCAATCAGAAAATAAAAGATTAAGATTTACAGCAATGTGTGAGATGATGTCCAATACACCGATTAGCCACCAGAATGAAAATGAATGGAATTCAACTCAAGATAAGAGTATTAATTTTGAGGAAATTTATGACAAAGTTTTGCCTATTGCTAAGGAGTTTTTAAAACTAGAAAATAAAAAATATAAGAGTTTTTCGAATAGATACATTAATTGGATAGAAAAAAGAAAAAAACTATAAAACGGTATTAAGACTAACTTTAACACAAAATATTATTACCAATTACAGAAAATGAAATTTGAACTTAAACATAGAGACGATTTTAATCCAAAAGATTTTATAAATCATAATATTTGGGTTCAATATTATTCTGCTGGAGAGCTTGGCTTTATAGAAGAAGAAGGTTATAATAGAAAAGAAATTGAATCTGAATTAGAAAAGGTAGATTGGTCTGATGAATATTGGTTTAAATCATTCCATACCAAAAAAGTAACCCCGTATATGTTTACTAGGTATTATGCTAAATTTGAACTTCCAAATAAAAGGGTAATTGACGGTTATATTGAATTTACTGAGTATAGTGGTGTTCAAAATTATTCGCTATATGTTAATGGAGAATTTATTGGGCTGAATATACATCACTCTGATATGAATGAAGAAGATGAAATAGAACTAAAGCATACATTGAATTTAAATGAGCTTTATCCAATGATTGTTAAATGTTTGAGTAACATTAAAGTAGATGAAATATTTAATCCGAATAAATAATATGGTAAACCAAAATCAACTGAATGAAAAATATCAAACACATTTTATTATTTTTTACAAGTTGTGCAAGTTATATTCGTAAGGAATTTAAAAATTAACTAGTCAAAAATAAATAAAGGAAAAAGTTGAATACAAATAAATTTAATATGAATACAAACGGAGCATTTTTAACTGTTTTTTTTATGTTGTCAATAAACTACACTTATTGTCAGAAAAATAAAAAAACATCTATAAATAAAAGCGTAATTTCAAAAACAAAACACTTATCCAATCAAGAACTACAAGATTGGTATCATAAAGATTATAAAAAAGATACAATTCCTGGGATTAGTTTAGATAAATTATATGAATCTAATTTATTGCATGGACGTAAAGGAAAAGAGATAATTGTTGCAGTTATTGATACCAAGATAGATATTCATCATTTTGATTTAAAAGGACAACTTTGGGTAAATAAAGATGAAATTCCTAATAATGGAATAGATGATGATGGCAATGGATATATTGATGATATAAATGGGTGGAACTTTTTAGGTAACCCTAATGGAAAATATTTAAAGTATCAAAGTTCTGAAATCGTACGAATTATTAAAAAATACCAAAAAAAATTTGAATTAAAAGATTCTACTGAAATTAATAAGAACGAATTACCAAACTATAGGTTATACCTAAAAGCCAAGATTGCTTACAAAAATGAAATAAAAGGATTAGAATCCTCTATCCTTTATTTTAAAGGATCTATAAATAAATTTCCAGTAGCTACAAAAACTATACAAGAAATAACAAAAAAAGCAGATATTAATATTAGCGATCTTGAGAAAATACTTAAATCATCGAAAGATTCTACAGTTATTTCACATGCACGCTTTTTAAAGTCTGCAAAGTTAAAAGATCATACAATAGAGTTGTACAAACATTATGTAAAGTGGTTTGAAGAAATGCTCAATACTACTTTTGATTTAAATTATAACGAACGGGCTATTATGGGTGATAACCCTAATAACATCAAAGATTCTATTTACGGAAATAATATAGTTTATGGGGAAGTTCCTTTCAATCATTCTATTGTTGTATCAGGAGTTATTGGGGCTAATAGAACGAATAATATTGGAGCTAAGGGATTCTCAAAAAACATTAAAATTATGCCAATTGTTATGGTTGGTTCTGGTGACGAACATGATAAGGATATTGCTTTAGCAATTAGGTACGCAGTTGATAATGGTGCTAAAATAGTTAATATGAGTTGGGGTAAAAAACTTTCATTAAATCAAAAATGGATTTTAGAAGCTATGAAATATGCTGAAAGTAAGAATGTATTTTTGGTTCATGGAGCCGGAAACAATGGTTTTAATACAGATTATAACACATACTACCCAAATGATTATTTAAATGATTTAGAGTTAGTTGATAATTTTATTGTTGTTGGAGCAAGCAGTTATGAATTGACCAAAAATCTGAGAGCAAGCTTTTCTAATTATGGAAAAAAGACAGTAGATGTTTTTGCTCCTGGAGTAAAAATTTACACCACAAAAGAAGGCAACGAATTTAAATTTTCAAGAGGAACATCATTAGCAGCTCCAATGGTGTCAGGATTAGCAGGTTTATTATGGTCTTATTTCCCTAATCTTACGGCAAACCAATTGAAAAATATACTTATGGAATCAGGTAGTACTTTTCACCTTCCTGTTACCATAATTGATGAAAATGATATAAAAAAAGAAATCCCCTTTACTGGACTAAGTAAATCAGGTAAAATTATTAATGCGTATAATGCTTTTTTAATGGCATCTAAGTTACAAAAACAACCAGCATTAAAAAATTAAATGAAATTATTAAACAATAAAAAATACGAAATACCGATCTTGATTTTTTTCATTTTTGGTATGTTTTACAAGCCACTGATTTGTGTTTTAATTCTTGGTTTTTTGGCTACAATAATTGGAATAGATACATGGTTTTTCATAATTAACATCCAAAAAAAAGGGATTGAAAGCGTTGGGAGAATATTATACTATGAATCGGACGAAGACAGTCATAAAGTACCAATAATTGAGTTTAAAACCAAAAATGGACATCAAATAAAAGAAAAACCATATTATTATGCTTCAACTGATTTAAGTATAATTAGAACTTATAAAGAAAAACTTAATAAATCAGTTTCAGTATTATATGACAAAAATAAACCTGAAAAATTTGTTATACTAAATGAAAAAGGTTTTAATTATTTTAGTTTAATATTTGTTATTTTAGTCGGAATAGTATTTTTAACTATAGGAACTTTAAGTTTATTAAACATTATACAAATTGATTTTTAAATGACTACTAATAACAAAATAAAAAAAAATATCTTTTTTTTAATACTTTTTCTAATTAGCTCTAATAATATTATCTATTCTCAAGATATTCATGATAAACTTTCCACCGAACTTTGTCAATGTCTTGAGAAAAAACAAATAAAAGACCCTAATAAATTGGCTCCATGTTTTGAAGATATTATAATTAATAATATCAAAGAAATAAAAAAACATTACAATGTAGAAACAATTGAAGAAATAAACATGGTGGAAATTGGCAATAAAATTGGTGCTAAGTTAATTTTAGAATGTAAATATGCGTTGAATACATTTACTACTGGTACTATTGGAAATGAAAAGAAAGTAAAAAAACAATCTGACCTAAAATGTAGTAACTTGAGAAAAGGTGAATTTTATTACTTAACGCCTAGTTTAAATCCTAAAGTTTTGGACACAACATTTGTAACAATTTCAAATAATATGTTTCTTGAGCGAATGAAAAATGGAAGAACTTATTCTTTGCTTAAAATAAAATGGAAAAAAAATTGTGAATTTGACTTATTATTTAAAGAGAGTAATGATCCGATTAAGAGAGAAATAAGTAAAAAAGGTGATGTTTACAAATATGAAATTTTACAAAACAATCAGAATTCGGTATTCCTACGATTAAATTGGTTAGGAAAAGATTATCAATTTGAATTATTTAAATTAAAATAACATTTTAGGGCACAGTATCTGTAATTATATAATATTTTTTACACAAAACAATCACTAAAAACCTGCTCCTAAACTTCATATTTTGGAGCAATTTTTTGTTTATTATAACTCCGCTTTCCCATATTATTCTTCGCTAAAATTAAAAAATACCTATCGGTAGGTATTGAACTAATTGATTAACTTTTATAATTTAGTCCCAGATAAATTATATATATACCGGTACATATATTCTATTGTTGAAAATGATCTTACTATAAATTCAAAAATCAAGAAAGAATGAGTGAAATTGACAAAAGAATCCAAGAAAAAATAAAGAAAAAAGAAGCTTTACTAAAAGAGAAGATTGAAGCTTTACAAAAATCAGCAAAGAGCAGAATAGATGATTTAGAAAAACCAAATCCAAGTGACTTTGAAGCTGCAATTGACTTACAATTTGACATTAAATGGAAAATTACTTCCATCAAGTTTGATATTCCTAAATTCTCAATGGAGCTTGAAAAAATTAGCTTTGATATTCCAGAAGTAAAAATGGAAACCGAAAAAATTAGTTTTGATGTGCCAGCAATAAGAATGAAAAGAGCTTGCCTTTTCAAAAAACCCGAATTTCATGGTTTTCCACCTAAAGTTTACATGAAATGTGTTTATGGTAATAAGCCTGAGATATACACTAAAAGAGTTGAATTTAAAACGGATATTCCAAAATTTAGTTCAAAGAGAATTGAAATAAAATTTGACAAACCAGTCGTAAAGATGGAAACGATTGAAATAAAAATGCATTTACCTCAATTTTATTTAACATCTGTTGAAGGAGAAATTAAAAACTATTCTGAAGATGTACAAGAAATAGGAAATGATATGAATTCTGAAGCTAAAAAACTATCAGATAATTTTAGTAATGAAATAAATACAGAATTAAAACAAGATATTAAAGACCTTTTTGATGAAATTCAAAATAGCTTAATAAAATCTAGAGAAGAAATATCTGTCAACTATAATACTGGTATTACTAATATTAAAACATCTATTAAAAGATTAAAAGAAGCAAATGCAACAGATAAAGTTAAAGAACTTGAGTCGCAACTTGCTATATTGATTACTGATTTTGAAAATGCCCTTAAAACTATTGACGAAAACCTAGAAGACCTAGCAAAGGAAGAGTCAGAAGTATTTATGAATTTTAGTGTAAATATATAAGCAATTTACAAAATTGCTTATAAAATAGTAGTTCAGTATAACCTCTAACGAATTGTGCTGTTCTACTATTTTTTTAGTATTTAAAAACTTACATACAACAAAAAAGCTTCACTAGAAATAGTGAAGCTTTATGTGAGCCCTGAAGGATTCGAACCTTCGACCGCCTCCTTAGAAGGGAGGTGCTCTATCCAGCTGAGCTAAGAGCCCGTAGTTTTTATGTTTCTACGAAAACAGTGTCGGGGTGGCAGGATTCGAACCTGCGACCTCCTCGTCCCAAACGAGGCGCGATGACCGGGCTACGCTACACCCCGAAAAGCCATCTTAATTGCGGAGAGACAGGGACTCGAACCCTGGCGACAGTTACCCGTCGACAGATTAGCAATCTGCTCCATTACCACTCTGGCACCTCTCCTTGCGATTAGAAACTCAATGTATGAATTTCAAATTGCGAGTGCAAATCTAGTACTTATTAAACGTTCTCACAAACTTTTTTGATAAAAAAAATCACTAATCTGGATACTCAACACGTAAGTGATAGATATTCATTAACTTATTCTTAATAATTTTTTTTATTTTTTCTATTTCTCTAAACGTAATATCAGAATTTCTAAACTGATTGTCGTTTTTTTGCTTCTCTATGATCTTATCAATTAAATTATCTATAGATTGTGCTGTGGGTTCTTTTAAACTCTTAGAAGCAGCTTCTGCAGCATCACACATCATTAAAATTGCCGTTTCTTTTGAAAAAGGGATTGGTCCTTGATATTGAAACTTCTTTATATCAACCTCAGTATTTGGGTTGTTTTCTAATTCCTTTTTATAAAAATAGTAAGTTACATTCGTTCCATGATGTGTACGGATAAAATCTATTATTCTATCTGGTAAGTTATTTTTCTTCGCTATCTCTATTCCTTTAATCACATGATCTAAAATAATGCGAGCACTATCTTTTGCTGATAAATCATTGTGCGGGTTCACTCCTGTTGATTGGTTTTCAGTAAAATACATTGGATTTACCATTTTACCAATATCATGATACAAAGCCCCTGTTCTTACCAACATAGAGTTCGCTCCTATTTCATTCGCAGCAGCTTCTGCTAAATTAGCCACTTGCATTGAGTGCTGAAATGTTCCTGGTGCTTTTTCATTTAACTCTCTTAATAATTTAGAATTGGTATTTGATAACTCTAATAAAGTTACATCAGAAACTAACCCGAAAACCTTCTCGTAAAAATAAATAAAGAATACAGCTAAAAAAGACAACAATCCGTTGGCAGCAAATAATCCGAAGTACAAAACACTAATTTTATCAGCATTCCCTTCTTTTATAATTGAAAAAGCAAAATACGTAAGCATGTAAATAAGTGTTATTTGCCCTATAGATATAAATAAGTTTGCTCTTTTATATAGTTCAGAAACCGTTAAAATTGTTACAATCCCTGCTATAATATGTAAATAAATAAACTCAAAACTATTAGGAACGATAAAACCTAATAACAAAACGGTTAATACATGTGTAAATAAGCCCAATCTTGCATCAAAAAAAGCTTTTAGTACAATGGGAAGGATACTCAATGGAACAACGTATAAATAATCTGAATTTGTTTTTACAACCATTGTTTGAACTAAAATCATAATAAAAACATTGAAAAAAATAAAGGTTACTTTATTATTATCATTGTAAATATCATTACGGTATCGCAACAAAAACAATAATAGCATTAACAAGGCTAATGACACTAAAACAGCATATCCAAAAACAATCCAATTGTAATTAGATTTTGACCAAATTGTAGATTGAGATGCTAACTGATATGATTTTAACACATTGTACCTCTTCCCTTCTACAATATCTCCTTTTAAAATTATCAATGCTCCTTTTGATACTTTTCCTTTTGTATACGATATATTTTTTAGTGCTTCTTCTTTTCCTTTATTTGTAAACTTCTCATCAAATGAAACATTAGGTCGCACTACGTTCGCAATTACACTTAGTATTAGTTGTTGCTTAAATTGGCTTAAATCTTGAATTTTACTATTAATTGTTGGCAATACTTCTTTCGATTCAATAAATTTAGAAAACAATACATCTTCAATAGAATTTCCTTTTCTTAATACAATAATTTCATCGCTATTACTGGCGTATTTCACAATGCTTCCACTGTCAATAAATCCGTATTGGTAAATTAAGTTTATAATTGATCTTCCTCTTTTTGCTATAACAACCACATCATCTATTACTAAAGAGTCCGAGGGTTTTATCTTTTTTAACTGTTCTTTAAACTCTAAAGCAACTTCTTGTTTTATAGCTTCATCATAAACAAAATACTTTTTTGCCTCATTTAATAACACTTCTTTTTCTACTTCAATTTCCTTTTCACTTTTATGAATAGCAAAATCAAACGGAGCATATAAATTATCATACTGCCAAGGTTTACCTGAAGAAAAATCGTATTTAAACTGCCCTCCTTTAGGAAATAAATATACAATGGCAGTAGCTGTAATTAAAAACAATAATACCTTATAAATAATAGCATTGTTTTTATATAATTTGTTAATGATTTTATTCATTTTTTTGATTTAAAATGTAAAGATAACCTTTCTGTATTATTTGAGTACTTGCTATAAAATGGTTATTTTCGCAAGACAAAATTTAACGTAAATATACATTCAAGATATGAAAGAAGTAGTAATCGCATCTGTTGCAAGAACTCCAATAGGAAGCTTTTTAGGAACTTTATCTAAAATACCTGCCACTAAACTAGGGGCTGTAGCTATAAAAGGGGCTTTAGATAAAATTAACTTGAAACCTGAATTGGTTGAAGAGGTTTTTATGGGAAATGTGGTTTCTGCTGGATTAGGTCAAGCTCCTGCTCGTCAAGCTGCAATTTTTGCTGGAATACCTGATGCTGTACCTTGTACTACTGTAAACAAAGTATGTTCTTCTGGAATGAAATCTATTATGTTAGCTGCTCAATCAATTGCTTTAGGTGACGCTAGTATCGTTGTTGCTGGAGGAATGGAAAACATGAGTATGATACCTCACTACCAACATGCTAGAGGTGGCTCAAAATTTGGACCAATCAAGATGGAAGATGGTATGCAAAAAGATGGTTTAGTTGATGCCTATGAGCAAGTTCCTATGGGAGTATGTGCTGATGAATGTGCCACTGAATATAATTTTTCAAGAGAGGATCAAGATGCTTTTGCCATAGAGTCTTATACTAGATCTGCTAAAGCATGGAGCGAAGGAAAGTTTTCTGATGAAATTGTTCCTATTGAAGTTCCACAAAGAAGAGGTGAACCTTTAATTTTTTCTGAAGATGAAGAGTATAAAAACGTGAAAATGGAAAAAATTCCTGCATTACGTGCTGCTTTTACTAAAGAAGGAACTGTTACTGCAGCTAATGCTTCAACAATTAATGACGGTGGTGCTGCTTTGGTATTAATGTCTGCTGAAAAAGCAAAAGAATTAGGAATTACTCCTTTAGCAAAAGTAACAGGATATGCAGATGCTGCTCATGAACCTAAATGGTTTACTACTGCTCCTGCAAAAGCTTTACCAAAGGCCTTAGCAAAAGCTGGAGTTTCTATTGATGATGTAGATTATTTTGAATTAAACGAAGCTTTCTCTGTTGTTGGATTAGCAAATATGAAAATCTTAGGATTATCATCTGATAAAGTAAACGTAAATGGTGGTGCTGTTTCTTTAGGACATCCATTAGGTGTTTCTGGAGCAAGAATCATTATAGCATTAACTTCTATTTTAAAACAAAACAATGCAAAAATTGGTGCTGCTGGTATTTGTAATGGTGGTGGTGGTGCTAGTGCAATGGTTATTGAAAGAATTTAATTTTTTAAAAGCACATTTATTAATGTTTGGAATTTGTAACCTTAGTATTGTTCCTTTACGTTTAACTGCTTCTGATACTTCTGAAATGGTAAACCAAGTTTTATTTGGCGAGCATTTTACAATATTAGAAAAACATAAAAAATGGAGTAAAATAAAACTGTTTTTTGACGGTTATGAAGGCTTCATAGATAACAAACAATACAAAGAAATACCTGAAGAAAGTTATCAGTTTCTATCTGAGAGTAAACAATATTACGCTGGTGAGTTGATTGATTTTATTACAGATAATAAAAACAACTTAACAACAATACCTTTAGGTGCACATCTTCCATTATTCAAAGATAAAAAGTTACAAATAGGTGAGCGAATTTTCACTTATGAAGGCAACGTTTGTTACACAAAACTATCAAAACCTTCAATTATTGAGACTGCTTATTTATTTTTAAATACTCCTTATTTATGGGGTGGTAAATCTCCTTTTGGAATTGACTGTTCTGGTTTTACCCAAACAGTTTATAAACTTTGCGGACATCATCTTTTACGAGACGCAAGAGAACAAGCTACCCAAGGTGAAGTATTAAGTTTTATAGAAGAAAGTGAACCAGGTGATTTAGCTTTTTTTGATAATGATGAAGGCCATATTACCCATGTTGGTATTATTATGAATGATTATAATATTATTCATGCCCATGGAAAAGTTCGAATTGATAAATTAGACCATAGCGGTATTTACAATGTAGATACGCAGCAACATACTCATAAACTAAGGGTTATTAAACGATTTATATAAAACAAAAAAAAGGGTTGAAAATTTCAACCCTTTTTTTATTCACTTATTTATTTTTATTCATCGTCAAACTCAGTCCTAGTTTCCACAGACTTTTCTCCTTTTTCAATTTTAATAACAAGCTTTTTATCTTTTTCATCTAAATCCATAAAAATAGCATCTCCTTCATCTAATTTAGCACTTACTATTTCTTCAGCTAAAGCATCTTCAATATATTTTTGAATAGCTCTTTTTAATGGTCTAGCTCCATATTGCTTATCAAATCCTTTGTCAGCAATATAATCTTTCGCTTTTTCACTTAATGTTAAATGATACCCTAAATCTGAAATACGGTGTAATAACTTGTCTAACTCGATATCAATAATCTTATGAATATCTTCACGCTCTAAACTATTAAAAATTATTACATCATCAATACGGTTTAAAAACTCAGGTGCAAAAGATTTTTTCAAAGCTCCTTCAATAATACTTTTAGCATGAGCATCTTCTTGATCTTTCTTAGAAGAAGTACCAAAACCAACTCCACCACCAAAATCTTTCAACTTACGAGCTCCAATATTTGAAGTCATAATAATAATGGTATTTCTAAAATCAATTTTTCTTCCTAAACTATCAGTAATAAACCCGTCGTCTAAAATTTGAAGCATCATATTAAAAACATCAGGATGTGCTTTTTCAATTTCATCTAAAAGTACTACCGAATAAGGTTTTCTTCTAACTTTTTCAGTTAACTGACCACCTTCTTCATATCCAACATATCCTGGAGGCGCACCTATTAAACGAGATATCGCAAACTTCTCCATGTATTCACTCATATCAATTCTAATAAGAGAATCTTCTGAATCAAATAATTCTTTAGAAAGCACTTTAGCTAACTGTGTTTTACCTACACCAGTTGAACCTAAAAATATAAATGACCCAATTGGCTTGTTTGGATCTTTTAATCCAACTCTGTTACGCTGAATAGCTTTTACCACCTTGGTTACAGCCTCATCTTGACCTATTACCTTTCCTTTTATCAAGTTTGGTAATTCTGCCAATCGGCTACTTTCTGCTTCGGCTACTCTATTAACAGGGATACCAGTCATCATAGAAACCACTTCTGCAACATTATCTTCAGTTACAGTTTCACGATGTAATTTAGAGTCTTCTTCCCATTGATTTTGAGCTGAATCTAAAGCTGTTTCCATATTCTTCTCATCATCACGCAACTTAGCAGCTTCTTCATATTTCTGACCACTTACAGCTTTTGTTTTACGATCTCTAATCTCCTCTAACTTAGCTTCTAATTCTAAAATTTGTTGTGGTACTACAATATTTGTTATATGAATACGAGATCCTGCTTCATCTAATGCATCAATAGCTTTGTCTGGCAAGTATCTATCCGTCATATAACGGCTTGTTAATTTAACACAAGCCTCAATAGCTTCATCTGTAAAATTCACGTGATGATGCGCTTCATATTTACCTTTTATATTATGTAAAATTTGGATAGTCTCTTCTACAGTAGTTGGATCAACAATTACTTTTTGGAAACGACGTTCTAAAGCTCCATCTTTTTCTATATTAGTACGATATTCATCTAAAGTAGTAGCCCCAATACATTGAATTTCTCCTCTAGCTAATGCTGGCTTTAACATATTTGATGCATCTAAAGAACCCGTTGCTCCTCCTGCTCCAACAATTGTATGAATTTCGTCAATAAATAAAATGATATCATCATTTTTTTCCAACTCATTCATTAACGCTTTCATACGCTCTTCAAATTGTCCTCTGTATTTTGTACCAGCTACTAAACTTGCCAAATCAAGTGAAACAATTCGCTTATCAAATAGAATTCTAGATACTTTTCTATTAACAATTCGTAAAGCTAATCCTTCAGCAATTGCTGATTTACCTACACCTGGTTCACCAATTAGCATTGGATTGTTCTTTTTACGCCTACTTAAAATTTGTGAAACACGCTCAATTTCTTTTAATCGACCAACTACAGGATCTAACTTATCAGCTTCTGCCAAAGATGTTAAATCACGCCCAAAATTATCTAAAACTGGTGTTTTAGATTTTTTCGTCTGCTTTCCTCTAGGTGTTTGCTGCCCAAAAGGATTTGATTTCTCATCAGAAAACTCATCATCTGAAGGAGTTTCAGCTATTGGATCTGAAGAAAAATCTTCAACATGTAGCTCTTTATATAATGCTTTAGCTTGCTCGTAATCGATATCATACTTTTGCAACAACTTGGTTGTTGGATCATTTTCATTGCGTAAAATACACAACAACAAATGAGCCGTATCAATTGCATTACTTTGATATAATTTAGCTTCTAAAAATGTAGTTTTTATAGCTTTCTCTGCTTGTCTAGTAAGATGTAAGCTCTTTTTTTGATTATTTCCTATTGAAGGAGATGAGGGGTTTAGTTTTTCTAGCTTATTACGTACCAAATCTAAATCCACATCAAATGTAGTTAAGATTTCAATACCTTTACCGTCTCCTTTTCTTATTAATCCTAAAAGCAAATGTTCTGTTCCAATAAAGTCGTGCCCTAAACGTAGTGCTTCTTCTTTACTGAAAGTTATCACATCTCTAACTTGTGGTGAAAAATTATCGTCCATAAATTTAATTTGTGTCTGTGTAAAGTTAGTGAGATTTTTTTACAAAAAATTACAAAAAAGGTGCCAATAACATTTTAATGACATTCTGGCTTTACAAAAAGACGCAGATTTTAACAAAAACACATTAAATTATTGTTAAAATTGTTAATAACTATGGTTAAAACAACATTAACAAATTTTGTGTAAAACTTGGCTTTATTGTATCTTGCAATGATTTAGAAAACACATGTTTTTTATAACATGTTCCAAGTGAGTTTTATTTTATGTAAAATTCACTTTTTTATCAAATAACAAGTACTAATATTTTAAAGAAAAATATATGGCAGATGGCGAAAAGTTGATTCCTATCAACATTGAAGAACAAATGAAATCAGCATATATCGACTACTCAATGTCGGTAATTGTATCAAGAGCTTTACCTGATGTTCGAGATGGTTTAAAACCAGTTCATCGTAGAGTTTTATTTGGAATGCATGAATTAGGAATTAAAGCTACAGGAGCATATAAGAAATCAGCAAGAATTGTTGGAGAAGTATTAGGTAAGTATCACCCACATGGAGATACTTCCGTTTATGACTCTATGGTTCGTATGGCTCAAAACTGGAGTGTACGTTACATGATGGTTGATGGTCAAGGAAATTTTGGTTCTGTTGATGGTGATAGCCCAGCAGCAATGCGTTATACTGAGGTACGTATGCAAAAAATATCAGAAGATATGTTAGCTGATATTGAAAAAGATACTGTTGATCATAAATTAAATTTTGATGATACTTTAAAAGAACCTACAGTATTACCTACTCGTATACCTAACTTATTAGTAAACGGGGCTTCTGGTATTGCAGTTGGTATGGCTACAAACATGGCACCTCATAATTTAACCGAGGTTATTAATGGTACCATTGCATACATAGACAATAGAGATATTGAAATTGACGAGCTAATGCAACATGTAAAAGCTCCTGATTTTCCTACTGGTGGAATTATTTATGGATATGATGGTGTACGTGATGCTTTTCATACTGGTAGAGGTCGTATTGTTATGCGAGCTAAAGCTACTATTGAAGAAGTAAAAGGACGTGAATGTATTATTGTTACAGAAATTCCTTACCAAGTTAACAAAGCAGAAATGATTAAAAAAACTGCTGAGTTAGTAAATGATAAAAAGTTAGAAGGAATCGCTAATATTCGCGATGAATCTGATAGAAAAGGAATGCGAATCGTTTATATTTTAAAGCGTGATGCGATTCCTAATATTGTATTAAATAAGTTATACAAATACACTCAATTACAAACATCGTTTAGCGTTAATAATATCGCCTTAGTAAACGGTCGTCCTGAGCAATTAAACCTTAAACAATTAATTCATTACTTCGTAGAACATCGTCATGAAGTAATTGTTCGTAGAACAGAATTTGAGCTAAAAAAGGCAGAAGCCCGTGCTCATATTTTAGAAGGTTTAATCATTGCTTCAGATAATATTGATGAAGTTATAGCTATCATTAGAGGGTCTTCTAATGCTGATGAAGCTCGTGAAAAATTAATTGCTCGTTTTGAATTAACTGAAATTCAAGCAAAAGCAATAGTTGAAATGAGATTACGTCAGTTAACAGGACTGGAGCAAGATAAATTACGTGCTGAGTACGATGATATTATGGCTACTATTGTTGATTTAAAAGACATATTAGCAAACGAACCTAGACGTTATAGCATTATAAAAGATGAGTTAATCCATATTAGAGATAAATATGGTGATGATCGTCGTTCAATTATTGAGTATGCTGGAGGTGACATGCGTATTGAAGACATGATTCCTAACTCTAAAGTTGTTGTTACTATTTCAAACGCAGGATACTTAAAAAGGACTAATCTTGATGAATATAAAGTTCAAAATAGAGGTGGTCGTGGACAAAAAGGTGTTGCTACAAGAAATGAAGATTTCTTAGAACATTTATTCGTAGGTACCAATCATCAGTACATGATGTTCTTTACTCAAAAAGGTAAAGTTTTCTGGATGCGTGTTTACGAAATTCCTGAAGGTGGTAAAAACACCAAAGGAAGAGCTATGCAAAACCTTATAAATATTGAGCAAGATGATAAAGTAAAAGCTTTTTTAGTTACTCAAGATTTAAAAGATGAAGATTACATAAATAATCATTATGTAATTATGGCTACTAAAAAAGGACAAGTAAAAAAGACCTCTTTAGAACAATACTCAAGACCAAGAGCAAATGGTATAAACGCTATTACCATTAAGGATGGCGATGAGTTACTTGAAGCAAAATTAACTACTGGTGATAGCCAAGTAATGTTAGCTTTAAAGTCAGGTAAAACGATTCGTTTTGAAGAAGCTAAAACGAGACCTATGGGTAGAACTGCTTCTGGGGTTCGTGGTATTACTTTACAACATGAACAAGATGAAGTAATAGGAATGGTTGCTGTAAACGACATGGAAAGCAATATACTTGTTGTTTCTGAAAAAGGATATGGAAAAAGATCAAAGTTAGAGGATTACAGAATAACTAACCGCGGTGGTAAAGGTGTAAAAACTTTAAACATTTCTGAAAAAACAGGTGAATTAGTTGCTATAAAAAATGTTGATGACTCTAATGATTTAATGATTATTAATAAATCAGGACTTACTATTAGAATGGCTGTAGAAGACCTACGTGTAATGGGACGTGCAACCCAAGGTGTTCGTTTAATCAACATTAAAAATAATGACAGTATAGCAGCAGTTGCTAAAGTTATGCATGAAGAAGAAGAAATAGATGAAGATGAAAATGGCATGGAAATTGAAAATGAAAATGATAATAACGAGAATCAAGAACAACAATAAATAAGAATCTAAAAATGAAAAAACAAATTATAGCACTTTCTTTAGGATTAGTATCATTAGGTACTTTTGCTCAAAAGTCAGAACTTAAAGCTGCTGAGAAGGCCATAAAAAAACAAGAGTTTAATACCGCAATTGTATCTATTGATGCAGCTGAAAAGTTAATTGCAAACGCTGATGATAAGTATAAAGCTAAATTTTACTTTTTAAAAGGTAAAGCTTATGCTGCTAAAAAAGATTACAAAGTAGCTGCTGATGCTTTCAAAAACTTATTTGATTTTGAAAAACAAATTGGTAAAGACAGATATTCTTCTGACGCTAAACCAATGTTAGATCAATTAATTCAAGAGGTATCTAATAAAGCTGTTAACTTATATAACAACTTAAAAGATTACAAGAACGCTTCTGAGAATTTCTACCTAACATACTTATTAAGTCCTAAAGATACTTCTTTTGCATACAATGCAGCAATATCTGCTACTCAGGCAAAAGAATATGATACTGCTCTTAAATATTACAATGAGTTAAGAAGAATTGGATATACTGGTATAGAAACTAAGTTTGTTGCTACTAACAAGGAAACTGGTAAAGTGGAAGCTTTTGGTTCTAAATCTCAAAGAGACTTAATGGTAAAATCAAAGCAGTACATCAAACCAGAAAACAAGCTTTCTAAGTCTAAATCAGCTACGTTAACAAAAAACATTGCTTTAATTTTAAAAGAACAAGGTAAAACTGATGAAGCCATCGCTGCCTTATCTGAAGCTCGTAAACAAAATCCTAAAGATTTAAACTTATTACTTAATGAAGCTGATATGTATGTTCAACTTAAACAAATGGATAAATTTGGTGAGTTAATGACTGAAGCTGTAGCATTAGATCCTACAAACCCTACATTATACTACAATTTAGGTGTTGTAAACTTTAATCAAGGTAGAGCTGATGACGCAAAAAAATACTATCAAAAAGCTGTTGAGTTAAAACCAGATTATGCTGATGCGTATATGAATTTAGCAGTTGTTGTATTAGATAAAGACAAATCTATTGTTGAAGAGATGAACAAAAACTTATCTAACTTCAAAAAATATGACGAATTAGCTCTAAAACAAAAAGAAGTTTACAAAGAAGCTTTACCTTATTTAGAAAAAGCTGATAGCTTAAGCAGAAACATTGACACTATTAAAACTTTAATGAATATATATGAAGTTTTAGAAATGGAAGGAAAAGCTAAAGAATACAGAGGAATATACAAATCGATGAGATAAAAACTCTCCATCATATAAAAAAAGAGATTACCGTTTTGGTAATCTCTTTTTTTTTGTGTTTTTTAAAGTACAGAAATCGATTTATTCTAATTAAGTATTTAAACTTGCCCTAAAAGAATATTGACTTATACTTGGATGCTAATTTCCTTTTGCTTTTCTGATTACATTAAATCAGTATTAAATACCTCTCTCTATAAACTAAACTTAATTGTTTAACATTAGCTTACATAGTATTCTTAATTTTTGGATATAAAAAAACCTATCAAAAATTTGATAGGTTTTCATTAAAAAATTAACTAGTAATAAAATATATATTATAATACTCTAACGTTTACTGCGTTTAATCCTTTTTTTCCTTCTTGTAATTCGAATTCAACTTCGTCATTCTCACGAATTTCGTCGATTAATCCTGAAACATGTACAAAATGTTCTTTGTTTGATCCTTCTTCTGTGATAAATCCAAATCCTTTTGATTCGTTGAAGAATTTTACGGTACCTTTATTCATTGTAAAAAATTATATGTTGCTTGCTTTAGTGCTAACAACGTTTATTGTATTGCAAATCTAATGCCAATATTTTAAATGTTAAAAAAAAATATAAATTATTTTAAATTAAGCCGAAATTAAACATAAAAAAAAGCCGTTTAATTTACGGCTTTTTTAATTTTAAAATTTGACAACATCTCAAAAATTAGTCAAAACTTGTATCCATTTTTAAGTAATCTAAAAACTCTCTTTTAGTTTCTTTATCTTTAAACTTACCTCCAAATTCAGCAGTAACAGTACTACTTTCAATGTCTTTAATTCCTCTAGAATTAACACATAAATGCTTTGCATCTATAACACAAGCTACATCATCAGTTCCTAAGGCTTCTTGCATAGCTTGAACAACTTGCATTGTTAAACGTTCTTGTACTTGAGGTCTTTTAGAAAAATACTCAACAATTCTATTCATTTTGGATAAACCAATTACTTTTCCATCAGAAATATAAGCCACATGTGCTCTACCTATAATTGGTAATAAATGGTGTTCACAAGTAGAGTACACGATAATATTTTTTTCTACTAACATTTCACCATAATTATAATTATTGTCAAATGTAGAGGCCTTCGGTTTATTTTTTGGATTTAATCCCATGAATAATTCATTTACAAAAGCTTTTGCAACACGCTTAGGTGTACCTTGTAAACTATCATCTGTTAAATCCATTCCTAAAGTGATTAAAATATCTTTAACACTTTCTTGTATTTTTTCTATCTTTTCTTCATCAGAAATATCAAACGCATCTTTACGTATTGGCGATTCAGCCGACGTTCCTATGTGATTTTCTCCAATTTCTTCTATCCTTTCGTCATTCATTTTGTTGTTGTTCACTTCAAACATTTCTTTCATTTATTAGGGCGCAAATTTACAACTTTGTTATTAATTTACTGTACTTTAGTTATCAATTCATCTAAAGAGCAAGTAGTTTGCTCAGAATTTATCATATTTTTTAGAACAAATGTATCGTTCTCAACATCGGTTACTACAAACTGTATACCTCTGTTAGTAACATATTTCCATTGTTTTTTTTGTTGTTTGTTACTAGTTGCGGTATCAGGATATAGCTCAGATTTTATGTTGTTTTCTCTTAAAACTCTAATTGCTTTTACTTTTTCCAAGCTCTCATTCTCATTAAAATTCAAGAACAATACCTTTGGCTTAGGTAACTCAACAGTTTCAAATAAATTGAGTTCTTCCATTACTAAGTAAATCCTATCTAATCCGAAAGATATTCCAACTCCAGATACATCTTTTAAACCAAAGATACCCGTTAAATCATCATACCTTCCACCTCCACCAATAGAGCCCATTTTTACTCCTTTCGGAGCCGAAACTTCATAAATAGCACCCGTATAATAATTTAGTCCACGAGCTAAAGTAACATCTATTTCTAAACTTGCAGAAGTTAACCCTAACTCAGTTATAGAATTATTTATAAAACGTAACTCTTCTACTCCTTTTATACCTTCGTCAGAACCTTGTAACATTCCTTCTAAAGAGGCTAATTTATCAGTATTAGTACCAGAGAAATCAAATAATGGATCAACTTTTTTAATTGCTTCTTCGGTGATTCCTTTAGAAAGCATTTCTTTTACAACTCCTTCCTTCCCAATTTTATCTAATTTATCTAAAGCAACTGTAAAATCTATTAACTTATCTTTAGCTCCAATTACCTCAGCAATTCCAGATAAAATTTTACGATTATTGATTTTGATAGTCGTACCACTCAATCCTAACTTACTAAAAACAGTATCGTATAATTGTACAAACTCTACTTCTTGCCATAAAGATTTACTTCCAACAACATCAGCATCACATTGATAAAATTCACGAAAACGTCCTTTCTGTGGACGGTCTGCTCTCCAAACTGGCTGAATTTGATAACGTTTAAATGGAAAGGTAATATCATTTTGATGTTGTACTACATACCGTGCAAAAGGCACTGTTAAATCGTATCTTAATGCTTTTTCTGAAATTTTTGATATTAATTTTTGACTATTTTTTTCAGTTAATATATTATCATCAACTTTACTTAAATAATCTCCAGAATTTAAAATCTTAAAAATTAAACGATCCCCTTCTTCTCCATACTTCCCCATTAAGGTAGATGAGTTTTCAAAGCTTGGCGTTTCAATAGGTTGAAATCCAAAATTTTCAAACGAATGTTTTATAGTACTAAATATGTAATTTCTTTTTGCTACTTCGGTTGATGAAAAATCTCTTGTTCCTTTTGGAATACTTGGTTTCATATTTTTTAATTATAAATCACGTCTTTAGTTTAAAAACGTAGTAATTAATTTTTATTTAATAATTGAATAAGCAAATATCTGAATTAATCACGAAAATAAGAAGTTTTATTTTTTCGTTTTAATCGATAAATACTTGCATTTAATTCAAAGCCTAGCAATAATATAATAGCATTCAACCAAACAAACAACATTAATATAAGCAATGTTCCTATTGACCCATATAATTGATTGTATTTAGCAAATTTCACTACATAAATACCAAAAAGATAGAAAGAAAACATTGATACAACTGTTGTTAAAATCGCACCAGGTGAAAAGAAACGAGTTTCTTTCCCTTGTTTGGTTCCGTATCTGAATAACAGTGAAACGATAGTAAAAATCATTAATAAAAATAAAGAGCCTCTTCCGTAATAAAACAAGTCTAAATCACTGGTATTGAACCATCCTTTTTCATCTATTTTAGCTAAAGCAACTTGATACAGAATAACAAAAACTACTGTAATAATTAAAAATAAAGACATTAACAATGATACTGCCAATGAAATCATATATGCTCTTATTATGTTCCTATACTCTTTAACATGATAAGAATATTCAAAGCCTCCAAAAATTGCATTTACTCCGTTAGTCATTAAAAATATAGACGCTAAAAAACCAAAAGAAAGCAACCCTCCATATTGGTTATTTAAGATATCTTTTAAAACACCATCAACAGCATCAAATGTTTTTGGTGGTAACACTTCTTGAATTAATGAAAACAATCCTTCCTGAAAACCTTCAATAGGCATATACGGTATTAAGGTTAGTATAAAAAGAAGAAATGGGAAAATTGCCATAAAAAAACTAAAAGCAATTCCTCCTGCTCTAGTTGTTAATGCTCCTTTTACAATACCTAAAACATACATTTCCAAAACATCATAAAGTGACATACCTTCTAAGCCTGGAATTTTAATAGTTTTTCCAAACCGAACCAATAAATTTATAATTGGTATTTTTTCTAGTTTATTTTCAATTGGCTTAGTCATTTACTTTTTCTTTTTTACTTTATAATCACTTGATATTTTGTTAGCAATCCTATTATATTTTCTTTAGAAAAAATAGCTCCTTTTACATTATTATTCTCTACATCAATACTAAAGTTAATAGCAGTTTCAAAATTCACTTTTTCTAACTTGGTATTATCAAATATTGATTTGCTCAAATCGCTATTATCGAAATAACTATTTTGTAAATCTGCTTCCGTAAAATCAACTTCATTAATTTGACAATCTACAAATTGAAAATTTTGCATTTTTAATTGATAAAACGAAGAGAAGTTTAATTGACATTTTGAAAAATTGATTCTCAATAAAAATGGATTTAGCTCATAAAAGTCAATCCCAATTAATTTTGAATTGCTAAAATGTACTTCTTTAAAACTACTATCTTTTAGTTTTGTATTACTTAAGTTACAATCTATAAATTCACATTCTAAAAACTCAGAACCATTTATGTGTAACTCTGAAAAGTCGCAATTTTTAAACACACAAGAATCAAAGTCAGTTTTACTTAGTTGCTTACTAGTAAAACTGACTTTATTAAAAGTTTCATTGTTAAAATAATCGTTCATCAATTGAACTTTATTAATAATTATTTCAATCCTCTTGCTGTTAACATTGGTTTGGCTTGTGGGTCACGACCAGCAAATGTTTTATACATCTCAGCATAATCCATAGTATTTCCTTTTGACAAAATTTGTTCACGGAATTTTTGTCCATTTTCACGAGTTAATAAACCATTATTTTTAAACCAATCATATGCATCATGGCTTAACATTTCAGTCCATAAATATGAATAATACCCAGCGGCATAGCCTCCACTAAATATATGGGCAAAATATGTTGAACGATACCTTGGTGGTATTTCTTCTACCTTTAATTTCATTTTTTCTAATGCTGCTTCTTCAAACTTAACAACATCATCAATTTTAGTATCAGACGAAATTGTATGCCATTGCATATCTAAATTAGACGAACATAAATTTTCAATCATAGAATATCCTTGATTAAAAGTTCCTGCATTTTTAATTTTTTGCAGTAATTCAGCTGGTATTACTTCTCCTGTTTTATAGTGTAAAGCATAATTGTTTAATACATCTGGGTGCGTAGACCAATTTTCATTAAACTGTGATGGAAACTCTACGAAATCTCTAGCTACACTTGTACCTGAAATAGAAGCGTATTTTTGATTTCCAAACAACCCATGTAATGCATGTCCAAATTCATGAAACATTGTTTCAACCTCATCAAAACTAATTAATGCTGGTTCTCCATCAGCTGGTTTCTCAGAATTACACACATTATAAATTACAGGTTTTTGATTACGTAACTTAGATTGCTTTACAAATGAACTCATCCATGCTCCTCCTCTTTTACTATCTCTTGCAAAAAAATCTCCAAAATAAAGTCCTAATTTACTTCCATCTTCTTCAAAAAGCTCATAAACCACTACATCAGGATGATAGGTTGGAATATCTGTACGCTTTTTAAAAGTAATACCATACAATTTTGTAGCTGCAAAAAACACTCCTTTTTCTAAAACATTTGTTAATTCGAAATAAGGTTTCACCTCTTCTTCATTTAAATTGTATTTAGATTTACGAACTTTCTCAGCATAATAATTCCAATCATAGGGAGCTAATTTAAAACCTTCTTTACCCTTATTAATCTCAGTTTGAATTTCTTTTATTTCAGAAGATGCTTTTTCTAAAGACCCTGGAATTAATCCGTTAAACATTTCAAAAACTTTTTCTGGTTTAGATGCCATAGTGCCCTGTAAACTCCAACTTGCATAATTATCAAACCCTAAAACTTTTGCTTTTTTAGCACGTAATAACGCCATCTTTTTTACCAAATCACTAGTATCAAAATCTCCACCTTCAGCTCTTAAAATAGATTTTTTAAAAAGCTCTTCTCTTACGCCTCTATTTTCTAAAGTTTGTAACGATGGTTGTTGCGTAGTATTAATTAATTGAATTTCATATTTGCCATCTTTTTCAATAGCTTTTATTTTATCTTCTGAAAACCCTTTTAACTTCTTTTTATCGATAATTGTTACTCCTCCTTTTTTACTTGCATCTAATAGTTTTTTTCCAAAATCATTAGATAAACTAGCTAATTCAGAATTGATTTCTTTCAATTCTTTTTTCTTTTCTTCTGATAAATTAGCTCCAGATTTTACAAAGTTTTTATAATTTTCTTTTACTAAATGAATTGATTCAGCATCATCTGATTTAATAGTTTCTAGGTTATCATAAACCTTCTTTATTCTTTTAAACAACTCCGTATTTAAAAAAATATCATCTGAATGTTGTGAAAACTTTGGCGCTAATTCTTTTTGAACATCTTTAATAGTATCATTTGTATGAGCTCCTGCTAAGGCATAAAAAACTGAAGTAACCCTATCCATTACTCTATTACTTTCTTCTAAAGCAAGAATTGTATTTTCAAAAGTAGGCTCATCTTTATTAACTACAATTTTTGCTATCTCTTCATTTTGAAGTTCCATTCCTTTTAAAATGGCTGGTTTAAAATGACTATTTTTTATTTTAGTAAAATCAGGTGTCCCATATTCTAAATTACTTTTAACAAGTAAAGGATTTTCAGGTGTATCCATTTTAGTTTCTTTTTTTGCTTCTTTTGTATTACATGAAATTGTAAAAACTAAAGTTGCAACTACTATTATATATTTTTTCATTTTAGTATAAATTATAGTTGTATTAATTGGAAAGTATATTTACTCGACAGCTTTAAGGCTTAGATCCAAATTATAAACTGAATGTGTTAATGCTCCTGAGGAAATAAAATCTACACCACACTCTGCATACTCTCGTATAGTTTTTTCATTAATTCCTCCTGAAGATTCTGTTAAACATGTATCACCTATAATTTTTACAGCCTTACGTGTATCTTCATAATTAAAATTATCTATTAAAATTCTATAAACTCCCTCATTAGCTAAAATTTCCTTAATTTCATCTATACTTCTAGCTTCCACAATTATTTTAATGTCAATTTCTTTATCAGCTAAGTATTTTTTTGTTTTTGTAATTGCTTGTGTTATTCCTCCAGCAAAATCAATATGATTGTCTTTAATCATCACCATATCGTACAATGCAAATCTATGGTTTTCTCCTCCTCCAATTTTTACGGCCCATTTTTCTAATGCACGTATTCCTGGAGTTGTTTTACGAGTATCTAAAACTTTGGTTCCAGTTCCATCTAATAAATTAGCAAAAAAACGAGTTTTAGTTGCAATAGCGCTCATACGTTGCATAGCATTTAAAACTAAACGCTCCGCTTGTAAAATAGATTGAGAACGTCCTGAAACATAGAAAACAATATCTCCATATTTTACACTCTCTCCATCTTGAATTAAAGTTTCAACTTCTAAATCTTTATCTACGTATTCAAAAACTTTTTTTGCAAATTCTACTCCTGCTATGGTACCTTCGTCTTTTACTAAAAGTTTAGCTTTTCCTTGGGCTTCAGGCGGAATACAAGATAATGAAGTATGATCTCCATCTCCTATATCTTCTCTAATAGCATTCGTTATAATTAAATCTAACTCTTTATTAAATTGTTCTTTTGAAATCATTGTTCTTTTATTCTTGTTGTAAAAATAGTGTTTTCATCAAGAATTAAAGAATACTATATAAAAAGTTAGCTATGCACCTATGTTTACAGAAAATCTTCTCCGAAATAGAAAATTGTTAAACCAACCAATTGCTTTGCTTTTGAAATTCGATTATTCATTGCATAATAATGCGCCACATTCATCAAAAATTTTACTACATAGCTATTTGGATGTTCTTTTCTCAACTTATATATATAGTAAGCAACACTTAAATCTTCTTTTTTATATTTAGTACCTGTATACATCTGTAACATTTCTAAATACTCAAATCCATGTTCTCTTGTCGGTTCTATTTGAGTTCCTTCTCCAAAATCATTCCAAGTAACTACTTGAATAAAATCTGTTGGATATTTTAATGATTCATCAAACGATTCTTTAAACACTTGCATTCCTTTATCTGCTAACTCCCAATCGTTATCTGAAGGTAATTTCCAACCTCCTTCAATATAAAAATCATTAAATCTTGGATAAGCGACTCCTCCAACAATATTGGTATTAAAATCTATGTTACTTATATAGTATTGAGACAATGTTTGCAAATGATTTTTATCAACCCAAGTATATTCTCCTGAAGAATTACCATCACCTATCATTACCTTTGAGTTCCATAATGTTAATAAATTAACGTCTGTTTTTATTGAGTTTAATATAATATTCCAATCTTCGGAACTATCGATATAACTAGGTCCAAACACCATTAATAAAGGATCGTTCTTTATATGAACATAATTATTATTCTTAAAATATTTTCTTTTTATATACTTTAAATCACCTATAGCTTGATTAATTTGAACTTGACTCAAACTTCTTGCCTGTTCTTTAATTACTCGATCTTCATACATTACAGCAAATTCAAGATTTGTTTTTTCTAATTCTGAAACAAAACTTTCCATTCCTTGTTTTATAACTTCAAAATCTAAAACATCTCTTTTTCCATACCAATCAAAAATAACCCCATCAACTCCTGCCAATTTCATTAACAATAAATGATACTGCTGTAAATCTTTATCTTTTGTTGAATAAGGACCTATTAAAGGGTAATAATGAGACGCAATTTCTCTTTTTCCTTCAGAATTAATTAAATTAGGATTTTTATTAGTCATTGTCCAATGTTGCCCCCAAACTCCATCCACTTCAAGTGATTGAAACCAGGGCATGTAATGTACTAAAATTGGTCTTTTGGATTTCTTTTTTTTTCTTTGAATAGTGGTTTTACGATTTAATACATTCATCTCTTCTTCTTTGAGAATTTTGTTTAAATCATAACTTTCTGGCTCTTTTACCCACTCTTTATAATAATTTTTTATTTCCTGATTTACTACACTACTTTTTTTTTCTTCAATCAGGTTGTCATTACTACAAGCCACGACAAATAAAAACATCAAGGCTAGTAGTGTTTTTAATAAACCTACTTTCATTTTTTTCTTTAACTTTTTAATTAACAAACACTTATAGCCTTTATAAATATATTTAAAAAAGTTTTTAAAAACTATAAAAAGCTTATATTTTTTAATATACTTTTATACTTTTTTAAATTTTAGATGAAAATAAAACTACTTGCCATAGGAAAAACAGATAATAAACATCTGATTCAACTTATTGATGAATATCAAAATAGATTAAAGCATTATATTAAATTTACTTTAGAGATAATTCCTGATATAAAAAATGTAAAAAACTTAAGTGAACAACAACAAAAAGAAAAAGAAGGTGATTTAATTTTATCCAAACTTCAACCTACAGACCAACTAATTTTATTGGATGATAAGGGTAAGCATTATACTTCTATTGAGTTTTCTCAATATTTACAAAAGAAAATGAACTCTGGACTTAAACAATTAGTAATAGTTATTGGTGGGCCTTATGGATTTTCAGATACTGTGTATAAAAAAGCTAGCGGAAAAATCTCTTTATCAAAAATGACATTTTCTCATCAAATGATTCGTTTATTTATTGTTGAACAAATTTATCGTGGATTTACCATTCTTAAAAATGAACCATATCACCACGAATAAATATTTTAGTTTATAAAATCTTTCCAAGCATTCGCAAATTGAGAATCTACCAAACAGCTGGCTTTTTTCTTATCACTAGGAAAAGAAGAGTATTCAAAAAAACTATAATTTATATTATCTCCAAGAAAAGTATTTTCTTCTTTAATTTCTTGCAGCTGGTTATTCTTTAACCTTTGTTTCATTACTGATGAAAAAAACGATCTAGCTAAAACATCTGAATCTCCAACACTATGTCCTATATTGGGTTCTTCAGCAAAACAAACAACATTCTTTTTCTCTCTGTGTATTAAAAATGCTTTTTTTACTGTTTCATTTCTTTCTTTTACATCTTTCTCTCCAGTTATTAATAATCCCGGTGGTGAATTTGTACTATAATTACCAATACTTCCTTTTATATTTACATAAGCTACCGTTCTAGTACTATATATTTGAGCAAAGGTGTAACTAAATCTACCTCCATGAGAAAACCCCCTTAACAAAACTGGTAAATTACTTATATAACTTATCTTGTTTTTTATACTGATTTTATCTAATGCTTTTATCATATTAGAAGATGCTAATTCTAAATCAGACCTAACATAAACCCCTAAAAGAGCAAGCTTTTCAGCTTTCGCATACACTTGCCATTCTTTAGAATTAACTAAACCAGTTCCATTATTTCCTCCTCCTGGGGCTAGTACTAAAATTGCTTTAGGAGTAACGCCTTCAGGCACCCATAACTTAAAAGCATTCTCATCTGGTTTTCCCATAAAAAACTCATAGGTCCAATCATCAATAAATTGTCCTTGTTCATCTGACTTTGTTGGTTCATCAACAGAACTACACGATACACAAAAAATAACTATTAGCAATCCAATTCTTTTCATCTCAAATATTTATATGTCAACAATATACTACATAAATTCAAAAAAAGATGACTTACTAAAGCTTTAAGACAAAAACACATTTCATATTACTCCTTTATTCTTTAAAGTATAATTCCTTTATTTATAGCACATTCAACCACTATATACTCACATAATAAATAACAGCTTTTCCCCTTAAGATGATAAAAAATACTACATTTGTTGGCAACAAATTTGTATCAAATGAAATTAGTTTTTGCAACTCATAATTTAAATAAGTTAGCCGAAGTTCAAAAAATGTTACCAAACTCAATTGAACTTCTTTCTTTGAAAGATATAAACTGTTTTGAAGACATTGAAGAAACAGCAACTACTCTTGAAGGAAATGCTCAAATTAAAGCTAATTATATTACCGAAAAATTTGGCTATAATTGTTTTGCTGACGATACTGGACTAGAGGTTAAAACCTTAAACGGGGCTCCTGGCGTATATTCTGCAAGATATGCAGGTGAACCAAGTAACTCTGAAAATAATATGCTAAAATTACTTTCAGAATTAAATAAAAAAACTGACAGAGAAGCACAGTTTAGAACGTCTATTTGTTTAAATTTAAATGGAAAACAATTTTTATTTGATGGCATTTGTACTGGTGAAATTTTAACCATAAAACAAGGAGAAAAGGGATTTGGCTATGACCCTATCTTTCAACCAAAAGGTTATAATAATTCCTTTGCTGAAATGTCTTCAGAGGAGAAAAATAAAATCAGTCATAGAGGGTTAGCTATTCAAAAACTAATTGATTTTTTAAAACAACTAAATTAATTGAGTGCTTCTAAAACATACACACAATATTTTGTTATTTTATCAGTACTTCTGATACTTTTTCTCTTTATAAATATCAGCTTAGGATCTGTAAAAATCCCTTTATCAAATATTTTTGACATTCTAACAGGAGGAAGTACCTCTAAAGATAGTTGGCAAACAATCATTATTAATTATCGATTACCCAAAGCTATTACTGCTATTTTAGTTGGATCCGGGCTATCAATTAGTGGCTTATTAATGCAAACATTGTTCAGAAATCCATTAGCTGGACCTTTTGTTTTAGGTATTTCTTCAGGAGCAAGTTTAGGTGTAGCTTTATTTATATTAGGTTCCGGAATATTTGGGGGTATATTTTCATCATTTATTTTTTCAAATTGGTCATTAGCTTTTGCAGCTAGTTTAGGTTCTTTTTTAGTACTTTCTGCTATTATTATTGCAGCAAATAAAGTACGAAATACAATGTCTATTTTAATTATTGGTTTAATGTTTGGCTCGTTAACTTCAGCAATTATAAGTGTATTAGCTTATTTTAGTGAAGCAGAACAAATTCAGCAATATCAATTTTGGAGTTTTGGTAGTTTAGGAAATTTAACATGGAATGAAATAATCGTTTTTGCTATCATTTACTTTATAGCTTTAACAAGTACATTTACCGTAATAAAACCTTTAAATAGTTTTTTATTAGGAGAAAATTATGCAAAGAGCTTAGGTATAAACATTAAAAGAAGTAGGAATGTTATTTTATTAATAACAAGTTTACTTACTGGTGTTATTACTGCTTTTTCAGGTCCTATTGCATTCGTAGGAATAGCAGTACCTCATGTTGCTAAAATGTTATTTTCAAGCTCAAACCATAAAATATTACTACCTGCATCTGCCCTAATTGGCGCAATAATTTTACTTATTTGTGACAGTATAGCACAATTGCCTACTAGTGCTTTTATACTTCCAATTAATGCTATTACCTCTTTATTTGGAGCTCCTGTAGTTATTTGGCTATTAGTACGAAAAAAGAAAAGTTATGTTTAACATTTAAAAAGTTATATAATTACACAAATCACTAAAAATAGCGTCTTAGAAACTGAAAACCTTGCAATTGGTTATAATACCAAAAAGCAACAAAACAGCATTGCCTCGAATATTAATTTAACAATTGAAAGAGGTAAATTTGTAGCTTTATTAGGTAAAAATGGAATTGGAAAATCTACCTTACTTCGTACTTTATCTAAAGTACAAAAACCGCTTAGTGGAGTTATTAGGGTAAATAATAAAAACCTTGAAGAATATTCACATTTAGAGCTGGCTACTTCATTGAGTTTAGTATTAACAGAACGCTTACCTCTTAGTCAATTAACCGTATTTGAATTAGTTTCTTTGGGGCGTCAACCATACACAAATTGGATTGATAAACTTACTCCTAATCATTTAAAAAAAATTCTTTGGGCTATTGATGAAACAGAAATTAGTCATTTAAAAGATAAGCGTTTTCATGAATTGAGTGATGGTCAACTTCAACGTGTCCTTATTGCTCGTGCACTCGCTCAAGATACTGAAATTATTATCTTAGATGAACCTACTGCTCATTTAGATATTCATCATACTTTTAAAGTTTTTTCTCTTTTAAAAAAACTTGTAAAAAACACTCAAAAAACCATTATTATTTCAACGCATGAAGTAAACTTAGCCATTCAATTAGCAGATGAATTTATATTACTCTCTGAAGAAGAAATTTATACAGGTACCTCAAAAGAACTTATTTCTAAGAATGCTTTTGAAACACTTTTCCCTAAAGAACTTATAAGTTTTAACAAAACATTAGAACAATTCGTTATTAAGAAATCCTAAATTTGATGGTTGGTTTTATTTTAATACTTTTAGCATTCAATAAAACCAACCTTACTTAATTAAACTATTGATGAAAAAATTACTTTATATAGCAAGTTCAGCAATTCTTGTAGCGTGTAGCTCAAGTAAAGAAGCCATTGCTATTGATAATGATGATACGACAGATTATGCTGAAAAATTCGCTAAAACAATTACAGCTAAAGATTTAGGACAACACTTATTTGTATATGCTTCAGATGAGTTTGAAGGAAGAGATACGGGTGAACCTGGACAAAAAAAAGCTGTAAAATACTTAAAAGATTTTTACATTAGTAAAGGGATTAAATCTCCAATTGGAGGTAATGACTACTTCCAAGAAGTTCCTTCTGCTTATTTAAGTAATAACCGTAGAGGTATGAAACTTAAAGATTCTGAAAACGTTGTTGCTTTCATTAAAGGTACAGAAAAGCCAGATGAAATTGTAATCATTTCTGCTCATTTAGACCACGAAGGTGTTAAAAATGGTGAAATATATAATGGAGCGGATGATGATGGTTCAGGTACTGTAGCTATATTAGAAATTGCAGAAGCTTTTAAAAAAGCTTCAGATGCTGGCAAAGGACCTAAGCGTTCTGTTTTATTTTTACATGTAACCGGTGAAGAAAAAGGTTTATTAGGATCAAAATACTATACTGAAAACCCTATTTTTCCTTTAGCTAATACAGTTACTGATTTAAACATTGACATGGTAGGTAGAGTTGATGAACGTCATAAAGGTACACCTAACTATGTTTACCTTATTGGTTCTGATAAATTAAGTACTGAGCTTCATAATATATCAGAAGCTATGAATAAAAAATACACTAATATTGACATAGATTATAAATATAACGATGAAAACGATCCTAATCGTTTTTACTATCGTTCTGATCATTATAATTTTGCCAAACACAATATTCCTATTATTTTCTACTTTAACGGCACACATGCTGACTATCATAAACCAACTGATACGCCAGATAAAATTAACTACGAACTGTTAGAGAATAGAACACGTTTAGTTTTTCATACTGCGTGGGAAGTAGCTAACCGTGAAAAACGTATTATCGTTGATAAAGCTGAAAAATAATAGTTATTGATTATTTAAGTTACTCGTTTATAAAACTCACCAAAAGGTGAGTTTTTTATTTTATTTCATAAAAACCAACCAATACTTAATATAATGATTTTTAGCATTATTATCATTTCTTTAATTGGATATTTAATCGTAACAGTAAACAATAAAAAACATATACAAATTAACATTTCCAAACTACCTTTTAAAAAGGCATGGGAAATTATTTTAATTAAAAACGTTGCTTTTTACAATGCTCTTTCTAACAATGAAAAAAAAATATTTCAATACAAAATTCAAGAGTTTTTATTAAACTGCAACGTTATAGGTGTTAATACTGTAGTTAATGATGTTGATAAAGTACTTATAGCCTCAAGTGCTATCATTCCTATATTTAACTTTCCTGAATGGAAATATCCTAATATTTCTGAAGTTATTTTATACCCTACAATTTTTAATGAAAATTTTCAAACTAAAGGGCCAAACCGAAACATTTTAGGAATGGTAGGCAATGGGTACTTAGAAGGTAAAATGATATTATCTAAACCTGCTTTGCATCTTAGTTTTCAGAATGAATCTGATAAAAAAAACACAGCCATTCACGAATTTATTCATTTAATTGACAAATTAGATGGAACAATTGATGGCATACCCAAAGTACTTCTAGAAAAACAATATATTATACCTTGGATTGATTTAATGAATAAAAAAATGGGTGAAATATATACTAAAACATCTGATATTAATCCTTATGGTGGCACTAACAGAGCTGAGTTTTTTTCAGTTGCTAGTGAATACTTTTTTGAACGCCCTAAATTATTGGCAAAAAAGCATCCTCAACTATATTACTTATTAGAAAAAATTTTTAAGCAAGATATGGATGACATGAACTTGCATATTAAACAGGACATTATTGTGAAAAGAAATAGTCCTTGTCCTTGTAATAGTGGATTAAAATATAAGAAGTGTTGCATTAGCGCATAATAACAAATAAAAGAGGTAGCACTAATAATATGCCACCTCTTTTCTCTTCTCCCTTACTACTTTTTATAAATCATTTTAGTAACACTCTTCTCTTTTCTTGTTGAGTATATTTTAACTAGATATATTCCTTTTGACAAATTTGAAACATCTAAAATTGAACTTTCTATTTTTTTAAAACGATTTAACTCAGTTCCAAAAACATCAGAAATTACAATCTCAATTTCATCATCAAGTTCATTACTTTTAATCTGTAAATAATCCTCTGCTGGACTTGGAAATAAAGTAACTTTAAACTCATTTGTTTTAACTTCACTCCCAGTGTTTATATTTGAACAAAACGATCCTTTTGAATAAACAGGAATTGAAGTTGTTTTAAAAACTGGAGGGTTCTCATAATATGTTTTTATTTTGTTTGCTAACCATTTATCATCATCGCCATTGGTACCTATAGAGCCAACACCAGTTGTTGAACCTCCACCCCATAAAATTGAAAAAACATTCATATTAGCCAAACGTTGTAAGTTTGATGTACTCCAATCATACCCATTATCATTCATCAAGTGCTCCCCAATAGAACTAGCTTGATAATGCGCTAATGTTAATGGTAAATTTCTTAACTCATCTTTAATTGTATTTATATTTGTTCCAATTCTATCATCTCCTAAAAAATAAGGTGCAGCAGCTGAAGAATGTTGTGCTACGTTATAATTAATAGTAACCTCACTTTTAGTAGCCATATGACCTCCTGGAATTTGCCATAACATTATAGGCACATTACCTATTCTTTCTGAAATTTCTTTACAAAAAACCAAATACTTATCCCAATGTTTTGCAGTCCAAGCATAATTTTGAATAGCAGCTGGACCAAAACAATCCCTTTCATACCTATCAAAAGCTATAAAATCAGGTTTCCATTCACCTGTATATAATTCCAATTCATTCATAAAAGTAGCTATTTCAATAGCTTCATCAACAGGACTATTAAACTCACCAGCCCCTTCATACACCCACCTAGCAGATCCTCCAGCCCAAACATTTTGTTGGTAACCAAAAGGTATTTTACATTCACCTACATGATAAATTAAAAAGTTAATAGATTGAAAATACCCTTTTAAATTATTGGTGAAAACTGGTATTGATTGAGTACTTAATCCTTCATCTGTAAATGCTTTATTTATTTCTTCATTCACTTTTATTAACATCGTTCTAATATCGTGATCATTTCCAAAAGCTACATCTTGTTGAATTGCTCCTATTAAATCAGGACTTATAACAAATGCTCCAGGGTTTGGGTGTTTATCATCTTCATAAGTCAAAATAACTTTTATTTCTTGTATGAGATTTCTATAATGATAATATAAATTTTGATTTTCTTCCATATCTTTTATAGCTTCTAATGAACCTCCTCCACTAGCATTTGCTGTGTAATGAACCATAACTGGTAGAATAACTCTCCCGCCTTGGCTTGCTTCTAATCTTCTTGCCTGCTCAATTGTATTTTTTGTCGGTGTCATATCAGGTATTTTTCCTCTATCACCAGCACCGTCTAGTCCAGAGTACTTAAAAATGACACTTAAAGGTGAGTTTTTAAAATTATCATCAAATGCTTCTGAAGCATTGGTTATAGTACCATGAGATAAATATTTTGGGAACCCCTTTACTGTAAATTCATGAACAGAAGTTGATTCATAATTAATACTAATCACATTATTTTCTCCTAAAACTATAGCAACAGAAGCAGTATGTTTAGGGGTATATACTAAATTATTAACAGCATCAGAATAGGTTGCTACATTTACTGTATAACTTCCAACTAAAACATCAGGAATATTTACATTTCCATTAACTATTTGTTGGGTCTTATCTACACCTTCAAGTTCATTGTTTTTAAGGGATAACTCTGTTGATATACCACTTGGCAATCCATTAACTATTACTTTTAAACTCGAAGACGCTATCGCTTCTTTTGTAAAAGGAATTACAACAGTATTGTTGTTCTTTGATGGGATAAAGTTTAATGGAGACTCTTTAGTATATTGACTAACATATTTAGTGGTTCCTTTTGCAAAGTTTTTACTCCATATATTATATTTCTGATCAACTTTTAACGAGTTGGTACTTGATGTTGTTATGATTTCAGTACTTATTTTATTAGTTACCGTATTCTTAAAACTAACTATTACTTCATTAATCTCATTTCCTGAAATAGAAGTTATTACATCTGTAAATAATGAAGGCTCTTCATTTTCAAGAAAAAACTGAACAGTATTGGCAATATTTACATAAGAAGTTGTTACTGTTTTTAAATCTATTCTAAATTTAAAATTTTCATTAACTCCTAAAGTATTATCTACCCAAGACTCATTAGGTAACCCGATTGTTAATGTATTAATATGTTGGTTCCCATCAGGAATTTGATTTAAAGTAGCAGTTGGATATGAAATTTTTCCATTCGTGAAAAAATTAACCAAACTTGCTTTCATATCTGAAAGAAAAATAACTTTTGAATTTCTAATGTTAAGATTACTTGTTCCTTTATTAGTGACCTCAACATCTAAATAAACATCACCCCACGATTGCTCTTGGAATTCTATTTTTAATTGATACGTTGTTGATGCATTACTATAATTACGAACAAAAGTTTGTGAAAAAAGTACGTAACTAAAAAATAAGCATGCTAGTAGAAGCTTGTTTCTCATTTTGTAAAGTATTTTAAATTAAACGGAGTTTACGGGGTGTAGTAGGAAATAAAAAGGTAGATATACATTTTATTCTTTACAAAGAAATTCCACTAACAACACAAAACAAAATACAGAGACTATAATTCTATCGATTAAAAACATGTTACCATTTAATTGAAACTCTTCTTTAACTTAAGAAACATATATACTTTCTGGTTAAATGAAATTAACATCAATACTCAAAAATCAAACGCTTAAGGAATAAAAAAACATTCTCTATTATTCTTACTATACTTTTAATCTAAGTATTGACTTATAAATTGTCTTTACATTTTTACAAAAACCTAAAAACTACAAACATCATGACTTTTCAATTAAACTTTAATTTTACAGATCAAGATTTAAAACACATCTATGAAACTAATAGTAATGTTGCAATTGCAAAACCTGTTGGAGGTGGCAAGCCGTCTGTTGCATGGCTAATACTTAAACCCTTTCAAAACAATACTCTTGAATTTAAAGAAGAACTAGGTATTTATGTATCTAATACTGAAGTTCAAACTGGTGCTAAAATTACTATGCTATCCAGCACTCCTATTCCTTCTGCACAAAACAAACTGTATACTCTTGAAGACAATGGAACAATTAGTGGCCCAAGCAATGGAGGTTCTCCAAATAGTTATGCACTACAAAATAATTTTAGTAACAATCCTTATATGACTGTTGGTTTATATCAAAATGCCGTAGTAAATGGTCAAGTAATAAATAACAATCCTATTTCTGGAAACTCAGTTCTATTCAGAAGTACCATTACTATGGAACCAGCTAATTCATTATATTTATGGATAGAATCAAACTTACAAACTGCAACTATTGTAAACAACGTAACCTCGCCAATGACTAAAATTGATTTTTCAGGAGGAGAGACTCAAATATCATTAAAATATGATGCTACATCTGGTACTTTTATTCCTATAAGCTAAATAGTATTTAATCTTTCAAGAATCTTAGTATTATAAATAATTCAACTCTTAAAACATTAAATATTTGTATTTTTATCAATACTCTACATCCTACAAACAAAACATTATTTGTAGGAACTAAAAAAACAAAATACATGTTTTCAAAAGCTTATGAAATAGCAAGTACTTATACTCAACCTCTTTTAGTTTCTTCTCGTTTATTTAATGGAGAAATTAAAAACAACTTGGGTAGTTTTGTAATAATAAATGACGAAGGTTGGATTATTACTGTTGCTCATATGCTTGACTCTCTAATTGCTTTTAATCAAAACAATAAAGAAATTCAAGACTTTAACACCAAGTTAACTCAAATTGAAAATGACTCTAACCTTAATAAGAAAGAGAAATTAAAAAAAATTAAAAAATTAAGTTCAAAACCTAATTGGGTAATAAATTCATCACATTGGTGGGGTCATGACAGTCATAGAATTAAAAATTTTCATATTCTAAAAGAAAATGATATTGCTATTGGCAAAATAGAAAATTACAACCCAGCATTTTGTAATAATTACCCCATTTTTAAAAACCCTAAAGATTTAAAATATGGTACTAGCCTCTGTAAATTAGGATATCCTTTTTATGATGTTAAATCCACATTTAATGAACAAAACAATTCTTTTACATTTGATTCATCAATATTCCCAATCCCAAGATTTCCAATAGATGGTATTTTCACTCGAAATATTGTTGCTGGAAAATCTTTAGATAATAAATTTGACATCAAATATATAGAGACTTCTACCCCAGGCTTAAGAGGTCAAAGTGGTGGGCCAATTTTTGATACTGATGGAAACATATGGGCAATACAATCACAAACAAGACATTTACCTCTTGGATTTTCTCCTAAAATAAAAAAAGGGAATAAAGATATTGAGGAAAACCAATTTCTTAATGTTGGTTGGGGAGCACATGTAGAAACAATACTTAATTTTCTTGATTTCCATAGTATTAAATATACCAAAACCTAAAAATTACACACCTACAAAACTCAGCTTCTTTAACTACTAAACCTAACAACTTAAAATGAGCAACAAAGAAATAATTAATAGCCTAAAAAAATCAACGCTAACTTTATTAGAATCACCTCTTAATCAAGAGGAAGTTGAAAAAGAACTAAATGACATCCATCTTCATTTTCAAAAACTTACAGAAATAACAGGTTTTGACAATAAAATTGAACATTTAGCTGCAGTTCCTTCTGCAAAAGGAAAAGCTTTAGGTTTAAACCATGCTGCTCAGTGTTTATTGGACTATAAAAGAACTGTAAAATTTTTAAAAGCTGTAGTATTAGCAATTAAAGAAAAGCAAAAAAAACATCCAAAAGAAACTATCCATTTTTTTTATGCAGGTTGTGGCCCATACGCTCCATTTATTAGCCTAATAGCACCTCTTTTTACTCCAGAAGAAATACAATTTACCTTATTAGAAATAAATAAAGCTTCAATTGATTCTGCTAAAAAACTAATTAAATCATTAGATTTAACTGATTATGTTCAAGAATTCTATTTGGCTGATGCAGTAACATTTAAAGTTCCAGAAGCTAATAAATTCCATATTCTTTTTAGCGAAACCTTAGATGCTTTATTATACAGAGAATCATACGTACCCATTCTTTACAATTTGCTTCCTCAATTCAATAAAGATGTTACATTAATTCCTGAAAATGTACTCATAAATATGAGCTTATCAAATAACACTAAAGCAAATTCAGATTTATCTGAACATAAAATGGGAAATATTTTAGATGTAAGACAAGTTATAGCTTCACATAAAGGAAAACAGCATACACCTATACAATTACCCGATAAAAAAATAGATTTTACCTCTTTAAACATGAGTGCATATAAAAGTATGTTATTAGATACTCAAGTACATGTTTATAATGATATTTGGCTAAACAGAAATGAATCTTCTTTAACATTGCCATTAGAAATGACCTTAGAACAACCTTTTCTAAATAATGCTATTATTTTCACTTATCAAATTGAACCTGACATAGAATTAAAATGTAAATTAGAATAAGAAAATTTTCATAAAAAATAAATTAATATGAAACTCCCTTTAGATTGTTTAGTTGAATACACCCCAGATTTTTTAACACAAAATGAAGCTGATACTCTTTATGAAATTTTAATAAATGAATATAATTTACACAAAAACCAATTAGTTGTTACAGTAGGCGATAAAGAATTAGTGACCGATAGTTTTAAAATATTATTTGCTACTGAAAGATTAATACAGCTTAATAATCATCCGGAAAGTATTCACGGAAAAGCATTTTTATGGTCTGGTTTAATGGCTACACTTAAAGAACGTGTAGAAAAATTCACAGGAAATCAATTTGAACTTGCCATGTGTTTATTTTACCCTAATGGAAATTATTTTGCTCCTTATCATTTTGACCAACAAACCTCAGGTTACAAAACTATTTTACCTTCCATTAGTTTAGGTGAAACTCGTCAATTTAGTTTTAAGAAAAACGATACAGAAGAAGTTTATTCTTTAGATTTAGCTAATGGAAGTTTGTTGGTAATGAAAGATTACTCGCAAGAAAGGTACACCCATAGTTTACCTAAAAACCCAGCCTATAAAAACGGTAGAATAAATATTACTTTTAGAGAATCTGGTTTTAAATAATTTAAAAAACACATTCTTGCATCTTTTTGTTCCCTCTTAACGTCTACAAAATAAAACAAAAACGATGCACAAAACACTATCACTTTTAGCAGTACCTTTACTTTTAACATCAACAAGTATTTTTGGTTTTTTAACCTTAAAAAATAATTGGAATTTTGAACTTTCATCCTATAGTATTTTCCTTTTCACTTTAATTTATATTCTATTTTTGGAAAGTTTAATCCCTTTAAAAAAAGAATGGAATCCTACAAAAAAATCTATCTGGATAGACCTTAAACATTTTATTTTTTCAGCAGCTTTATTTGATGCTTTAGGAAAAATGATGACATTGTATATTGTACTAATCTTACAAGAAACATTTTTTTATTCTCTAAATTTATGGGACACATCCCCCCTTATAATTACATATATTATAGCTAATCTAATAGGAGAACTCCTTCCTTATTTGTATCATAGAATTAGTCATAAAGGAACTAAAAATTCATATTTAAGTATCTTTTTATGGAAAATTCACTCTATACATCATATACCAACAAAACTAAATTGGTTTAAAACTAACTGGGTACACCCCATCAATATGTTTTTAAACGTTATATTTAAAATGCTCCCTCTTTTGTTATTAGGATTTAACAAAGAAGTAATTTATTTAGTAGGTATTACTCATATAATAGTAGCCTATATTTCTCATGCTAATATTTATACTCAAAAAAGTTTTTGGGATTATGTAATAGTTACCCCACACATTCATCATTTTCATCATAGTAAAAAAATAAAAGAGGCTAAAAACTTTGGTAATACTTTCCCTTTTTGGGATCTATTATTAGGTACATACTACAATAGAATTGGAACAGTTAAAGAGGTAGGTGTTATTGAAGAGATAAATAATAACTACCCTAAAAAGAATAACTATTTAAAACATATAATGTATCCATTTCTGAGCTTTAAAACTTGTTGCAAATAATTATTAAATTAAGAAAACACAAAAGAATATTCAATTGATTATTATACTTCCAGTAATCTTAGATCACTTTTTTGTGTTTTCTTATTTATTTACTAACTTCACAAAAAACTATAATTCAACTAAATAAGTTCATTTTTTATCAATCTCAATTTCATACAAAAATTATGAAAAAAATAACAATACCAAAATGGTTCTGGGGACTTGCTCTTTTTTTACTTTTATGGAATATCATGGGAGTTTTTTCTTTTTTTGCACATACTTTTATCTCTGAAGAAGCTTTAGCACTGTTACCAATAGAACAACAAGAACTTTATAGCAGCTATCCTACTTGGACAACTTTTGTTTTTGCAATAGCTGTATTCTTTGGTTTTATTGGATCTATTGCTTTACTATTAAAAAAGAAGTTCGCAAAACCTGCCTTTCTTATTTCATTATGTGCAATAATACCACAAATGGTACACAATGTACTATTTACAAAATCTATAGAAGTATATGGAATAATACAAACTATTACAATGCCAATACTAGTAATTCTACTTGGAGTATTTGCATTATGGTTTTCAAGCTCTTCAATACATAAAGAATGGTTAAAGTAAGCTAGACAATATGTGAAAAATATTATTTCTTCGTTTTTTTAACACGTTTCAGATTTAATAAATCAATGGGGTTAATACCTAATCCTCGTATGTTTTTTTGACTAAATCTAATTACTTCATCATAATATAGAGGAACTACTGGAGCTTCATTAATAATAATACTATCCATTTTTTGATATAAGGTATATCGCTTTTTATTATTTACTTCTTTAATAGATAGTTCATATAAAAAGTCAAAGTATTCATTTTTAAAATGAGTGTAATTAGGTCCGTTTGGCGTAAAGTTTTTACTATAAAACAATGACACGTAATTTTCAGCATCTGGATAATCTGCAATCCAACTAGCTCTAAAAACAGGTAACTTACCACTTGCTTTACCTTGACGTAATGTAGATGGAGGAATTACATCAACCTTAGTTTGTAATCCTATTTTTTGTAGCTCTCTTTGAATAAATTCACACAGATCTAAATAATTACTATTAGTAGTTATTGTTATCTCAGGTGTTTTGTTTCCTGTTTCTTCGACATATTGCTCTACTAACTCTTTAGCTTTTAAAGGATTGTAAGAATATCCCGTTTGGTTATTAAACGACGGTAATCCTTTTGGAATAAATCCATTTAAAGCTGGAATCCCAATACCATTGCGTAAAAATTTAATCATCTTTTCACGATCAAATCCATAATTAATTGCTTGTCGAATATATTTAGATTGAGTTGGCAAGCTTTTTTCACCTTCTAAATAAATACCCAAATATTCTGTATTTAAATAAGGTCCAGTTTGCATCTGAATTTCATTAATATACTTCTCTTTCAAAGTACCATTTGTAGTTAAAATATCATCTTTGTAAGAAGCATCTAAGCTTTTCATAAAATCTAAATTACCTTGAATAAATTGTAAAAACTCACTTTGCTTATCAGGAAGAAAAGTAACAGCAACAGCTTCTAAATAAGGTAATTGATTTCCTTGAAAATCCTTTTCAAAATATAACGGGTTTTTACGTAATACTAATTTCGTATTCTCAACCCATAATTTAAACTGAAACGGACCCGTACCAATTGGATTTGCTCTAAATGTATCTCCAAAATATTCTATAGCTTCTTTAGAAACCACTGAACAGTACTTCATTGCTAATAAACCTAAAAATGGCGGAAATGGTTGTTTTAAATTTATATAGAAAGTTGAATCGTTTACTGCTTTAAAACTATCTACATTTTGTAATACCCAACCTCCAGGTGAACTTACATTTTTATCTAACAATCTGTTAAATGAATATTCAAAATCAACAGCATTTACACTTCTTGTTTTTTCTTCTCCAAACAGTGTATGCGGATGAAAAAAAACATCCTTTCTTAAAGTAAATTTATATTTTTTTCCATCATTAGAAATAGTCCAACTTTTAGCTATATCTGGTTGTATATGTAAGCTATCATCTAACTGTACTAATCCATTAAACAATTGATTAACAGCCCAAATATTTCGCTGATCTTTTGCAAAAGCAGGATCTAATGATGTGATATTAGAATGCTCATTATAACGAAACACTTGTGTTTCAGTAAAATTACTTTTCTCATTTTTACATGAAACTAGTATTAATACAATTGTGAAAATTAATAAAAGACTATTTATTTTTTCTTTTATTTTTATAATACTTTTTGTTTGCAATGTATATGGTTTTAGATACTTCTACAAAAACAGTAGAACCTTCTTTATTTAAAACTTGTATCTTTTTTACTAAATCTATTTCATTTTCTTTTGAAATACGTTCTTTTATATTCTCTATCTCTTCTTTGGTAAAAATAAAGTCAACATATCCATTTTCCTTTACTGGTCTTTTAAAATTAATCGTCGCATTTTTATCCCAAACAACATAGTCATTTCCTAAAATATGCATCAACTGAATCATAAAAACAGGATCGGTAGCAGAAAACAAGCTACCTCCAAATATTGAACCTACATAATTTTTATTTTTATAACTAATAGGAATTTTTACCTTAACCAGAAATAAGTCATCAGAAACACTTGTTATTCTACCAGTAGACCTCCTATACATTGGCGACAAGTTAAAGCCATACTTAAATATAGTACTTTCCTTTAAAAACTTTTTTAAAATAGATGAAATTGTTGCGTACATTTATTTATTTTTTTTCAAATCCATACTCACGTTCTACTTTACAAATACGCAATTGATATTTTTTATACCATTTATCTCTTCCTATATCTCTTGCTTCGGTATGTTCAATATTATTTTTCCAATTAGTAATTGCTTCTAAATTTTTCCAGTAAGAAACAGTAATTCCAACATCACTTCTTGCCGACTCAACTCCTAAATATCCATCTTGCTTTTTAGCTAACTCATCCATTTTTTCTGCCATTTCATAATAACCTTCAATATTTTCAGATAATTGAGTGGTAAAAATCACAGCATAATAAGGTGGTTTAAGTGTATCTTCAATCATAAATAAAGTTCATATTTAGTTTCTGGTAAGCCAATATCTTCACTAACAAATTTCTTAACAATTTTAAAATTATGGCGTTCTATAATTTTAGCAGATGCAATATTATCATCAACTACATAGCCCACTAATTTTTTCATTCCAAATGCCCTACAGTAGGTAATTAAACTTGCACAAATTTCACTAGCAAATCCTTTTCCCCAATACTTTTCTAAAAAACGATACCCAATTTCATCATCTTCTCCATCTTTAACCAAAGCAAGAGTACCTATAAACTCATTGTCTGCTTTTCTTTCAATAGCATAAATCCAAAAATCATTATTAGGTTGATCATACTTAACAATCAACTCTTTTAGTTCTTTTTCACATTCAGTTAGTGTTTTTACTTCCCCTGTTGCGTATTGCAAAACCAATGGATTACTTTCTAACTCATAAAAAGGATTTAAATCTCTTAAAACAAGTTTTCTAACGAGTAATCTTTCCGTTTCAAAAATTATCATAAATTAAGTACTTTTGCAGTTTAAAATCTGTCTCAGACAGAATAAGTAATACAATCATACGAACTTCCAAAAAATTAAAGACTTATACAAGTTTTTTGTTTTTTATTAAGGATAGAAAGAAGAATGAACGCAGATAAAAAAGTAGCTTTTTACACATTAGGATGTAAATTAAATTTCTCAGAAACTTCTACAATTGCTAGAAACTTTGTAAACGAAGGCTTTAACCGTGTTGAGTTTGAAGAAAAAGCAGATGTATATGTTATCAATACATGTTCAGTAACTGATAATGCTGATAAACGATTTAAATCAGTAGTGAAATCTGCCTTAAAACAAAATGAAGAAGCTTTTGTTATAGGTGTTGGTTGCTATGCACAATTAAAACCTGAAGAGTTAGCTAATGTTGATGGAGTAGATTTAGTATTAGGTGCTACCGAAAAATTTAATGTTACCAGCTATATTAATGATTTAACAAAAAATGATATAGGTGAAGTTCATTCGTGTGAAATTGAAGAAGCTGATTTTTATGTAGGTTCTTATTCTATTGGAGATAGAACCCGTGCTTTTTTAAAAGTTCAAGACGGTTGTGATTATAAATGTACTTATTGTACTATTCCGTTAGCCCGTGGAATATCTAGAAGTGATACTTTAGAAAATGTTTTGAAAAACGCCAAAGAAATTTCTGAAAAAGGAATTAAAGAAATTGTACTTACTGGTGTAAATATTGGTGATTATGGGAAAGGGGAATTTGGGAATAAAAAACACGAACATACCTTTTTAGAGCTAGTACAAGCTTTAGATAAAGTAGAAGGTATCCATCGTTTACGTATTTCTTCTATTGAGCCAAACTTATTAAAAGATGAAACTATCGATTTTGTTTCAAAATCAAATACGTTTGTTCCTCATTTTCATATCCCATTACAATCTGGTAGCGATACTTTATTAAAAAAAATGAAGCGTCGTTATATGAGAAAAATATACACCAACAGAGTTACAAAAATTAAAGAAGTAATGCCAAACGCTTGTATTGGTGTTGATGTTATTGTTGGTTTCCCTGGTGAAACAGATGAATTATTCTTGGAAACTTACAACTATTTAAGTGAAATGAATATTTCTTATTTACATGTTTTTACATATTCTGAAAGACCAAATACAGAAGCCGTTGAAATGGATGGTGTGGTACCTAAAAACATTCGTGCAAAACGTAGTAAAATGTTACGTGGTTTATCTGTTAAAAAACGAAGAGCTTTTTATGAAAGTCAAATCAATAATACCTTAACTGTTTTATTTGAAAGTGAAAATAAAGAAGGGTATATACATGGTTTTACTGAAAACTATGTAAAAGTAAAAACACCTTGGAATCCAGAGTTAGTTAACACCCTTCATAAAGTTACCTTAACTAAAATTGATGAAGATGGTATTGTTCGTTTTGAATTTTGTTAGTTTAAAACAATAATTCAAAGCTCTTTTCTATTTTATAGTTCCATTAACTGATAAAAAATTCAATTTACACTTTTTGTTAGATTGAAATAATGTACTTTTAGTGTACAATTATTTCAATCTAACAAAATCATATTATGAAGTACCTTTTATCCTCAATTTTTTTATTAATCTTAAATTGTAGTTCTCCCAAAAAAACAGTTCCTGCTAAAGAAGAAATTAAAGAAGCTACAGAAAATGTAGAAACTACAAAAACTAAAAAAGTAACAGCTACGGAAACTAATAATAACGAGCTAATTGTTGTTCTTAAAAATAGTAAAAGCAGCAATGATGTTAAAAGCTTAGTAAAAAACAGTGGTTTAACTTGGAGTAAAACTGCCTATGATACTAAAGCTACCGCAATAGGAATTATTACTGTTCCTAATGACCAACAAGATATTTGGATTAAACGCTTACAAGAAACTGGTGAGTTTAGATTTATAGCTAAGAACTCTACTAAAACCTTGAATAACTTAATAGAAAAAGAAAAAAACACCTTAATAAGCCTTCGAAAAACAGCCTGTTTTGGAGATTGCCCTGAATTTGATTTTTCTATAGATAAAGATGGTAATGCTTTGTACAACGGAATTAAATCGGTTACTGTAAAAGGAATACATAAGTTTAAGCTTACAGAAAAAGAATTTAAAACATTGAAAGAAAAACTATCAAAAAAGAGTTTTGAAAGTTTTAATGATGTTTATGACAACCCAAGAGTAATGGATTTAGCAAGTACTTTTATTACTTATGAAAATAAACAAATTAAAATCCGTTTATGGAATGATATTCCTGATGAATTAATCGACATCCATGAATACATTGAAGGTTTATTATTAGAGAAAAAATTCTATGAATAATGCAAAAACAGCATATTTATTTTGTTCCTGGTTTAGCAGCTAATACCAAAATATTTGAACACATTTCTTTACCTGAAGATAAATTTCAACTTCATTTTTTAGAATGGATTCTACCAACATCTGTTGATGAAAGCATACAAGATTATTCTAAACGTATGTGTGCTAATATTAAACATGAAACCCCTATTTTAATAGGGGTTTCATTTGGTGGAATTATGGTACAAGAAATGAGTAAACATATTCAACATAAAAAGGTTATTATTATTTCAAGTATTAAAAGTAATGAAGAGCTACCTAAACGTTTAAAACTTGCTCAAGTAACTAAAGCTTATAAATTATTTCCTACCAAGATAATTTCCAATATTGAAAAATATGAACAATACTTCTTTAATGACTACTTAAAAAAGAGAGCTGAGTTATATAAAGTTTATTTATCAATAAGGCATGAAGATTATTTACACTGGGCTATATATAATGTACTACACTGGGAACAACAAAACCAACTAACTGACATTGTGCACATTCATGGCGATAAAGATGAGATTTTCCCTATCAAAAACATTAAAAACTCAATTATTGTAAAGAATGGTACGCACATTATGATATTAAATAAAGCAAAAACTATATCAAAAATTTTAGAAAGGGAATGTTTTTTGCTAACTTAGTAAAAGGAACAGTTAAAAGAAAAGAAAATGAATAAGCTAGTACGATTTTTACCTACAATAACCATCATTACTTTAGCTCTTTTACTAATGAATACTATTAGTAAAGATAAAGAGCCAGTTATAAAAAACGTTGCTGAAAGCTATGAGATAAAAGCTATTAAAGTTCCTGAAAGAATGGAGTTAGCTGGAGAACAAGTTCCTTTAGATAGAAACGATATTAAAGAAAGAATGGATCGTGAGTTATTGGTGAATACCTATTGGCAATCAAACGGTTTATTACTTATAAAACGTGCTCATAAGTTTTTTCCTATCATTGAACCTTTATTAAAGAAATATGACTTACCTGATGATTTTAAATACTTATGCGTAGCAGAAAGTGCTTTAATAAACATACCGTCATCAAAAGGGGCTGCTGGTTATTGGCATTTTTTACCATCAACTGGTCGTGAGTTTGGATTAGAAGTTAATAGAAATGTTGATGAACGTTATAATTTAGAAAAATCAACTAGAGTTGCTGCTGCTTACTTAAAAAAAGCTAAAAGAAAATTTGGCTCTTGGACACTTGCTGCTGCAGCTTATAATGCTGGGAATGGAAGAATTTCTCAACGTTTAAAGCAACAACAAGTAACTGATTATTACGATTTATTATTGAATACCGAAACAGGAAGGTATATTTTCAGAATATTGGCTTTAAAAGAAGTTTTATCAAACCCTAAAAAATATGGATTTGTTTTTGATCAAGAAGATCTATATACATTTCCTTCAACCTATGAAGTTAAAGTTGACACTGCCATTACTAACATTGCAAGCTTTGCTAAAAATTATGGAATTACCTATAAAGATTTAAAAATAGTAAATCCTTGGCTTAGAGAAACAAAATTAAATAATAAAAGTAGAAAAGAATATATTATAAAAATACCTACCTCTAAATAAATGAAAAAAATTCTTCCTTACCTATATATCGTAATTGGTGTATTTATAATTGTTGGTACAATTAACAGTGTTTTACAAGAAAAAAACTCCTATAGAGTATTGCTTAACTTCCATACCGAGAATAAATTAATTTTTCTGGTTGTAAGAGCCCTTTTTGCAAGTTGGTTTCTGTTTGACGGTATTAAAAAATTAAGAAATAAAGAATAGCTTTATAAGTCAATAGTCATTACATAATGTACACCTACTTTTTCTACAACAAAGGACTCTCCTACTATATTAAAACCCAATCCTTTATAAAAAGAAGAAGCTTCTTCTCGTGCATTACACCATAAAGTAGTAACTCCATCATTCCTTAATAAGGATAGTGCTTCATTTACAATTTGTTTACCAATTCCTTTTCCTCTTACTTCTGTTAAAGTTGCCATTCCTCTTAATTGATATTGATTATCTACAAAGATATTATTTTCACTTTTCATCAATGTTACAATACCTACTTGCTTATCATTAAAAAAAGCTCCTAAATGGTATGTTTCATCATCAAAATCACCCACAAACTTATACGGTAAGTCAATTCCTTTTCTTAAAACTTCTTTTCTTATCAAATAAGTGTCTTCTGTCTTAATTTTTTTAATTACAGTATCCATTTTTATAATTTTATCCCTTAATTTTACACAAATTTAGTATAAAAAAATTCTTATCTAATCTAAAAAATAAGAAGCATTTAATATTTAACTATTTATTGATGAATTTAATATTTAAACCTATTGATAAAGAACGTATTTCTAAAATCATACCTTTATTAACAGTTGTAAACACTACTACTCCTAGTGATATTTTAAAATTACGTGTTGAAGAAATGACTACCTATTCAAACTACGAATGTGTAGGTGCTTTTGAAAATGATAAATTAATAGGCATTTGCGGACTTTGGTATAGCACAAGGCATTATATTGGTAAAAGTGTTGAACCTGATCATGTTGTTATAGATGAAACATATCGTGGGAAAAACATTGGTAAGCAATTTTTTAATTGGATTTATGAATACACTAAATCAAAAGGATGTGAAGCAATGGAATTAAATACCTATACAGGAAATAGAAAGTCTCATAAATTCTATTATAATGAAGGCTTCGAAATCTATGGTTTTCATTTTCTAAAAGTTTTAAGAGAAGATAACTCTTTTTATTAATCGACATTAAGTTTCTATTTAAGTGAAATAGTAAATTCTATCTGCATTCTTCAACAATATATATAGTATAATTGAGTGATAATTTCTCTAGATAAGGTTTGATTTTCTAGTTTCCTATGAGCGAGCTATAACACAAATATGATTGTAAATAGTAATAATATTTCTTATGTTTGGTATTGTTAAGAATTGTTAGAGCACTCAATTGCTATATCTATTTTTTTAGGTTATATATTTATCAAAAATAAAGGTTTACAGGTTACCTAAGTAATTTCTGTAATTCTTTATATATTTACCTAAAGTTTCTTTTATCCGGAACTATAATCCAATAAACGAGAACTTTGTTCTCTATATAACGAGTTGTAAAACATATAAAGAAACCTATGAACAAACGAATAACACTAATTCTTTTATTAATATTTAGTATTCAATCAACATTCGCATTGGATTTGAATAACGGAATAATTGAACTTGGAAAAATTTACAGAAACTTCGTTTTTAGAAACAACCCAAACGAATTGACTTTTCAAAAAATTGATAAAATAAATTCATCTGAGCTTAAAACAACTAAACTATTTATAAAAGAATGCATAAGTCCAAAAAACAAACTGACTTCGGAGGAATTTCTTAAACTACCAGATGAAATAACTTTGCTTAATCTTTATCTAATAATGAAAGTTAACGCAAATGTTCGAAAAAAAGAACCCAAAGACAATATTGAACTATTAACCGAATGGAGAAATAAGAATGTTTCTCGTTACGAATTAATTGAAAACTATTATAGTATGGTTTTTACAGGAATTGGGAACAAAAATCAACCATTCGATTTATCGAATGTCGACTTTGTAATTGACAATTATAATCTTGAAGATGAAACCGAAAAAGGAATTTTCTTTTTGACTGCTATGAATTTATGCTATCACACAATTTGGGGTTATATGAATGTAGTAAAACCACCAAATTATAAAAAAGCTAAAAAAAACATTGAAAAATTTCCAAAATTTAATGGACAAGAATACTATAAATATTTAGATTTTGGTTTCAAAGACTTTAAGATGAAAATAAGGAAAGACAATGACAATGAAAGTTTTAAATACTTTTTCATCAATAGGTTTTACAATACCTTAATTTATCATCATCAGTGTTTAATTAAAAAAAGGAGAACAAGAAAAAAAGCTGAAAATCTTGCTTTGAGCTCAATACTAAAAGAAAAGAATTATTATGAATACTCGAAAAATCAAAATTATTTGAACGGACTTTTTCGAACAATGAAAATGGAATAAATACATTTTACAACACCGTATAAAATTAATTGCTAGTGCAAGCCTACTTACGAAAATCCTCGCGGATTTTCTATTCAGTTTGTATTTGCTAAATTAGTTGCTTAAACAACGCAACTAATCTTATACAAACACGTTAGCAACAAGTACTCGA
>NZ_QOCC01000016.1:0-64886 GCF_003318185.1 Tenacibaculum sp. E3R01 | reverse complement strand
CGTCACCGTTGGAGTTACTGTTAAAGTAACTTCACTAGAAGTAACACTTTGGCAAACATTTGTTGTACTTGTTGCTATTAATCTATATTTATTTGTAGAAGCACTTATAAGTGGATTCGTTAATGTTAATGCTGCTGTCGTTGCATTACTATATATACCTCCATTACTAACTGTATTCCAAGCTCCAATTCCTCCTACTTGCTCTTCCCATTTATATATTAACCCAGTAGTTGTTCCGGTACTACCACTGTAATCTGGATTAGTCCCTGGCGCAGTTCCTGTAAATGTAGTTGTATTCAATGAAGAAACTACGGCTGTAAACGTAACATTACTCCCTAAACATATAGTACTACTTGTGGGCTCAGTATCAATTTGTATTTTTGTTGCTATTACTTCATTTCCAGTTGTACCTTGCCCCTGATCTCCTCCTATATCAGCTGTACCTCCTGAATTGACTAAATTTGGAACACCATTCCCATCTATACCTCCTTGGCTTGCTATATTTATTCTTCCATTACCATCTAATTGGCTTGCTAAAACATTCTCATTTGCCTCAATAGCATCATAACAATTATCATTATCACTATCTAAATCTAAATGATTCGGTATACCGTCATTATCAGTATCTAAAAAGCCTCCACAAATTAAACCTAAGTTAATAGGAGATTTAGTATTTCCAGATTTCAAGTCAAACTTCAAAGAAGTTGTAGTTGTCTTTATTTCCCATACTTCAGAAGCAACAGCTACACCTAAAGCATCGAAATTCAAGACCCCTCCTGAATTAGAATTTACTGTTAAATCATTATTAGGATCAGACACAGTATAAGTACCTGTAGATGTCAATTCCCATGTATCTCCAGCATCAAAATTCCCTGTAATACCTGTTTCATGCTTTATAGAAACAGTTACAGGAGAAGAAAAAGTAAAAGTAGCAGTTCCTCCTTGCGTCATTAAAATATCCCCATTAGCATTTCCTTCATCCACCGTACCAGTTGTAGCAATTGTTACATTTATTATTTTTTGAGTTTCTTCATCATAATAACTTCCAGTAGTTAATGTAGAACCAATACCTGTTAAATTCATAGGTGAGCCTGCACATCCTAATGATTCATCAGTATCTAAAATACCATCATTGTCATCATCTAAATCTACTCTATCCGCTTCCCCATCACTATCAGCATCATTACCTGAACCATTAATTGTAATTATTAAGTTAGCTGTATCTGTAGAAACTCCATCAGAAATTTCATAAACAAAAGTATCTGTTAGAGTTTGACCAACAAGTAAAGCAGCCACAGCTGGATTTGTTGTATCAACAATATACTCATAACTACCATCTGCATTGACAATAATTGTTCCATATGTACCAGCATAAGAAGTTCCTAAATTTGCAGCACTTACATTCCCTAATGTTGTACCTATTTTTAAAACCAACACTGAACTAGCTCCTTGCCAATAAATATCAGAAACTCCTGCTATCTGGCTACCTTGATCTGCATCGGTAGCATTGGGGCCATAATTATAACTTAACTTAAGCTGGTTAATTGGTTCTTCAAAAAACACATTTACATTACCAGTTGCATCACCAGGAACAGCACTTCCTATACCATAAAACGTATTATTTCCTGCATCAACAACACCCCCTGTAGTTACATATTTATATGTAGAATTTAAACCATTTAGGTTCCCTTCAATTTTCATTTGATCTTGCCATAAACTTCCTTGTGAGAAATCAATATCTGCTAATAAAAAACCAAGGTTATAAACTGGTTGGTCAAAATTAATAGTCAAAACAGTATCATCTGTAGGGTTAGTAGTTCCATCAATATTATATAACAGATATCCTGTATGCCCACCATTTGTTGTATAATCTACAGTTTGATTAAACGATGTTCCAAAACCACCTGGATCTGAAGTTATAAATGAAACTCCTACTCCTCCTACAGTTTTAGATTTTCCATGAACGGTTTCCCCACTAGTAAAGTTACTTTCCCATACTAAAGTTGTCAATCCTCTGTCAACAGCATCGGCTCCTCCTGTTCCTACATCTGTAATTACATTCCCTGTAGCACTAGCATCTACAAATGCCGTTAATGAATTTGTATTATCAAAAGCACTTGGAGCTTCATCTACCCCATTAATTGTAACTGTTAAATAACCATAATCTTTAATACCTATTGTATCTTCAATGGTATATGATATAATATCATGTAATGTTTCACCATTTCTTAATCCAGTTACAGATGCACTCGTTTCATCTACATCATATACGTAACTACCATTTGACTGTATAGTTATAGTACCGTATAATGTGGTATATGCATTACCAACTTTAGCAGGATACACATCAACCTCCGAAACAGAGATAGCTGTAGCCCCAGAATCATTGGTTCCATCTGTTAACACGTTTCCTGTTATAGTTGTAGTTGAATTAGCAGCAACAGAATTAACATCATCAACAGCTACAGGTGCAGTTGTAAAAACTCTTATTGTTGTAGTTGCATTTGCTGTAGCTCCATTAGTATCTGTGATAACTACATTCATTGTACGGATACCATCTGTATAAGGGCTTTTTAAATCACCGTAATATAATGTTGCCAAAAATGTTTGAAAATCAGCATTTGATATCGGATTTCCTGAAGTTTCTGTTATACTAAAAGTTGTGCTTGTTGTTTGAGTTACTCGAATTGTTGAACCTCCTATTGGATAATCAAACGGACCAGAAACTGGTGTTTGAAACCATAATAAATCAAACCCAGGTCTATTAATTGCTAGTAGTTCTCCATTAGGAGTATCAACTATGCCTGTAAAACTAATTATTGCACTTGCAATTCCTGCATCTGATGTTACTTGTGGACTAACCGATACTGGATATATATTTGAAGTTGTGGGTTGAACTTGAAATTCATAATTATTTCCTGAAGTTATTCCATTTAAGTCTAACGTAGGTGAAGCCATCATAGAGAACATAAAAGATGGAGCCATTTTACTAGTACTAATTCTATTCTTTAACACATCAAATTCAGCATCTCTAAGAACTAAAAAAGAGGTATTATCTTCAGAATTTTTAGCTGGCTTTAAATTTAATATTTTTCCTTCTTGTGAAAAAACACATTGAAAGGTAATAAGCATGCTAAATAGTATATTTAAACATGTGGCTTTTGTACTGCCATAGTAGTAACTTCTCTTCATAATCTGGGGGACTAAAAAGTTTATTAATAGTTAGATTGCATATTGTAACTAGTGCTACAAAACGCTTTATGTTGCGTAGTAGAAAAACTATATTTTTATTTTTTCTAGTTAAGAAAAAATAAAAGTCAAAATAGTAGTAGTAGTAGTAGTAGTACTTTTTACACATTAAAAATATACTATCTCATTTCTATAATTGTTTTACAAAAATTAACAATTTTAGAATACCTCTTCTTTTAAAAACTATAGACATAGTAGTGAATCTTTATAGTTTTTTTTACACAAAAAAATCAAATTGGGTGTTTTTATAACGTAGCTATTTTTTAGTTTAAAATAAATGCTTTAAACTAATTATAAAAAAATTGACTTTCCCCGTGCATTGATAAGATTTTATATATAAAACAAACTTTTAGTTCCATCAAAAATCTCTTATCACTTTAATATTATCTCTGCTAATATAATGATTTTAACATTTATTAACATAATTTTATTGAAAAAAAATAATTTTCACTAAAACCCTCTTTGCTTTTTTATTTCATCATAAGCTTTTTGAACTTTCTGAAATTTTTGCTTTCCTATTTTAATATGTTCTTCCCCTAAACCTATTAATTTATCTGGATGGTATTTTTTCACCATTTTTCTATAAGCCTTTTTAATTTCAGGTTCTGAGGCTGTTTTAGGTATTTCTAGAATTTTATATGAACTTTCAGATTCCGAAATAAACATCGCTTTAATAGAACTATAATCACGTTCATTAATATATAAGTAATACGCTATTTTTTTTACAGCTTCTTCTTCAGAAACATCAATACTACCATCAGCATTTGCTATTCCGAATAAGAAATGTAGTAATTGTAAGCGAGATGAATGCGACATATATTGTCTGATTTGTAAACAAACCTGTCTAGTAGAAATTTCTCTTTTTACAATTCCATTAAATAATTTAAATGCATGATTAGCCCTTGTTTTTCCATACAAATTAACAAAGTATTGCCTAACATAATCTAGTTCTCTCTGGTCTATTTTCCCATCAGATTTAATTACTATTGACGCTAATATTAATAAACTAATTTCAAAATCTCCAGATTGAACATATTGACTTTCTTCATTTTGATGCCCTTTGTACTCTTGTTCTTCTTCCTTTAAATCATCAACAGAAACTCCATCAATAAAACTACCAACTACAAAACCTATTATTGCTCCTATTGGACCTCCTAACGTAAATCCAGCTCCCGCACCTAACCATTTGGCAAATTTCCCCATGTAAATATTTTTAATCAAATATAAACACTCTTTGGTTAAACTTGAAACCTTTTTTATTCTTTAGAATTATAACTTTAGTAACTTTTTAAAAACTACACTCCTTTTTTTAAAATTTTGCTTCAATTGTATAAAAGAGGTATCTTTGTATAAAATTTTATTTATGTACCCAGAAGAATTAGTAAAACCTATGCGTGATGAATTAATCAACGCTGGTTTTGACGCTTTATATACTGCTGAAGATGTTGATAATGCTTTAGCAAAAGAAGGAACAACTTTAGTAATGGTAAATTCAGTTTGTGGTTGTGCAGCTGGTACTGCAAGACCTGGTGCTATTGCTTCTTTAGGAGCAGATAAAAGCCCAAATCATTTGACCACTGTTTTTGCAGGTGTTGAAAAAGAATCTACAGCTAAAGCAAGAGAACATATGATTCCTTTTCCTCCTTCATCTCCAGCTATTGCTTTATTTAAAGATGGTCAATTAGTTCATATATTAGAACGCCATCACATTGAAGGTAGATCAGCACAAGCTATAGCTCAAAATTTAGCTGCAGCTTATGATGAATTTTGTTAAATTTTAATTGAAAAATTATTTTAACAAAACAATAAAAAACAAAAACCACTCAAATGAGTGGTTTTTTTTATAATTTTACCTCTTACACACTACAAATCATGACAAAGAAATTTAAAATTGATGGTATAGATAAAATAATTATAAAAAGACTTGTTCAAGATGCTAGAACTCCAGTTTTAAGTATTGCTCGTGAGGTTGGAATTTCTGGCGCAGCTATTCATCAAAGATTAAGAAAATTAGAAGATTCAGATTTGATCGAGGGTTATAAAATGGTTTTAAACCCGAAAACACTAGGCTACACTACTACAGCTTTTGTTGGTGTCTTTTTAGATGCATCTAGTTTATATTCTTCTGCTATTAAAAGATTAAAAGAAATACCTGAAATTGTTGAAAGTCATTATACTACTGGAAACTATGCTGTTTTTATAAAAATAATGTGTAAAAACAATGAAGATTTAATGCATTTATTAAATAAAGATATTCAAACAATAAAAGGAGTTTCTAGAACAGAAACTTTTATATCATTAGACCAACAAATTAACCGACAAATTAAAATTTAATATTTAAAAAATGAACGATTTTGTTTTATATTTTGAAATGGGCTTATTCCATGTTTTAGACATAAAAGCCTATGACCACATTCTTTTTTTAATTGTTTTAGCTGTTGTATATCAATTTAAGCAATGGAAAAAAGTATTATGGTTAATTACTTTATTTACTGTTGGACACTCAATTACTTTAGCTCTTTCTGCATATGGTATTATAAATGTACGAGCTGATTTGGTTGAATTTTTAATCCCTTTAACAATATTCATTACAGGGTTAATGAATGTTTTAACTGCAAAAAAAGCTTCAATTGGGAAGGAGAATCAAAATTTATTTTTCGCATTATTTTTTGGATTAATTCATGGTCTTGGTTTTTCAAATTATTTTAAAATCATGATTGGAAAGTCTAGTGACAAACTGGTTCCTTTATTAGAATTTGCTCTAGGAGTTGAAGTTGCCCAAGTAATAATAGTTTTAGCAATACTATTAATAGGTTCTTTATCACAAAGTGTACTAGGTGTAAATCGCCGTGATTGGATACTTGTTGTTTCTTCTATAGTTATTGGTTTTGCTTTTCAAATGATGATTAATCGTGTTTTTTGGTAAAAATTAACAATACTAAATTATAATTCTAACTAAATTAGCTTTTTATCTAAATTTTTAGATCTTGAATAAAAAACAACGTAAATACGATATTGCTTACTTAAAGATGGCGCATGAATGGGGACAGTTATCTCATTGTAAAAGAAAAAAAGTAGGTGCTCTTATTGTTAAAGACCGAATGATTATTTCTGACGGTTATAATGGTACTCCTTCTGGTTTTGAAAATTATTGTGAAGATGATGAAGGATATACTAAATGGTATGTTTTACATGCTGAAGCCAATGCAATTTTAAAAGTTGCAGCTTCAACCCAATCATGTACTAATGCTACTTTATATATAACATTATCTCCTTGCCAACAGTGTAGTAAACTTATACACCAAGCTGGTATTAAACGTGTTGTTTATACCGATGCTTACAAAGATCGTTCAGGATTGGATTTTTTAGAAAAAGCAGGAGTAGAACTGACACATTTACCAAATGAATAAAAACAATTTACCTATATATTTTTCAATAGCTGTTGTTTTCGGTATTCTTATCGGAACATTTTTTAGTAAAGGAAACTCAAACATCATTGGAAAAAACTCATCTAATGAGCGTAAAATCAAAAGACTTATTGATTACATTCAAAGTGATTATGTTGATAATGTAAACACTGACAAACTATTAGATGGTGCCATTGCTGAAATGCTTGGGAAATTAGATCCGCACTCAGTGTATATTCCTAAAGAAAACCTCCAATTAGTAACCGAAAATATGCAAGGTAACTTTGTAGGTATTGGTGTTCAATTTAGAATGGATGAAGACACTATTACTGTAATTGAACCTATAAAAGGTGGTCCTAGTATAAAAAAAGGCATTAAAGCTGGTGATAGAATTTTATTAGCAGATAACGATACTTTATATGGTAAAAATTTGAAATCTGCTCAAATACTAAAAAAACTAAAAGGAAAACCAAATACCAATGTTGATTTACAAATTTACAGAAAAACAAATGACAGTACTTTTAATACTATCATTACACGCGGTAAAGTAAATATTAAGAGTGTTGATGTAGCTTACATGGTAAATGAAACCATTGGTTACATTAAATTAGATCGTTTTGCTCGTAATACCTATAAAGAGTTTAAAACTTCTTTAGAAAAATTATTAAAAGAAGGGATGACTAGTTTAGTTTTAGATTTACGTGGTAATGGTGGTGGATTTATTGACATAGCTAATAAGATTGTAGATGAATTTTTAGAAGATGACAAACTCATAGTTTACACTAAAAATAATAAAGGAGATATTAATAAATCTTTTGCTACTGAAAAAGGTGATTTTGAAAATGGAAACTTATATGTATTAATAGATGAAAATTCAGCCTCGGCTTCTGAAATTGTTGCAGGAGCTTTACAAGACAATGATAAAGGTATCATTATTGGTCGCAGATCATTTGGTAAAGGGTTGGTACAACAAGAAATGGATTTAGGAGACGGTTCAGCAGTTAGATTAACAACAGCCCGTTATTACACTCCTACAGGACGTTCAATACAGAAACCTTATAAGAAGGATAAAAAATCGACTGATTACAGAAGTGATATCCAAAACAGATATACCAATGGAGAATTATTTGACAAGGATAGTATAAAAACAGTTGATAGCTTACAATTTAAAACCCCAAAAGGTAAAATTGTTTATGGTGGAGGTGGTATTATTCCTGATATGTTTGTAGCTGTTGATACTACAGCTTATTTACCAACAATCTTTTTTAGACCTTTAAATAATTTTGCATTTGAATATGTTGATGGAAATCGTAAAAAATTATCAAAATTATCAATAGGCGATTTTATCAAAAACTTTAATAAGGATAAAAAAATATCTAATACTTTTTTAGCTAAGCTTAAAGATTATACAGTTTCAGAAAGAACAAAGAAACAATTAGAAAAAAATCTAAAAATATTAATTGCAAGAGACTTATATAATGATGAAGGTTTATATAAACTAAATCAGCAAAATGATAAAATGATTCAAAAAGTTTTAGAAATTGAAGCTAAAAAATAGTCATTAAAAACCACATAAAAACACCCTTTAAAAAAACTAACAATAGCTGGATTATTGTTAGTTTTTTTAGTTAAAAGACTAAAACTAGAATTTTTAGTTTTTAAATTTCACTCTTTCTTTTATTTTATATTATCGAAAATTTTTGAATGCATTTTCTAACTATATTACACACTCCTTTAATTAACAAGTTTTTATAGGATATTTACGCTTAAATTCTCACTTTTATAAAATGTTAAAAAAACAGCAAACTACGGGAAACCCCGTAGATTTACACTAGGGGTATTGGGTATTGTTTTTCATAAAAAAACGCTGTAAGTTTGAAAAAGCATTATTTGCTATAACAGACTAATAATCAATACAAAACACTTCTTTTAAACAATCAATTACTACTATATTTACACTAGTATTAACTTTAAAATAGTGTAAAATGAAAAACTTAAGAACAATTTTAGCAGTAGTATTTTGTATGGTAGTATTAACTAGTTGTACGGATAATTCTTTAGAGGAAATTGAGCAAAATGAAAGACAAAATAACATCCAACTCATCGAACCAACTGAAGACCCAACAGTTGGAGGAGAAGATCAACAAGAAACAGGAGAGGAAGGATAATGTTAAAAGTACTATATTAGGCATAGTAGCTTTTTGTATAGTTACTATGTCTTTATTCCATATATTTTTTAACAAATATTCAGATGAATATAATGAACATTATAAAAACTATAGTTTAATTATTAAAGAAAGAAACCAAGTTCAAGACTCCTTATTAAAAGAGCTTGGCAATACTCTTACCATATCAGAATATAAAAAAGCTAGGGTAGAAAAATGGAAACTTTCTCAAAACAAATTAAAAATCTACACAAAAAAGAAAAAAAGGCTAGCAAAAGAACATTCTTTTAGAGGTAGAAGTAGCTTTAGGTTATGGATTTACATGTTTGGATTAGTGATTTTAGGTCTACTTTTTAGTTGTAAATCATTGTATCATGATATTGTAAATGGAAGCACTTTTAAATTTCAATTTATTTCAATCACAGGTATAGCAGTCTCTTTTTTTTGGGTAATTCATTTAACATTTCTTACACATAACGATTTTAGTAAAAATAGTTATATAATAATCTTATTAGTTGCAGGTGCACTTTCAAGTTGTTTTACCTACTTTTTAGTGAAAAACTACACCTATAAAGATGATTTAATTTTAAAACAACTTTCATTAATTGATAGAATAAAAACTGTTCATTATCCTCGGGTAGCTTTGAAAGCTCTTTACTCTGAAAGGAACGATAAGGCTATGCTTTCTGCTGACAGCGTTAAAGAAAACACCAATGCATTTGATGATGATATAGTAACAACACTAAAAGGAGTTTAGTATGAGTATGAAGCTGCTGAGAAATATAATACGTAGAATCTTAAAAAAGAGGACTTATACTACAAAAGAACAACGTAGAAACATTAAAAAGAAAACTATTATTGAAATAGCTAAAAAAGTTATAGAAGAAGAAAACAAAACAGCAAAAATAAACGATAAGTTAGATAAAAAAATGAGTACGTTTTTAAACAAAAATAAATCTCACTTTTTATAAAATCTATTACTCGTTTTTGAGTTTTTGTTCTAATAGTTTTTCATAACTTTCTATTTTAGCATACATTTTTTTCAACTCTCTTTGTTGTTGAAAGTTAGATAATATTGTAACTACGGCATCAATTTTAGTTTCCTCTCTAAAACTATCAGAATTGATTAAAATATAATCTAAAATATTTTCATTCTTCACCCCTGTCAAATCAACCACATAATCATTCTCTAAATTTAACATCGAATCATTTCCTGTAATCAACCAATTAAAATTTAATTCAGGATAATTTGCAGAGATAACAACAAGCCATTTAGAATTTATTTCTGTTCTACTATTAATAGCTTCATTCAAAACACCATTACCAATGTTAATAGTATTTTCAAAATCACTAATAGTAATACCTTTAAATTCAATAAATTCTTTAACTCTGTTTATTATCATGATAAAATATGAAAGGTTTTAAATTGGGAATATGCAATATAGCGGATTGCACAGTAACAAATATAAGAAAATTAAGGCTAGCTATAGCAACAGCGTACTGTTATAATCTTAAAAAAAGGTATTTTCCCCTTTAAAATTTAAACACTCTTTTTATTAAAAATTGATAACAATTCATATCCTTTATTCTTTAAACTAATAGTACTTCTTCATTTAATTTCCATTTAAAAACAGTTTTTAATAAGTAAGTCAATGGCTTACAAAAAGTAAGTCGTTGACTTACCTTCAAATATATATTTTCAAGTACCTTTACTTTTATTTTTTTACCTAGTATTATATTTCTTTTAATTTTAAACAAAATGATTAAAAAAACATTTTTAATAATCCTATTTTTATTGAGTGTAACAGCTTTTACTCAAAATATAACAGATGGATATTTAAAGTATTCTTTAACTTTAAAAATAGATAATCCTGCGATAACCGAATTACATGCTCAAAACGAAAACAAAGAAGATAGTTTAATTACAAAAGGGGTTTTTGAAGCAATAAAAAGCTTCAAAAACCTTTCATTTAATGTAGAGCTCAATATCTATCCTGATACTGTATTAATAAAAACTGCTGATACTAAAATTTTATTTATTCCTGAAAAACAAAAAAAACATACCCTCTTTTATAAAAATAATAAAGAATACAAAAGGTTTTTTGAGGTTACTGAAGGTTTAAAAAAGAAATGGAACATAAAACATAAAATTGAAGTAGACAGAAATGATAAAAAAACAATCAATGGTATTGAAGCCTATAAAATAGTTATCACTGAAATAAGACAATCTTCTTTAGGTGAGCTTATAGATGTTAATGAAGTTTATGTTAATGACAAAATAAAAATTCCTTTTAATAATTATGAAATTCTTGATTTAAACAAAAACATTAATTTAACCGGTTTAATTTTAGAAATAAAATCATACAACAAAGATTCTCCTAGTTTATATAATTTTTATGAACTCAAAGAGTATAATTTAAAAAAGCAAGATAAAAAACTATTAGAAAGTATAAAAAAAAGAATAACTTCTACTAACTAACATTTAAAATAAAAAGTAAGAACAGCCTTTTTAAAGACAGGCTGTTCTTACTAAAATAAACTATGAAAAACTACCTACTACTAATTGCGCTATTTTTAAACAGCCTATGTTTTGGTCAAAACCAACATGATATAAAAATACAAACCACTCAAAGTGAAAGAAACCAACAGTGCCAATACTTTTCAAAAATGTTTAGGCAAAAACCTAAAGAAATAAAGTTTGGTATTAAAAGAGAAGGTACGAAACTATATTTTGAAATAAATAACAAAAAGTGGTTTACACAACTTTTTAAACAAACAGGTGATGGTATAGCTGTAGATATTGTACCAAAAACAAGATATGAATGTAATGAAGATGTAAAGCCACAACAAGTAAGAGGTCTTTTATTAAAACCTGTATATGCAAAACAGTTACGAAGAAGTTTAAAGCCCTATCAAAAAAGGTATAGAGTATATGTAGGACAAATACCCAAACCGCTTGCAAAAGATGAATTAGAATTTAATATTTTGTTTTTATCAAATAGAACATTGTGTGAATATTATTACATATACAATTTGCAATCATACCCATGGGATTTACTAGATATGGGAGTATATTTAGACTCATTAGTGTACAAAACAAAAAGCATAACTACTCAAAAAGATAAATTTGTAAAAAAATATAAAACGCTAAAATTCACTATCCCTTTCAAAAAAAATAAAGCCACCTATTTACCTGAAGATATTAAACCTTTATATGACTCTTTACAACTAACAGATTTTAACATTAAAAAAATTAATATTAGAGCTTATGCATCAGTTGAAGGAAGTTTAAAAAGAAATACTGAACTACAAAATCAACGTGCTAGTAGTATTGCAAAAGCACTACAGTCCTTTCAAAAACCTCATATCCAAACAGAAGTTAAAACCTCAGAAAATTGGGTAGAGTTTTTAAATGACATTGAAGAAACTGCTTATACTGATTTTACAGATCTATCAAAAAAAGAAATAAAAAAGAAATTAGTAGGTAAAGTAGCTACTGATTTAGAGCCTTATTTAAAAAATCATCGAAAAGCGGTACTTACTTTAGAACTCGATAAAATTGATAAATATAAAGACATGCCAATCACTAAATTGGTAACGCTTTTTAATGAAAACATTGTTAATAACGATATACAACAAGCAATAAATATTCAAAATACTATTATAGGAAAGTTAGCTGAAAGATATTCTCCAGAAGTTTTAACTAAAATGGAAATTCCTAGGCAAAAAAAACACATCACCCTACTTACCAAAAATAGTATGGTTAAGTATTTAAACAATATTAGTCAAACATTAATTGTTACTCATGAATTAGAGCAATTAGAAAAAATAGCACCAAAAAACAAAAGAATAAAATACAATTTAGCTGTTTTAAAGTTTGTTATTTGGAGAAACAATGCAAAGTCATTCAATGAAAATAATTTTAAAAAGGAAATTTTCAACTTAAAAAAATATGGCATTAATCAAAAATTAATAGACCGAATGCTTGTAAACTTTCATATAGTAAAAGCAGAAAAAGAAATGAGGAAAAGAGACTATGCTAAAAAAGATGTTTCTGTAAAGTATATTTTAAACAACTATAAAAAGTTTCCTCTTTCAAACTATGACTACTTGAGTTTAGCTCAATTTTTAACTCATTATGTCAATATAGATAGTGCTATTGAACTATTAGATAAAAAAGCTAGAAGTATTACCATAGATGAAGATTTACTATTTTATTATTTAAATTTAACGATCATAAATACAGCATATACTGAAACGACTGAATACAGAACTATCATGCTAAATGCTATTAACATGAATAAAGATCGTTTTTGTAAACTTTTTAATCCTTCACTAGAAGGTGGTGTTACCTTTCAGTTGCTTGAAGACAAATACTTACGCAAAGCATACTGTGAAAGCTGTAATACAACTAAATAACTTTAAGTAAAACTTAACTTTAATCAACTATAATTTAAAACTCACCCAATGGTGAGTTTTTTTATTCTTTAATTTTTTTTCACCCTAAATGTAACCTTTTTGTAAATTGATGGTTTTAAAGATAGAAACTAACCAAAACTAACACATTGAAAAACTTAACAGACGAAGAACTTATGTTACTAGTTGCCAATGGAGACCTAGAAAAGCTATCCATCATTTTTGATAGATATTATCTTCGCATCTATAATTTTTTCAAGAAAATGTTACGTGATAAAACGATTAGTGAAGATTTAACACAAGAAGTATTTATTAAAATATTAAAATATAAATCATCTTATAAAAGTGGAAATTTTGCATCTTGGATATTTACAATAGCAAGAAATATTTTTACAAGTCACTATCAAAAAAACAAAAAAGAAAGAGCCAATATTATTAATGATGATTTAATAAGCTCGAATGAAGAAATAGCTTCAGAAGGAAATAAAGAAGCAATTGAGCATTTACAAAAATCATTACAACAGTTGAGTGTTTCTGATAGAGAATTAATTGTAATGCATAGATATCAGGGAATAAATTACGAACAAATTGCTGAGATTTTAGGAAGTTCAGCAGGAGCTATAAAAGTCAAAACACATAGGGCTTTAAAGAAATTAAAAAACATGTATTTTCAAACTATAGAAGGTTGATAAAAAAACATATTATGAATTGTAACGACTTACAAAATCAACTTATTAATTATATAGATAATAAACTCTCAAAAGAAGAGCATTTAAAAATAGAAACTCATATAAGAGTTTGTGATAATTGTACTAATGAATTAAAAAAATTAGAAGATATTCTTTTAGTTATGTCTAATGATAAATTAGAAAAACCTAGTGATAAATTAAAAATAAGCTTTGAAAACTTTTTAGCTAAAGAAATTAAAGAAGCAAACACTAAAGTTATTTCATTAAATTCAAAATCAGATTGGAAATCGTATATAAAAATTGCAGCAAGTATTTTAATAGTTTTAAGTGCTTTTTTAATTGGTAGGCAGTCTAATAAACAAAAAACATCAATTGCTAGTCAGCAAAAAACACAACAGAAACAACAGTTTTTTGCTTTATTAGATAACCAATCGGCTAGTAAACGAATTTTAGGAGTAACAAATTCAAAAAAGTTTTCGGAAAATAATACAGAAATAATTGAAGCCATAGTTAATAAGCTATTCTATGATAAAAATGTTAATGTGCGATTAGCTGCAGCAGAAGCACTTTCAAAATTTTCATCATTAGAACTTGTGAAAACAACTTTAATTAAAGCATTGCAAACAGAAAAAGAAGCCATTATTCAAATTGAATTAATTCAAATTTTAGCTAAAATACAAGAAAAAAGAGCGCTCGAACCCATGAAAAAACTACTAGAAAACGAAGAAACACCAAATTATGTTAAACAAGAACTACAATACAACATACCAAGTTTATTGTAATTAAAATTATAAAACATCATGAAAAAAATAGTCCTATTATTATTATTTATTGGAAGCACTGCTTTTTCTCAAGGCAAAGAACACAAACATTCTTTACAAGGAGTAAAAAAAGTACATATTTTATCAAACACTACAATTAAAGTTATAGCAACGAATACAAATTCATTACTATTAAAAAATCACAGTAATCATTCTGATAATCAATGTGAAGAAGATAATGATCGTGAACACTCAAATAACAAACATCATCAAAAGAAAAAAGATAAAAGAAAAGGATTAACCGCTATTTACCCAGGAGGTAAAGACAACACTAATGGGTTTGGTTTTTCTATAACAAAAGAAGGAAGCACCTTAATTGTTAAAGATTTAAAATCTCGTTTCCAACGACATGGAATTCAGCTTGAGCTTCCAAAAAATATTAATCTTTTTGTAGATTCAGGTAACTTAGGAAGCATTCATATTGAAGGGTTTTCTTCTGAAATTGAAGCTGACTCAAACGTTGGTCAAATAAACATGAAAAATGTTACTGGACCTATTACTGCCCACTCTAGTACAGGAGCAATTAATATCGATTTTAGTAAAGTAAATCAATCATCTCCTATTAGTATAAGTTCATCTGTTGGTGAAATTGACATTGCTATTCCTGCTTCAACAAAAGCAGATTTAGAAATAAAAACTAACAAAACAGTGTACACCAACTTTGATATTAACATTCCTACAAAAGAAGGTTTAAAAAATGTAAGTGGTAGAAAAAGAATTGTAAGCACCATTAATAATGGTGGTGTGCAAATTAAATTAAGATCATCAATGGGAGACATCTATCTTAGAAAAAAATAGTCTCTTAAAAAACTAATTCACACGTAATTTAAAATCTAAAAAAATGAAAAGTTTATTCTTATTCATAGGATTACTATTGCCTTTTAGTAACCTAACCGCTCAAAAAAAAGTAGTAACAAAACAAAATTCTAACTCTATTGAAGAAGTGTATGTAAATACCAAATTTGCTAACACTATAGAAGTTCAAAATTGGAATAAAAATGAAATCTCAGTAGTTGCTAACGTTAATATAAACGACAATAAAGACAATGACTACTTTAAATTTGAAACCAAAAAAACGGGAGCTATTTATAATGTAAAATCTGATTTTGGCAACTTATTTAAAAAACATAAAAAAGGAGTTACTATAACTCACAGTGGTAAAGGTTGTAACAGTTACAATTTTTGTTCTAACCATAATAATATAGTTATTAATTATGTTATTTATGTACCTAAAAAAATGACTTTAAAAGTTAAAAGTATTTCAGGTGATGTAGCCGTTTCTTCATATCAAGGGAAATTAACGCTAGATTTAGTTAGCGGTAATATTGATATAAAAAAACACTCAGAAAACATGTATTTAAAAACTGTTAGTGGTGATATTGATGTTGCTGTAGCTGATGCTACTTTTGAAGCAAGAACATTAACTGGTACTGTGTACTCAGATTTAGATATTGACTTTAATCAAAAAAGCAAAAGATCATCTCGTAATAAAATTCAAGGAACCATAAAAAACGGTACTGCTTATTTAAAATTAAAAACCGTTAGTGGAGATATTCTGTTAAGAAAAATTTAAATAAGGCAACCTTATAAGTATATTTATAGTCTATAAAATAAACACAATATATAACTATGAAAAAACTATTTTTAGTACTTATTTTAACAGGCTTATTTATTTCTTGTAAAGAATCAAAAACATACAACAATCATCCAGTAATAAATGCATCAACTGTAAATACTAGCTTTAAAATTGCAGAAAACTGGTATAACGGAAGATGGTCTATTGCTCCACAAGTAAAGCATGATACTTTGAAAATACAATGCCTTTCCAATCCTGAAAAGTTCGTTTTCAAAACAGACATGGATAGCATTTCTTTTGATGTTTTTGAAGGGAAATCGTATGATTTTTATGTACACTTAAATGATTCTATATATGCACATACAATAATTAAAGGGACTTCTTTTTCGAGGGAAGAAATAAAACATAACATTACTTCTAAAAATGACAGTCTCTTTATTTTGTATGAAAACAACAAAGAAAATCAATATCTAACAAAACTTGCTTCAAAATACCCTATCCAAAACTTAATCGATCAAAAATCTAACGACACTGAAAAAATCGTGAAAATTTTAGATTGGACAAATGCTAGATGGAAACATAGCGGAAATAACTCACCAAGTAAATCAGACCCAATTACTATTTTAGATGAAGCTAAAGCTGGAGGTAGATTTCCTTGCTTTGCCTATGCAATCGTACTAAAAGCCCAATTAGAAAATGCAGGTTTTAAGGCTAGAACTATTTATTTAAAAACTAAAGATGTAGAAACAAGAAAATCTTCTCCCGGACATGTAGCTACTGAGGTTTTTATTAATGATATACAAAAATGGGCATTTGTAGATGGTCAGTTCAATGTTATGCCTACTTTAAATAATATTCCTTTAAATGCTGTTGAGTTTCAAAATGCATTAACTAATAACTATGAAAACCTAGAGCTAACTAGCTTAAAAGAAGTATCAAAAAGATCATATACTGAGTTTGTATATGATTATTTATACTATTTAGATACTAGCTTAGATCATCGAAACTTAATTGGAACTGACATTAATCAACAGAAAATAAATGATAAAACAACCCTAATGCTAGTACCAACTGAAGCTCCTAATCCAAGGAAAATTGATTTTTGGAGTTCTAAAATCAATTATTGTATCTATACAAACTCTTTAAAAGATTTTTACGCCAAACCACATTAAAATTATTTAGTTAAATTAGTATTCATAATTTAATTTTGAAATAAAATTAAAAAAAGTGTCCTTTTTTATTTTTGGAAAACGTCTTACTAATACAAAACTTTAAAACTTTAAATGATGAAAAAATTTATGATGCTTTTTGTTGGAACTGAATACACTGATCTTGGACTTTCTCCAGAAGAAATACAAAATCGCATGGAAAAATGGTTTGCATGGAGTGAGAAAATGGAAAAGGCTGGTATCTTACGTGGTGGAGAAGCTTTAACATCACAAATAAGACGTATTGTTGGACAAAATAGAACAGTTACAGATTTAACTTCAGCTGAAGTTAAAGAAATTGTAGGGGGTTATTATTTAGTTGAAGCTAGTGATTTTGATTCAGTACAAGAAATTGCGCAAGATTTCCCTGATTACGACTTAGGAAACACGGTAGAAATTCGTGAAATTATGGTATTTGACAGTTAATGGATTCTAAACTCATAGATCATCTTTTCCGCCATCATAGCGGGAAGATGGTTGCTGTTTTAACTCGAATTTTTGGATTATCTAATCTTGAAATTATAGAAGATGCTGTTCAAGATACTTTTTTAAAAACAAGTACAAGTTGGCGTAATCAGCAACCTGATAATCCTGAAGCATGGTTAACTCATGCTGCAAAAAATAGAGTTTTAGATTTATTTAGAAAATTAAAAGCTGAAAAGAAATATATCCCGGAAATTAAAAATGGCATTGAAGCTATTTCTATCAATGACCTTTTTTTAGATACTGAAATTGAGGATGCTCAATTACGAATGATTTTCACTGCTTGTCATCCAAGTTTAAATGCAAAAGATAGAATTTCATTTGCCTTAAAAACCATTTCTGGATTTAGTATAAAAGAAATAGCCTCTGCTTTATTGACTAAAGAAGAAACCATAAAAAAAAGATTATTAAGGGCTAAACAAAACATTCAGAAAACAAACTTACAATTCAAAATACCAACTGGAAATCAATTACCTATTAGAATTGAAAGTGTTCTAGAAATTTTATACCTCATCTTTAATGAAGGATTTCATTCTAATAAAAAAGAAATTTTAATCCAAAAAGAATTGTGCGGTGAAGCTATGCGTTTATGTAAAATGTTATTAAAAAATAAGCACACAAATATTTCTGCTAGTTATGCATTGTTTGCTTTAATGTGTTTTCATGCCGCTCGCTTAGATGCAAAAATAAATACTGAAAACGAATTACTCGATTTAAAAACTCAAGATAGAAACAAATGGTCTTTTCCTTTAATACAATTAGGAAATGCAATGATGAATAAAGCTGTAGAAAACGATGAATTTTCTTGTTATCATTATGAAGCTGCTATAATAGCTGAACATATTAAAGCACCTAACTTTGAGCAAACAAATTGGAATAAAATATTACAATGGTATCAACACTTATATAAACTACAACCAACAACTTCACATTTATTAAGTATGGCTGTAGTGTGTTTACAAAGTAAAAACTATATTAAAGCTAATTACTATTTTGATAAAATTACTCCTCTTGATTTAGGGCAACGCTCTTATTTATATTTTGGAGCCAAAGCCGAGTTCTTTTATCAAACTGGAAAAATTAAAGAAGCTATAAAATATATTGATATTTCTTTAAAAAATGTAAATAATTCATTAGAAAAAGAATACCTACTAAAAAAGAGAAAAGTAATGTATAACCTTTAGTTTTTAGTTCTATCTTTCACTGAAATTACATTGACTAAAACTATAGTAAATGAATACCAACAATCACATAAATTATATAGAATTTACAGCTAGTAATCTTGAAAAGATAAAAACATTTTACATCAATACTTTTGAGTGGTTTTTTACCGATTATGGCCCTAACTATGTTGCTTTTTCAAATAGTGGTGTAGAAGGAGGGTTTGAAAAATCTGAAAAGAAAATAAAAAATGGGGTATTGGTCGTATTATATCATAAAGACTTAGAAAGCATTCAAAATTTAATTGTCAAATTTGAAGGAAAAATAACTAAAAATATTTTCTCATTTCCTGGTGGCAGAAGATTTCATTTTACTGATCCTTCTGGAAATGAGCTCGCTGTTTGGTCAGATAATTAAGATTTATTTTTAGTTCTTTTTTCATTATATACCTCAGCAATAGTTTTAGCGTCAGTACATGATTTTATCTGTATAAACTGATCTCCAGATTTTACAAAACCAGTTTCTAAAACTTTAAAATAAATTCCTGAATAATTCTGTTGCCAAAATTGCTTTACAATTTTCATATTATTAAAACGAACTCCAAGTTTCATACATGGCTCTCTTGGCTTAGTTACTTCTAATATTGCCTCCCCTACTTTATAAGTATCTCCTACATGAATCTCAGTTTCATCTAAATCGTCAATTGTTAAATTTTCACCAAACATTCCATGTTGCCATTCCAAATCTGGATAAAATTCTTTCCAATACTCATAATGTTTTTGAGAATACCCATATACAGCTTGATCTACTCCTCCATGGCTTTCTCTATTACAAATAGCATCTCCTTTTATTTCTTCAACATCTAAATAAATAGCTTTTTCAACAGGAAATTTAAAAATACCAGTAGTAATCGTTTTTCCTTTCCAATCTACTTCTTTACGTTCTCCTATGCTTGTAGCTATTATTTTCATTCTTTATTTATTTATAATTAAAGCAGAAAATCATTTAAAACATCTGCAATTTTACGATTATCTGACAACTGAGGTATTTTATTCTGTCCTCCAAATTTACCTATAGATTTCATGTACTCATGAAATCCCCCTTTTTTTACTTTTCTAATAACTAGTGGACGTAATATTTTTCCCTCAATTAGATCTTGATAATATATATTTTGTGCTTGCATAGAAGCATCAATCTTTAAAGATAATTCTTCAATATTGTTTGGTTCATTTTCAAATTCAATAAACCATTCATGATAAGGTAAGCCGTCCTCAGGGTTTACTTGCGGTGCTACCGTAAATTCACTAACATTTATATCGGTACCAATAATAGCTTCATTTAATGCTTTTTCTACTTCCTTTCCTATAACATGTTCTCCAAAAGCAGAAATAAAATGCTTAATACGTCCAGTTACCTTAATTCTATAAGGTTTTAGTGATGTAAACTCTACTGTATCTCCAATATTATACCCCCATAAACCGGCAGAAGTATTTAAAATGATTACATAATTAACTCCAATTTTTACATCTTTTAATGATATTCTTGTTGGACTATCTTCAAAAAATTCAGTGGCTGGAATAAATTCATAAAAAATTCCTGAATTTAACTGTAATAACATTCCTTTTTCCGTTTGAGAATCTTGATACGCTATAAATCCTTCTGATGCTGGGTACAACTCTACATAATCTATTTTCTTCCCTATAAGCGCTTCAAACTTATTCTTATACGGTTCAAAATTCACTCCTCCATACACGAAAAAATTAAAATTCGGAAATATCTCAGAAATTGTTTTTCCTGTTTTATCAATTAGTTTTTCAAAATACATTTGAACCCATGATGGAATCCCACTAATTACCGTCATATCTTCCGGTAATGTTTCTTCAACCACTTTATCTACTTTTGTATCCCAATCTTCAATACAATTTGTTTCCCAACTTGGTAAACGATTTTTCAACAAGTAATTTGGCACATAATGTGCTGCTATACCACTTAAACGCCCCAATTTTACACCATTTTTATCTTCCAACACAGGGCTTCCCTGAAGAAATATCATTTTTCCATTAACAAAACTAGCATCTTTAGTTTCTGCTATATAAAATAACAATGCGTTACGTGCTGCCTTAATATGAGTTGGCATTGACTCTTTAGTTATAGGAATATACTTGGCTCCAGATGTTGTTCCAGATGTTTTTGCAAAATAAATAGGTTTACCTTTCCAAAGTACATTCTCTTCTCCTTCTACAATTCTATCAACATAACTCCGTAAACCTTCATAATCATTTACAGGCACACGTTTTTTAAAATCTTCATAAGTATTAATAGATATAAAATCATGATCTTTTCCAAAAGCCGTTTTACACCCTTCAGTTATTAAGTACTCAAATACTTTTTCTTGAGTTTGATGCGGATTATTAGCCCATTTATAAACTCGTTTTCTTACTTGCTTAGCAAAAGGTATTGCTAATTTTGATTTAATACTCATTTACTGAAAATCTATATAATTTATTGGATTTACTGGGTACCCATTATTCCATAACTCAAAATGTAAATGCGGTCCTGTAGATAACTCACCTGTTGAACCTACATTTGCTATTACCTCACCTGATTTTACTATTTCTCCCTGTTCTTTTAACAATGTTCCATTGTGTTTATAAACAGAAATAAACTTATTCGTATGCTGTAACATAATTACATAACCAGTTTCAGCAGTCCACTCTGCTAAAATAACTGTACCATCAGCAATTGCCATAACAGGAGTACCAGTTTGAGCAACAATATCAACAGCAAAATGTTTTTCGTTAACATCAAATTCTTGAGACATGTTTCCTTTTAATGGAGAAAAGAATACATTTTTTGCTCTATTTAAACCTCCTTCGGTTAAAGGAAATCTATCTTTACTTTCTACTTTTTCTCTAAAAACTGAATCTTTTTTAGTAGGTTGTAATAATTTCTCATCTAAAACTACTCCCATTCCATCACTTATAATAGAGTCTATTTTTTCTGGTTCTATTTCTCCTGTTAAAACTGGCTTAATAGCTCTTGTATAATTCTCTAAAACTGTTAATTTTTGTTTTAATGAATCTGCCTTATAAATTAAACGGGTTGCTTTCTTTTTTAATGATGTTGAAGAATATCCCGGTATATATTCTCTTAATGAAGTAAAAGCTATTATTAGTGTTGTTAACATCACTAATAATATTGAAAACAAACCACCAAAAACAAATACATTTAATCTTGATAATTTTAAAGAAAATCGCTCTTGAAAAGTATCTTCATTTAAAATAACCAATCTGTATTTGTCTGTTAGCTTCTGTTTTAACTTTCCTTTTTTATGTTTTTTGGCCACAGTTAAGTAATATAGTAAGTTTGGATTTCAAATATACAACGAAAATTTTTCAATTCTTTTCTTACAGAAGTATTAAAATTTTGTTATAATCCTAATAAATATGCTACAGAAAACATAAATGTCCCTGTAGTTTTAAGATTAGATTCTCCTTCTAAAGCTGATGGAAGATTTAAAATATACCCTGCTTCAAAATCAAATCCGGCATAGGAATATTGAAGAGGTAATAAAAACTGTGCATTCAATAACCCAAATTCATTGTTTTGTTTATACACAGTAAAAACTCGATCTCTAAAAGTAAAAGTTTGCGCTAATTGAATTGTTTGTTGAGCTACAATAAGTCGTAATTCTGGTCTAAATTTTAATTCATTTTTCTTTCCTTTCGTTAATGAAATTTCACCATAACTAGACGATACTATTTGAATAGAACTCTCACTTCCAAATAATAGACTTGTAGCTAATTCAGTTCCTAAAGTTCTTGATTTGTTGTCTAACTCTAAACTAAAATTTATTGCGTTCTTTAAAGGATTGTTGCTTGGTTCACTAAAAAAATACCTATCATAATAAGTTGACCACCTAAATTGTTTATTCTTACCAAATCGTTTCCCATAACCAACTGTTATTGAAGTATAATCCCATTTAGGTTCTAATTCATTGTAATAAACACCAGAAATTCCTGCAAAATACCCTTTCGAATGAATATAGTTTATTTGAGGAGTTATAGAAAATTGATCTATTCCAATATCTCTTCCAGAAAAATATGTTTTGTTATTATAATTAATTGAAAAATGTAAAAAATCTAAATTTTCAGATAATTTAAATAAGTCTTCAATAGTTTCATCATTAAATAAACTATCTAAGATTTCATCTTCTTCTGTTATTACATCTACTTCATTACTTTCATTTTGTTTTTCTTGAGCATATGATGCTATAACACTAAATAGTAACAAAAATTTTAAGCATAGTTTTTTCATGATAATTTAAAAATACAAAAAGTGGTTGAACTTTCAACCACTAAAATAAAACAAGTTTATAAAAATCTTATCAATTCCTTATTCTTCTTCTTTTCTCTCTATTTAAATTTTTTTTTATATTTTTTCTAACCATTTTCTTTTTATTCCCAACCCTTCGCTTTAATTGTTGTCGTTGCTTTGGTGTTAATGTTGCTCTAAACTTAGCTTTTACATTTTTTACACTCACATTATTTTGCTTTATAATTCTTTTTTGGAAAGAAGTAAGTGTATTTTTTAAAGCTATCTGTCTTTCTACTTTTGTTAAAGAACTATTTTTTAATATTGTTAATTGTTCTTGTGAAAGTGTTTCTTTAAACGCTTTCCTATGTTTTTTAATTAATTTTTTTTGAGTCTTTAATAACTCTTTTTGCTCTTCTGAAAGGTTTAACTCTCCTTGTAAATCTTGAGAATACACTTTAAACACACTTAAAAAAAGTGATATTAAAATAATTCCTATAACTTTCAAACTTCTCATCTTTTATCTTATTAAACTCTATTCTTTAGACCCTTATATTCTAAAAAAGTTGTAATCTATTCTACAAAAACTTCTTTTGTAAGTAATTCTTCATTTACATATTCATCTAACAAATCATCAATATCAGATTCTTCTTCTATAATAGATGCTATTAAAATGTCATTCTCTAATTCATAGCCTACATTATCAAAAGGATTATATACAACTAAAACAAATAATAATGCTATTACTGCAGCTGCAGACCAAATGTACATTTTCTTAGAAAGAAAAATGATTTTTCCTTTTTTATTTTGACCAATAGTTTCACTAAGTATTGAGTTTTTTGATTTTTCAAAATAACCGTCTGGCACACTTAGTCCTAAATCTTTTTTATGTATTTTTTCTGAATTCACATCTAATGTATTTCGATAGATAAAGTTATCACTTTGTACGTTCATTACAAACTATGCTTTAATTTTTTCTATATATTCAATAGTAGTAATGTTTTTTTCTATGTGTTTTACAACTGCATAATAATGCGTTTTAATTGTACTCTCACTAATTTTCAAAAGCTTAGATATTTCCCTAAACTTTAAATTATCATAATATTTCATCTGAAAAACTCTTTTTTGGTTTTCAGTTAATACACTTAATATTTCATGTAATTTTATTTGAGCTTGTTCCCCATCAAAAAACACATCACTTTTTAAATTACTTAAAAAAGCATCATCTACTTCTTGTAACGATGAAAAGCTTTTCTTTTTTTCTTTCTCTAAAAACCGAATAGATTCATTATAAGCTATTCTATACATCCAAGTGTGCAAAGAACTTTCTTGTTTAAATTTTGACAAACTTTTATACACTCTTATAAAAGTATTTTGCAGAACATCATCAGCATTTTCATGAGTCCCTACTATTTTCCTTATATGCCAATACAATCTTTCCTGATACAAATCTAATAATTTTGTAAAAGCCCTATCTCTATACTTTTTACTTGATAGTTCTTTTATAAAGTTAGCTTCATTCATAGTACTTATAGAATAGTGTTGATTGTTAGACCCTTTAAAAGGAAAAAAGTTTTAATAAAATAGTTAATTTATTTTAAAAAGCCAAATTAAGTATCTCAATTTGGCTTTTAAACTGCTGCTATTTACGTTTTCTATTTTTCAAAGTTATTTCTTTAACCCTTCCAGCTTCATCAGTAATTGTTGCTAAATTATCACAAGAACCATCACCAAAATCCAATACATATTTGCTAGTCCCTTTAGTTAATTCAACTACACCACTAACAATATATTTACATGCATATTCTCTTCTTAAGCTAGTTGTGATTTGTGCTTTTTTAGCATCACCATTTTTATTAACTGACTCCCAAAAACCTGAAATTAAAAACACATCATCTCCCCTATCTTTTGTATCAGCACCTGCTATTTTTTCTTTTACTTTTTCTCCTTTTTTAACAATAGTTTCTCCTGACTCTAATGTAATTGTAATATCAACGGTATGCGTTCTCTCAGGATTACCATTTGTATTTTCTTTTACTTTGGTTGCCGACATTCCTCCTTCAATAGCATTTCCATTAACTGAGAAGTTTTCAAATGATACGGTTTTAGAAAATGAATCATTTTCACGAACATATTCTATAATAATTTTCCCAGCAAAAACTCGCCCTTTTTTCCCTTCACAACCAGCTCCAAAATCTAAAGTTACTATTTTACCGTTTGTGGTATTTTCAACAGTTCTTTCTAAACAAGATGGATGATTACTAGTTGTTGTTGTTCCTCTTGACGCTAACTCACTTTCTACAGAATCATCTTCAATAACATCATCGACATCTGATGATATATCATCTGCTAAAACAACTTTTAATGCTTCTTCGGTTGTTAAATCATTATTTAATAGTTCTTCATTACTATTTGACTCACATGAAGTGAATACTAAAAGTCCTAAAAATGCAAGGTAACATAAATTTCTTTTTACAAATCTTAAAGTCATAATTACTAATTTTTAATGTTAATCAGTTCTTTGACCTAAGAAGTTTTAAAAAGTTTTAAAAAAATTTTTTTTTTTATAAAAATTCATCTCATCAATATACTTCCATACTTCATTAGAAAGGAGTGGACGTACTGATTTATCTAGCTTTATAGCATTTCGAATCATTGTAGAAGAAATTTGAACAATTGGAGCTTCTACCCTATTAATTTTTATATGATTATCAAACTGAGTCTCAATAATCCCTTCTGATATTCTAGGATAAACATAAACACTATAATCATCTAAAATAGCTTCATAGTTTTTCCACTTATGAAAACTTTTCAAATTATCCTCACCCATTATAATACTAAATGAGTGTGCTGGATATTTATCAGAAATATGAGTTAAAGTGTTAATTGTATAATTAGGTTGAGGCAAACTAAATTCAATATCAGACGGTTTAATTTTATCATACTCTTTAGTTGCCAAGTACACCATTTCTAAACGATGGTGATTATCTAAAAGTGAACTTTTTTTCTTAAAAGGATTATGAGGTGTTACCACCATCCATATTTCATCAAGGTCAGAGTTTTCAACCATATGGTTCGCTATAACCAAATGCCCCATGTGTATAGGGTTGAATGTTCCAAAATACAATCCTACTTTTTTACTCATAAATAAGTATATTAATGCTTAGTAGTTTTTTTTAAACCTAAAAACTCATCTACTAAATCTTCAGCATCTTGTAATGCTACTTCTAAATCGTAGTTTTTTATAATTTTATCAAACTGAGGTGCAGTTGCTAGTTCTACAGAAGCTTTTGCTACACGCATGTTAATTTTATCTTCACTTTCTTCACCTCTATTTTTTAAACGTCTAATAAGCTCATTAATATCTGGTGGTTTTACAAATACAGCTAATGTTTGTTCTGGAAATTTTTCTTTTATACGAAGTCCTCCTACAACATCTATATCAAAAATAACATGCTTTCCTTTTGCCCAAATACGTTCTACCTCTGTTTTAAGTGTTCCATAAAAGTTATCTCTATATACTTCTTCCCACTCTAAAAACTCTTCACTTTTAATTTTTTGTTTAAAATCTGCTAATGAAATGTAATAATAATCTACTCCATCTTTCTCATTACTTCTAGGTTCACGAGAGGTTGCTGAAATAGAAAATTCTAAATTAAACCTATCTTGAGCCAATAAATGACGTACAATTGTTGTTTTTCCTGATCCTGAAGGTGCTGAAAACACAAATAATTTACCTTGAAAATCTTTCACCATTTTTATAATACGTTTAAAATTTGCTCTTTAATTTTTTCTAACTCATCTTTCATTTGGATCACAATTTTTTGAATTGGTGCAAAATTCGCTTTAGATCCTGTAGTATTTATTTCTCTTCCAATTTCTTGAACAATAAAACCTAATTTTTTTCCATTAGAGTCAGCAGTAGCTAATTGTTGTAAAAAATAATCTAAATGATTTGCTAAACGCACTTTTTCTTCATTGATATCTAGCTTCTCTAAATAATAAATAAGTTCTTGTTCAAAACGATTTTCATCAACTTCTACCTTCAAATCAGTTAACGCTTTTTGTAATCTTTCTTTTACATGATCTATTCTATCACCATCTAGCTTTTTAACTTCTTCTAAAGCAGTTTTTATATTTTCAATTCTTTGTTGAAAATCTTCTTCTAATGATTTTGCTTCGTCTTTTCTATATTGAACAATTTCTTTTACAGCAACTTCAATATGAGCTTCTATTTGTTTCCATTCTTCAACATCTAATTCTTCTCTTTCAGTTTTTAATGCATCTGGCATTTTTATTGCCATTTGTAACAACTCTACATCATCACTTGAACCTGTTTGAACAATATTTCTTAATTGCTCCATATACTCTTTAACAACTCCTTTATTTACAGTTGTTGAAGTTTCATCAGCAGTCATTTCTACATAAATTGAAAAATCTACCTTTCCTCTAACCAAACTACTAGCTAACTTTTTTCTTACCGTTAACTCTTTTTCTTTGTAGTAAGATGGAATACGAGTATTTAAGTCTAAATTTTTACTGTTAAGCGATTTTATTTCAATAGTTACTTTCTTGGTAGGTAACTGCAATACGGATTTACCGTATCCTGTCATAGACTGTATCATATTTTCAATTTAATGAAGTGCAAAGATACACTTATTTATTAGTAGTTTTTGGCACTTGTTTTGTTACTAAAGCAACCCCTAAAAATATAAGTAACGTTGCTATTACTTTTACAACATTTAGGCTATCACTTCCTCTAAACAAAGCAAACATTGTAGCTAATACTGGCTGTAAATATATAAACACACTTACTGTTGTTGGTTTTAATGTTGTTAATGCAAAAAGGTTAAATAAATAAGTAATACAAGTTGAAAAAAACACAACATACCCAATTTTTAAATAAACCGATGTGTCCATTGTATTAAAATCAATATTCATTAACTCAGTAAATCCGAAAGGCAATACCATTATAAAACCGAAGAGATACAACCACCTAACAAAAATTATCGGATTGTATTTATTAATTAGTTTTTTTACTAGCACTAGGTACAAACCGTAAGAAGCTGCATTTATAAACACTAAAAAGTTGCCTAAAACCACATTACTTCCATGTTTACTAGATGTATTTCCATAAATTATTAGAATAACTGCTCCTATTAACCCTATAATAACTCCTAGTATTTTTATAGGTACTATCTTTTCTTTTATTAATATGGAAGAAAAAATTAGAACCAATATTGGCGCGGTTACCATTATTGCTGATGCACTAATAGGCGTTGTATAACTTAACCCTTTAAAAAAAGTTAACATATTTAAACAAACACCAAAAAAAGCTGCAACGGCTATTCTTTTATAATCTTCACGCTCAATTTTCTGTTGTTTAATAAACAAACTTGTTATCCAGAAAAAAATAGCTGCTCCTCCTATTCTTACTACTATAAAACCGTAAGGTAAAATATGTTTTGGCATTACCTCTTTAGCTATAGTAAAAGTTATTCCATAAATTAAAGCAGTTATAGAGAGAGCTATTAAAGCTAAAGTTCTTCCATTCATACGTAAAAATATAAAGTGCAAAATTGAGAATAAAATTCAACTTTCCACTTCTTTTTTATCTAAAATAACTTCAAAAAAAAGCACTACATAGTGTAGTGCTTTTTCCTTTGGTTGATTAACTTTTGATTAGTCCACTAAAGGTGGTATTCTTAACACTTGTCCAGGATAAATTTTATCTGGATGTGATAACATTGGCTTGTTTGCTTCAAAGATAACTGGGTATTTCATAGCGTTTCCGTAAAATGTTTTCGCTATTTTCCCTAAAGTGTCACCACTAACAACAGTATGAAACTGTGCCATATCCTCTTCCTTAATCTCTTCAACTTCAGCAACAGTCATATTATCTTCAACAGATGCAATACCTTCAGTATTACCAACTACTAAAACTACTTTTTCTTTAGTTGCTAAATCAGCAGCTTCACCGTTTATTGTTGCTTTATCATCGTCAATATCTACTGATAAATCAGTTACAGATAATTCTAAAGCGTTAACAGCATCTACTAATTTCGAAGCTTTTTCAGCAGCTTCCTCTTCTGTTGTTTTTCCGATTCCAAAAACTTTAGCTCCGGCATTCTTAATAAATGAAAAAATTCCCATTCTTTTTTTGATTTTTTGTTAATTAATACTCATTTTCGTTTGACTAATATACAATTTTTATACCAAAAAAATAATATTAAAAAATTCATATCTATCTACAACTATATAACAAATAAATCAACTTTTGATAGTGATATAAGTTCTTATCAAAACAACTAAATAAGTTTTCTTTTTAATTTAATCATTACAACAAATCAATGCATAAAAAAAGCCGTTAAAAACGACTTCTTATTTTTTTATCCTTTAAACGAATTCCAACCTTGAGCTTTTAATTCTATTTCTTGATTTGCTCTTGTTACCAAATTCATACCTTGATTCTCCTCTGTAATATGACCTATAACACTTAAATTAGGATTCCCTTTTATTTTATCATAATCATCTATTGAAATTGTAAATAACAACTCATAATCTTCTCCACCACTAAGAGCTACCATAGTTGCATCAATTTCAAACTCTTCGCAAGTAGAAATTACTTGAGGGTCTAAAGGTAATTTCTCTTCATATAATTTACATCCCGTTTTACTTTGCGTACAAATATGCATTATTTCAGAAGATAGCCCGTCTGAAATATCAATCATAGATGTTGGTTTAACATCTAATTCTTTTAATAATTCAGGAATATCTTTACGAGCTTCTGGTTTTAATTGCCTTTCAATAATGTAGGTATAATTATCTAAATCAGGTTGATTCTCTGGATTTACTTGAAATACTTGTTTTTCTCTTTCTAAAACTTGTAATCCTAAATACGCACCACCTAAATCACCAGAAACAACTACTAAATCAGTAGGTTTTGCTCCACTTCTATAAATTACATCTCCCTTATTAGCCTTACCTATTGCTGTGATTGACATTAACATCCCTTTTGTAGATGAAGTTGTATCTCCTCCAATTAAATCAACATTATAAGTATTACAAGCTAATTGAATTCCAGCATATAATTCTTCTAAAGCTTCCAATGGAAACCTATTTGATATAGCTATAGATACAGTTATTTGCTCAGCTTCAGCATTCATTGCATATACATCAGATAAGTTAACCATTACTGCTTTGTATCCTAAATGCTTTAAAGGCATGTAACTTAAATCAAAATGAACTCCTTCGATTAATAAGTCAGTAGTTACTATTGTTTGTTTTTCAGATGAATCTATTACAGCTGCATCATCTCCAACACTTTTAATTGTTGTTTTATGGTATGATGAAAAGTGTTTTGTTAAATGTTTTATTAAGCCAAACTCACCTAGTTCAGACAACGACGTTTTTTCTTGATTTTTATCTTCTAACATCTTGCAAAGATACTACTAGGAATGTAAACTAAACAAGAATTATACAACATCCTTTTTTAAGGTTTAATTTTTCTCTTAGGGTGTTTACTTACTTAATTGTTAAACTTATACACATAATCTTTATATATTTCATAAATTTGTCTTAATCCAAAAATTATATCATGATAAGAAAAATACTTTTTTTACTTTCTTCTATTATATTTTTTACAAGTGTTTCCTACTCGCAAACACCTTGTTCTAGTGGAAAAGCTGGCGATTACCCTTGTAAGGGTTTTGATTTACTATCAAACATACCTGTATCAACTTTGGCTAACAGTAATAAAAGTGTTAATGGAAATGCCCCGGACGGAAGTGATATTTGGGGATGGACAGATTCTACTACCAACAAAGAGTATGCTATTGCAGCAATGACCAATAGTACAGCTTTTGTTGACGTTACTGACCCTGTTAATCCTATTTTTTTAGGAAGACTAGATTCTAATGCGAACAGTCATTACTGGAGAGATGTTAAAATATACAATAACCATGCTTTTATTGTTGCTGATAATGTTGGTAATCATGGAATGCAGGTTTTTGATTTAACTAAATTAAGAAACGTTACTACACCACAAAATTTTACCGCCGATAAAATTTATACTGGAGTAGGTAGTTGTCATAACATTGTTATTAATGAAGCAACAGCTGTTGCTTATTTAGTTGGTTGTAAAAGCACTAATGGTGGTGGACCAATTTTTGTAGATATTTCAGACCCTAAAAACCCTAAAGATTTAGGTAATTATACTGCAGACGGATATTCTCATGATGCTCAAGTTGTAACCTACAATGGACCAGACACACCATATAAAGGAAAAGAAATTTACATAGGTAGTAACGAAAATGAAGTGGTTATTTTAGATGTTACTGATAAAGCAAATGTGAAAAAAATTTCAAATATAGACTACCCACAAATTGGATATACTCATCAAGGTTGGTTTACTGATGATCACCGATTTTTTATTCTTGGTGATGAAACAGATGAAAAAGATCTTGGTATGAACACTAGAACTTTAATTTTTGACCTTCAAGATTTGGATGCTCCAAAATTATCTTCAACCTATCTTGGAGCTTCAAAAGCTATTGACCATAACGGATACGTTAAAGGAAATGAATTTTATATGGCTAGCTATAGAGCTGGATTAAGAGTTTTTGATATTACCAATATAGCAGCTTCAACAAATTCAATGACTGAAACAGGATACTTTGATACCTATCCTGCTGATGATAATACAGCTTTTGACGGTGCTTGGAGCGTATACCCTTATTTTGCTAGTGGTAATATTATTATCAATGACATTAATAGAGGTCTTTTTGTTATTCGAAAAAGTGGAACGCTTTCTTCAAATTCTGAAAACTTAAAAGAAAGTAGTTTTTCAATAAATCCAAACCCAACTAATACCTCTCCTATAATTACTGCTCAAAACAACACTATAAAATCAATTGAAGTATACAGTATTTTAGGAAAAAAAATATTTTCTAAGAAAAATATTAATCAAACAAAATTCGTTCTACCTATAAACCAAAATGCGAAAGGCATTTATCTTGTTAAAATAAACGGTAGAACATCAAAAAAACTAATTCTTAAATAACTGTAATTGGTAAAAAATATTTTTAAATATATTTTAATCTTCATAGTTCTTCTAGGTTGTACTAAAGAAGGCATTACATTTAAATCTACTTCTTTTTTAGAACAATTAGATTTTGTAAAAACTATAGGAGGTTCTAAAAATGAAGTTGCAAAATCTGTCATTAAAACACCAGATGGAGGATATGCTATTTTAGGATACACTCAAAGTAACGACATAGATTTCTCTCAGAAAAACAATACCAGTTTTGATTATGCTGTGCTTAAATTTTCTTCAGATGATAAATTAGAATGGAAAAAAACATATGGGGGATCTAATGATGATAGAGGTGAAAAAATTATTTCTACTTCTGATGGAGGATATGCTATTTTAGGCTACACCAAAAGCAATGATATAGACATCACCAACAATGCTGGAGATAGAGATTTTTGGTTAGTAAAACTTAACCCAACTGGAACTATCATATGGCAAAAAACATTTGGATATATTGGCAAAGACATTGGCACTACTCTTATTGAAACCGATGATAATGGTTTTTTAATTGCTGGCGAATTAGACGTCACTTCTTCAGGAGGTTTAGGAAACTCTAAATCTTCTGCTATTCAACATGCTGGTGGTGACATGTGGGCTTTAAAGTTAAATAGTCTTGGTGCTATAGAATGGAGCAAATATTATGGCGGAACTTTTACTGATACACCACATGGAATAGTAAAAACAGATGATGGGTACATTATAGCTGGAATTTCTGACAGTAGTGATGTTGATATAACAAACAATAAAGGTTCTTATGACTTTTGGGTTATTAAAATTAACAAAAAAGGAAAACTTCTTTGGAATAAAAACTTTGGAGGTACAGAAATTGATGAAGCTAAAGCCATTGTTTCTACCAATGATAATAATTTTTTAATTGTTGGAAATACAAGAAGCACCGACAAGGATGTTACAAATAATAAAGGAGGAGCAGATCTTTGGGTTATTAAAATTAACTCAAATGGAGGTTTAGTATGGCAAAAGAATTTTGGAGGGAACAACTTTGATGTTGGAAATTCTATTAAAAAAATGAGCGATGGAAATTACTTACTTTCTGGTAGTTCAAGAAGCGCAGACAATGGTATTACTAATAAAGGACAAAACGATGCTTGGATTTTAAAAATCTCTCCTGATGGAAGCTTATTATGGCAAAAAACAATTGGAGGTACTGAAATAGATTTTTGCTATGATGTAGTTGAACTCAATAACGGAACTATTGTTGGAGTTGGAGAAAGCTCTAGTAACAATAATGATATAACAAACAACAAAGGTTTTTCTGACCTACTTATAATAAAATACAAATAAACCAATGAAAAATTACGCTATACTATTTTTATCTTTATTCCTTTTTTCTTGTAGTTCTGATAATGACGAACCAATTAAGGAAGTTTCTATTGACCTTAAATTTACTCATAATTGGGGGGGAACTGATGTAACCAAAAGTGATTTTAATAAAATAGAATTCGAAAATTCAAAAGGCGTTAAACAAAGCATAGAACGTTTACGCTATTTGATTTCTAGAATTACACTTACTGATGGAAATAAAAAAGAAATTAATTTTGATGGATATAAGCTAGTAGATTTGGATGACTCTGACAACTTAACACATGCATTATCACAAAAAATATCTGAAGGAACCTATAATCTTTCTTTTACTTTTGGTTTTAATACTGAAGATAATAAAGATGGTGTATATAAAGATTTAAACACTGCTTCTTGGGAAGTTCCTGCTATGCTAAATGGTGGTTATCACTTTATGCAACTTGACGGGAAGTATTCAGATAAAGATGGAAATCCTCAACCATATAACTTTCATGCAATTCAAGCTTACGATCAAACAACAAAAGAAAGTAAAGACACCTTTTTTGTTGTTGAACTTGGTACTGTATCTATAAAAAACAATGCTACTATTACTATTAACATGGACATATCTCAATGGTTTAAAGTTCCAAATGAATGGGATTTAAATATTTTAAACGTAATGTTAATGGGTAATTTCGAAGCTCAAAAACAGATTTCTGACAACGGTCGAAATGTATTTAGTTTAGGAGGAGTTAGTCAATAAAATCAAATGAAGAAGCTAAGTATATTTCTTTTTATAATTTTTATAAGTTGTTCTTCAAAAAATGAAGAAGAAGAATATATTCCTAAACCTACAGAATTAGAAATACCAGAAATACTTAAACAAAAACTAATCGCTCCAGTAATTCCTTCAACAAACCCTTTAACTGAGGAAGGAATTGCTTTAGGTAAAAAATTATTTTTCGATAAACTTTTATCTAAAAACAACACACAATCTTGTGCCAGTTGTCATAATCCTCAAAAAGCATTTAGTGATGAAACTCGATTTAGTGATGGGGTAGATGGAGTATTCGGCAAGAGAAATTCTATGCCTTTATTTAATTTAGCGTGGAATTTTGATGATCGTTTTACTTGGGATGGAAAAGAGCTTAGTTTAGAAAGACAAGCCTTTGAACCTGTTAGAAACCCCATAGAAATGCATAGTATTTGGGCTGATGTTGAAAAAAAACTACAAAAACATTCCGAATATCCTATATTATTTAAACAAGCATTTGGAACTTCAAAAATTGATTCTACACTAGTAACTAAAGCAATTGCTCAATTTGAAAGAACATTAATCTCTGCGAACTCAAAGTTCGATAAACATCTACTTGGTAAAGCACAACTAACTCCAGAAGAATTAAATGGATTCAATGTTTTTATGGATGAAAATAAAGGAGATTGTTTTCACTGTCATGGAAGTAATAACAACCCACTTTGGACAGATAATAAATTTCATAACAATGGCCTTGATAATGTTTTTGCAGATTTAGGTTTCGGAAAAGTCACTGGAGACTCTAACGATAATGGTAAATTTAAAACTCCTTCACTAAGAAATTTAGCTTTTACTGCTCCATACATGCATGATGGAAGGTTTTCTACTTTAGAAGAAGTTATTAATCATTACTCAGAAGGCTTAAAATCATCGCCAACAATTGACCCTCTAATGAAAAAAGTAGATAAAGGAGGCGTTCAATTAACTGAAAAAGACAAAGCAGATTTAAAAGCTTTTTTATTATCCTTATCAGATTATGACTTCATAAATAACACCAAATTTCAAGAATAACTATTTAAAGTATCAACAAATTTTATAGTCTTATAAATGATATTAGTTTCAAAAAATGATAAAAATCATATTTTGTGATTATCTTTGCAGTTCATTTAGATTTAATCTACTTTAAATTATGATAAAAGTTTCAGACACAGCAAAAAAGAAAGTTGTTCAACTAATGACTGATGATGGCTTTGACGCTACTAGCGATTTTGTTAGGGTTGGCGTAAAAAGTGGAGGATGCTCAGGCTTATCATACGATTTAACTTTTGACAAAAAAGAACAAGAAGACGATAAAGTTTTTGAAGATAATAATGTAAAAATTATTGTTGATAAAAAAAGCTTTTTATACTTAGTTGGAACAACTTTAGAATACTCAGGAGGTTTAAATGGTAAAGGTTTTGTTTTTAACAATCCTAATGCCAATAGAACTTGTGGGTGTGGAGAAAGTTTCTCTTTATAAACTTATTGAAAACAGAACTTAGAACTGATGAGTAAATACACTGAAGACGATTTACGAGAAGAATTAAAAACCAAAGAATATGAATATGGTTTTTATACAGATATAGAAAGTGAAACCTTTGCAAAAGGGTTAAATGAAGAAGTGGTTCGTGCAATTTCTAAAAAGAAAAACGAACCAGAATGGATGACTGAATGGCGTTTAGAAGCCTTTAGAGTTTGGAAACAAATGGAAGAACCAGAATGGGCAAATGTTCATTATGAAAAACCAAACTTCCAAGAAATAGCATATTATTCAGCACCAAAAGAAAAACCAAAATTAAATAGTTTAGATGAGGTTGATCCAGAATTACTTGACACCTTTAAACGTTTAGGAATTTCTATTGATGAACAAAAAAAGTTAGCAAATGTTGCTGTTGACATAGTAATGGATTCTGTATCTGTTGCAACTACCTTCAAAGAAACTTTAGCTGAAAAAGGTATTATTTTCATGCCAATATCTGAAGCTATTCAAGAACATCCTGAATTAGTTAAAAAATATTTAGGAACAGTAGTACCAACTACAGATAATTTCTATGCAGCTTTAAATTCAGCTGTTTTCTCTGATGGCTCTTTTTGTTACATTCCAAAAGGGGTACGTTGTCCAATGGAGTTATCTACCTATTTCAGAATTAATGAAGGAGGTACTGGTCAATTCGAAAGAACTTTAGTTGTTGCTGACAAAGGAAGTTATGTTTCTTACCTAGAAGGATGTACCGCTCCAAGTAGAGATGAAAACCAATTGCATGCAGCCGTTGTTGAATTAATTTCAATGGATGATGCCGAAATAAAATATTCTACAGTTCAAAACTGGTATCCTGGTAATGCAGAAGGAAAAGGAGGAGTTTACAATTTTGTTACCAAAAGAGGTTTGTGTGAAACAAATGCAAAAATTTCTTGGACTCAGGTAGAAACAGGTTCTGCTGTAACATGGAAATACCCTAGTTGTATTCTTAAAGGAAACAACTCAGTAGGAGAGTTTTATTCAATTGCAGTAACTAACAATCATCAACAAGCCGATACTGGTACTAAGATGATTCATTTAGGAAAAAACACTAAATCTACAATTATATCTAAAGGTATTTCTGCAGGAAAATCTCAGAATAGCTATAGAGGTTTAGTTCAAATAAATTCTAGAGCTGAAAACGCACGTAATTTCTCTCAATGTGATTCTTTATTAATGGGTAATGAATGTGGTGCACATACATTCCCTTACATTGAAGTAAAAAACAAATCAGCTCAAATAGAACATGAAGCTACTACAAGTAAAATTGGAGAAGATCAATTGTTTTATTGTAATCAAAGAGGTATTGACACTGAAAAGGCAATCGCTTTAATTGTTAATGGATTTAGTAAAGAAGTTTTAAACAAACTTCCTATGGAATTTGCTGTTGAAGCTCAAAAATTATTAGAGATTTCACTAGAAGGAAGTGTTGGATAAATTCCAATAAAATTAATTCCATATAATATATTAATTGTAAAAATCACACGCTTGTGGTTTAAAAACCAAAAGCAAACAGCATAAATATTAAGATGTTAAAAATAGAAAATTTACACGCACAGATAGAGGATAAAGCTATTTTAAAAGGGCTAAATTTAGAAATAAAAGCTGGTGAAGTTCATGCTATAATGGGGCCAAATGGTGCTGGTAAAAGTACTTTTGCAAACATTGTTGCAGGTAAAGAAGAATATGACGTTACTAACGGAACTATTGAATTAAATGGTGAAGACATTAGCGAACTAGCTCCAGAAGAAAGAGCTCATAACGGTGTGTTTTTATCTTTTCAATATCCAGTAGAAATACCTGGTGTTACCGTAACTAATTTTATTAAAACAGCTATAAACGAATCTCGTAAAGCAAAAGGCTTAGAAGAAATGCCTGCTAAAGATATGCTTAAAATGATTCGTGAAAAATCTGAATTATTAGAAATAGACCGTAAATTTTTATCGCGCTCTTTAAACGAAGGTTTTTCTGGAGGAGAAAAGAAGCGTAATGAAATATTTCAAATGGCTATGTTAGAGCCTAAACTAGCTATTTTAGATGAAACTGATTCTGGTTTAGATATTGATGCTTTACGTATTGTAGCAAATGGTGTAAATAAATTAAAATCTAAAGACAATGCTGTAATTGTAATTACGCACTACCAACGTTTATTAGATTATATCGTACCAGATTTTGTACACGTTTTACACAATGGAAAAATTGTTAAATCTGGTGATGCTTCTTTAGCTTTAGAATTAGAAGCTAAAGGTTATGATTGGATTAAGGAAGAGGTAAATAGTTAAGAAGTTTAAAAGAATAACTTTTTAAACTTATACACTTTTAAACTAACAACAATGGAGTTGAAAGAAAAATTAATATCATCATATGTAGCTTTTGAAAACGGAATCAATATCAATTCTGATATTCATGATATTCGCACAAAAGCTTTACAAAACTTTGAAGACTTAGGCTTCCCTTCTAAAAAATTAGAAGCTTGGAAATACACATCTTTAAATTCAGTTTTAAAAGAAGACTATAGTCTTTTCCCAGATAATGACATAGCAATTGAATTAGCTGATGTAAAGAAGTATTTCATACATGAAATTGATAGCTATGCTGTTGTTTTTATAGATGGTAAATACAGTTCATTTTTATCAAACACAACTCATGATGGAATGGATATTTGTTTATTATCTGCTGCCTTTACAAAAAGTAAGTACAAACCTATAATTGAAAATTATTTCAATAAAATAGCTAAACAAGATAATTTAACATCTTTAAATACTGCTTTTGCTAACGAAGGAGCTTTTATACACATACCAAGAGGTGTTGAAGTTGAAAAACCTATTCAAATTATTAACTTTACCACTGGTAAAGAAAATGCAACTATGTTACAGCCTCGTAACTTAGTTGTTGTAGAAAATAATGCGCATGTTCAAATAATTGAACGCCATCAAAGTTTAACAGACAATGCAGTTTTAACAAATTCTGTTACTGAAATCTACACAGATGTTCATGCTACTGTAGATTACTACAAAATACAAAACGACAACATTAATGCTTCTTTAGTTGACAACACTTATATTGAGCAACAAAAAGAAAGCGTTTGTTCTGTTCACACATTTTCATTTGGAGGTAATATTACAAGAAATAATCTTAATTTTTACCAAAAGGGAGAGCGAATAGATTCTATATTAAAAGGAATTACAATTATAGAAGGAAAACAACATGTTGACCATCATACATTAGTTCATCATATAGAACCTAACTGTGAAAGTCATCAAGATTACAAAGGTATCTTTGGAGAGCGCTCTACTGGAGTTTTCAATGGAAAAGTTGTTGTAGAGAAAGAAGCTCAAAAAACGAACGCTTACCAACAAAACAACAATGTACTTATCAGTGATAAAGCTACCATTAATGCAAAACCTCAATTAGAAATATTTGCTGATGATGTAAAGTGTTCTCATGGATGTACTATAGGTCAACTTGATGACCAAGCATTATTTTACATGCAGCAAAGAGGGATTCCTAAAAAAGAAGCCCAAGCTTTATTAATGTATGCTTTTGCCAACACTGTTTTAGAAAGCGTAAAAATACCAGAAGTTAAAAAGAGAATTAACAAGCTTATTGCCAACAAACTAGGAGTTAACATAGGATTCGATTTATAATCAATTCTTTACTATTATAATAAAAATAGCTCAGAAATATTTCTGAGCTATTTTTTTTGTTAGACTGATTTATTTAATTCACTAGTTTTTATTAGTTTTTATAAAACTCTTAGAATAAGAATGCTTTGTACTTTGTACCTCTAATACATAAAATCCTGCTTTTATTTCCTCTACAGATATAGATTTAGACAATGATCCTTTTTTAATAACTGCCCCAGTTAAGTTAACTATTCGATAAGAACCGTTTAATTTTCTTTCTGGTATAATTATATTCAATACGCTGTTAGAAGGATTAGGGTACACCATTAAGTCATCTATAACAACTGAAGTAGGTGTAAAAACTTCTACCGCATTTTCTACAGCATTTGTTCCAATACAGAAAGCTTTAGTATCTGTACTTGTAAACTGACCTCCTGATGCTAAAACAGTTCCAGAACTATTAGTTAGTTTATAAGATCCATTTCCATAACTACAACATATACCGTCTCCATAAGAATCTTTAAATATTAAACTATAACATCCATTAGGTAAAGTTTTATTTACAGTAATTTTCGAACCACTTGCTTGACTGTTATAATTATTACCAGAAGCAACAACAGTATTAGAACTATTAGTTATTTCCCAGCTTGTTTCAGAAGAATAATTATCAAAAGTTATCTCTAAACTTACAGTAGAGTTTCCACCTCCAGTACTTCCTGTTGAAACAGATAACTGATCGATAGCCATATCACCTTGCCAAGTTGTTCCTGTTACACCATTAAATCTTACTTGAACATCTTTACCTACATAACTATCTAAATTAACACTTGCTGTTTGCCATGAATTTCCTTGATTTCCTGATTTTTGCCAAACACTTGTCCAATTTACACCTTTATCAATACTTACTTCTACCTTTAAGTTACCCATAGCTGAAGTACCATACATATGATATTTAAATGATAAAGAAGCATTACTAGCTTGTTTTAAATCAAAACAAGGAGAAGTTATTATTGCTGACTTGTTTGAATAATTTGGAGAGGAAGATTCCATATATAAATAATAACTCCCTGCATTGGCTGAAGTTGGTCCTGTGTTGCTTGAAGGTGTTGATCCAGATCTAGTAGCCCAATTAAAATCGTCAGATGTACTTTGCTTCCAGTTCCCTATAGTGTTTTCAAAACTTTGATTGTAAGGAAATGAAGATACTGTATTACTACAACTACCACCTGGTGGATTTCCTCCACCACCATTATTATCAACTCCTTTAGCTGGCATATCAGAACCAATTGAACTAATTAAATTATCTGACCTTCCATAAGATCCATTAGGACAACCACCTGTGTTATGAATTGCTATCACTAAATTAGAATTATAATCTAAAACTGGAGATCCAGAACTTCCTCCTTCTGTATCTGCATAATATCTTACTTGTTGACCAGATCCAGAAGAACTTTCAAACACTCTAGAAAAACCATCAGGAGTAGCATCTCTATCAGACTTAACAGAAATCTCTTTTCTTCTTCCTCCTGGGTGTTGAGGGATATATATTCTATCTCCTTTTGAAGTAACAGCAGAACTTAAGCTTAAAAAACCATAAGTATTTGTAGGATTAACAGGTAACTTAACTAATGTATAATCAAGTGATGAATTTGTTTTTACAAATGTAGCTGAAGATGCCACTACATTAGACTGTGCATTTGTAGAACCTGAACATCCATCATATTGATAATTGAACATAAAATCTGTGTTTTGAGCATCAGAAGCAGATCCTATACAGTGATTGTTAGTCATTAAATGACCTTCATTACCTAATAACCATCCAGTACATAAAGAACTACCACCAATTAATAACCTACATACAGCTTTTGCCTTCTCATACATTTCGGTACCTTGATAACAAGAAATGCGTTCTTTATCGTCATTAGAACAGATAGATCTTCTTTGATTAGCCAATTTTTTCATTATTCTTTCTTCACTATAGCCATAAGCTACTTTACTAATTTCAAATCCATTATGCTTACTTGCCTTTCCTGAAGAATATAACTTAACTTCTACTTTCTCATCAAACAATACTTTTGACCAAAAATCACTAATCATAGTCATATTATTATCTACAATTTTACCTTGTCCACCATAAATAATAGACTCTTTACTTTTACTACCTGTGATTTTTACATAATCTCCAGGAGCTAAATCGAAATTTTTAAAATAAATTTTGATGTAAGAAGAATTTTCTGAAAAGAATTCTTTTTTGTAAACTAATTCTTTTTCATTAATTTTTGATGCAGTTCTTTTAAATTTTTGATAACTTTTGGTGACTTTAATATCAGAATCGAACTCATCACCTATTTTAAATACCTTCTGGGCATTTAAATTTTTTGTACATAAAAGCACAGCAGTCAAAATGACTACTTTTAAAAAGTAATTTTTCATTTTTGAAGGGTTTATTTAGTTAATTAATCACGACTAAATTACTGATTATTAAAGTTTTTAACAAAAAAACGTTAATTTTTTACAATATTATTCTTAAAAAAAAGTTCTTATTGATTAATCACAAACCAATTATTTTCCATGAACCACCAGTATTTACCCAATTGCAACTCATTCTCACTTCATTAAATATTTCAAAAATTTTCTTTTAGCATCAGCATTATTATGTAGTGAAAAAGTCATTAATAATATTAAATTTCACTTTTTTTCGTGTAATTATTTTAATTATTTCCTTTAATTAATCGAATAAAGTTATCAATATAAAAAATCGTAAAATCGATTTTACTACTTACTCAAAAAATGGCTTTTATTTAAATTTGAAAAAGATTATTATTAGATTAATTTAAATAAAGTAATACTTCAAAAAACATTAACTCCTCCCCTTAAGTATTCTAAACTTAGATGATAAAGTATTAATTATCAAAACAATAATCCATAACAAAAAATACAACAAAGACCTCATTAACAATAACATACATAAAATTATTATACAGTACTTTAAATAGACCTTCCTGTATTATTAAAAGATAATACCGCTCCTAAAGGAACGTTAAAATTCAATATTTTAAGAACCATCATGTAATGAATTAAATTCTTATTCGTCCAAGGAACTATACAATTTATCAATAATCAAAAAATTATGCGAAAAACTATTATTATAATCTGCTTACTTTTTATAAGTATACAAACACAAGCTCAAACTGATGTTTTTAATGCTCTTTTAAAAACATATGTTGACAACAAGGGTAATGTTGATTACAAAGGACTACGTAAAAATCGTGCTCTTTTAGATATATACCTTAAACACTTAGATAACACAATACCAGGCAAGAGATGGTCTTCAAATAAAGCTAAAGCTTTTTGGATGAATGCTTACAATGCATACACTATTAAATTAGTTTTAGATAGTTACCCTCTTAAAAAAATAACAGCAATTAAAAGACAAGGTAAAAATGCATGGAAGCTACCTATTGCTAAAGTTGGTAAAAAAGAATACACTTTAGATTATATTGAACATAAGATTTTACGTAGATGGCATGATGATGCAAGAGTACATGTTGGATTAAATGCAGCTTCAAAATCTGGACCATGTTTCCCTCCTTATGCTTTTACTGAAAAAAACATTAATACTAAATTAGAATCATTAATGAAAAAATTCATTAATGATTCAACCAAAAATAAAATCTCATTAAATAAAGTAGAAGTTTCCAAAGTTTTTGAATGGTATCAAGAAGATTTTACTTCAAAAAATAGCTTAGTAGATTATATCAATAAATACTCTAAAATAAAAGCTAATGACAATGCCGAAGTTGTTTATTTAAATTACAACTGGGATTTAAACGAAAAATAATGAAACAATAGACAACTCCCCTTTTAATTTTTCCCCTTAAAAAAAAGCGAAGCATAAAATAATATTTTATGCTTCGTTTATTTTTTAAATACTTCAATTAACTTCAACACTTTCTTCTATAAATAACTAACAACTTCAATAAAGTTATTTATTTTTCTATAGACAGTAAAATCATACGAAGTTCCATATAAGAATAACTTTTATCTAGTTTACCTTTAAGATCAGACAAGCTTTCAAATTCAGTATTTTCAATATCTTTAATTATTTTTTTATACTTTTCTAAGGAAATTAACTCTAAAACATCAACCTCTCCAGAAGGTATAAAACTAACCAAATGACTTTCTATGGTACCCACTGTTAAAGATCTTTCATTTGCTATCTCTTTTAAGGACATTCCAGATTTAAACAACTCAAAACTAATTTGTTTAGTTGACTTTTTATCTTCCTTTTTTTGTTCATTTAACTTATTTATACCATTCTCTTTACAGTATTCTTCTACAACCTCTAAAATTTCTTCCCCGTGTTTATTAACACGAATTTTCCCCATTCCATTTACCTTTAACAATTCTTTTTTAGTTCTTGGTAATGCATCGCAAATTGCATATAATGTTTCTTGAGTAAACACTTGAAAATGTGGAATACTTAAAGATTTAGAAATATCATCTCTTAATTCACGTAATTTTAAAGCCAAAATCGGGTCTCTTTTTGAAGAAAGTTTTTTCTTTTTAGTAGGTGCTGTTTTTTGCAATACAGCATTGGCCCTTACTTGTAAATACTCTTGTACTTTAAAACCCTTTGTCATTTTTTTTAACGCAAATAACTTCTCTTCAAGTTTTTCCTGTAAGGCATCAAACTGTTTAGAAAAATCTTTTTTTACTGCTTTATTATCAGATGAAAAAGAAATAGCATCTAATGGTGTTTGTATTTTATTATTTGTTTGCGTTAAAAAATAATCTACAGCTTTTATAAATCGTTCCTGAATAACTGAACTATGTTCTGGTAAAACTTCATCATTAGACATTTGACTTAATTGATTTTTAAACCCATTGGAAACCTTCATTAAAGTAACTACCCCTTCATCTTTTATAACTTGCAAATAATCAATCACCTCACCTTTTATACTTGTTTTATTCTTATAAAAAATATCAATTAAACGAGTAACTGGATACAATAAATACTGATAATCGAACAATTCAGAAACTAGATTTAATTGAAACTGCTTTTCAGATTCATTTAATACTTGTTCATTAGGATGATTCTCTTCAACACTTTCATTAAATGAACTTACCGTTTTATCATTAATTATTGCATTACTAGAAATTTGTGTTTTTAATACCAATCCTTCTAAAGAAGTACATCTACTCAAAGCCACATAAGTTTGTCCATGAGCAAAAGAAGCTTCTGCGTCTATAACAGCTTTTTCAAACGTTAAACCTTGACTTTTATGAATAGTTATTGCCCATGCTAATCGTAATGGAATTTGAGAAAAAGAACCCGCTATGTCTTCTTTAATTTCTTTAGTATCTTCATTAATTGAATAATTAATATTTTCCCAAGTTTCTTTTTCTGTAATAATTTCATCTATCTCATTCCTACACTGTACTGTAACTGAATCACTAGAAATATCAGTAACAATTCCTATTTTCCCATTAAAATATTTTTTTTCAGGTGAAGAGTCGTTTTTTATAAACATTACTTGAGCTCCAACTTTTAACTCTAACTTTTCACTATTAGGATACGAATTCTCATTAAACTTCCCAGAAACTTCAGCTTCAAAATAACTACTTCTTGTTTTTAATTCCTTTAATTCTGAATCATTAATTGAGTTCGCTCTTTTATTATGTGTTGTTAAGGTTATATATCCATCTTCTTTACTTGGAGAAAAGGTAGGGTTATAATGTTCATTTAAAATACTAGCAGATTCTTTTGACAAAGAATCATTTCTAATCTCATTTAAAATTTTAATGAATTTCTCATTTTTTTGACGGTAAATATATTTTAACTCAATAGAAACTACATTTGCTTCTTGATATGCTTTACTACTAAAAAAATAAACAGTTTTATAATACTGCTGAAGCAAACTCCATTCATTTGGTTTTACTACCGGGGCCAACTGTTGTAAATCTCCAATCATTAAAACCTGAGCACCACCAAACACTTTATTTCTATTCTTATATCGACGCATTACTTGGTCTATTCCATCTAATAAATCAGCTCTAACCATACTAATTTCATCAATAACAACTAAATCTAACGATTTTATAATATCAATTTTAGTTTTCGAAAATTTACGTTGTTGATTAGAAGTATTTGTTATTTGATTTGGTAAAATAGGACCAAATGGCATTTGGAAAAAAGAATGAATAGTAACTCCTTTTGCATTGATTGCTGCAACACCAGTCGGAGCAACAATAACCATTCTTTTTAAGGATTCACTTTTAATTTTATGCAAAAAAGTAGTTTTTCCTGTACCAGCTTTTCCTGTAATAAAAAGATTCCTGTCTGTTTTCTCTATAAACTGTAAAGCAAGCTCTAGCTCTTTATTTTCAATCATTCTATAGGTTTATTCTACTTTAGTATTTTTCAATTTATTTTCTTAATACTCTACAATCAAATACTTTCAAATTAAAACTTTTTAAGCTTAAGTTATTTGTTATAAAATCATGATTTTTTAGTAATAATATCCAATGTAGCAAAATTTCATGAAATAAAAAATCCTACACAAACTGTGTAGGATTTTTTATATTTATGAAACCTAAAATCGGCTTACATTTCTAATGCTTTTGTAGGATTATTATCCATTAACAACTCTACTGGATTTTCTAAAGCTTCTTTAACAGCTACTAAGAAACCAACAGACTCACGTCCGTCAATAATTCTATGGTCATAAGATAATGCTACATACATAATTGGTTGAATTACAACCTCACCGTTAACAGCCATTGGGCGGTTTACAATATTATGCATTCCTAAAATTCCACTTTGAGGAGGATTAATAATTGGTGTAGATAACATAGATCCGAAAACACCTCCATTAGTAATAGTAAATGTTCCACCAGTCATCTCATCAACCGTAATTTGACCGTCACGAGCACGTAATGCTAAACGTTTTACTTCACTTTCAACACCTCTAAAAGATAAATTTTCTGCATTTCTTATTACAGGAACCATTAACCCTTTAGGACCAGAAACTGCAATAGATATATCTTGAAAATCGTGTTTAATTTGGAAATCACCATCTATCATTGAATTTACATCAGGATATAATTCTAAAGCTCTAACAACTGCTAAAGTAAAGAAAGACATAAACCCTAACCCAACTCCATGCTTTGCTTTAAAATCTTCTTTATACTGCTTACGTAAATCAAAAATTGGCTGCATGTTAATTTCGTTGAACGTAGTTAACATCGCTGTTTCACTTTTTACAGCTACTAAACGTTGCGCAACTTTTCTACGCAACATAGACATTTTTTTACGTTCAGTACCTCTTGAACCGTTTGCTGGTTGGGTTCCCATTGAAGGTACAGCTTTTACAGCATCTTCTTTAGTTACACGCCCATCTTTTCCTGTTCCTTTCACACTAGAAGCGCTAATTCCTTTTTCTGCTAATACTTTTTTAGCAGCTGGAGAAGCAGTACCTGTTGCATAGGTATCATTTTTAACTTCAGCTTTAGGAGCTTCAGCTTTTGGTGCCTCCTCCTTTTTTACTTCAGTAGAAGACCCTCCTTCTGGTTTAGCTGCGCTCATATCAATAAGACATACTACAGCCCCAACCTCAACAGCGTCACCTTCTTCAGCTTTTAAAGTAATAATTCCACTTTCTTCCGCAGGTAACTCTAATGTTGCTTTATCAGAATCAACTTCGGCAATTGGTTGATCTTTTTCAACATAATCACCATCTTCAACTAACCAAGTTGCTATTTCTACTTCTGTAATTGATTCCCCCGGAGAAGGAACTTTCATTTCTAAAACACTCATGTTTTTTATTTTTATTCTGAAATACTTTCTTTCTTAATTTAATCGAAAACCTTATCTAAAACTCTTTGGTGACGACGTTTGTAACGTGCACTTGAACCTGCAGCAGGTGCAGAATGATAGTCTCTAGACGCACACTCTAATTTTGCTAATTCAAAACGCTCTAACATATACCCCCAAGAACCCATATTTTTTGGTTCTTCTTGTGCCCAAACATAACGCTCAACATTTGGATATCTATCCATCACTTTTTTAATCTGATCATTATGTAATGGAAATAGTTGCTCTATTCTAACTAAAGCAACATCTTCTCTATTTAGTTCTTCACGTTCAGCTAATAAATCATAATAGAATTTCCCTGAACAAAACACCATTTTTCTCACTTTAGAAGTATCAACAGTATCATCTATTACTTCTTGAAAAGTTCCATTTGCTAATTCTTCAATTGTATTTACAGCTTTAGGTAAACGCAATAAACTTTTTGGTGTGAAAACAACCAAAGGTTTTCTAAAATCACGTTTCATCTGACGACGTAAAATATGATAAATATTAGCAGGTGTAGAACAATTTGCTACAGTCCAGTTATCTATTGCTGACGACTGTAAGAAACGTTCAATTCTTGCAGAAGAATGCTCAGGTCCTTGACCTTCATAACCATGAGGTAATAACATTACCAATCCGTTTTGCAATTTCCATTTATCTTCAGCAGAAGATATATATTGATCAAACACTATTTGTGCACCGTTAGCAAAATCACCAAATTGAGCTTCCCAAATAGTTAACGTATTTGGAGCTGCCATTGCATATCCATAGTCAAAACCTAAAACTCCATATTCAGATAAGTGAGAGTTAAAAATAGTCATCTCACCTTTATTATTAGGATTTGTGTTTAATAAATTAACACGTTCTAAAGTTTCTTCATCTCGCATAATAGCGTGACGATGAGAGAATGTTCCTCTTTCTACATCTTCTCCTGAAATTCTAATATTATACCCTTCTTCTAATAAAGTTCCGTAAGCTAGGTTTTCTGCAGTTCCCCAGTCTAATGAATTATCTTCAAAGACCATTTTTTCACGTCCTTTTAAAATACGTTCAGCTTTACGCACAAACTTATGTCCAGTTGGTGTAGTCGAAATTACTTTTGCAATTCCTTTTAAAGCCTCTACAGAATACGAAGTATCTACAGGTTGAAGCATATCTTGTAATTGCTTACGAACAAAACCATCCCATACTTCAGGCATGAATTCTTGAATCTTAGAAGTAGTTTTCTTTTTAGACTCAGTAAATTCAGCTTCTAAATGAGATTTAAATTCATCAGTTATCTGTTTTACGTAGTCAGAAGAAATACTACCTTCTTCAATTAATTTTGCAGCATAAATTTCTTTTGCATTTTTATGCTTTGAAATTGCTTTATATAATTTAGGTTGAGTAAAACGTGGTTCATCTCCTTCGTTATGACCATATTTACGATATCCTAATAAATCAATATAAATATCTTTTTTAAATTTAGTTCTGTACTCAACAGCCATTTCCATAGCATGACAAACAGCTTCTGCATCATCAGCATTTACATGTAATACTGGAGACAACGTTACTTTAGCAACATCTGTACAATAAGTACTTGAACGAGCGTCTAGGTAATTGGTTGTAAATCCAACCTGGTTATTTACTACAACATGAATTGTTCCCCCTGTTTTATAACCGTTCAAATTCATCATTTGACCAACTTCATACACTATACCTTGACCTGCAATTGCGGCATCACCATGAACTAATATTGGTAAAATTTTACCATTATCTCCTTTATAATCTAAATCAACTTTTGCACGAACAATTCCTTCAGCAACCGCATCTACGGTTTCTAAATGTGATGGATTTGGAACCAAATTCATCTTCATTTTTTGTCCGCCTTTATATTCTTTACTTAATGTTAACCCTAAGTGATACTTAACATCTCCATCAATATCTTGGTCTTCAAAATCTTTACCTTCAAATTCGCTAAATAAATCACGAACAGGTTTCTTAAAGATATTAACCAATGTATTTAAACGACCACGGTGTGCCATACCTAAAACACACTCTTCTACTCCATATTTTTCAGCAGCATCACGAAGTGCTACACTTATACCTGGAATTAATGTTTCACCTCCTTCAACAGAAAAACGTTTTTGCCCAACATATTTTGTTTGTAAAAAACTTTCAAATGTAGAAGCTTGATTTAGTTTAGTAAGAATATATTTTTTCCCTTCTAAATCATACATAGGGTGATTATCGTTTTTATTTAAACGACTTTGCCACCATTTTAATTCTTCAGGGTTTCTTAAATACATATACTCTACCCCAATACTATCACAATAAATTGCTTTAAGGTGAGAGATTATTTGTGATAAAGGACTTGGCCCCATACCTAAAATATCTCCAGCATTAAAGACTGTTGATAAGTCTGATTTATTTAAACCAAAATTCTCTAAGTCTAGGCTAGGTTCATACTTTCTTCTTTCTCTAACTGGATTTGTTTTAGTAAACAAATGCCCACGAGTTCGGTATCCATTTATTAAATCAATTACCAAAAATTCTTTACGTACTTCTTCAGGAATTTCAATTGAATTTTCTTCGTCTGTTAACGAATAATCTTCATTTGCCAAATCATATCCTTGAAAAAAACTTCTCCAACTTGGTTCTACCGCATCAGGGTTTTTTTGATACTGTTCGTACAAATCACCTATAAAACCTGTATGTACTGCGTTTAAGAACGAAAACTTGTCCATATTTTTTGTTATACTTTTCTTTATATAAGAATAATGACCACAAAAATACAACTTTTAAGAAAAACAAGGTTTTTTTTTATTCTTAATTTCTGATACTTTTTTGCACAAGCTAATATATTTTGAAAGAATTTTATTCAAAAAAACGTTTAATAACGATTTGATTTTCAAATAGTATTCATTCTTATTTATTTTTTTATCACTTTTTATTTGCAGATATTAAAAAAACACTTAAATTTGCACTCGCATTTTAAGATTTATATCATCTTAAATTCCTCCTTAGCTCAGTTGGTTAGAGCATCTGACTGTTAATCAGAGGGCCCTTGGTTCGAGTCCAAGAGGAGGAGCAGAAGGCAACTTGGAAGCCGATAATTTCCAAATTTTACATAGATTGTTCTATATGAACATTCCTCCTTAGCTCAGTTGGTTAGAGCATCTGACTGTTAATCAGAGGGCCCTTGGTTCGAGTCCAAGAGGAGGAGCAAAAAAAAGACTTTACAAATTGTAAAGTCTTTTTTGTTTCTATCTAATCTATCTATATCGCAATAATTATGCGAATGCTTTTTTTCGTAAAAAAAGTTTTTCTTGTAAATACTTTAATGCTTCAACTTTAGATTCTGTATCAATAACTACGGAAACATTATTATCATTTTTACCAAGAGATATCATTTTAACAGGTATATGTTTTAGTATATCAAATATTTTATGTGTTTTTTCATCATCAATTATAGAATTCCCGACAATACAAATAATAGTATTTAATGAATCAATATTAACCTCAGCATGAACCTCAATTTCGTTAACAATTTCTACAAGATTACTTGTATCATCAATAGTTAATGATATTGACTCTTCTGAAGTAATTACAACTCCTATAGAAGTTTTATGTTTATCAAAAATCTCAAATATCTCTTTTAAAAAACCATGTCCACCTAAAGCAACTTTAGGTTCAATTTTAACTATGGTTATTTTATCTTTTCCAGAAATAGCCTTTACACCTTTTGTATAAGCATCACTAGATATAACTGTTCCAGTTTTACTAGGCATAAATGTATTCTTTAATATTACTGGAATATCTTTTCCTGCCAAAGGTAAAACAGTTTTTGGGTGTAATATTTTTGCACCAAAATGTGCCAATTTAGATGCTTCTGCATATGACAAATAAGGCACTGACTCTGTATTATTAACATATCTAGGATCATTATTATGAAGCCCATCTATATCTGTCCAAATTTCTATTTCTTCTGCATCTATTGCTGCGCCTATAATTGTTGCCGAATAATCACTCCCTCCTCTCTTAAGATCTGTTATAATTCCATTTTCATCTCTACAAATAAAACCTTGTGTGATATATACTTCAGATTTAGGTAAATGCTCTAATACTGATTTTAATGTGTCTGAAACCTTTTCTATATTAGGTTTATCTATAGAATCAACCAGCATAAAATCCTTTGCTTTTAATAATGTATTTGGTACTCCTGAAACATTTAAGTACTCAGAAAATATTTGAGTTAAAAGCGCTTCCCCATAAGTTATTATTTTAGATTTTAAAGATTCTGAATATTGCTGCTTAGTCAATTCTGAAATTTCTTTAATCATATTAGAAATTTCTTTTTTTAGCTTTTCCTTTACTTCATTATCAACAATTAAAGAATGTATAACATCAATATGTTTTCCTTCTAAATTATATAAATATTCCTTTATACGTATTGTATTGTTATTTTTAACATCCTCTACAATAGAAACTAATTGGTTTGTAACTCCAGACATTGCAGAACAAACAACAATTATTTCTTCATTCTTTTTTTCAAGGATGTCTTTTACTTGAGACAAACTTTCAATTGATCCTAGTGAAGTTCCTCCGAATTTTAATACTTTCATTTGGTTAAGTTTATAGCATTACTATTTACTGAACACTTTTAAATTTATGAGTAATTCAAAAGGTTCAATACGTTATTTTAAATAAATTTATTTGTAATTAAATCACAGACAGCTGCTTACTTTTTTCAACAGCATAACATAATTTTTGAACAATAGCTTTAGGGTGTTTGAAAATAAAAAAATGATCACCGTGTAATACTTCAAAACTACATGGACCAGAAGTTACTTTTCCCCATGCTTTCATTTCTGTAATCGTTGTTTTATTCTTTCCCTCTCCTATTTCTTCTGTACCTAAACATACTTGAATAGGTATCATAAATGGTAAGTTCCCCGTTTTATATTTATAATTTTCTATTGATTTAAAATCAGATTTTAAGATTGGGTAATACAAATTTAATAAGCTTTCGTTTGCTAAAATTTCTTTTGGCAAACCACCCATTTCATTTACTTCTTTCCAAAATATTTTTTCAGAGAGTTGAGATTTTTTATTTACAATTTTGTCGTATTCTGGAGCTCCTCTTCCCGTAAAAAACAAACTATTAGGTAATTTAAATTTTTCCTCTCTTGCTTTTTTAAGCAATTCATATCCTAATAATGTTCCCATACTATGTCCGAAAATAATATATTCACTCCCGCCTACAACTGATATTAATTGAACAAAAAGATCCTCAGCCATTTCATTTATTGTTTCAATGAATTCCTCAGTAAATCGCTCACCTCTTCCGGGTAACTCTAATGTTACCCATTCAATATCTTTTGGTACATATTCTTGAATTGCTCTGTAACAATATTTATTCCCCCCTGCATATGGCAAGGCTATTATTTTAGTTTTAGTTGTTGTTAAAGCTTGTTCCATTTTTAAATAATTACTTATCCTTAGCTTAGTACTACATTTTGAGCTTCAAACTTATTTTTAAAGAACATTATCAACTCCTCAGCTTTCATTTCTTTTGAGATTTCGTCTTTAAGAAAAAAACGAGCTATCTCTAATTGATCATCTTCTGGATTATTTTTAATATGCTTACAAAGTTTATCTATTTGTGTAGCATGCAAAAAGTTCCATGTAATTGAAATACTATCAGATACACTAGTTACATCATGAAACCAACCTGAAGGAAAAAGTATAATCTCTCCTGGTGATAATATATCTTCATAATCAGGTGTTATATTAGAAAAATTTGGAAACTTTATATGATCTGGATTTTTAACATCAACAAATGCTCCTTTACTCATCACATCCTGTTCCTTTTTAGGACTGTATAAAAATATTTCTTTTTGCCCGTGAAATTGACACAAAACAGCATTACTCACAAATGGATCTTTATGCAATCTTGTTCTAGAGCCTTTTCCTGAGATAAACAATCCTTTATATGGGTATCCATACTCATTAATAGTTCTTTTTTCAGCATTTTTATTACTTGGAATCACCAATGATGTATCTGGTATAAAATAAGGTTGACTCCATGCATTTTTTAATCTATCAAAAACACTATCTGACCAATAAAACTCAACTTCTTTTAGTTTTGTATACCATCTCATGTACTGCTTTGCCGGCCCATCAGCTTCACTTCTAAAAAAGTTAGTATTGATATACTTTTCTAATGACTGTACAGTTTGTAAATCAAATAAGTCATTATATACCTGAACTTTCTCATCACCAAATTCCTTTATAAGATATTCTGGTGTAAATTTTTCCATATCCCAGTTTTCCATACCATCAGTCACAATAACTGGTGTATTTCCTACGATATAGTTTTCAATAAAACTTTCTTCTGATATACTTTTTACTCTAGGTACTTTCATTTTTTCTTTTTTGATTAGATATAATTTATTAAATAACTGATTATAAGAAGTATTAGATTAACTAACATAATTTAAATATGATTTATAAAGTGGAAAAATAATTTTTTCTGGAACTTTAAGTCCAAGACCTGCATATGTTAATGCATTGTAATACACATTTTTAAGAGGCGCTCCTTTCCATAAAGTAGCCACTCCTTTTCTTGCACTTTTTGAAGTATGCCAATCAATATTAAATGATACCGATTGACTTAATCCATGTACCTGATGAAGCATTCCTGAAGGCATAAAAAGAATATCTCCAGGCTCTAATATTGCCTCCATTATCTTAACCCCTTTTGCCTGAGGGAACTTTTCATAATCTGGATTTTGGGGATCAAATTTTGCCCATCTCCATCCTTCCATATAGCAATCCTTTTTTTGGTTTGCTTCTATCAATATAAATTTCTTTCTACCTGCAACCTGGAAGAATAAATTATTTGTCAATAGCGTATCAAAATGCAATGGAGTTAAACTACCTGTCGACCCCATAAAAAATTGAATATAGTTTTGCCATTTAGACCAGTACCATTTAGGTAATAGTTCTTTAGGAAAAGGATTTATATCAGATAAATACTCTGGAAACATGTAAAAAAAAGGAAGGTCATGTAAATACCCTGGCTTTGTTGCCTTCAACCCCATTTTAAGGTTTTGCTCATACTCCTCTAGCTGCTCCACATAAGAACTAAGCTGCATTTTTTCTTTTTTACCTTCACTTATATCTCCTACTTTTATAGCTACTTCTTGCTCTTTTCCTTTTGATTTAAAGTATTCGGAATCCCAATTCAGAGCTTTCCATTTATTTGTCATTCCTCTTATTACTACAGGCTTATTTTTATTTACATATTCCTTATAAAAAATACCTCTATTCATACTTTTTTCAATAGGAATGTGTTGAAAAGACTTTAGTTTTTTTAATTCTTCTATCTTATCCATTATTATTTAATTATTTAGTTATTTGTCTTTTTAATCTAAAGTGTTAGCGAATGCTACTTCTTTTTCTTTATCTATATTTTGGTTCTCTTTTTTTATTTTGTCTTCATTGTTCTTTTGACTACTCTTATCCATCTCTATATCATACATTAGATCTAGATTTTTTATTGACTTTGTTCTACTAAACCATAGTGAAATCAAAAAGAGCAAAACTCCAGAGACAGTAAAAACAATTATAATAGCTAGTGTAACACTGGTTCCTGGAAAATAATTAACTACTGTTTTTGGAAAAGCTGTAACCATATTTTTTAAAGTATCTACTAATACTCCAGATAATAAAAAAGCTAATGGACCAGCTGCACCAACTAATAACTCTTCAAAACCTCCTAATCTTCCAATTAATTTTACAGGGGCAATTGCTAAATAAAATGCTTCATTTATAACATCTGAAATTGTAAATAGTATAATTATTGACATTCCTAATATTGCTAAACCATATGTATTCACGCTTGTCCATAAACAAGCTATAAGAATTCCAGCAAAAATATTAGCGAACATAATTTTTTGAATAGGCTTTTTAAATTTCTTTACTCCTCCCATTATTAAGGCACCTACAATCATACCTAAACTTACTATTGTCATTATCTTTGAAACAGCATATTCATCGGCAAAATCTAATATTAAAGGAGTGAACAATACTTGTACTAAACCAATTAAAAAATGAATAATAAAAAAGAACGCTAGTAACTTAATAAGTCCTTGTCGCTCAACCAAGAAACCTTTCACTAGCTTCCAGTCGTTTTTCATATTAAATTTTTCTTCTGTTTTTTCAACAACCACAAACTGTATCATAAAAAAAACAAGTATAGCTACAGAAAAAGTAACGATATCTATCAAAAAAACTTTATCCATTCCCATTAGCCTATACAATGCAGGAGCAGCCATAGGAACCCCAACATTTATTAAACCAAATAAACCTAGTGATATTCCTTGAGCATTTACTAATTTACTTTTAGGTACTAAAGCTGTAGTAGCAACATAGAAAGCAGTAAAAACAAACATACTTGCAATAGAGCCTATACCAGAAACTATCATAATATGCCAAGGTTTCAGCTCTCCACTGTTATATAATAACATCAATATAAGAGTACCAATACCAGCTACTACCTGCCCATAAATAATCATTTTCTTTTTACTCCACCTATCAACTAAACTACCTATAAATGGAGCTAACAAAACTGCTGGAGCTTCTTCAAAAAACCAAATAAATGAATAGGATGTAATTGACGGGTTTGGTTGTTTAAGCACCCAAACACCTAAACAAAAATCAGTTAATTCAGTGCCTAATAATGAAAACATTATTAGGCCTAAATACAAGAAATATTTTTTCATTATTTAAAAAATCAGAAAGAATTAGTAAAAAACAATTTTGCTTTTTTAATTAAGCAGTTACAAATTCTTTTACAGAAAGTTGCTTCATGTGAGTTGCTATCGATTGAACATGCGGTTCTTCTAACATCGTTCCATGATCACCAGGAACCGAAAATACCGTTACCTCTCTATCCATGAATTTTTGCCAGCCAAGTTCTCCTTCTATGCCTTCTTCTATAGTTTTAAATACATACACAGGCACATCTCTCTTTTCTATATCCTTAGGAATATAATTAGATAAGTTATTCGCTATAAAAACATTAACTCTACCTCGCATTTGCTCTTCAATAGCCTCTAAGTTTGGAGACTCTTTAGCCAAATCAAAAACAATTTCTAATTGTTCTTCTTTTGTTTTTCCCCTTAACATTTTACTATCAACTTCAATATTAGTATCAAATAACCCGTTTATTTCCTCTACTAAAAAGTGTGCTACTTGATTAAACGCTTTATCATCTAATTCATCTTCCTCAATAAAATCTGGTGCTACAGCTTCAAATACAAACAACTCTTCTACTTCAAACCCATTACGATACAATTGTTGCATCATCTCATAAATAATATCACCTCCAAAAGAATATCCTGCTAAACGATACGGCCCTTCAGGATCAACAGTTTGCATTTCATTTATAAACAAAGTAGCAAGTTCCTCTACAGTTTCTATGTAAGGCGTTTTCCCATCTAAACCAGGGCATTGAAATCCATACAAAGGCTGTTCATTACCTAATTGTTTTGACAACTTAGAATATCCCATCGAGTCTCCTCCAGCTGGTGGTGCACAAAATATTGGTTTCATTGTTCCTTCTTTTTGTAAAGCCACTAAAACATCTTTTTTAAACTCAACGTCGGTTGCATAATATTCACGCAAAGAAGCTATACTTGGATATTCAAATATATGTGCAATCGTTATTTCTCTTGGTAATACATCATTCATCCTAACTACCATTTGAATTGCTAGTATTGAATGCCCGCCAAGTTCAAAAAAACTATCATTGATCCCAACTTTTTCAACTTCTAATAATTCTTGCCAAATAACTATTAATTTTTCTTCTATTTTATTTCTTGGTCCTTCATCATCAATTGCAGAAGCAGAAGAAACTATTGGTTCTGGTAACTCTTTTTTATCAATTTTACCATTTTTAGTTAATGGCATTTCATTTAAATTTACCCAAACTTGTGGAACCATATAATCAGGAAGCTTGGTTTTTAAATAATTCTGTATTGATAGTCTATCAAAATCCCCTTCAGTTACAACATAACTAACTAATCTATTATTACCTAAAGAATCTGGTTTAGCTATAACGCAACAACTGTTAACTGTAGGTTCTTGTGATAATATATTTTCTATTTCTCCTAACTCAATACGATATCCTCTAATTTTTATTTGATCGTCTTGTCTTCCTAAAAACTCTATGGTTCCATCTGGTAACCACCTTCCTAAATCACCAGTTTTATATACTTTACTTTCTGACTTTATAAAAGGATTTTCAATAAAGCTTTTTACTGTTCTTTCTTTATCATTAATATAACCTTGTCCAACTCCAATACCTCCTACCCATATTTCACCAACAACTCCTAAAGCACATAAATTACTTGAAGTATCCACAATATACAACTGCATATTTGCTACAGGTTTACCTATTGAAACAATTCCTTCACTAGGTAATTCTCTCATAATATGTAAACTTACATCATCAGCAGCTTCAGCTGGGCCATAAGCATTTACAACTGCTACAGATGGATAATACTCAAACCACTTAGATAATAATGAATACTGAACAGCTTCACCTGTTACTAAGAAATATTTTAATTTTTCTAGCTTCTTTTCTGAATTAGCATTTAACAACTCAGAAACATATGAAGGTACTAATTGAAGTATGCTAACATTTTCATTGTATAATGACTCTTGTAATATGAATGGATCAGATATTTGACGCTCACTATACACTTCTATTTTACCTCCACATAACAAACCACTTAACATTTGCCAAACAGAAATATCAAAAGTAAATGGTGCTGTAAATGCAACTACACTAGTAGCATCCATTTCTAATTCATCTATCATAAGAAGTAAATGATTTAACATTCCTTGCTGCGTAATCATTGCTCCTTTGGGTTTTCCTGTACTTCCAGATGTATAAATGACATATCCTAATGAAGATGGCTTGCTTTTTACTTTTAGCGGTACTTGAGGTTGACTTTGGTATATTTTATCACTTTCTGATAGCATTACCATGTTTATTTTATTCGACAACTCACCAACAGCATCCTTTCCTTTCTCATCTACCAATATTACATTGCATTGAGCGTCTTCAAATATATGCTCTATTCGTGCCTCAGGAAAATCTGGTTTCATTGGTACGTATGCTCCTTTAGCTTTTAAGATTCCTAATATACCTATCAGCATATTTTCAGAACGATCTAAACATATTCCTACTAAATCATTTTCTTTAACCCCTATACTTTCTAAGTAATATCCTAATTGATTGGTTTCTTGATCTAACTCTTTATATGTAATTTTCTTTTCTCCAAAAGAAACCGCTATAGAGTTTGGCGCTTTTTGAACCTGTTCCTCAAAGAGCTCAACAAATGTTTTATCTAAAGGATAATTTACATGCGTATCATTAAAAATATGTAATAATTGATGCTCTTCTTCTTTTGTTAAAAAAGACAATTTCTTTACCTCTTGATCAGCACCAGTAATTATATTTTTCAACAACTCTTGATAATGAAGCAAAAAGCGATTAATTGTTTCTTCTTTAAACAAATCAGTGCAATACTCCATATCTAACGACAATCCTAATTCATTTTCTTCTATTGTTAAATTTAAATCAAACTGTGATGTATTCGCTTCGTATTCATATGGTGAAAAAGTTATTCCTTCTAGTTCTATTTCTTCTTTTTCTTCCGGAGTATTTTGAAGTGTAAACAACACTTGGAATATTGGACTCATACTCATATCTCTATCATCAACAACACGATCTACAACCTTTTCAAAAGGTGTTTGCTGATGCTCATAACCCTCTAAAGTTGTTTCTTTAACTCTAGATAAAATTTCTGTAAAAGTCAAAGCTCCTTTTAAATCAGTTCTTAATGCTAATGTATTTGCAAAAAAGCCAATCATATCTTCCACGTCAGACTGTGTTCTATTGGCTATTGTTGTTCCAATACAAATATCTTCTTGACCGCTGTACCTAGATAGTAAAACTTTAAATCCTGCCAGCAATGTCATAAATAAAGTAACATCCTCTTTTTTACTAAAATCAACTAAAGCTTTTGTTAAATCTTTATCTAACTCATACTGAATTGCAGTTCCTTCTTTACTTTGTATTGATGGTCGTATATAATCCGTTGGTAATATTAAAGGTGTAATATCTTTTAATTTATTTCCCCAATATGACAATTGAGTATCTAAAATTTCTCCTTCAATATATTTTCGTTCCCAAAGAGCATAATCTGAATATTGAATTTTCAACTTTGGTAATACTGGCTCTTCTTTGATTTGTAGCATTTTATATGTGCTCATAAATTCTGACACTAAAACACCTTGAGACCATCCATCACTAGCAATATGATGAATTACACAAGCTAGAACATAATTATTATCTCCAAGATTATATAGACAGGCACGAAGCATAAAATCTTCCGATAAATTAAATGGTTCTTCTAAAAATGAAGTTATTACTTCCTCTTCATTTTTTTCATCTAATAAATGTGTGATTAAATTCCATTTTTCTGATTCTAAAAATTGTTGATAGCCAACACCTTCTTTAGCATATATTACCGCTCTTAAAACCTCGTGTCTTTCAATAACAGTTTTTAATGATTTTTCAATATTCTCTATACTCAATTTTCCTTTTAATCTAAGTACTATAGGTATATGATATTCAGTACTTCCTTGTAACTGATCTAAAAACCATAAACGTTCTTGGCTAAATGATAATGGTATATCGTTTGTTTTTTCTTGAACTACTAATGCTGGTAAGAGTGTTTTTGATGATTCAGCTAAATGAATACTTAAATTAGCAATAGTTGTATGTTCAAAAATAGCTTTGATTTTTACTTCTAATTTTAATTCACTACGAATCATAGAAACTAATCGTGTTGCCAATAATGAATGACCACCTAGCTCAAAAAAGTTATTGTGTATTCCTATTTTATCTACTTCTAATAACTCTTCCCATATTTTAACAAGTTTTACTTCAATCTCATTTCTTGGAGCCACATATTCTTGTTGAGATATACCAGATAATTCGATTTTCTCTAAACTCTTTTTATCAATTTTACCATTACTTGTTAATGGCATTTTTTCTAAACTTACCCAAGTTGTTGGAACCATATATTCAGGAAGCTTTGTTTTTAAATAAGTTTCTATTTCCTCATTCTCAACAAGACCTTCTTTTACTATATAACCTACCAGCCTTTTAGTACCTTCAGTATCACTAACAGCTAATACACAATTGTTCTTAATTACAGAATGCATTGATAAAACTGCCTCTATCTCTCCTAATTCTATACGATACCCTCTAACTTTAACCTGATCATCAGTTCTACCAAAAAATTCTATATTTCCATCTGGTAACCACTTTGCTAAATCTCCTGTTCTATATATACGTTCTCCTTTAACAAAAGGATTAGCTATAAATTTTTCTTCTGTTAATTCTTCTCTATTAATATAGCCTCGTGCTAATCCTGCTCCTCCAACACATAATTCTCCCACAACACCCTTTGGAAGTAATTGTTGAGTATCACTTAAAATATAAGCACTTGTGTTTCCTATAGGCTTACCAATAGGAATTTTATCTGTAAAATCATCTTGAAAAGTAGTAGCACATATACTTGTTTCTGTTGGTCCATAGGCATTAATATATTTTCCTCCCTTATTTACAAATTCAAGTGCTTCATCAATTGGAGCTTGCTCCCCTGCTGTTATTAACACTTCTAAAGAACGTAAAGAATCAATAGGCATTAGCTTTACAAAAGCAGGAGGTAATGTTGCTATAGTTATATTATTTTCACTTAAATAATTTGCAAAATAATCTAAATCAGATTTTTTGTCTTCTTCAATAATAAACAACTTTGCCCCACTTAAAAGTGGTAAGAATATTTCCCAAATTGATGCATCAAAAGATGAACTAGCAAACTGCAAACAATGAGTTTTCTCATTAATATTTAAAGCGTCAATTTGTGTATAAACAGTATTCACAATACCCTTATGCTCAATCATAACACCCTTTGGATTCCCTGTAGAACCTGATGTATAAATTACATATGCTAAAGATTTTTTTGTTATTTCTATTTCTGGTGCACTTGAAAGGTAATTTGCTTTTTCTTCTTTAAAGAGATCCAAAAACTCTTTATCAATAACTATCGTACTTTTACTATCTTTTTCAATATATGAAATACGTTCTTGTGGGTAATTAGGGTCAATAGGTAGGTAAGCTGCTCCTGTTTTCAAAACAGCCAAAAAACTTATGATAAGATCATTACTTCTTTCTAATTTTACTACAATTAAATCTTCTAAAGCAACTTTATGTTTAGATAAAATATAATTAGCCAATCTATTAGATTCTTCATCTAATTGTTTATAAGTCAATGAAACTCCTTCAAATATAATCGCTTCTTTATTTGGTGTTCTACCTACGTTCTCTCTAAACAAATCAACTAATGTCTTCTCTTTAGGAGAATCAACTGAAGTATTATTAAAATTAATTTTTAATTCATTTTCTTCTGCAGTAGTTAATATGGATAATTTATTTATGCTTTGATTTTTATTTGTAATAATACTCCTTAACAATTCTTGGTAATGAACCAACATGCTTTTAATAGTTTCCTCTTTAAAAAGCGCTGTACAATAGCCCATACTCAAAATAATATCTGAAGCTTGTTCTTCAACATTTAATGTAATATCAAATTGTGAAGTAACTTCTTTATACTCATAATCAGAAACAGATAATTCTTCTAGTTTTATTTCTGAGTCTTGAGGTGTATTTTGTAAAATAAATAGAACTTGAAATAATGGAGACATACTCATATCTCGAGTATCAACTACTCTATCTACTACTTTTTCAAAAGAAGCTAGTTGATTATCATACCCTTCTAAAGTTGTACTTTTTACTGCCTTTAATACTTCCTTAAAACTAGGATTATTACTCAAATCAGTACGAAGTGCTAAAGTATTTACAAAGAACCCAATCATTCCTTCTAACTCTGATTGTGTTCTGTTAGCTATTGGTGTACCAACACAGACATCTTCTTGTCCACTATATTTTGATAATAAAACCTTAAAAGCAGCGAGTAATACCATAAACAATGTAACCCCTTCTTCTTTACACAACTCTTTTACTGCTTTGCTTACTTCTTTATCTAACTTAAAATCGACACTATACCCTTCAGTACTTTGAATAGAAGGCCTTGGATAATCTGTAGGCAATGACAAAGATGTTATTCCTTTTAACTTTTCTTCCCAATAAGTTAATTGTTTATCTAATACAACTCCTTCTATATATTCACGTTGCCACACTGCATAATCTGCATATTGCAATTCTAGACTTTGTAATTCAGTATTTTTATTTAATTTTAATGAATTGTATATTTCTTCAAATTCAGTTATTAAAATACCTTCTGACCAACCATCACTTGCAATATGATGAAACACCATCGCTAACAAACATTGATCGTCTTCTAAATGGTAAATCTTAGCCCTAAGCATATAATCATTTTCCAAATCAAAAGGAGACTCCATAAAATTGGAAATTGTTTTTTCAACACTTTCTTTTTCTAAATTACTTTCAGGTAAATGCCAATTTTCAGAAGAAATAACTTCCTGAAATCCAATACCATTTTCAGATTTTATAACGGTACGTAATACTTCATGACGCTCTATTATTGTTTTTAACGTCATTTCCAAAATAGAAGCATCTATTTTTCCTTTTAACTTTAATACAACTGGCATATGATATTCTATACTACCTTGCAATTGATCTAAGAACCATAAACGCTCTTGACTAAATGATAATGGAGTTCGTCCTTCTTTTCTATGAGAAACAATAACTGGTAATAATACGCCCTCAGATTTTTTTGACAAGTGTATTCCTAAGTCATTTATAGTTGAATAAACAAAAACATCTTTTATCGCTATTTCAAGTTCCAATTCTCTACGAATTGTTGACACTAAACGTGTAGCCAATAAAGAATGCCCTCCTAATTCAAAGAAATTATCATAAACTCCTACTTGTGAAACTCCTAATAATTCTTGCCAAATATTCACCAAGTGTTCTTCTAACTCATTACGTGGAGAAACATAATTATTTATTTGAATTGATCGTTCTCCTGAAAATTCTGATTCATATATTGATAACAACTTCTTTACATCTACCTTATCACTTAAGTTCTGAGGAAACTCTTCTACTATACAATATTGTGATGGATGCATATATGTTGGTAATTCAGACTTACTCAACTCATGCAACAACTCTGTTATTGAACCCTCATCATGATTTAAACCTATAGTACTTAATACCACAAAGCATAATAACAATTCTTTATCAGCTTCATCTTTATAAACTAAAACATGAATATCCTCTATTGATTCTGGCTTTCTTAATACAGAAGCGATTCCTTCTAACTCTACTCGATGTCCTCGTATTTTTACTTGATGATCTTCTCGTCCTAAAAACTCTATATTTCCATCTGGTAACCATCTTCCTAAATCTCCCGTTTTATAAAGTACGTCTCCTAATAAATCTGGATATGGATTGGGTATAAAACTCTGAGATGTACGTTCTGGTAACCCTAAATAACCTGCTCCTACTCCTACTCCACTTACACATAACTCTCCAGTTACTCCTATTGGACATAATTGTAAATTATCATCCAAAATAGCAACATTCATATTTGGTATTACGCGACCTATTGGAACTCTTGATTGACTCTCTGGAAAATCTTCAGTTATCTCAAATTGAATTACGTCATCAGATGCCTCACAAGGTCCATAAGCATTCAGTAAACGGATTTCTGGATAAATACGTCGTAAATCATTCACCAATCCTACTGGAATTGCTTCACCAACTAACATTATCCATTTTAATGTTGTTAATGCTATTGCTCTTTTACTTTCTTTTATATAAGATAATAAGCCCCACATATAAGTTGGAACAAACTCTACCAAACTTACTTTTGTTCGGATAATCGTTTCTAATAATGACTCATAATCTAACAACTCATATTTATCTACAATTACACTTGCTCCTCCTTTTAATAATGGTCCTAAAATTTGCCATACTGAAATATCTGAACCTATTCCTGCACTTTGTAAAAAACGGAAACCATCTGCTAATTCTAATAGTTTATACTCTGCCAATAAATGGTTCATTGCTCCGTCATGACGTGTAATCGCTCCTTTTGG
>NZ_QOCC01000029.1:36186-108978 GCF_003318185.1 Tenacibaculum sp. E3R01 | reverse complement strand
TATCAATTACTGCAATAGATGCTGAATGTTTTTCTACTATCTTTTCAAAATGAACATTTATTGGTAAAGTATTGCCTAAATCTTGTTCTTTCGGGTTAAAGTTTACTCCTTCTGAATTTGCTACTCGCCCTAACAACAAATCTTCCTCTTCAGTCGTTAATATGGAAACTTCTGATATCTTTTTATCTTGATTTTCTATTATTTGATGTAATACCGTATTAAAATGATTTTGTATCATCATTATAGTACTAGCATCAAATAAAGCTACATTATAACTAAATTGAATATTCAACTCTTTTCCTCCAAGATTAACATCAATAGTTAATGGGTAATTAGTTTGCTCTTGAACCATAATATTCCCAATATCAAGAATACTATCTTCCTCTTTTAATGCTTCAGAAATAGGGTAATTTTCAAATACTAGTATACTATTAAACAAGTCTCCTTGAATACCACTAAACCTTTGAATATCTGCAAGATTTGTATACTGATGTTCTCTAGATTTCATATGTCCTAGTTGTAACGACTTAAGCCAATCTAAAACCAAAGCACCTTCTTCTAACTTAGCATAAAGTGGTAATGTATTAATATACAACCCTATTCGATCTTCAGAGTTTTCTAGTTCTGCTGGACGTCCAGAAACTGTTACACCAAAAACAACATCTAAATCGCCAGTATATTTAGAAAGTAACAAAGCCCAAGCTCCTTGAACTAATGTGTTAATAGTTAAATGATTTTGTTTAGCATATTTTGTTAAACGTTCTGTAAAATCAGCATCAATTATTAATACGTTTTCTTTTGCTTTTCCAATTTCTTTATTACTAGATATACTTTTTGAAAACGGTAATAAACAAGGTGAAGTCAATTCATTTAAATATGTTTTCCAAAACTTTTCTTCATCGAAAATATTTCTTTCAGCAATATATTTTATATAATCTTCATACTGTTCTTCTTTTCTATGCGGTACTGAATTTCCTTTTACTAAACATTCATAAGTTTCTAAAAACTCTTCCAATAAAATAGATAAAGACCAACCATCAAGTATAATATGGTGACTTGTGAATACCATTTTATAACTCGAATCACTAATTTTTATAATTGCAACTCTTAGTAAAGGAGCTTCTGTAAACACAAACCCTTTTTTAAGATCATCTTCTAAAAAAGTTGCTAACTTCTTATCCTGTTTTGTTGGTGAAAAACTACTATAGTCTTCCACAGTAAAAGGCATGGTTACATCTTTATACACACATTGCACAGGAATACTAAATTCTTCATACAAAAAACAACTTCTTAAAATAGTATGATTTTGTATTACATAATTCCATGAAGATTCAAATGCATTTAAATTTAATTCGCTAGGTAAATCAACAACAAGCTGATCAACATAGGCGCTTGAATCTTCATCATATAATTTATGAAATAACAATCCTTCTTGCAAAGGACTTAATTTATATATAGCTTCTGGTTTTTTATGCTTTTCCTTTAAATATGCAATTAACTCTAATTTATTGTTTTTCATAAAAGGAATTATTCCTTCTGGATCTTCATTAAAATCATATGGATCTTTATTAAATTTTTCTTTATCCATATTAAGAGATAATTCTCCATTTTTTTCTACTAAAAACAGATGTAATCCTTGTAATTTTATAATAAAATTTTTCATTACTTTTATATTGAAGTTGGTTTTTAGATTTTGAAAATTTCTTCTAAATCTGTGGTTGTAGTACTTAAAAATTTATTTAATTCTTCATGTTTTATTTCTTTTTCAAGACCATAATCTGAAGGTGTATATACTCTAGTTTCTTTTTCTTTACAATGACGTATCAAATCTTTCAAATTTGACACATAAGAATTTGCTAATTCTACTATTGTTTCAACATCGTATTCTTTTGATGAATAGCTCCAAGAAAGTTGAAGTTTTCCATTTTTAACACCTCCATTAATTTCCAGTTTATTATTAAATGGTGTTGAACCCCCTATCTCATTTCCTTGAAATTCTGTAGCTTCTGTTATCCAAGAATTTGTTTCAATAGCATTATCTAATTGCCCTAGATAATTAAACACAATATCCCATTGGACTGTAGATAAACGATTTCTTATTTCTTGAGACGGGTGCATATATTTTAAAAGACCAAAGCCCATTCCTTTATTTGGTATACATCTTAAATTTTCTTTTGTGCTAGTTAATACATCTCCTAAAGACATTTCCTTTTTTATAGATAAACAAACGGGATACAACGTAGTAAACCAACCTATCGTAGTATTTACATCAACTCCTTCAGAAACCTCCTCTCTTCCATGTCCTTCTAAACCAATAATAACCTCTTCATTATTACTCCACTTACTAATTGTTAATCCTAAACACCCTAATAGTACGTCATTGATTGTAGTACCATAAGCTTGATTTATTTCTTGCAACAACAATGAAGTATTTTCTTCATCTAAAATCATTTGATATTCTACAACATCGCTATATAGATTTTTAGCTACTGTTTTTTTATCTACAGGTAGTGTTTTATAAGGTGTATGAATTTTAGACCAATACCCTACTTGTGAAGCTATAGTTTTTTTAGTTACATACTCTTGTAAAGCTAGTCCCCACTCACGGTAAGAATTCCCTTTTACACCTAAATTTAAAGTTTTTCCTTGTTCTAACCCATCTACAATACGACTTAAATCAGATAATAAAATACGCCAAGACACTCCATCTATAACCAAATGATGCCCTACCATAAACAATCGATTTTTTTCTTCTCCTTCTGGGGTCTTTATTAAAACCATTTTAAAAACTTTTCCAGAATTAATAGCCAAACTTTCCTGATATAGTTCACATGTTTTAGTAATCGATTCTGGTAATTTTCCTAAATCGATATTTGATAAGTTCACCTTTTCTAAAACACCTTTATCGTTTCCATAAGACTGATTCCAACTAGTATCTATTTGTTGATATTGAAAACGTAAAGCATCATGATGCCCCATTAATAATTCTAGTGCTTTTTGAATTGAACTTGGTTTAATTGATTTATCAACTGAAACCAGTACTGATTGATTATTAGCTACACTCTCTACATACTCATCTTTAAAATAAAGTTGTTGAATAGGTAATAATAAACTATCTCCTTTTAAGGTTCCTTGTTCTCCTAGGTTTACAGAAACTGCATTAGTTACAACATTTGAAATCTCTGAAATAGTTTGATTTTCAAATAAATCACGAGGTTTAATATGATATCCTAACCTTTTCATTTGACTAACCACTTGAATGGTTATAATAGAATCTCCTCCTAATTCAAAGAAATTATCATAAACTCCTACTTGTGAAACTCCTAATAATTCTTGCCAAATATTCACCAAGTGTTCTTCTAACTCATTACGTGGAGAAACATAATTATTTATTTGAATTGATCGTTCTCCTGAAAATTCTGATTCATATATTGACAATAACTTCTTTGCATCTACCTTATCACTTAAGTTCTGAGGAAACTCTTCTACTATACAATATTGTGATGGATGCATGTATGTTGGTAATTCAGACTTACTCAACTCATGCAACAACTCTGTTATTGAACCCTCATCATGATTTAAACCTATAGTACTTAATACCACAAAGCATAATAACAATTCTTTATCAGCTTCATCTTTATGAACTAAAACATGAATATCTTCTATTGATTCTGGCTTTCTTAATACAGAAGCGATTCCTTCTAACTCTACTCGATGTCCTCGTATTTTTACTTGATGATCTTCTCGTCCTAAAAACTCTATATTTCCATCTGGTAACCATCTTCCTAAATCTCCCGTTTTATAAAGTACGTCTCCTAATAAATCTGGGTATGGGTTGGGTATAAAACTCTGAGATGTACGTTCTGGCAACCCTAAATAACCTGCTCCTACTCCTACTCCACTTACACATAACTCTCCAGTTACTCCTATTGGACATAATTGTAAATTATCATCCAAAATAGCAACATTCATATTTGGTATTACGCGACCTATTGGAACTCTTGATTGACTCTCTGGAAAGCCTTTAGTTATCTCAAATTGAATTACATCATCAGATGCCTCACATGGTCCATAAGCATTCAGCAAACGGATTTCTGGATAAATACGTCGTAAATCATTCACCAATCCTACTGGAATTGCTTCACCAACTAACATTATCCATTTTAATGTTGTTAATGCTATTGCTCTTTTACTTTCTTTTATATAAGATAATAAGCCCCACATATAAGTTGGAACAAACTCTACCAAGCTTACTTTTGTTCGGGTAATCGTTTCTAATAATGACTCATAATCTAACAACTCATATTTATCTACAATTACACTTGCTCCTCCTTTTAATAATGGTCCTAAAATTTGCCATACTGAAATATCTGAACCTATTCCTGCACTTTGTAAAAAACGGAAACCATCTGCTAACTCTAATAGTTTATACTCTGCTAATAAATGGTTCATTGCTCCGTCATGACGTGTAATCGCTCCTTTTGGTGCACCTGTTGAGCCTGATGTATACAATACATAAGCCCAACTATCCATTCTATTTATATTGGGTGGATTTACTGTAGGTTGTTTTTCTACAAATAAAGAGTCATAAACGTTTATTCCTTGAACCTCTATACTATCTAATAAATGAGTTGGTAACTCATCAATTACTATAACATTTGACAATGAAACTTTAGTTAACCCTGATAATAACGCTGAACTTGTTATTAACACAGAGAACTCATTCTCTGACAACATTTTCTCTATACGTGAAGATGGATTTTGGGTATCTAAAGGAGTATATACTCCCCCTGATTTTAATATACCCAACATACAACTTATAAATTCTCCACTTCTATCTAAGTACACTCCAACACTCTTCTCTTCTTTTACACCTATTGTTAATAATTGATGGGCTATTTGATTGGCATAACTATTTAGTTCTTCATAATTCCACGTTACCTCCTTATCAATTACTGCAATAGATGTTGAATACTCTTCTACAATTTTTTCAAAATGAACATTTATTGGTAAAGTATTGCCTAAATCTTGTTCTTTCGGGTTAAAGTTTACTCCTTCTGAATTTGCTACTCGCCCTAACAACAAATCTTCCTCTTGAGGGGTTAATACAGATAAATTATCGATGCTCTGAGAAACGTTTTCTGTTGTATTAATTAATAACTCTTGATAATGTAGTAGCATTTGTTTTATACTACTTTCTTCAAACAAATCAGTACAATATTCCATACGCAATGAAATTCCTGATGAATGTTCTGTAGCTACTAACGTAATATCAAACTGTGATGTTTTTTCTTCAAAGTCACAAGAAGCAGCAGTTAATTCCCCTAATTTAATTTGCTCATTTTTAGCAGTATTCTGCAAATCAAACATCACTTGAAATAATGGAGTCATACTCATATCACGAGTATTTACTACTCGATCTACTACTTTTTCAAAAGGAGCCAATTGATGATCATACCCTTCCAAGGTTGTTTGTTTAACATCTGCTAACAACTTCTTAAAGCTAAGATCATTATTAACATCACTTCTTAAGGCTAATGTATTTACAAAAAAGCCTATCATATCTTCTACTCCAGATTGTGTTCTATTCGCTATAGAAGTTCCTACACAAATATCATTTTGCCCACTATATTTATATAGTAACACTTTAAAAGCAGACAACATAAACATAAACACTGTAACTCCTTCATTTTGGCTAACTTTTACAATAGCTTCTTTTAATGATTTATTCAATTCGAAATTAATGCTTGCTCCAACTGTACTTTGAACAGACGGACGTACTTTATTTGTAGGTAACGATAATACAGAAACTCCCTTTAATTTATTTTCCCAATATGCTAATTGGTTTTCTAAAAAATCTCCCTCAATAAATTTCCTTTGCCATAATGCATAATCAGCATATTGAATTGATAAATTAGGTAATGCTATTGATTTATTTAATCGTAACGCTTCATAAATGGATACTAACTCATTTATAAAAATTGGAATAGACCATCCATCACTTGCTATATGATGAAAAGCACAAGCTAACGTATACTCATTTTGACTTACTTGAAAAATACATGCTCGAAACATATAATCATCAGAAATATTAAATGGACTACCTATAAACTTAGCTACCATTTCTTTTTCATTATCGTTATTGGTTAGCGTAACTTTTGTCAACTCCCAAGCTTCTGACGATATAACTTCCTGATAACCTACCCCTTCTATTGTATGAATTATTGTTCGTAAAACTTCATGACGATCCACAATCATTTTTAATGAATCTTCTAAAACAGTTAAATTTAAATTCCCTTTTAACTTTAAACCTCCAACAATATGATATTCATCTGTTCCTTGTAACTGATCTAAAAACCATAATCTTTCTTGGCTAAAAGATAACGGAATACGCGCTGTTTTATCTTGTGAAACAATAGTTGGTAATATTGTTTTCCTTGAATTTATTACTAAATATTTTTCTAATCCTGCTATTGTAGGATGCATAAAAATAGTTTTGATAGCAACTTCAATTTCCATCTTCTTTCGAATCATCGATACCAATCGTGTTGCCAACAAAGAATGTCCTCCTAATTCAAAAAAGTCATCATAAACTCCTACTTTATCCAACTCTAATAACTCTTCCCAAATCTCTACTAATACTGATTCTACTTCATTTCTAGGGCTTACATATTCATTACTCGATAATTTAGAAACATCTGGTAATGGTAGTTTTTTCTTATTTATTTTACCATTACTAGTTAAAGGCATTTCTTCTAATTCTACCCAAATTCGTGGTACCATATAATCAGGAAGCTTTAAGCTCAAGTAATTTTGTAAGGTATCTTTTTCTATAGTTCCATCAACAACCACATACCCAACTAAATATTTTACTTTATGCAAATCTTCTTTTGCTAAAACACAACAATGCCTAACATCTAAACAAGTTGATAATACATTTTCAATTTCACCTAACTCAATACGATAACCTCTTATTTTTACTTGATCATCTTTTCTCCCTACATATTCAATATCTCCATTAGACAATAGGCGTCCTAAATCTCCTGTCTTATATAATTTTGATTCTTTATCTGTATCATACGGATTTGAAACAAATTTCTCTCCTGTTAATTCTTCACGATTCAAATACCCTCTAGATAATCCAGATCCTGAAACACATAATTCTCCAATAATACCAACTGGTAAAAGCTGTAAATTATCATCAACTATATAACAATTTAGTGTTGGGATTGCTCTTCCAATAGTGCTTTTAGTATCTTCTACTTCTTTTTCTGTTATTTCTTTATAAGTAACATGTACAGTAGTTTCTGTAATTCCATACATATTAATTAATTTACATGTAGGATAAGATTCTTTCCACTGTTTTAAATACGAAGGGTTTAATGCTTCACCTCCAAAAATGACATACCTAACTTTATGTTTTTCAGTAGTTCTAAAGAACTCTTCTTGTAATGTATAAAACGCTCCTGGGGTTTGATTTAAAACAGTAACACCTTCTTTTATTAATGTATTTTTAAAAGAAGTTGTATCCCTTGTTTCAGTATCTGGTATAATAACTAAACGCCCACCATAAAATAATGCTCCGTACATTTCCCATACTGAAAAATCAAAGCAGAACGAATGAAACATAGACCATACATCATCTTCGTTAAAATCAAACAAACTACCTTCATGAAAAAATAATCGTACCACATTCAAATGTGTTAATAAAACTCCTTTAGGTTTCCCTGTACTTCCTGATGTATAAATTACATACGCTAAATTCTCGGGCGTATACTCTGGTTTTAATTTAGTTTCTAACTCAAGAGAAATAGAATCCCAGTCATTATCTAATAAAACAATATTTAACGCTGATAAATTTCCAATAGCAGATACACTTTGTGTTGTACTTAATACTATAGATACTTCTGAATCATCTAAAATATATTCAATTCGATCTTTAGGATAATTAGGGTCAACTGGTACATAAGCACCTCCAGCTTTTAAAATCCCTAACAATCCTATTATCATTTCAAAAGAACGTTCAATGCAAATCCCTACTAAATCCTCTACAGTTACTCCTTGCTTTTGTAAAAACCTAGCTAACTGATTAGATTGTTTATCTAACATTTCATAAGTCATTTCTTTTCCCTCAAATACCAAAGCCACTTTTTGTGGTGTTTTTTGGACTTGTTCTTCAAACAGACTTATTATAGTTTTATCTTTTGGATATAAAACTGATGGAGTATTAAAAACATTCAACAAACTATTTTCTTCTTTTTTTGTAAGTATTGATAGTTCATTTATTGGTTGATTATTATCAACAACTACATTTTCTAATAATTCTTGATAGTGAGCAAATAAGCGATGAATTGTTTCTTCTTTAAATAAAGCTGTACAATATTCTATACTCAATGAAATTCCTTCACTATGCTCTTCTGCATTTAATGTAATATCAAATTTTGCATTGGTGTTTTCATCGGCATGTAATGAAACATCCAATCCATCAAGATTCGTATCTAATACATCTGGTGTATTTTGCAAAACAAATACTGTTTGAAATAAAGGGGACATACTCATATCTCGAGTTTCTACCACTCTATCTACTACTTTCTCAAAAGGAACTAACTGATTATCATAGCCTTTTAAAGTTACTTCTTTCACACGTTGTAAAACTTCTTTAAAAGTTGGATTTTCACTTAAATCAGTTCGTAATGCTAACGTATTTATGAAGAAGCCAATCATATTTTCAACTCCTGATTGCGTTCTATTAGCTATTGGAGTACCCACACAAATATCATCTTGCCCACTATATTTTGATAAAAGCACCTTAAAAGCAGATAGTAGAAGCATAAATAAGGTTACTTCTTCTTGCTTACAAAGTGTATTAATTTTATTCTTTAAACTTTTATCTAATTCAAAAGTTACCATTTTACCTGAAGTATCTTGAACTGATGGTCTTGAATAATCTAAAGGTAATGACAATGAGGATACATCTAACAACCTCTTTTCCCAATAAGACAACTGATTTTCTAATATTTCACCTTGTAAATATTTACGTTGCCATATTGCGTAATCAGCATATTGTAATGATAATGGAGGTATATTTATTTCTTCCTGTTTTACTAATGCACTATATATTGTAACTAATTCTTGGGTGAAAATACTTTCTGACCAGCCATCACAAGCTATGTGGTGAAAAACAACAGCTAATACATAATCGTTTGTTCCATCATCATAAACACGTGCTCGAAACATATAATCTTTAGAAAGATCAAAAGGAATTGCAGAAAATTCAATAATATCATTTTCAATTTCTTCTTTTTCATTTACAATAGCTGAACTTAGTTTCCATTCGTTAAGTGAGAGAACTTCTTGATATCCTATACCGTCTTCTGACTTTATTATTGTTCGTAATACTTCATGACGATCAATAATTTTATTTAATGATTTTTCTAGTATTGAAATGTTTAAGACTCCTTTGAACTTTAACCTACCAGACATATGGTACTCTCTACTTCCTTGTAATTGGTCTATAAACCACAAGCGCTCTTGACTAAAAGACAATGGAATACGGTTTCCTCTTACTTGAGCTACAAGACTTGGCAATACAGCTTGCTCAGAAGACTTTTCTATATGAAGGCTCAATCTTTCAATTGTAGGATTCATAAAAATCGACCTTATAGTAACTTCAGTATCCATTTCTTTACGAATTACTGATACCAAACGAGTTGCTAACAACGAGTGACCTCCTAACTCAAAGAAATTATCATAAATACCTATTTGAGAAATGCCTAATAAATTCTGCCATATAGCTGTTAATTTTTCTTCTAATTTGGTGCGCGGTGCTTGGTAGTTATTTGTTTGTAGTACTCTATCACCCGAAAAATCTGATTCATATATAGTTAATAATTTCTTACCATCTACTTTATCACTTAAGTTCAAAGGAAAGTCTTCAATAATACAATATTGTGAAGGGTGCATATAAATTGGTAGCTCTTTACTACACAAATCATTTAACACCTTAGCTATTGTATGCTCATCGTAATTTTTCCCTATTTTACTTAACACTAAAAAGCACAATACTAATTCCTCTCCTTTGTCATCATTATATACTAGTACATAACTATCTTCTACCCTATCAGATTTCCTAATTACTGAAGCGATTCCTTCTAACTCAACACGATGTCCACGAACTTTTACCTGATGATCTTCTCTTCCTAAAAATTCGATATTTCCATCTGGTAACCATCTTCCCATATCGCCTGTTTTATACATAACATCTCCTAACAAATCAGGAAATGGGTTATTTATAAAACTAGTCGCAGTTTTTTCTGGTAACCCTAAGTAACCAGCCCCAACACCTATACCACTAACGCAAATTTCTCCAACAACTCCTATTGGGCATAAACCCAAACTATCATTTAAAATAGCAACATTCATATTTGGTATTACTCTACCAATTGGCACTTTTGACTGCTGCTCAAGTAACTCCTGTTTAATTTCATATTGAATTACATCATCTGAAGCTTCACATGGGCCATAAGCATTTAAAAGGCGAACTTCTGGGTAAAGCTCTCTTAATTCATTAACTAAAGCTACAGGAATAGATTCTCCAACCAACATAACCCACTGTAAATCTAAGGCTACTGGTTTTTTAGTTTCTTTAATATAAGACAATAAACCCCACATATAAGTAGGAACAAATTCTACGATATCTACTTTGGTTTGATTTATTGTTGATATTAACGTTTCATAATCTAGTAATTCAAATTTATCAACAATAACACTTACCCCTCCTTTTAATAAAGGGCCTAAAATTTGCCATACTGAGATATCTGACCCAATACCTGCACTTTGTAAAAAACGGAAACCATCTGGCAAGTCTAATAATCTATATTCTGCTAAGAGGTGATTCATTGCACCAGCATGTTTAGTAATCGCTCCTTTAGGTGCTCCAGTTGAACCTGAAGTATACAATACATAGGCCCAACTATCCATTCGATTCTTATTTACTGGATTTGTTGTTTTTTGGTTTTTTAAATTTTCTTTATCATATAGAAATAACTCCTCTTTTTCGTAAACTTCTTTTAATTCAATAGAGGCCTCATCAATTAAAACAATAGGAATATCCTTAATTATTTTTAATTCAGACAATAGTTTCGATGTTGTAATTAAAACTGAAAAAGTATTCTCCTTTAACATTTTTTCAATTCGTGATGGTGGATTCTGTGTATCTAAAGGAGTATATACTCCTCCTGATTTTATTATTCCCATCATGCTACCTACAAACTCTGCATTTCTTTCTAAATATACTCCTACACAATTTTCTTCTTGAATATTTAAACTTAATAACAGATGAGCAATTTGATTAGCATAGATATTTAAATTGTTATAAGTCCATGATATTTCATTATGAAGTATTGCTATCGATGTTAAATTTTCTTCTACTACATTTTCAAAATGTATATTTATTGGTAAATCATTATTCAAATCAACAGCCTTCGGATTAAAATTAAATCCTTCAGATGTAGATATTCTTCCTAATAATAAATTTTCTTCGAAAGAAGATAAAAGCGATAATGAATTAATTTTTTGAGTAGAATTACTAACTATACTTTTAAGTAATTTTTGATAATTACTAAGCATTCGACTGATAGTACCTTCTGTAAATAAATCAGTACAATATTCTGCCTGAAGTAATAATCCATCACCATGATCTTCAACTGTAAAAGTTAAATCAAACATACTCGTAGTATGGTCTATATTGTATCTAGCTATTTGTTCAGTTCCAAACTTTAAGTTCTCCATATCCAAATCTATTTGCATATCAAACATTACTTGGAACACAGGATTATATCCCATGTTTCTTTCTGGAGCTATTTTCTCTACTATTTTTTCAAACGGAACCAATTGATGTGCATAAGCCTGAATACTGGTTTGTTTTACTTGCTTCAACAAAGTAGTAAAAGATGGATTGTTGTCTAAATCACTTCTTAATGCTAATGTATTTACAAACATTCCTACTAAAGATTCTACATCTTTAGTTGTTCTATTCGCTACTGGTGTACCTACGCAGATATCTGTTTCTCCACTATATCTATACAAGAGCACTTTAAAAGCAGACATCATTAACATAAACAATGTAACTTCTTCTTTTTTAGCACACTTTTTTAAACTATAAATCAATTGATCATCTAAGGCTAAAGCAACTCTTCTTCCTTTTTTACTTTGAACTATTGGCCTTGGAAAATCATAGGGTAATGTTAAAGGAGTAACTCCTTTTAATTGAACTTCCCAGTATTTCAATAAACTTTCTAAAACATTTCCTTTAAAATATTCTTCTTGCCAAAACGAATAATCAACATAGTTAATTGATAAAGGTTTTAAACCATCTTTTTCTCCTTCTAATAAAGCAGAATAAATTGTAGTTAATTCATCTAAAACTATCTTTCCTGACCATCCGTCTAACGCTATATGATGTGCTACTAAAAGTAATTTATATCCATTAGAAGTACCTTTTATTAAAAATAACCTAAATGGATAATCTGATGATAAATCAAAAGGTAAGCTAATTAATTCCTGAATTTTACTGTTTTCATTTGAATCTAACTCTACATACTCCATTTCAAATGAATCCTCAGAAAGAATATTTTGATGTAAATCTCCTTCTTCGTTTGATTGCAATACAGTACGTAAAGCTTCATGCCGCTTTACCAATTTCTTTGACGCTCTTTTTAGTAAATTCACATCAATAGATTGAGGAATAGTAAAAGCTTTAAAAACATGATACTCTATACTTCCTCCTATTTGATCAATGATCCACATACTCTTTTGAGCAAAAGAAGCTGGTATCTTGTCTCTATTTGTAACTATTCTAGGAGTAATTGATTGAATCGTATTATGATTCGTTTTTTCGTCATCTATTAATTCGGTTTCAACATAAACAACAACATCTAACAAAGTCTCCAATTCAAAAAAAAGTGTTGGAGACACCTCTTTTTTAATATATTCTGATAATACTCCGGATAAACGAACTACTTGTAGTGAACTTAATCCTAAAGTTGCAAATGAATCATTTAAATTAACCTGAGAAGGAGTAATTTGTAATAAATTACTTATTTCTTCTCGTAACCAAGTTATAAGTTCAGTTTTATTATCTGCTTTTTGACTACAACTCTCTATTAACTCTTTTTCTTTTTTCTCTATTTGTTCACCAGCTGTCCACTCTTCTAAAACACCACCTAAATCACCAGATTCATATGCTGTTTTAGTTCCTAATCGTTGTATTTTCCCACTTGATGTTTTCTTTATACGTCCAGGGTTTACTAACACAATTTTATATATAGACAACTCATGTTCTGCTAATACTAGCTGACAAACTGTTTTTATAATTTTTTCAGCATCATAATCACGTATACTAGTACGTTTTACCTCTTGTATTATTAATAGCTTATCAACTCCATTAACTTTTATTGTTGCCGCAGCTCCTGCATTATTTTGTAAATCAGGATGACCGAACTGAACAGTTCTTTCTATATCCTGAGGAAAATGGTTTACTCCATTAAAAATCATCATTTCCTTTAAACGTCCTGAAATATATATTTCATTACCATTTAAAAAACCAATGTCTCCAGTTCGCAAATAAGGGCCATCATTCTCGTTTTTTATTCCTTCTACATTATTTGTATAGGCTTCAAATATTTCTTTTGACAATTCGCTTTTGTTCCAATATCCTTTTGTAACGCTATTCCCTTTTAACCATATTTCACCTACTTCATCTTCTTTACAAATTTGTTTTGTTTCCGGGTTTACAATTCTTGTTTTTAACTTTTTATGTACAGGTCCGTTTCCTACTAACTGAATGGAATTTTCAGGTGTAGAATTGAGAAGTACTTTCCCCTCATGAAGTTCATTTTTCTTTAATGAAATAATAGTTGGTTCCTTATCGTACTCACAACCACTAACTACCAGCGTAGTTTCAGCCATCCCATAACCTGGAAACAATGTTGCTCTTTTAAATCCGTAGTTCGTAAATCGATCTGCAAACTTTGCCATTGTGCCTGGGCGAATTGGTTCAGATCCATTAATAGCAACTTCCCAGCTACTTAAGTCTATTTCTTTTAAATCTTCTTCTTTAATTTGATTTGTACAAAGGTCATACGCAAAGTTTGGAGCACAACTCATAGTCCCTTTATATTTAGAAATTAATCTTAACCATCTTATAGGCTTTTGAATAAAAGCTGTTGGTGGTAAAATAATTAGTTCAAACCCTACAAATAATGCCTGAATAATATTACCAATTAACCCCATATCATGGTATATTGGTAACCAAGAAACACCTATTGATTTTTTTGTTGTTTTAAAACAATCTTGAAATATTTCACTGTTATCGATTATGTTAGCATGATTAACAATTACTCCTTTTGGATCTCCTGTAGAACCAGAAGTGTACTGCAAAAATGCAATTGTGCTCGTATTTATTTTTGGAAAGACTTGGTTGAAAACAAACTCTAATGTATTTGTTTTTAACCAAGAAACATTTGCAAAAACCTCATTACTAAACCACTTAATATTTTTAGTATAAACAACATCAGTTGTAAGTACTAATGTTGCTTTACAATCTATTGTTATTTTTTCTAATCGTCCTATTCTTCGTTTTCCTTGAGGTGGAAAAGCAGGAACAGCTATTACACCTGCTAATAAACATCCAAAAAAAGCATCTGCAAACTCCAAACCAGAAGGATACAATAATAAAACACGATCTCCTGGCTTAGCATGTCTTAATATATTTGAAGCTATTATTTCAGCTTTTTTATATAATTCTAAAAATGTTCTTGAATCATTTTCTTCTTCTCCATTGGCAAAAAACCTGTATAAAATTTTATTTGGTGATTCATCTAAATGCTTTTTAAAAATATGCATTAATGTATCTTCTGAAAGTTTTTTTTCAGAATTCAAATCGTTAAATGGTAACATTTTTTTGGATGTTTTTTAGTTAGGTAAGGTAATTTTGTTAAGCTAAAGTTTGTTCCATGTATTCTTCTGTACAAGCAGTAATAGCCTCTTTCATTATTTCTATGGCTGCATCTACAATAGCTTTTGTAGTTACTAATGGTGGTACTAGTCTTAAAACATTATCATAATGTCCTCCTACTTCAAATAATAGTCCTCTTTCAAAACATTCTTTCCTATATTTCTTTACAAACTCAGGAAAAGGCACTTTACTTTCTTTATTTTTAACAAACTCAACACCTATCATCATTCCTCTACCTCTTACTTCTCCTATAAAAGGGTTATCTATTTTTAATAATTCTAACTTCCCCATTAAATAGCTCCCAATAGTTTTAGTATGCTCAGCGATGTCATACTTTTCTATAAAATCTAAAGCTCCAATTGCTGCTGAAATACTAACTTGATTTCCTCTAAAAGTACCAATATGAGCTCCTGGATTCCATGCTTCAACTTCTCTCTTATAAATTAAACCAGCTATAGGAAAGCCTATTCCTCCAAAGCCTTTAGAAAAAGTTATAATATCGGGCACCGCTTTGGTATTCATAAATTCTAAAAAAGATCCTGTTCTAAAAAAACCACACTGAATTTCATCGAAAATAACTAACACATCATTTTCATGTGCTATTCTTACTAACTCTTCTAAATAACCGTCTTCAGGGACAATATTCCCACCCTCTCCTTGAATAGGTTCTACAATAATAGCTGCTGGTTTAGATATTCCAGAATGACTATTTGTTAACATCTCTTCAAAAGCAACTAGTTCATTATTTTTATTTCCATCTTCATTTCTATAAGAATAATTATAAGGAGCAAAATGAACATTTGGCATCAGTGAAGAAATATGGTTTCTAAAACCAATATCAGAAGTAACAGCTAACGCCCCACATGTCATACCATGATACCCTCCTTTAAAAGAAATTATACCATCTCTTCCTGTTTTTATTTTAGCTAATTTTATAGCAGCTTCTACTGCATCTGATCCTGTTGGTCCTCCAAAACACACTTTATAGTCATCTCTAATTTCTTTCGGAAGGTTTTTTATTATTTTCTGAATCAAACTTATCTTATTCTCTGTTGGAAAATCAAGAGCGTGAATTAATTCTTCTTGCTGTTTTTTCACATATTCTAAAACAAAATCATTACAATGTCCTACATTTAAAACACCACAGCCAGCAAAGAAATCGATGAATTGATTTCCATCTAAATCTTCAACGATACTTCCTTTTGCTCTTTTTATAGCTATCGGCATATTTTTAGGGTATGATACGATACTTCCTTCTATCTGTTTTTGTAACTCTAATATTTTTTTTGATTTTTCTCCTGGTAAAGAAGATGAGATAATTTTAGATCTTTCAGATAAGTGATATTTCTTTAATATTTCCATAATAATAAGTTTGTTTATATTGTTTTAGTTATTTACATCTTTACTAAAAAAGTAAAGCATGAGTTTTACATAAGTTTTCTTTTGTTGAATAATGAAATTTTAGATTTATAGTAGATTAATTTTCATGCCTAGTCCCTATATTTATTCTAACAACTCACTAATTGTTGTTAGTTTCAGTTTAACTTCAATATCTTTGCAGGTAGTTGTTATATTACATTTATAATTATCTTCAACAGATATTGGTTTGTAGTACCATTTTTTAGTTCCAAGTGATATATAATTCTGACAGGTATCAATTGTATTTAATGGTAAATTCAAACCTCTTCCATCGGCTTTAGAAACCGCCTCTTTGATTGTCCAAATGTTATAAAAAGTTGTTATTGGTTCTCTCGACTGAGTAATTGAATTCTTTTCTCTTTTAGTTAATACTGATGAAAAATTGTTTAAATCAATTTTTCTTTCAATTTTTTCTATATCTACACCTATTGGTTCTTTATTTGGAGTAAATGCACAAACAACAAACTCACCTGAATGTGATATACTGAACGAAAAATCATCTTCTAAATAAGGCTTTTTATAAGTAGTATACTTTATATCTAGAAGTGTTTTATCAACTGAAAAAAAATTTAATGCCTTTTTTAATAATAACTTTCCTATTAAGCTTGACTGACGTCTTTCCCAAAATCGAAATTTATTAATTTCAGCGTGATATTTATTTGGTATTAATTGTAAGCATTCTAACCAAATTTTATCTTTCATTTGATCACCATTATGTACACAGAGTACATGTGCTTTATTATTCATAAGAAGTAAAATAATGTATACTAAAAGTTAGTTATTACATTAATAGTTATACGTTTTCAAGTTGATTCATATAACTTATAGGTAATGTTGCTATAAAATTTTGTCGTAATGAATCTATCCGTACAATAATTTTATTAGTACTATTTATTTTTAAAATTTCACACTCTAAACCATTTAAAGGACCATTAGTTATTTTTCTAACCTCTCCTATTTTTGGCAATTCTGTATTAACTTCAATTCCTGTAATGTTTTGATCACTTACTAATAATTTCATTTTTTCTATTTCATTTTCTGTAACTCTTGCGTACTCTTTACCAAAACGGATATAAGAGCATACACCATTAACTGACAATGCTTTATGGAATTCAGTAGGAGAATTTAAATTAACAAATAAGTAAGACGGAAGTAATGGCTTTAAAATTACTTTTTTCCTATCGCTCCATTGTTTAAGTGTTTTAATTTGTGGAAAAAAAGTATCTAAACAAATCTCTTTTAGAGACTCATATACCTTTTTTTCCCAACGAGATTTGACATATATTACATGCCAACCGCTAGTGTAGTTCATTATTTAAATTGATTATAGTTGTTTGTTTGTTTTTATGCAAGGCTTCGCCTTTCTCACTTACATGAGGTACTTTTTGTTTGTTTTATAAATGCAATAGTTTTTTGTAAATAGTTATTTATTTGTAGTAGGTAAAATTTAAATAACTATTAATTTATTATAGGTACAATTTTAGTATTTATTTCTTCAAAAAATATTCTTAATTGTTAAGAAATCATGAAAACAACAACTCATTACTCTAATACAAAACAGTAGTTTAACAAAAAAAACACGTTTTGTTTTTCTTATTCACCTAGTTTTTATCGATATGTTTTAGAGTTATTTATAGTTCCTAAAAGAAACCATTTAGAAGGAAATTTAAAAAAAGTTGTTTTTAATATAGTCAAACTCTCTTTAAAAATTAAACAAGTCTACTTCATAAAGTTCTTATTCTTTTTTGAAAAATTAAAACACGTTTTTCTTATAGTTTTTCTTTATTTTTTTACAGTTTAATTTTTAAGCATGGCTTCGCCTCTCTCAATTACATGAGGCATACTATTTTTAAAAAAATATTTGATAAAAAAGTTATTTATGTGTAGTAGATAAATTTAAATAACTATCGTTTTTTTACAGGTACAATTATACTAATTTTTAAATTAAAAATTATCTTCAAATATTAAAAAACTGTAAAAACAGGGTTAACATCCTACTAAAAAACATAAAACAACTAATTTGACAATTGCCTTGTAAGTACTATTAAATATGGATAAGTTAATAATTAGTAGATTTAACGTATTTTCATACTCCTTATAAACCAACAACTTAGCTGTTTGTTTATTATAAAACAGAATTATACTTTTTAAGCATAAATTTAACTAGTAAATAAAAAACAAAAGATATTTTAAAAAACTCTTTTTAATGATAATAATAAACATGTATTACTCCTATTAAAACTAACTTCTTTTTCTTTTACTATTTAGTAAAATAGAAATAAGTAGTAAAATCCATGGTAAACCATGAAGTAAAACATCAAACCAATCCATAAGTTTCATTGGGTTATCTCCTGAAAAAGCACCTCCACCCATAATCCAATTTATTTTCCCAACTATATGAGGTGGATTAAAAGGCGCTAAACCCAATGTTAAGCTAGTAATTAAAAATAATTTCCAATGTTGTCTAAGTTCTTTTTCCATATATTAAATAAACCAGTTCCAAACTACTCCAAAACGAATTGTAAAATCACGATAAGGATGCGAAGGAGCAGATAAGTAGTTCTTGTCAAGAAAAAATGAGCTTATGTTTTCTGCTTTAAAATATATTCGAGTTCTTCTAACCCTACCGTTAAAAAATAAATCAATAGTTGGATACCCAATATCAGTGGTGTTTTGCAACGTAAATTCTCCAAGTAATGGATTATATGCATTAGCTTTATATTTTGAAAAGTATTTAAAAGTAGCTCCTATTTGAACAAAAAGAGGGTTTCCTCTAAACCAGTTATCCGAAAAATACAATGTATTTCTACTTACCAATTCTGGTACTCTTAACACTTCACTTCCACTTGCTACTTTTTGATACATTAGGGTATTATCTAGCGAAAATTTACCTAATGAAAATTCTTTTGATACCTTTAATTTTAAATAATTAACAGTTCCTGAATGTTGCTTTGGAAGCCCTTGTTCATCAAAATAAGTATAATTATCTATATTGGTTAAATCAACAGAAGCATTTCCCCATTTACTTTTAATCTCTCCTCCTAAAATTCTAGTTCCAGTAGAAGCAAAATTATTTTCCCAATTAAACTTATTATAAATACTTTGATGCAGTAAGAAATTAAAATTAGGTAATTTATTATTAATCCTAAGTTTTGCTTTAATAGTAAATAAACTATCTTTTTTATAATATGCTTCGGCATATAAATTATTTCCAGCTAATCTTCCACTTCCAGGGGTTAAAGAACCTGTAGCATTTACATAAAAATTATTTATTTTTCCGTTCCAATCTGCTCCAAATGAAATAGCACTACCTTTTAATTTATTGTTTGCAATTCCAACTAAATTATTCTGCAAATATTTATACCCGTAATCATAATTAGTATAGCTTGTCTTAACTCTAAAACGTCCTAAGACATATTTAGAGTTAAAATCTAAAAACAATTCATTATTATAAAGTAAATAATCCGTTTGGTTGTTTAAAACCCCTACTGCTCTATCAGTGTCAAATATATCTGAAGGTGTAACTTGTTTAAATTCAAAATATTTAGAATCTCTAGTAAATTGGTGTCCTACTTTTAAATTAGAAAAATTTCTATTATTAAGTGAATCTTTTGAGGAGAGTAATTTAAATGTATGCTCGAAGAATAGTCTCTTCCCTTCAAGAACACTTTCTGTATCATTTAATTCAACATCTAATCTACCTCTACTACCGCTAAAATTAGGATTATCTGTTAAAAAATTCAATAACGATTCTGCTGTTAATCCTCCATTCTCTTGATTTGTAAAGTCTTGATTTACTGCATGTCCTCTTATAGCGTATTGCCCTTTTGGTGTTACGTAGTGAAAAGAAACTCTAAAATTCCCAGTACTAGCCAATGATCGCCTATAAGCACCTAATGACCGTATTCCTTTATAAGTTAATGCCACATTTAATCGTTTGGAAAAGTTTGCTGTAAACAACGTTTCTAAAACCTGCCCTTGTTCCAAACCACCTCTATACAAAATTTCAGTAGTTGGGGTAGGCACATGATAATATTTTACATCTTCAATATTTATATAATTAAATTGCTTTGCCCTAAAACCTATATCAGGAAATTGAGAAGTAGTATTAAAATCATATCCTAAATTATTAAAAGTCTGTCCTTGGTTATGAAATGCTAATAGTTCAAAATTATCTTTCCTTAAAAAATTAAATTTATAGTTTTTTTGTATCGTTAAAGTTGTATCAATAATAGTAGTATCCCTTTTATGTGAAATAATTTTATAATCTGTATACTTTGTTCTTCCACTTAACTCAACATCAATTTCACCTCCAGGTAATGAATCTCTATTTTGATTAACACCTCCTAATCCTCCAAAACCTCCATCTAATTCTCTAACCTGAGAAAAAACAAGTTGCACACTTATTACACAAAATAATACTAAGAAACTTTTTTTCATACCTACAAAAGTATAATAATAAAATGAGAAAAAATGTGAATGTTTTCTTTGAAAACTGTTAATTTGTAGTATGTTGAAACTAAATTATAGCGGATTTTCTTTAGAGGTTGGCACTGACGAAGCTGGAAGGGGTTGTTTATCTGGACCTGTAGTTGCTGCAGCGGTTATTTTACCCCCTAATTTTAACCATGATTTATTAAATGATTCTAAACAACTTTCAGAAAAAAAGCGCTATGAACTACGTCCTTATATTGAAAAAGAAGCTCTAGCTTTTGGAGTATCTTTTATTTATCAAGATGAAGTTGATGAGATTAATGTTTTACAAGCTTCTATTACTGGAATGCATCGCTCTATAGAGCAATTAAGCGTAGAACCAGAATTTATTATTGTTGACGGAAATAAGTTTAAACAATATAAAGAAATCCCTCATGAAACCATAATTAAAGGAGATGCTAAATATATGAGTATTGCTGCTGCCTCTGTTTTAGCTAAAACATATAGAGATGATTATATGGAAAAAATTCATCAAGAATTTCCACAATATAATTGGAAAAAAAATAAAGGTTATCCAACAAAAGAGCACCGTAATGCTATTCGTGAATTTGGAGCAACAATACATCATAGAAAATCATTTAAGTTATTACCTGAGCAATTAAAACTTAAATTATAGCCTATTTTGATTTTGCTCCTACAAAATGATCAGACTTTAACTTAAATAACACATTAAAAGTTGTTAAACTACCGTAAATTCGAGTAATATATTGTTGTAAATCTACTTTATCTTGATCTGCTAAAGTTTTACTAGCATTTATTTTTTGCTCCATTACTCTAATCCGATCACGAACCATTACCACTTTATGAAAAAAAGTATCAATAGCTATTTCTTTTGAACTTAAGTTAGTATCGGCTGGCTGTATAATTAAATTACCTCCTTTAAATTTATCAGCTATAGGTACTATCTCAGTAACATCACTCCATTGCTTTAAAATTTTTCTTAAAGAACTTTCAACTTCATAAAAACTTACAGAATCTACTTCCTGATTTACAGCTTCAATAATATCAAAATCATCATTTAAAGCTATTGTTTCTAAACCATTTTCTTGAAAAGTAACCCAATAATGCTTACTATCTACATTAGTAACTACACCAAAACCATATTCTGAGTGATTAATTCTTGATCCTATTCCTAATAATTTCATATTCTATTATTTTTAACGGTACTAAAATACTTATTTTTGTCTTTCAATTTTTTAGAAAATGATTAAAAGAACACGTGCAGAAATTAATAAATGTATTATTCATAAAGTTGCTAATAAATACAATAGTGGCCAGAATGCTTTATCAGAAAGTCTAGTACGTTTTGACGAAGAAAGTTATGAATTATTAATGCCTTTTTTATTAAAAAATTTTGGTACTGTTACTCAAAGCTATCGCTTTAGTCATCATGCTGACGTTCGTTTAAACGAAATTAATAAATACACTTCTGATATTTTTGAAGATGACAGTAATGAAGTTTTTATTGAAAATTCAAAAAATATTGTTAACCACCTATATGAACAATCTAACTCTGCCAATATAAAAACCGGAGACGTTATTGTTGCTTACTTTGAAGGAATTGAGTATAAAGATGTGTTAACAGAAGCTGTTGGTATTTTTAAAATTGAAAGTAAGGTTGACTTTTTTCAAACATATTTAGATGATGAAAGCTTTGATGTAGTTGTACAAAAAGGTATTTCAACAAAAAAATTAGATAAAGGTTGTTTAATTTTAAATTCTTCTGATACAGAAGGAACTGTTGTTTTATCTATTGACAATAATAATTACGATGCTCAATATTGGATAAAAAATTTTTTAAGTGTAAAGTTTGCAGATGATAGAAACCTACATACTCAAAATTATCTAGAAATGTGTAAAGACTTTTCTGAAGAAATTATAAAACCTGAATTAGGAAAGCAAGAACAAAGTTCATTTTTAGCAAATACTGTTGACTATTTTAAGGAACATGAAAGTGTAGATTATCATGGCTTTAAAGATGAAGTTTTTGAAGATGATAAACACAAAGACATGTTCGAAGATTACAAGAAACATTTTGAAAAATTGAACGATGTTTTAATTAGAAATAATTTTGAAGTATCAGACCCTGTTTTAAAAAAGGAAAAAAGTAAATTTAAAACTGAAATTAAACTAGATACAAATATCCAAATTAAAATTGATGTTGATGCTCCTGATGCCTCTACCGAATATTTAGAACAAGGATATGATGAGGATAAAAAAATGAAGTTTTACAAAGTATACTATAACGCTGAAAAATAACCCATTATAAATAATAAAACAAAAAAGAGAAATTAATTAATTTCTCTTTTTTGTTTTATTATTTTATTCTTTCTCAGCCATTTTCTTTACATAATCTGTAATGATTACAATTTGAGTAGGCCCTACTTTTCCTTCAATATACTTTGCATTTTCATGATCTAAAGAAATTCTACGAACAGCAGTACCTTGTTTTGCTACCATGCTTGATCCTTTCACCTTTAAATCTTTTATCAGTACAACACTATCTCCAGCTTCTAAAATAGCTCCATTAACATCACGATGTATTATTTTTTCACTTTCATCTAAATGCTCTCCAGTAGATTGAGCAAAACGTAATTCTTCATCTTCTAAATACATCATATCTAATAAGTCTTGTGGCCATCCTTGACTTTTTAAACGATGTAACATTCTCCATGCTACCACTTTTACAGCCCTGAACTCACTCCACATGCTATCATTTAAACAACGCCAATGATTTGCTTCTGTAATTTCTGGTTCTTCAATTTGCCCTATACAAGTACCACAAGCTAGTAAACTACCATCTACACCTCCTGTTGAAATTGGTGGCACTTCATATATTTTTAAATCATTTTTTTCAGCACATAACTCACATTGATTTCCACTTCTTTCTTGTAATTCCTGTAGTAAACTCATTTCTTATAAATTAAAGAAACAAATGTACATTTTTAAATGAATTTATCTATTTTTAAATCATGATATTGAGTACAGAAAGACTAACATTAAAAATGGTTGAAGCAAACGATGCTCCCTTTTATTTTGAGCTATTTAATGACCCTGATTTTATTAAAAACATCAATGATAAAAACTTAAAATCAGTAGAAGAAACTCATACTTTTTTACAACAAAAAATGATTCCAAACTTATGTAAAGATGGACTAGGATTTTTTACTGTTTACGAAAATGAAAGAAATATTCCAATTGGAGTATCAAGCTTGCTAAGTAGAGAAAAAACTGATTATTATGATGTAGGCTATGCTTTTCTGCCTATAGGAAGAGGAAAAGGCTATGCTTTTGAAGCTACTGAATGTATTATGAAATACACTAAAGAAGTTTTAAAACAAGATAAAATAATAGCTTTTACTATGCCTCAAAACCAAGCATCAAAAAGATTATTAACAAAACTCGGATTTAACTATATTGGATTAAAAGAAATTCATGAAGGTAATAAGGATAGCCTCTTTGAATACATTTTTTAACTTTTGACTCCTAAAATTTAACTTTTGTTTTTTTTAAAAACTAAATCAAATTAACTAGTTTCGCGCCATAATTACCAAGCCTTTTTTTAATCAAACCAAACTAAAATGAGATTATTTAAAAAAAGAGCTACATATTCTTCTAAAAAGAAGCGTGAGAAGTTTTTACTTTTTCCATTATTTTATAGAGGATCTGTTTATTGGTTAGAAAACGTTCTTATTAAAAAAAACTTTAACGGAATGTCTTACCAAATTACCGATGTTATAAGAATAAAGAATATGTAAGCTTACAAAAAAAAGTTTTCCCCTTATTTTTGTTTTACTTTTCTCTTTATATTTAATAATAAGATATTATTTGCTTTTTAATCTAAGTATAAATCTATTAAACCTTCTGGTGTAGTAACTTCAACAATTTTATTATCTCTATCTATTTTTTTGATAAAATCATCTATCATAGGGATAAAAACTTCATTTCCATCTCTATCTATCTCAAATAGAGGTTGAGCTGAAGTATCATTAATACTTTGTATTTCACCTACCTCACCAAAATTAGTATCTATAACAGTAAAACCAATTACTTCATGATAATAAAATTTATTTCCGGTAAGCTTAGGCAATAAGTTTAATGGTAAATAAATACCTGCACGCATAATAGCATCTGCGTCTTGCTCAGTATTTACATCTTCAAACTTAACACGAAACATGGTGCTTTTACTTAAAGATGATTTTTCAATAAAAAATGGAATCAAGTTATTGCCTAAATCGACAAAAACTGATTCCAAATTTCTATAAAGCTCAGGCTCATCAGTATCTAACTTAATAACTACCTCGCCCTTAAAACTATGTTTTTTAACGATTTTGCCAAGATAAAAGCATTCTTCTTTTTGCATCATCGCTCTATAGTTTTTATTCTTCGCTATCTGCTCCGCTTTCCGCTACAGCATCCTCACTATCAACAGCAGGTGTGTTAGCAGCGATACGCGCTTCATTAACAGCTTTTTCAGCTTCTAATGCTTTTGCTTTAGCATCAGCTTGAGCTTTAGCTAAACCATCAACTTTACCAGCTACTTTACCAGCTTTTTCATCTAACCAAGCAGTAAATTTTGCTTCAGCTTGCTCTTCAGTTAAAGCTCCTTTTTTTACTCCACCAGCTAAATGGTTTTTCAATAAAGCTCCTTTGTAAGATAAAATTGTTCTAGCAGTATCAGTTGGCTGTGCTCCATTTTGTAACCATTGTACAGTTCCATCAACATCTAAATCGATGGTAGCAGGGTTAGTGTTTGGATTGTAAGTTCCTAATTTCTCTAAGAAACGTCCATCTCTTTTAGCTCTTGAATCTGCAGCTACTACCCAGTAAAATGGTTTTCCTTTTTTACCGTGTCTTTGTAATCTAATTTTTACAGGCATAATTTTAATTTGTAAGGTACACGTACCTTGATTATTAATTAAGTGCGCAAATTTATAAAATATTTCTCATATACAACTATAAAAACACACCTATTTAAAATAAAAAAAAGAGCCTGAAAAACAAGCTCTTAAGAAAATAAAATCAGTGTGAAAATTATATCACTCTAACGCTAACTGCGTTTAATCCTTTTTTTCCTTCTTTTAGTTCAAACTCAACTGTATCACCTTCTCTAATCTCATCGATTAATCCTGATACGTGTACAAAGTGCTCTGTGTTTGATCCTGTTTCTGTAATAAATCCAAAACCTTTAGATTCATTGAAGAACTTTACTGTTCCTTGTTTCATTGTAAAAAATATTATATTAAAGCACAAATATACTTTTATTAACTGATAATTTATCGATTTTTTTCTATTTATTTAAAACTTAACATCTTGATAACACACTAACTAACATAGGTTTCAGCTATCTAAAAAACAGTATTCTTTCTATAAAATTAATCGTTAATAACTTCTAGAGAAAACATTCTAAATTCTTTGTATTTTTACACATTGTTTTTTGAAATTCTTCAATAAGAAAACTATACCGATGTACTTAATTTTTGATACTGAAACTACTGGATTACCAAAAAGTTGGAATGCTCCAATTACTGATACTGATAATTGGCCTAGATGTATTCAAATTGCATGGCAATTGCATGATGAAATGGGTAATTTAATTGAGCATAATGATTTTCTTATAAAACCTGATGGATTTAACATTCCTTATGATGCTGAACGTATTCATGGTATTTCAACTGATTTAGCTATAGAACAAGGGATCTCTTTAGATGAAGGGTTACAATTATTTAATGAAGCTTTAGGAAAAACAAAATTTGTTGTTGGTCAAAATGTAGGTTTTGATGTAAACATCATGGGGTGTGAGTTCCATCGTTTGGGTGTTGAAAACAACTTAACAAAATTACCTGTTTTAGATACCTGTACAGAACACACCGCAACACTTTGTCAAATACCTGGAGGACGTGGAGGTAAATTTAAATTACCAACACTTACCGAACTACATAAACATTTATTTGGTAGCGGGTTTGGAGAAGCCCACAATGCTACTGCCGATGTAGAAGCCACCACAAGATGTTTTTTAGAACTTATTCGTTTACGTCAATATACTGAAGAAAAGCTTGATGTACCTTCTGATTACTTTAAACGTTTTTCGGAAGTAAACCCAATGCCAATTAAAGTAATAGGGTTAAAGCATTTAAACCTTAAAAGAGAAAGTGAAAAAATACGCAAGCAAAATTCTTCTCAAGAAGAAGCTAGCGATACTATTTCAACTTCTGAAGGATTAGCAACTTTAAAGGATGTTCAGTTTGCTCATTTACACAATCATACTCAATACTCGGTTCTTCAATCTACCATACAAATTGGAAACATTATAAAAGCAGCTGCAAAAGACAACATGTCTGCAATTGCAATGACTGATACTGGTAATATGATGGCTGCCTTTCATTTTGTTCAAGCGGTATTAAATCATAATAAATCAATAGAAGCTGCGAATAAAGAAGCTATTGAAAAAGGAGAAGAACCAAACGGACAAATTATAAAACCAATTATAGGTTGTGAATTTAATGTTTGTACCGATCACACCAATAAAAGCCAGAAAGATAATGGACATCAAGTTGTACTATTAGCTAAAAACAAAAACGGATATCATAACCTAGCGAAAATGTCTTCTATCGCTTTTGTTGATGGCTTTTACTATATTCCTAGAATTGATAGAGAGGTTATAAAAAAATACAAAGAAGATGTTATTGTTTTAACAGGAAATCTTTATGGAGAAGTTCCTAGTAAAATATTAAATGTTGGAGAGGCTCAAGCTGAAGAAGCCTTACTTTGGTGGAAAGAACAATTTGGCGAGAATTTATACATCGAGTTAATGCGTCATGGGCAAGAAGATGAAAAAGTAGTTAACAAAACACTCTTAGAATTTTCCAAGAAGCATGATGTAAAAATCGTTGCCACAAACAACACTTTTTATTTAGGAAAAGAAGATGCCAATGCACATGATATTTTATTATGTGTTAAAGATGGAGAAAAACAAGCAACACCAAAAGGAAGAGGAAGAGGATATCGTTATGGTTTACCTAATGACGAGTATTACTTTAAATCTTCGGAAGAAATGAAAACCTTGTTTGCTGATCTTCCAGAGGCTATCATAAATATTCAAGAAATTGTAGATAAAGTTGAACCATTTACCTTAGCTCGTGATGTATTATTACCTGCCTTTGATATTCCTGAGGAGTTTAGAGATGAAAAAGATAATGATGATGGAGGAAAACGTGGTGAAAATAATTTTTTACGCCATTTAACATATGAAGGTGCAAAAAAGCGATACGGAGAAATTACTGAAAGTATTCGTGAGCGTTTAGATTTTGAACTTGAAGTTATTGAAAAAACCGGGTATCCTGGATATTTCTTAATTGTAGAAGATTTTATTCGAGAGGCAAGAAACATGGATGTTTCTGTTGGTCCTGGACGTGGTTCAGCCGCTGGTAGTGTAGTAGCTTTTTGTTTATGGATAACCAATATAGATCCAATTAAGTATGATTTACTTTTTGAGCGTTTCTTAAATCCTGAACGTGTATCAATGCCCGATATTGATATTGATTTTGATGACGAAGGAAGAAGTCGAGTAATGGATTATGTAATTGATAAATACGGAGCAAATCAAGTAGCCCAAATTATCACTTATGGTACCATGGCTGCCAAATCATCTATTAGAGATACGGCCAGAGTTTTAGATTTACCATTATTTGAAGCTGATCGAATTGCCAAATTAATTCCTGGAATGAAGTTAAAAAAAATCTTTTCTTTAGATGAGAAAGGATTAAAAGAAAAACTTCGTTCAGAAGAAATTGAATTAGTTAACGAATTAAAACGCTTATCTAATGGTTCTGATTTAATGGCAGAAACCATTAATAAAGCACGAATTTTAGAAGGTTCAGTTCGTAATACTGGTATACATGCCTGTGGTGTTATTATTACTCCTGATGATATTACAAAGTTTGTACCTGTAGCTCTTGCTAAGGATTCAGACATGTATGTTACTCAATTTGACAACTCGGTAGTTGAGAGTGCTGGACTTCTAAAAATGGATTTCTTAGGGTTAAAAACATTAACCCTTATTAAAGATACTGTTAAGATTGTTAAAGCTAGACATGATGTAGATTTAGACCCTGAAAATTTCCCTATTGACGACATAAAAACATACGAATTGTTCCAGCGTGGAGAGACTATTGGTATTTTTCAGTATGAATCTGCAGGAATGCAAAAATATATGCGAGAACTGAAACCAACAGTTTTTGCCGATTTAATTGCCATGAATGCCTTATATAGGCCTGGACCTTTAGAATATATTCCTTCGTTTATTAGAAGAAAGCATGGAGATGAAGAAATAGAATATGACCTTCCTGTTATGGAAGAGTACTTAGCTGAGACATATGGAATTACTGTTTATCAAGAGCAAGTAATGCTTTTATCTCAAAAACTAGCAGATTTTACAAAAGGTGAAGCTGATGTACTTCGTAAAGCCATGGGTAAAAAACAAATTGCTGTTTTAGCTAAAATGAAACCAAAATTTGTTGAACAGGCAAAAACTAACGGACATGATGAAGAGAAGTTAGAGAAAATTTGGAAAGACTGGGAAGCCTTTGCCTCGTATGCATTTAACAAATCTCACTCTACATGTTATGCTTGGATTGCCTACCAAACTGCATATTTAAAAGCCCATTACCCTGCTGAATATATGGCTGCAGTACTTTCTAATAATATGAATGATATAAAATCTGTATCATTTTTCATGGAAGAATGTAAACGCATGGGATTAGAGGTTTTAGGTCCAGATATTAATGAATCTTTTTCTAAGTTCTCTGTAAATAAAGAAGGGGCTGTTCGTTTTGGAATGGCTGCAATTAAAGGAGTTGGTGCTAATGCTGTACGAGCTATTATTGATGAACGTAGAGAAAATGGAAATTTCAATTCTATTTTCGATGCTTCTAAACGTGTAGATTTACGTGTAGCCAACAAAAAAGCTTTTGAAGGGTTAATTTTAGCAGGCGGTTTTGATTCTTTTGCTAATACACATAGAGCACAATACTTTGTTGAAGACGAAAAAAATCAAACTTTTTTAGAAAAAGCACTTCGTTTTGGTAATAAATATCAAGAAAACAAAAATTCTTCGCAAGTTTCATTATTTGGGGAAGCCTCTGCTGTAGAACTACCCGAACCTATTATTCCTGAATGCGAAACATGGGGTACAATGGAATTACTAGCCAAAGAAAAAGAAGTAATTGGAATGTATATTTCTGCTCACCCTTTAGATGATTTTAAAAATGAGTTAAAATTTTGTAATGCTTCTCTTTCACATTTTAAAGATATTGCTAAATATGAAGGTTTGGCTTTAACTTTTGCAGGAATTGTTACCGATGTTCAACATCGAGTATCTAAAGCTGGTAAAGGATGGGCTTCTTACATTGTTGAAGACTATAATGACAGCTTTGAATTTAGAGTTTTTGGTGAAGAATACTTGAAATTTAAACATTTTTTGGTTCCAAATTCATTCTTATTTGTCAAAACCATGATTAAACCTGGTTGGACAAATAAAGAAGGAGTAAAAGGGGATCCTAGAGTTTCTTTTACAGATTTTAATTTACTTCATGACATTATGGATAAAATGTGTAAAAAAATCACCATTACAATGCCTTTAGATAAGGTAAAAGAAGATATTATTAAAGATTTACAACATTTATTTGCCACTAATAAAGGATCACAAGGGTTAAACTTTACCATATGGGATGCTGACGAAAAAATAGAGTTAAATTTACCTAGTAGAACAACAAAAATTAAAATTTCTAATGAGTTTCTAAAAGCTTTAGATGAGCAATTTATTAACTATAAGTTGAATTAATAAATTGCTCTTTTCTATTTAAGTATTTATTTCTTATTTGAAATTAATACTTTTTTACTAACTGTTAATTCATCATCTATGATATGCAACAAATAAAGACCTTTACTAAAATTTGAAATATCAATCTCCTTTTTAATACAATGTTCAGAAAACTGTAGAAGTAATTTACCCTGACTATCAAACAAATTAAACTTATACTTCTTATGAATAGGTAAATCTATAATTATTCTTTCTGAAGTTGGATTAGGGTATATTTTATATTCCCCCTTTTTTGTTAGGGGTAACCTTTTTTGTTTTGTACTATTTATTACTTCATCTTTTTCTTTAGCCTCTTGAGATTTATAATAACTACGGTTATACTTTGGTGGATTCCCCATATGCAAAATATCTGTTATACCATCTCCATCAAAATCTCCAAATTTCAAATCATTTATTAAATAACCACTTGCTCCTAATACAACCTCAGAGTTAGAGGTACTTAAAACTGTAGTCCAATTTATTCCATTTGCGGTAAACATATCCTCTATTCCATCTCCATCAAAATCTTTAACATGCTCTTCATTTGTATAGGGCCCATTATATATACTTTTCCATTCACTAGTTCCATTAGCACTTCCCTCAGAAACCTGCCACCAATTCCCATCCACTTGTCTTAATACATCTGAATAATTATCATTATTATAATCTCTAATAACAAGATCGTTACTCTTATAACCACTGGACGTGTATATTTTCCATTCAGACATTCCGCTCCATGAAACTAACCAATTTTCACCATCTCCTCTAAAAAGATCAGTTTTACCATCACCATTAAAATCTCCTAATAGTATTGGTTGATCTGCCCCATAAAATAATGAAGAAGAGATAATATTCCAATTACTTCGTCCACTCCATGAAACATACATCATAGTTATAGTTGAGTTAAACTTATTGTTATTCACATTCATTTTATATTTAGAATTATCGATATCACCATAACAATGATTCCAACCTTTAGTAGTTGGGGTTGAATAAGTCAACGAGACATCCTTTTCTAAGGGATATTTATTTTCATGACTGTTAGATGAATTAATATCTTCCCATGATGAAGTACCATTTAAACTTCCATATGAAACGGTCCATTTATCATCAGATACATGATGCATTATATCATCAAAACCATCATTATTAAAATCCTTTATAATTAAATTATCAAGTTTATAACCACTTGTTGAATATTTTACCCAATTTTGAGTACCTCCATAATTCACCCACCATATACCTCTATCTGCTCGAAAATAATCTATTAAACCATCGTTATTAAAATATCCTTTTGCATATTTTTGTTCTATAACTTGATTGTTTATTGCTGTCATTTGGATTTTAACCGCATGCTTTCTTGAAGAATCAGAAAAATAATTATTGTAAATAGTTGCTTGATTTTGTGGAATAGCCCTTATTTTAATTGTTGGATAAGTAGATTCTGGTGAAGAGTTAACATCTGGTCTATCTCCTTTATATAGAAAAGTATTATTATGAATTAGTACTGAATTCCCTGCAAAATTACATGTTGGATCTAAATAAAAACAATCATTATTTGGGTCATTATTATATTTATTAGAATGCATATCAAAACTATGATCTTCTCCATTTGGTAAAATCAAATTATATGCAGCAGTATATTTTTGCCCTGATTTACCAGATCCAGCAATACTATGTCTATTATAATCAAATTTATTATATGCAATAAGTGGTGTTGAATCCCCATCTACTTCAACACCATAACCATAACCAGTTCGTGAATTATGGTGTATAAAATTATGGTGTATTTTAGTAGTTTTACCTGTTTTTAATTCTATCGCTGAATTTGGCCATCCTAATAATTCACAATTATCAACTTCTAAACCTTCTCCACGTGAACTTATTCCTCTTGAAAGTATATCTACAGCTTTAACATCTTTATAAGGTCCTTCAATTATTAAACCAGTTATCCTTACTATCCCTTTGGTTATAATAAATGGATCACTTGATAAATTACCTATAGACTTAATTATCTTACTAATTTCTGTGTCTTTTGTTCCTCTATTACCTGCTAAAATAACTCCATTAGGAATGTTTATTATGGCATTTTCTGGAACCTCAATTGTACCATTTACATATATTTTTTGTTTACTCTTAAGCGCTTCAACTAAATCTCCATAGTTAGAAACACTATAAAAATCTGAAGTATCATTAATTACTTTTGAATATCCTATTCCTCCACCAACGGGTCCGCTTGGCAAATTATATTCTTGAGAAAAAACATTTATACTACAAATAAACGCTATTACAAATTTTAAGTTTTTCAATATCATAATTTTTTTCTAGCAAAACTAAGCATTAAACTAATATATAGTTACTTAATTTATAAAACTATTAATTAAACTATCTATATCATGTTCTTCTTTAATAGTATTAAGCCACTGTGCTGTATCATTATGATCTAGAAAGCTATTAAACGCTTCTCTAACAGTAATACGGTTTTGTTCGGGTAAATCTTCAATTACCTCAGTTAAGTTATCTAAAAGATGTGTTGCTGATATTTGTTCTTCACAAAGTTTGAAAGCTATTTTACCTGTGATTTCAAGAAACTGTAAATAGTTTTTTTTGGTTGTAATAGGTGTATTAATCCTTAATTTATTAAAAACTTCCTTCACAACTCCTGCAGTTTGTCGCCCCCAAATACCATCTACCAAAATTTCTTCTTTATAAATATGTTTTAAAACTAATTGAAGATATAATGTTTCAGATTTTGAATTTTCATTGTAATCTACCGGTACACTAGTATCAACATGCCAATGATCTTTATGGTTTGGGTAATGATAATTTAATACAATTCCAAAATGCTTTCTTAAAAAAGACTCTATACCTAAGTACAATTCTTTTTGATGTACAAAATTCATTGTAACCAAGGTTTTATCTTTCCAAAAAATTGCGTCTAAATCAAACGCCTTTCCATGACCGTGTTGCCCTGGTTTATTAACAAATATTCCTGCCGTAGTTATTACTTCAGGGACTCCTAATGGGCAATTTTCAAAAACTTCTTGCAAAGCTTGTTCCAATACTTTAAAAAAACTTTCCTCTATTAAAAAATCACGTTGCTCTCCTCTTGTTCCATAAGGGTGATTAGTTAATCTTGCATAGTGCAAAGGAATACCGTTTACTTGATTTATTTTTTTCATAATTTATTATTTTTATAGTTACACAATTCTAAAATAAATATTCAGTTTTCATTAGTTTTTTATAATGAAATAACAGAAAATCACATGCTAATATTAATTGTTTTACCTTCTTTTGAATACTCTCTTTTTACACCTTCTAATAAATATTTCCTTTGAATTTTATTTTTGTTATTTGCTATGGTTTGTAAACAAGCATATTGAATAATATTTACAATATTTGACCCTGTAATACTATATTTTTTTGCTAGTTCTTCAACTGTTATTGATGACTCTAACTCAATATTTACCGGTAAATTCTTTCTCCATAACTGAATTCTCTCTTCATAACCTGGAGCTTCGAATTCTATAATATTATGAAAACGACGAGTAAAAGCTGAGTCGATATTATTTTTAAAATTCGATGCTAGTATAATAAGCCCTGGATGTGCTTCAATACGTTGCAACAGATACGACACTTCTTGATTTGCGTATTTATCATGAGCATCTCTAACACTTGTACGTTTACCAAATATAGAGTCAGCTTCATCAAAAAACAAAATCCAATCTTGATCAATAGATTTATCGAATAACTTAGATAAATTCTTCTCCGTTTCTCCAATATATTTTGATACTACCATTGACAAATCTACTCGATACACATCACGCTCAGTATACTTACCCAACAAACTGGCCGTTAATGTTTTTCCTGTACCAGGAGCACCACAAAACAACACTCGATATCCTGGTTTAATTTTAGCTCCCATACCCCAATCGTTCATTAACACTTCTTTATAAGCTAACCAATTCTCAATTTCTTTAACATCATTAAGCGTTTTTTCTTGTAATACTAAATCACCCCATTCCATATCAGTAGTTATTAAACTTGCTGGGAAATCTTGACTTAATTGTGGTTTTAATTCTTTTCCTGTTAAAAATAAATGAACATATTCTTCTGCAAGAATTAATTTTCCACTCAAAAAAGGCTCTCCCTTTGGTACACTTTCTAGCTCAAGAATTCTTTTTTTAAATAAACTACTCTTATAAAACAAGTAGTCAATTAAATGATTTCTGTATTCTATCTCTTTCCCTCCTAAAATATACAATGCTGTTTCACCCGTTGGAATAACACCTCTATAATTTTTTCCTTTCACCCCTCCAAACTCTGGAAACTCACCTCCATGAGGAATAAATTCTGATAAAATATCGTTAATGAAATTTGCTGAAATATGAGGAACTAAAGCTAACATTAACAACACTATTTCATCAGGGGAAAATTGATTTTTATAAATAAATTGCGATAATTCTGAATCATCCAATTGAAATTCAACCTCAGTATCAATTATATTATCTTCACTTAGATCTGCTTTTAATCTTTTTCTTATTCTGAACGCTAAATAATTATAAAAACTTGTTTCAGTAACTACTTCCAGCATTTTATTATTTTCATTCATAATTCTTTATTTTTTAGAAGCTAAAAACTTATCTTTTGTATCTTCAAAACCTGCATCTTCTCCTACATTAATTGATTTATCAGGTTGCACTTTTGTTTCTGCTTTTTTCTCTCTTTTATCATCAGTAATTTCTGTCTGTAAACCTGAAGCAAAATCTTTTCCTAAACCAGTAGATTTGTAATTAATGCTTAAAAACTTTGCAGGAACTCCAGTCATATCTCTATTTATAGATTTTTGAAGTGAACTTATTAATTTATCTTTCGCTTTTTTATCATCTTCGTCTTTTACATACTTTATTTTAGAAGTATCTTTATCAAACTCTTGAGCTAATAAATTTTTTAATTTATCTGGGCTATTTTGATCATCTGTAATTTTAGCCGTTGCTGTTAAATCATACTTCTGCTTACTTTTTTTAAAGTGAGCTGCCATTTGATTTTCTACATTCAACATATCTTTTGTATTGTAATCAGGAGAAGATGGGTGAATATTTAAAGATGAATTTCTACCAGAACCTCCAAACTGATCTCCAATAATATGCGCATTATGAAATACACTTGCGCTATCTGTTTTACCTCTACCGATACCACTTGGCTTGCTTGATAAATTTTGTCCATGTACTTTTCTTGTTTGCACTTTATTTGGAATGCCTTTTTCTACTTGATCATAACTAATTTCAACTGTAAATTTTGGTCCTTTTTTCTTATCAGCTGTAAGTGTTTCGTAGGAAGCTATATATTTCCCTTTGGTGTCACTTTCTATTACAATTTGTTTAGGAATAAAATTATCATGTTCTGGTTTACTACTAGTACCAGCCCCTTCTTTTAATATTTTTGATGAACTTTCAATTGTTAAAGCAGGGTTAGACTTAGCTTTTCCTGCTGCTCTTTTAATTTGTTTTGGTAAGTTTGGATCATCAACAGAAAAGAACTCGTACCCAACTTTTTTTGCCTCTTTCTCAAAAGTTTTATTTAATTTTTTCCCAGACTTTATGTAAACATTTTTATTCAAATGTTTTTTCAAGAATTCTTTCACAACTTCGTCTCCTTCAACCATAATACCAGCCATCAGCTTAGATAGAGCAGTCATTTTAGTTGTTAAATCATTTGTTAATGATTTTTGTTTAGCTTCTGGAGCTTTTTCAATCTCTTTTTTTAACTGTTCTGTTTCTTTATGTAAACTAATAGCATTTTTAATATCTGCTTTTTTACTCTCTTCTGCTACTTTATATTTATGATTCAACATTACTTCAACTGCAGTTGGAGTACTAGCAACCATCATCTTTGCACTTTTACCTTTTCCTTTATAATACAGAGTATGTGACTTTCCATCTTTAGCTTTAAATTTTTTCTTCTTTTTCCACCATTGTAACAATCCTTTTACTCCTTTTTTAACCTTAGCTTTTCCTTTTTTGACTAATTTTTTAAACTTCTTTTTAGCTTTCTTAATCATTTTTGTAACCGCACGATCTATACGTTTACGTACTTTTTTAATTATTTTCTGTACTTTTTTCACAAGCCCCCCTAAACCTATTAGTTTAGCAAAAAGACTTATAACAAGTGGTAATAGCATTGCTAATCCTTTTTCAATTGCTTTTGCAACACCTGCTACATTACCACTGGCTAACGATTTAATAGCTTGAATTAATGATGGAATTAACATAATTGCAGACTGTACAAAAAATACAATAAGATCTTTAATTGCCATAATAGCTTTTATAAACCCTGCTCCTGGAATTAATAAACTTAATAACCATTTTATACCGGCTTCTATTACTTGCGTAATTAACATGCTCTTTATAGATTCTATAATAGTTTCTTTAAGATCTGTAAACTGCTCTTTGATATATTCCCAGATTCCAGAAACTCCTTTTTCTCTAATAATCTGAAACATTTCAAAGCCTTTTTCCATGGCTACTACCATTGGTTCACCCATGAGTAGTACTGATTTTTTACGTACAAAATCCCATGATAATCCAAGTACTTGCATTACCAAACTGAAAATTCCTTTGAGACTAAATAGATTATCTGGAATGGTAATTCCTACTGGCCCCATAGCCCCTGTCAACCACGTTACAAAACCACCTAACATGTGTTTTTGAATGTTAGCCATAAACATATCAATTCCTTTTCCTACACCTTCAAATAATGTAGTAACAAAACCTATGGGATCTTCCATAATAACATCCATAGCATTTTGAATTTCTGCTAATAATGTTGCTATTAAATCTCTCAATTTTTTAATGGTTTCTATAATACCATTTATAAAACCTAACGCTGCATCAATAAGACCTCGATTTGCAGCTTTCATTTCTTCGATTCGTGCATCAACAGCATTTAACCCTTCCATGTATTGCTCTGCCAAACTATCAATTAATTCATCTTGTTTACTATTTACAGAATCTTCTAATTCGTCAAATTTATCATTGATTTCTTCTGCGGCTTCTTTTCCTAATTTTTGAAGGTTTTGAGGCAACGATGTTACATATTCCTGAACTTCTTGTTTACCTGTAGTAACTCTTGTTTTGGCTTCAGTTAACTTAGTTGCTACATACTCTGCTACTTTAGTTATTACCTTATCCATCGTATTAATATACTCTTTACGACCAGTAACAAAGAAATCATTTACTTCATCTGGCATCCCAGCGAACTTATCTTTAACCCATTTTAACTTTCCTGACACACCACTATAACGCCTCGCTTTATAAGCTCTCATTTTAGAAGCTACATGATTTTCAAATTTCATTTTAGCGAGTTCCGTTCCTGCTTTAAAAGTTGCTTTTACAGTAGTATCTAAATCAGTAAGTATTTTTTCAACAGCTGTTTTAGAGTTTTCATAAATTTTATTTATTTCAGTTGCAATTCGGGTACGTTCCGAAGTATCTTTCCCACCAGTTTTTGTTTGTGATCCTGTAACCTGAGTTAATAGTTTACTTCTATTTTGATGCATTTCTGCTAAACCTGCTTGCTCTTTCCCCGTTGCTCCAGCTTTTGCGCTTTGAAGTACTCCTTTTTCTTTTTGACGTAATTGTGCTGGCGCAGTTGCCGCATCTTTTTTAGCTTCATTTTTAGCATCTAAACCTTGCGTAAAAGATGGTTCGTTAGATTTTTCTAACTGTTCATCAGTTACTTTATTCATTGCCATTTGTTGGTCTACCTCAGCAACATTATCTTCAAGTGGTTTATTAACTTCTGCATTTCCTCGTTTTGGAGGCATTGCCTTTTTTGGATTTGCCGTTGCTGGTTTATTCCCTATTGGAGCCGCAGGTAATGGTGTTACTTCTCGTTGTGGTATTGCTCCAACATTGGGCTCTTGTTGTGATGTTTGTTCTACTGGCCCTGCTGCTGCAGTTTTTTCATTTTCTACATCTTGCGTAGCAGACTGATTTACCTCATCAATATTATTATTCTCATCAAAATTAGCAGCTTCATCTTGATTTTTAGGCAACTGCATTCCTTCAATGCGTTTCATTAATTTTGCTTTAAAATCTACCGCATTAAATGTACCTGGTTCTGCTTCAGCCATTACTTCAACCTGTCCAGATTGTGCCATACTCACACGTTCATTCTCTGGAGAAACCGCAGCACTTTGTGCTACTGATGCTGACGTTTTTGAATCTTCGTGTTGTTGTTGTTGTTTTGATGTTTTTTTTAGTTTTCCTTCAAGCTTTTTAAAATTCGGATCTTCTTTTGGATTTCTTGGTGTTGTTTTTTCTGCGACTTTTTTACCTAAAGCTCCTTTTTCTTTTTCACCTTCAGCTTTTTGTTTTTCTTCTTTATTTTTAGCTTCTACCAATCCTTTTCCACCTTTTCCTTTTACTACATCTTTTATTGTATTTTTACCACTGCTGCTCTCTATAGTAACTTGTTTTGTACTTACCTCTTTTACGACTAATTCATCTCCAGTTTCTTTCTCTTTTGAATTCTCCTTACCTTCTTCTTTTTGTTTATTTTTAGAATTAATTACCGTATCTAATCCTTTTGTTTGTGCTTTTGCCGCAAAGAATTTTGGTGTTTCTTTAGTTTTCTTATTTTTTTCTTGCTTTTTGTTTTTTGTAGCTTCTTGTTGATCTTCTGACTTTACCACCTTTAGTTTAGGCTGTATAAAATTATTCGACTTTGAAGTCGATGATGAAGATGGTTTACTTGAATTATTTTGTTTAGCTACAAACATTTTTTATTTTATTTTAGGTATTGGAGGTATTAAACTTTTATCAATCAATGAAGGGTCTTTTTCTATTTCTTTAAGGGTATTAGGGTCAAGGTAAATACCTTTTTCGTGTGCTGCATAGTTTTGTAAACCATCTATCATTGACGCACCATAAAATTCAAAAATTTCTGCTACGGCTTCATTTCCTTCATCATAAGTCGAAGTAAAATTACCCTCAGCCCCTTCTCCTGGTAATGGATTATTTATCACCTGTCCTTGATTATTTTGTATAGCATCTATACCATCTAAAGCATCTCCATAATGAGTAAATTCATTTATCAAAACTTGATTCAAACTTATACTAATCGCATTTTTTTGCTCAGCAGTTGCATTAGGGTTAGAGAGTACTTCTTCATACTTCTCTACTAGTTTATAATTTAGTTTAATTGTATTCCCTTGATAAAAATATTCTCCGTTTTGATTTGGGTTCGAAAACTCTACTAATTCTATTTTAGGACCATTTCCATTTTCAAAATCAGTTGTTTCTTTAATTTTTTCAGGAGTTAAAATACCAACGGAATTTTTAAGTAAAGCCTTTTTTATTTTTTCACTCCCAGTTAAATACTCTCCAAAGTGATCATTCATATAAGCATAAAAAAAAGGAAATGCTGTTTTATATTTTTCTAAAGTATTTTTATCTTTTTGATTATTAGCAGGAACTGCTGAGTCAGGTTTTCTTTGAACCTTCTTTTGTACCATTCCCTTTTGTTGAATAGTATGCGTTAATTCATGAGCTAATAAATGCTTTCCTTCTCTTGAATTAGGGTTATATTTTCCTTTATTAAAATAAATATCATTTCCATGTGTAAATGCCTGCGCGCCTATTTCTTTACTCATTTGAGATGCGCCCAAATCATTATGTATTTTTACGTTATTAAAATCTGCACCAAAGCCTGACTCCATTTCACTTAGCGTTTGAGCATCCATTTTTTGGCCTCCACTTCCTTTTCTTAATTTACCTTCAAAAGAAGACTGTGGTTTAGCTATTGATTTTGAATTTTTTATTTTAGATTGTATTTCTTCCTCTTCTTTTTCTTGAATATTTTCCTCTTCCTTTGTTTGAACAGATTCTTCTTCTTGCTTTTGAACTATTTCTTCTTCTGAACTTTCCATTTTCTGGATTAATGGTGTTACTTCAGATGCTAATGATTTCTTTTGGATCTCATCATCCACCTTTTTTCTTTGTAATAAACCTCCTTCATTTTTACTATTAACCACTTTATCAGCCATTTTATCAGCTTCTACCTCATACTTATCTCCAGAACTACCCATTTTTAATTTTGTTTGGATATTTGGTTTAAAGAAAAGAGAGTCTTTTTTTACTATTTGTGGTTGTATTTTTCTTATTCTTCGTTTCATTACATCAATTTTAAAATTACCAGTTTGTAAAAATTAACCCCTTCATCCATGGTAGTTTACACATACTATAATTCCATGGTAACTTATCTAACAATATATCATGCACTTTTCTTTCAATAGTAATATTCGGGTTATCTTTAGTTAAATCTAATTTACCTACCCTTTGTATAAATTCATTTCTAATAAGATCTGGAGACGATTTTTTAAGCACTTCCCAATTTTGAGTTACAGCTTTCATTAGTTCTTCTGCTTTCTCTTTTAATTCTTCAGACAACTTAATATTTCTAGGTATTGAATGATTTATTGGAACATTGCACAAAAATTTTTCAAAGACTAAATTACTCTCTACCTGTCTTTCTTTCTTTGTAGCTACATAATGTAACAAGTGAACTGCTTGAATTGGTTTTATTATCTTATTCTCAGCATTTAAAAAATTACACGAATTAAAAAACTGCTTTAAAAATGGATGTATTAAAATTAACCCTGCGTTTTCTACAAAATATGATTTTGCTTGATTAGCAACTCCTGTTTCATTTTTTACTATTTGAATATTTAATTCATCAAACGACTCTTGAATGTTAATTCTCTCTTGAACTATTAATTCACTTTCTTCATTCTTCTTTAAACTTTTGTTTACATCTAATTCAAACTTTCTTTCAGTTTTCTTAAAATTATTAGAATACAATCTATCATGAATAATTCTCTTTCTATTTTCTAGAATTTCATCCTCTTTAACTGTTTTAGAGGATTCATTTTCTTTCCTGTTTTCTGTTTTATTCTTTAATTTCTCCTTTTGTTCTTTTTTATGTGTTTTAGCTATTTTTTTTTCAGAAGATTTATCTACGTTTAATTTATTTGTTACTGTATTAGTTTTTTGATCAACCACATCAACCTTATTTTCCTTCTTAATTTTCACATTCTCTTTCTCAAAAAGAAGTTCTTTATTTATACCACCCTTTGACAAAACTTCAGACTCTTCCCTTGGTTTTCTATTAGTACTACGATTGATTTCTTCTGTCTTCGAATTATCATTTATTCTATTGAACTCTTCTTTAGTTGATTCTTTTATTTTTTGAAACCCTTCTAATTTTAAATTCTCTTTGTTTATTTTTGTTTTTAAAACTAACTCTTCTGGCTTTTCAGGCAAAAAACTTCCCTTTTCTTGAAATAATGACTTCTCCTTGTTTTTTAAAAAAAAGTCTTTTTCTTTCTCTACATCATCTATTTTTATAGCCTCTTTTCCTTTTTTAAATATTTGTTCTTTAATATTTTTTTCATTTAGCTTATCTCTACTAGAATTAACAAAATCTTCTTTTTCACTTTCTTTATTCTCTTTTAATTCTGGCAAGGCTGCATAAAAAAATTCTAAAACATAATTTAAATTACTCTTCTTACCTAAGTCATCTCTAGTTATATTAAATCCACCTTGTAATTCTGTATGCTTTTCATTTAATTCAATACCTATTTTATTCAGCTGCTTTTTATCTTTTAATTGAATATCATTTTTTTCAATTGCTTTAACTACCTTCAAAAAATCTTTTACCAATACTGCTTCCACAACATAAAACCATATGCTTTTTCTCTTTTCTTCTGGTATTTTTTTTGCTTTAGAAATGAATGACAAAACCTCATTTAATCCTTTTGGTTTATTTAATATCCCTAGAAATAACAAACAAAGTTCATTATCAAAAAATTGATTGACTAATCGTTTTTTTACTTTTTCATTTTGAATAGCTTTTAAAAACTTAATTTGAAAATTTTCGTTTTCGGTAATTTGAAATAATATTTTTTTAGAAAAAAAATCTTTATTATTATTATTCCACCAAGGAAAAGTGCCATTCTCTAAAAAATAAAAGAATGTATTTACTTTAGAATTCGAAACAGTTACTGAATTAATTTCCAATTCATTCATCTCAGGTTTATTTAAAACTGCTTCTAACTTTTCTAAAAACTGTTGTCTTATTTGTTGTTTTGTATTTTTAAAACATAATGATTTATTTCTTTTTGACACGTTAACTTCAATAGCCAGTTTCGATATTTGTTGAATAATCATTTCTGAATTTGATTCAACTTCTAACGAATTAAAATATTCATTGATTAGAGGAAAAACTTCTTCCTGTAAAAAAGCTTCCATTGAATTTTTATATTCATTCGCTACTTTTTTACTTTTTGTGTTTACCTCAACAAAAACTTTTTCTATGCTATGTTCAGTTTTCGCAATCATAGCTTAGTTATTAAATTCTTGGTTATAAAATTCTTTAAACTTTCAGATTTATTGATTTCAGCGCAGTTTTCTAAAAATGTTTTTAAAGAAACTATTTCTGGTAACACGTCATTTATATCTAACTTAATTCCAGATTCTTTAAAGCCACTTAAATCTGTATCAATAGTATCCAATATATTTTTTAACCTAGTACTTATATTTTTCTCAGCATCTTCTAAAGTCTTTACTTCTTGACAATGAAGAATACTCATAAATAATTTTACTTGGCTTCTATAATATTTTTTAAGAACACTACTACTTTTATCTTTATTTAATAATACAGAAGTATTATCTAATAAAATTAAAAACTGCTTTTCTAAAATTGAATTCTTTGAACCGTTTAAATAAGCAGATAGTTCTTCTAATACCAAACCATATAACCCTTTAGTTGGTATTATTACATTATCAACTATTCTTTTTATTTCTAAATCATCTAACTCAATTAATTTATCTTCCTCTTTAAAGGTATTTTGTTCTTGAATTAAAATACTTTTAATTTTATCCTCACATGTCTTTTCTTTTGGATTTCTAATTTCAATAGTCTCTGTTTTAGTATTCTCATCACATTTGCTAAACACAGTCAATGATACTTCAATCGTATCTTCATTAAAATTGTTTAAGTCTTCAGTTATGGTTACTCTTTTAGTTTGAGGATCTCTCTTATCTCCATTGATAGTCCATACATATTCATCTGCTTTTTCAGAACTATTTGTTAATGATAACTTCTTGGTAGTTTCATCAAAACTGTGAGTAAAATTAGCTTTAGGCGCTGCTATTAAATTAGCTGTTCCTGAAGCAAAAGCTCCAATAATATTAATAGTCACTACTCCTGATTTTGTTATTCCTGAATTAGCAGGAATGAACTCCCAAATTTTATTATCATTATTAAACTTCACATTTCCTCCTGACAGCTGTACCCCTTCATAATCAGGCTCAACAGTTACTTTATACGGAGTATTATCGTTTAAACAATATGTTACATCAGGTAATGTTACTGTGAAATTTGGAAATGAAATACTTTTAATAAATTCAGCAGTTGATGAGCAACCATTATTATCTGTAATGGTTAATGATATTGTAAATACATTTTCTGCTCCCTCTTTAATTAACAACTGTGGATTAAACAATTCATTACTAGATTTTACACCATTAACATTCCATCCATATGTTAAACCTACTGGTTTAACACCATCTGGTAATACTCCTTCAAAGGCTGCTTCGTAAAACAATTGTCCGTTTTTCCAAATAAATCTTGACTCTTTTCTTTCTAAAATTGAAATTTGTTTTACTTCATGAATTACAATTCTTGCATTGGTTGATTGTCCATCTTCTAAAAACTCTATAGTTTGTTCAAACGCTCTAAATACAGCCACATCTATCACTAACTCTTCACCCTCAATTTTTAATCCTTTGATATCATCTCCTAGAAGTGTTATGCCTCCTTTAACATTAGAAAATTTAATTCTAACTGTTTTTTCAACCATAGAATCTAAACAATAAGAAGGCTGAATGGCTAATTCAGAAGGAGTAAATGTGTCAAAAATTATCGTTTTTATTGGAATACTTTTTTGACATGGTCCCAATGAAATTTCTAATACTGGATTAACTTCATTAGACAATTCACTTATTGGTAATTTATAATTTTCAATAACTCTATTATTTACAGGAGAGCGTTTTACTTTTGTTCCATTCCCCATAAAATCCCAACTATAGGTAATTGAGTTAAAAAACTCTTCATTTACAAACTCAGTATCTTTCCATTCTAAAACATAAGTAACTCTTGCTAATGTTTTCTCTTTATTATACTCAATAGGTTCTTCTATACCAACAAACAGTTCTAATTCTGGGTATACTATTAATTCACAATCTGTAGGTTCATCATTTACCGTAAACTTGATGGGTTTAGCTAATGCACTTTTAGCTATTTTAGTAATATCAATTTTATACTTATTATCATTTGGATCTTTAAAAACACCAGATTGAATATCTTTAGGTAGTATTGCTTTCACCTCTCCATCAATTGGCCTAACTAAAAACTCTAAAGGAACTACTTCTGTATCTTTTTTCAAACAAACACTTTTTACAGGAAGACTTAAAAATGCTGGTTCTTTAGGTATCACAAAATTTACTGGAGTACAATCTGAACAACACATATATGGCAAAGAAAAATCTGCAACTACAGTATTTTTCAATGTTGCGTTATCAATAATCACTTGATTTTCATCAAAAAACAACCTTTTATTACTGCCTAAAACTGCTGGATTAAACATTTGAAAAAAGTATTCATCTTTAGGTACTAAATGATCTTTAATTGAAATTTGCATTCCTACTGAACCGTCTTTGAACATTAAAGTTTCTTCAGCCTTAAGGATTTTAGACAAACCTGCTCTAGACCATGTTCTATTTAAAAAAGTTGAAAAATTGCTAACCGTTTCAGGAAGTGTTTTCCCCACCAAAACGACATCTCTATCTAAAAAACGTTCTTTTTTAAAGTCAAAAAAGTTACGGTCTACAAACGAAAATTCTACACTTGAATTTTTACTCCATAAATTAATTACTCCCCCGTTTTTATATAAAATTTCAGTGTTACCTAATACTTTTTTTTCTTTTTTTGGAAATTCTTCTAATTCTTTTCCTGTATCAATAGGTTGTCTTCTAAATACAATATTTAACACTACATCATCAAATGTGTTTTTATCAGCAGCATTTTCTGTAACATACACCATTACAAAAGTTCCTCCAGGCATAACACCTGCTTTATGCTCTAACCCTGGATGTTGTTTTACAAATTCAGAAAGTTGTATTTTCTTTAAAATTTTCTTCTTTCTTTTATCTATTTCTACAAGTAGTGTCTCTAATTTTTTTCCTGAACAGCAAACAATTGACAATTGATTTATTAATAAACCCAATATTTGTTTAATTGTTAGTTTTAAGGATGTGCTATTATACTTTGCTTGTAATGTTTTTACTTGTTTACATAGCTCTTCAATTGTTAACTTATAATTCACTAAAACATTAGTATCAATATCTCGTATATTTAATGGCACTTTAGCATCTAAAACATACGCATGCACCAGTGTTTCAGTAACGTCTTTTAAAATAAAATCGCTTAATTCTGGTTCTTTTTTCCATAGATCTTTATCTCGAATAGCTACAGTTTCTTTATTTAACGCTACAATAATATCACTTGCAGATCCTTTTTTATTTTTATCAAATACTTGTTCTATCAAAAAACCAAGAGAGTCTTTATCTTTAGTCAAACTCTTTTTAATTATATTTTCTTCTTCTAAAAAAAGTTCATATTCTTTTACACTAGTAACATATTGGTGTTTAACTTCTTCTTTAAAATCTAACTCTCTTGAGAACCTTTCTGTACGATCCATTAGAACAGAATCAACCATTAATTCTTTGTCAAGAAAATCACCTTTGTTTTTTCTAGAAATAACTTTATCTACCTCTGAATTAACTTTAGGGTCTGTTAATTTGAATGCTGAAAATGTTTTGCTTACTTCTGATAAAATACAATTCTGTTCTGTTCTCCATGCATTCAAAAGCATTTTCAAATCTTCAAACTCACACTCGTATTTATTAATATTAATATTTTGTTCGGTAGCATTAATTGAAAGTGTTTTAACATCAAAACTTAATCCATTATCTTTTTTAAGTTTTAGTATTTTTTCTAATGCCTCTCGATACATTTTACCTTGATGCCCTTCAATTCTGTAAAAATCATTTTTATCTATATTGTATGATAATGGTTTTTGAATAGCTAAGGCTGAAGACAACTTACTTTTATGATAGCTTAAATTTTGATTTTCCCTGTAATTCTTTGTTTTATTGAAATCCCATTTCTTTAAAAAATCTGAAGAGACATTGTAATAAAAAGGAATAGCTTTGTCACTTAAAAAAGTATGAGCTTGAGATGGAGTAATTACAATTTCTCCTGATTTTTCTTTTCCTATATAACTATTAGCTATAGCAATTGCTCTATTTATTAAAAGCGCTACTTTTTGAAGATTTTCATCTTCATTACCTATAATAGTTGATTTATAAAAACGGTGGCGTAACTCTGGATATACTGTAGCTTTTTTTAGTTTACCAAGCATAATATGTTTAGGAAATGCTCCTATACTCGGACAACAGTTTACATTAATATGAAGTAATAGTTCCTTTATTTCATTATAAGTATCTATTAAATCTTTTAAAACATCATATCTATATTGAAAATCTAAAGGAACAGCTAAAGAACTAAAGCTAAACAATGATTTTATTTTTGCTGAAATTGAAGGTTTTTGAAATTTTGATAGTAATACATCATATCCTAAAATTAAATCTGTACTAATACTTTCGTCTTTAACAACGTCATTAAATTGTGCTTTTAAATCAGAAAATGTTTCAGTGTTTTTTTCATGTAATACAACTCTTTTAGCCTCAACTATTGGTAATTCATTATTAATTTTATACCAATTATGCTTTAAAAAAATAGCATCTCTAGTAGCTATAGCTTCTAAATCTTCACTATCTACAAGTAGTACACGTAAATTATTTATTTGCTCTATTCCTTGATTATCACAGGTTAGTTTATTACATAATACATCTTCTTTTGAATACTGTTCTAGATACAATAAAACAGTCATTTTTTGTATGTTTTCAAAACTTGCTAAATCAGTATACGAATCATCCTTTTCACTATGTAACTCCCATAAATTAAACTGCTTTTCTTGAGAATTTAAAAAACGTGGATATTGACCTTTATCATCTTCATATTTTTTAAAAAATGAAAATGTTTTTGATTTAATTTTATTTGCTATTAAATCAAAAAACTGTACTAAATCTCCATCAGTTGTAACCGCAGTTCCTTGAGTAATTTCAATACTAGTAACTGCATTTTTATCAGTATTAAATAGAGGTAATACTTCAAAACCACAAACAAGTCCTACACCACTTAAACCTAATTTAGATAAACGATTTTGATCTTCAAAATAATCAATGAATGTATTTAATTGTTTTTCAGTTAATACCTGATTTGCATTAAATTTACTGTACTCTGTTGTTATATCTTTTAGCTTTAGTTTAGTTTCCATACCTAATAAGTTTTGGCAGTGTTAATTAATAAACACGTACTATTTTTATGACTTTATTTCTTTATTATTTTCTTTTTCTACTGTTATATTTCCTATACTAGATTGACCTAATATGATTCTTCCATCTAAAGCTTCATCTTCCGCATTACAATCTGTTAATCTCCCTACAGGATAAATAGTATTTAACTTTTGCATTGCGTTCATTAAATCTTGTAGTTCATTCCCTTCTATAGGTTGTTTTTGTTCCGAATTCGTTTTAGCAAACAAGTATTTTTTATAAGAGTCTTCAAATTGTAGCAAATCGTTATCATCATCTGCAACTGTACCTTTTCGTTCTCCTACCCAACATATTCTTGGTAGAACATGAGCTGGCAGTTCTTGCCTAATAACATCTTCCATGTAGCGTCTAAAATCAGGGTTTGAAAAGCGATATGTATAACCTGGAAGTACAATACTTACTCTATATGAATATGGGTCTATTGTTCCACAATCTGCACAATCATCTGCACAAATAGGTAAAAAGTTTACTGAATCATTACTATTTACATCAGGTCGTAATAACATATGCTCTACTAAAAACATTCCTTCTTCTGTAAAATCTTTTTTCATAAAAGAAACTACAGTAAGTAATGCCTCTTTTAAATCATTAAGACTCGTATGATACTTGAATTGTTTTGCTATAATATAATCAGAACTACTTTCTGGTTTTTCAGGGTTGATAACATCAAAAGAATATTTTACTGGAATAGAAGGTTTTGAAGGTGTTGATTTATGTATTCTTATAAATCCTATTTCTGTATTATCTTTTATCCCAATTTCGAACGCTTTTTCTATTTCACTTTCACTAGTTTGAACTATTTGTAATACTGCAAAATATAATTCCTCTATAGCAAATGCCACCTTCGTATAGCTTTCTGTAGCTGACAATAAAATAGCACCATCATTATCTTTTAACCTCCATCTATAAACAGTTTTATTATGGCTATTTAATAAGTCATATACTTCAACGTTAGTTTCTGTTAAATGCCTTCTTTTTTCATTAGAAATCCCCATTAAACGAGCTATACGCTTTTGAAAACCTGAAACATTATTTGTACCCCATAACCCTTCTTCAGATTGTTTATAATAATTAAAAGCCAATCCCCTGTCACTACTTATTACTTTGTAATCTTTTAAAAATGCTTCTTTATTTGATAATACAATTTCATCAGTAGCAGTTCCATACAAAGCTTTCATTATAAATGTGTATTCACCAAATCTTTCAGCAAAACGTGCTAATAAATGATCTAAAATAGAATTTCTTCTTTCTATATTATTATCAAACTGACCTAATAGTAATTTTGTTAACTCAGCATCATTTGATTCTGGGTATTCATTAGCTATGGATTCAAAATCTTTAATATCTTTTATCGCTTGCGTAAAGTAAGTTCTTTTCTCTTGCCCACTAACAGACAATAGTGTTCTTACCTCTGATAAATGTTTAAAATAAGTTGCTAAAATTTGATCAAAGAAAGTTAAATATCCTTTTAATTGCTTTGCTTTTGATTTTCTTTCATTTGTAACATGAACAGACAATCCTTCTTGCCCAATCCCATACGTATCTGGAAAATCATTTTGAATTGTAGTATACTCATTTGATGCCACAACATTTCCTTTAGGAAGTGGTAAATCTTTATCAGTATCAGCTATTTTTTGCGCTTCTTTATCGTCTTCTTTTAGTTGTTCTAAATATGTATTTACTCTTTCATAATTTAAATTTAAAGGAAGAAACCCCTTACTAAAATTAAAAGAACTCTTATCACATAAAACAGGTTTTTTATCTTTATCAATACAAACTACCCACTTGTTTTCTTGAGTTAAACTCTCATCACAAAAACCAACTGAAATATCTTTAATAAGCTTAACCCCTTCTACATTCATAATCAATTTCATTATATCTGAAAGGCGTACTTCTTTTCTTAAATCTGCATTTTTAAGTTCCTCAGTATTAATAAATCCATTTTTTAAAATAGGGCCATCAAATATTTCATCAGTAGTATATTCTTTATCTAACATTTGCTGAACAGAATAAACTTGTAATGAAGGCGATAAATAATTTTCAATTTCAAACAGAATAGTGGCATATATCTTTTCTTCATCTGCTTCAGGAACTACATCTACATTAGCACAAATAGCTATTGGCTGTTCTTCTACTTGTTTTACTTCAATTAAATCTTCACATAAATTTCTATTTTGATGATATATTGTTTTAATAGTTGAAAACAACTCATCTGAGTACCCTTCTTCTAAATCAACTAATAAAGTGTACAGCCCTTTTAATTTGAATTTCTTTTGAAATTCTGGTAAAATATTAGTAAACTTTTTATAGGCTAATTTGTTGTTTTTACAATCTACATGTACTTGTTTATCATAAATTCGTAGCCAACAATTTTTCACTCCTTTTATATCAATAAATAGCTTTCTATAATCTAACTCATTAACTGGTTTAGACGGAAGAATTTCAGAAGCTTTATAAAACTGAGCTTGTAATGATAAATCAGGGTTTTTAGAAGCCAACAAATCTTCTAAAGGTGTATTCATTCGCATTCCTAAATCAGTAATTGCATAGCATAACATTTCTAAAATAGTGACTCCTGGGTCGTGAGAATTAAAATCAGTCCATAACTTACCTCCAAAACTTTCTAGATAAGAAATCCCCTCTTTTCTTAAAAAAGAAAAATCTAAATCATCTTTAGTAGTAATATTTTTTGGAATACTTATAGGTTCGTTTATAACTGACATGTTTGCTCTATAATTTTTTTAGTTCCTTTACAGGTAGTTAATATTGTGCTTACCGTATGTTTTTTTGCTGATACTACTATTGACTTTGGATTACTAGGTGTAATCTTATAAATAGTAGCATCTCCATTCATTTTTACATTTTGTAAATAATCTACATAGGATAGTTTTTCTATATAATCAATCAATACACTTTTATGTAATGTAAGCCCAAAAGTTATTTCTTTTGCTTCATCATAAGCCCAAGGAGATAAAAATTTTGTGATATCTAATTTTAATTGTTCTGTATAAAAATTATCGTCAAAACCTTTATAGAAGCTAACCTCTAATCCTATACTTACCTCTTCATAAATAGGGTTCATTACTACTGCATTTACATGTAATGTATTTAATGAATTTATATAATTAGTAATACTATTTAATGTTGCTTTACTTACCCTTGGTTGATAAATATCAAACACATTTTTATTTACTGTATCAGGAATTACTACAAGTGTAACATGACCTGCCGCAGTAAAACTTGTTTTTGAAGTATGATTTAAACATTTTACTTTATAGATTTCAGGAAATTGTTGAAGAATTAAATGCTCGTAATCCCAAAGAGTTATAGCTCTATTCTTATGGCGAAGACGTTCACTAATTCTTCGATAGAAATTATCGTCAGACTCTAGGGTGCTTCCTCCAAAAGTATTATACGGTTGTGATATCGATTTAATTTGTGGTATACGAGTTACCATTTTCTTTATAGTGTCACCAGCTAATCCGTTTTTTAAATGACTTACTTCATTTTCATTATTTTTAAAAGTAGCAAGAACTGCCTGAGCATGAATATTAATAACCTTACATACTGCATCAAATGATTTATTCATTTGAGCTTTTATCCAAATATATCCTTCTGGTAATAGTGTATTATTTAAACTAGCTTCTTTTGGTATAGAAAATTTTACAATTCCAGATTTTAAAAAGTTATCGGTATTATTAGAAATAATTTCATTTTCAAGGCTTTTCCATTTATTATTACATAAAATTGACCAGTTTACTTTTTCATTTTCTTTAAAACTCTCCACTTCTGGATTTTCACTTCCTTCAAGAACTTGAATCAATAAAGAAATATTTTGCTGAGGTTCTAGGTTTTCTATTCCTAAAAATAAATGTCCTCCCAAACAGTATTTAGGAACTAAAAAAGTTTGAATAGTATCTTTATCAAAAATATCTATAATATTTTTTTCTTCTTGTAAGTATTTTTTATGTGCATAATTTTCTTCATGTTCTCCGAAAGGATGCTCATGAAAAAGTTGAATTCGATTTTCATCTTTTCTAACTTCTGACACTAGAATAGTTTCTTCAGCTACATAATCTACTGTAATTGTTTCAACCAAAGGAGTGTAAGGCTCATTAGGGAGATTAACATCTTTATTTTCAGAACTAACTGCCAAAGCATACAAGCGAGGATATAAATCATGAAAAAAAGATTGTTCTAATGTTAATTTCAAAGGTCCTGCTTTATGAACATCATAAGTATTACTTGAATTTATAGCTGTAAAATTTCCAGTATAAAAAACCTCATCTTCATCAGCTTTTTCTAATACCTCTTTAGTAAATATTTTTTTTATCTCTCCTATTGTTTCATTCGCTTCACCAGCTGCATGTAACATTCTTTTTTTTGCCTTGAAAAATCCTTCATTTTCTATTAGTAAACTTCTATTAGCTATAGCTTTTGCTAACTCTTCCCCATATGTTTTAATAGAAGAGTAGCTTGATTTTTTTAAATACGCTTGATACCAATTTTTGAAATCTTCTGGAGTATTTTTCCAACGTAAATTAACTGAAAAACTTGTCCATTTTTTAGAAAACGCTTCTTTATAATCAACACTAAAGTTAGATCCTTCAATAGGTCGAGTGGTAAAAGGATGAAAAGGTTTTTTACTCTTAACCAAACCATTATCATTTTCAACAATTAATGATTTAGCTCCTTCAACAACAGTTTTTATTGTTATTTTATTAACTGTATTACTTGCTAAAAATCTATAAAAATCATACCCCGTATTATTAGATATATCAAAAACAAAACGAACTAATGGATGTGTTGTTTTATATTTTTTTAATAGAAACTCTTCTTCATAATTTACTATCGCTTCTGTATCTTCTCCTAAAAAAAATGTGAAACTTATTTCATCAGAAACTTCTAAATCACCATCATTTGCATCATTAATTGCTATTAGAGTAGGCTCTATCCATTTTTCTTTTCCACTTCCATACAACTTTAAATTTTCAATAAGCGTATCTACTTTAAATGGTTCTTTTTCAAAATCAGTATCAAATTTAATGGTTATCGTTACTACTCGTCTTCCTTCTTGGAGCCATAACATAGGGGAAGCTACACAAAACCCCATTTCTGCGTCTTGTAATTCATCTACATTTTTACCACTTGATGGATACCCAAAAGGGTGCCAATACGGTTCAGCTTCAAGAAGCGGCTCAGCTATACCATCTTTTGTATTCGCTACATGACTTACTTTTATCTTTTTTAAACTATTAGAATTTTTATTATAAATAGTTTTTATAGCCCCTACTTTGGCTTTGTTTACAATTAGATCTTCATCCGTTTTATACATTAAAGAATTTCCTGAAATATCTTTTTTTGCATCTAGTAAGGTTTCCTTTTTAACCTGTTGATTCGTTATTTTTTTAGCTAATTCAAAAATTACATGCGCTTGATCTGGTATTGCTTCTTTATTATTTACTTGAAGAATTTCTTTGTAATAAAAATCTAAATGACGTTTCGTTAACTTATTAAACCTTTCTTTTGAGAATTCTAACAACTTTAAGAAGCAAACAAATAAAGTTAAATGTGGAGAAAGTCTAGCTTCTTTCGTAAAATCATTAAGTATTGTTGTTATATTTTCTTTTAGCTTTCCATATTCACGAGTACCCCTAAAAGGCACTTGAGATGTTGTTAGTTTGTTAAAAAAAACTTTCCAATTTCCAGATGCTACTTCATGATTTTCTGTAGAGAAATAATTTAATTTCTCAGCAAAATTATACGCAAATAAAATCCAATCTTCAATCGTAAAATCATGAAGTTCGAAATTTTCAGGATCTAACGCATCTATAGTACGCTGTTCTTGTCCTGTTCCGTTTCGTTGTAATATATTAGGAATGATTTTACTCATGTTTTTTTTAATTTATATCAGTTCCTTCTCCTTTATAAAAAGGAAACACCACATTGGTTCTACTATTTGTAGCTCTAATTGTATACTCGATTTTTATAACTAACATCCCTTCTAAAGGATCTGTTTCTGAAACATCAATATGAATTACATCAATTCTTGGTTCATGGTATAATATTGCAGTTTGAATCAGTTCTTTTGCATAAGTTATAAGTGTTCTGTCTAATCGTTCAAAAAGTAATTCTTGCAGGTTACAACCATAATTTGGTAATAATACTCGTTCACCTAATCGTGTGGTTAATAGTATTTCTAAACTACTTTTAATATCCTCTTCATCGGATATCATAACTACTTCTCTTAAATCATTAGAAAACTCAGGAGGAAACCCCCATCCTATTCCTAAAAATGCTTTTTTATTTTCCATCATTAACTATCCTATTAATACTGTTGGTTCTCCTAATACTATTGTGCCTCCATGTGAAGTACTATCTCCCATTCTTGCCGCTGGCATACCTCCTATTAATACTGTTCCTGAACCTGCTACTATACTATCAGGTGGTCCAACACAAACTGCCATATCTCCAACTCTTGCAGCTGGTAAACCTCCAATTAAAACTGTTGGCTCTCCTGCTGGTAAAATTGGCCCTCCAACATGAGGAACCACTCCTGTAACCATAGGGCAAACATGCATATCTGTAATTCTTGCTGCTGGATTTCCCATTTACTTTACTTATTTGAACTATCATTACGAGTTAAAGGAGGTAACCTTGCTTTAAAAGACAAATTCCTTCGTCTTATTTCCTCGGAATGACATTATTGTTTTACCTTTTAAAAATTAATTTATTTGTACTAATGATCCTTTTAAAACTGCTATCGCACTAGTTGATAACTCTGCTCCTGCACTCCCTTCAGCTTTGAATTCAGCATTTGCCGTTAAACTCACATTAGTTCCTTCAATAGAAACATCTCCAGAAGCTTTTAAAGAAATATCTCCTGCACTTTCCATTGATATACCATCACTATTTATAGTAATTACATTTGAATTATCATCTTCAATAGTTATAGCGTTTTCATCTTCATCAAGAGATATAATTTTTCCTGCTGGTGTTTCAATAGTAATTATCTTCTTATCATCATCAAACAATACTTTCATTTCGCTTCTTGTAATAATTCCTTTTTCATGATTATCATCTGTAGCTGTTATTGGCGAAGGTTTAGCACTACTATGCAACATTCCTAAAACAATAGCATCATTAGGGTCTTGATTAATAAAACCTACTATAACTTCATCTCCTATTTCTGGTCGAAAAAAAACACCTCTATTTTCTCCAGCATCTGGTGAAGCAACTCTACACCAAATACCTTCTTCTTCATTATTAATAATTGGAATTTGCACTAAAATCCTATCTTCACCATCAGGGTCTTCTTCTAATTGAGAAACAACACCTATTTGCAATCCTTGAATTGCTGGTAATAATCCTGATGCTGGTTTTGAAGAAATTTCAAAAGTTTCAGAAAACCACTCTGTTGACAATCCAAATTGAGCATTCGATACCCAATTTCCATTAGAAATAACATGTTGTACACCAGTTACGTAAACATTACCGTTAAAGCGATCACCAACTCCTTCTAATTTTAAAATTGTATTAGGCTTTACCGATGGAATTCCTTGAAATTTCACTCTACCTCTTACTTTTGCTAATTGTTGAAATAACCATTTTGCATCTGCCCAATCTTGTAATTCAGTATCTGTAATACCTCCTCCATGCCTAAGTTCTAAGTTTTCTAAATCTATAATTTTGTTTAAATCAGAAACTGATAAATTTCCGTTTAACGTAACTCCTGGATCTTTACCTTCAACCTCAACTAATTCTTGATCTGTATGATTCCAACTATAAGCAGCCACTTTTTTAACTTGATGACGAGCATCTATTTCTGCATCAAAATCTAAAAGTGAACCTCCAAAGGTTACTGTTTCTATTTCAGATTGACCAATGTTTGGTTTTGCTATAGTCACAGTTCCATCATCTACAAAGCATAGCTTTCCATTGGCTTGAGCTCTTGAAACTAAAAAATCCCAATCTGAAGCATTATACTGAACTAATTCAGGGTGAGAATGATTTGTTGATTCAACTTCTTTAGATAGTCCATATTCACCAATAATTTCTTCAAAAATATCACTGTCTTTGCTTTCGTAGAAATATTTACTTTTTCTACCCATCGTCATTTTTACAGCTTCATCTTTACATTCAATAACTAACTGTGCTGAATGAGCCCTAATTCTTAAATTATGTTTAATCACAATTCCTTTAAAAATAGTTTCTTCATCTGAATGATAACCAGCTGTAAGTTCAATCTCTTTCCCTGGAATAAGTAAGTTTTCATTACTTAATTTAAAATCTCGTTTTGAAGCATCTCCATCAATTAAAATAATTTGAGCCGTTGGTATTTTATTTACCTCTTTAGAAACAGTGATGCTTTTTACCTCATATATTTTTGACAATTCTTCTCCTTCAACAAGTATTTTAAAAGTGGTTAAATCAGCACTTTTTGAAGTTTGTATGGTTCCTGTACTATTCATTTAGGCGAATTTTTGTAATGGTGGAAAAAAAATTTCTTGACCAGATTTTAATTTTCTGAATTGCATAATCTTGTTTACCCTCGCTACTTCTAGATAATACTTAGAGTCTCCATAAATACGGTGGCACATCAGGGGCAAGGTATCTCCAGATTTTACTTTACGATAATGGGTTAAATCTGGCGATTGATTATTTTCTTTAGCTATTCGTAAATCATCATCAATAGTACCTTTTACTTTTAATTTTGCATTCGCACGTAATGGAGTACCATCAGGAGCAAATAATCTATATTCAATTGAAAGATCTACTAAAGATCCTTTAAACAAAAGCGCCCCCCATTTAATCATTAAATAATTAGGCTTGTGTTCTTCTCCTTTGTACTCAAAAACAATCTTCTTAAAAGCTTCAATTTTATCGATAATTCCATTCTTCAAATCACCTTTTCCATCAATTACTCCGCTACTATCAAATAACAAATCTAGATCTAGTTCTTGTGGAGGTATTTTAGTAAATTTTGGTTGTCCCCCACTTGTTCCTTGGCCCTGAATTTCAGTATACTCTGGCTTGTATGCCACCATATATTTTTCAGGGTTTACCAATGTTGTAAACTCTCCATTAGCAACCTCATCATTAAATTTATCGTCTTTATAAGCTTTTATAACTAGTTTTTTTAATTCTCCTTGACTCATTATCGTTGTTTTTGTCTTTCAAGAATATCCATTACTTCCTCTACACAAGTTGCAACTATGGCTGCAGTATTACTAATATTTGTTCCACTAGTCTGTCCTTGTATTTCAGGCTTTTCATCTACATTTATTTTAATATGTAATTCTTTAATAGTAATTGGCATGGTTAGGTTACTTTAAAATAATTATACGTTAATTCAAGAGTTTCTATTACAAGTTTACTTTCTTCAGCATTAAAGTCGCCCACATTCCATTTAACTGGATATGCATGAACTATGTTCCAAGTTTGGATAGCTTGATGATCTTCTCCAAGCAACATAACATTTATATTTACTGGTTGAATTTCAAAGTTTTCTAATGCTTTCTTGCACCATTTAATAACCTCAGAATTTACTAGAACTCCTCTTTTTAAAACTAAATTTGGGTATTTTGAGCGTACTGGTATTTTATGCTTAAATCTATTTTCTCCACCTTCAGCAATTTCTTCAGTTTCAAGGTCTACTGAGAGCCCTGAAACTGATTGAAATGAGTTGTCTCCTTGTGAAGTTGGAATTGTTTCAAACTCTACTTTAAAACTAAAGCCTACTGGTGGATAGTAACTAAACATTAATCTATCATTGTTAATTTCTCTATTACAAATTCAGCGCTTTGTATAGCTATTTCATTACCATCTGCTTTTAAATCTGTATCAGAAAGTTTAGCCAAATATGCATTTGTACATTTCCAGTTTACAGATGCATCTCCGTTTTCATCTAATAAACTAATAGTTAAGTCTCCTCTAAATTGAGCACCTCCTTCTTGTAGGTATACAGTTTTAGCCCATTGCTCATAAAACTCTTTACTTTTATCTGCAAATATTCCTCTCTTTATAGTAATGTTAGCATACTCAAATAACCCAGGTTGTTTAGATTTATGATACTCTCTATCCGCTCCTCCACGGTACTCAATCATTTTATTTTCAAAGGTTAACCCTGAAACCTCTGTACAGTTAAATTTAGCCCCTCCAAAATCTACAGCGAAGGAAAATTTACTAAATGGATATAATACTGACATAATTTTATTTTTTTATTTAATTTTATTTAGCGAGTTACTTATACTTCTTGCATTTTATGAGAGAATTTTAAAATGATAAATTCTGCAGGACGAACAACCGCCATTCCTATTTCAATAATCATATTACCCTCTAAAATATCTTGCGCTGTCATTGTTTCTCCTAAGCCTATATTTACATAAAAAGCTTTTTCTGGCGTAGGACCAGCTAATGCTCCTGCTCTCCATTGAAGTGTTAAGAAATTATCTATCATTGCTTTTACACGAATCCAAGTGTTTTTGTCATTTGGTTCAAAAACAAACTGTTCAGTAGCTTTTTTAATTGACTCTTCTGCCATATTAAAGAAACGTCTTACTGGTACATATCTCCATTCGTTATCATTTCCTGCAAGAGTTCTTGCCCCCCACACTAAGTTTCCTTTTCCTACAAAAGCTCTAATTGCGTTTATAGATTTACCTGCAACTTCATCTACATTTAACCCTTGTTGCTCTTCATGAGAAACTTGAATCGTTGGTTCTACAACATAATTTAAACTTACATTTGCTGGTGCTTTCCATACTCCTCTATTAGAATCAACCGCCGCATAAATCCCCGCTATTGTTGAACTTGGAGGTAATACCAATGGTATACGCCCTATTTCAGCTTTTACTTGATTATACAAACGATCATTTGTATTTTTAAGGTTTCTAAGAATAGTTGTTGTTGAAGGAAAAACAGCAGCATTAGCATTTAAAGCAGCAATTAATAAACTTAACTCTCCAGGAGTAATAAGTGTATCTATAGCTGTTTTTAAAGTGTCAATTTCTAAAACATTTGCATCAATTTCATTTTTAATTTTAGTAGCTGTATCATCATCATTTAATCTATCTTTTGCTTTATTAAAATCAAGCACTACATCTTCAAGAATGTTTGTAATCCAAGTATCTAAAGCATTAGATTCTGCAACTACACTAGCATTTTTTCTTGAAATTGCCAAAGCAGCTTCTAAACTAGTTTTAATTGAATTCACGTAATTTATTACATTATCTATAGATGCCTTAACTATTGGCGTATAAGCTGCAGCTGAAATTGCATCTGTAACATTAGCATCTGTGTCTGCCTTTAAAGTATTTAACGCTGTTTTTAAATCATTAAATTTAGCGGTATCGATATCATCAGAAATCAATTGTACTTGCGCTTCTAAGTCTTCCTGAGTTGTAGATTTTTCAACTACTGAAATTTGAGATTCATCATAGGCGTAATCTAAAATTGTTTTTAAAAATGGATAATATGCGGCTCCATATTTAACTTCATTTTTAATACTAGAAATTTTATTTCTTAAATCTTCTACAGGAGTAGGCGATTGTGTTTCATCATCATGCTCTGAATCGATAATTACAAAACGATCTTTTAATTTCAAACATTGCTTCAAAGCATCATTATACAAACCATAAAAACTATCAGCATCTCCTATATTAGTAGCATCAGGAAATACAATTAATGTAGCTTCATCTACTTTTTCAATAGCATCTAAACCTACTTTTAATTTTGGTTGTTCTACTATAGAAACTGTTGCGTCTTCATCATCTATAACAGTACCATATCTACCAACAGAAACTATATAACACGGCCCTCCACCATTAGCAAAGAACATTTGAAGGCTATAATACATAAGAAATGGAGATCTATTATTTTTAGAAGGGCCTTCTGCAAAAATTTCTCCATTAACAACTGATACTTTTATACCAGTTTCATTTTGAGGCTTCCCAAAATAATTTTCATACTCTAACATCGAAGTAATACGAGTTGGTTTCCCTTTTAAATCTCCTATTGCTTTTTTTGTCGCCTTTTCTGTATATCCAATAAAGGCTGGAATTGCTGTTTCTACTTGAGCTACTGATGGTGGAAATTTCACAATTTCTTCAATGTAGACTCCTGGTGTTTTGTAAGCTGACATAATTATTAATTTTAATTTTTATTATATAAATATTTCTGAATAGTAATCTTGGCTATCCTTATCTAGTGTAATACTCTCTATTGTGGGATTTGGAAAAAAAACAGTTCCTTGAGACTGGGGAGTTACATCAGTTTTACCAATTTCTACTCGCCCATTTTTTGTTAAAGGGTGCTTAGTATTTGTAATCATTTTTAAATTTTCAGACAACTGACTATACCTCCAAAATGTTTTTCTATTTTCTATATAGATCTGAAAATTTGGAACCTCTTTTAATACACATTTTTTACTAACATCAAATTTGTTTGTTTCAGGATTTTTCACAAATACGTTTTCAGTTAGTTTAGAATTATTATCTCCTAAAATTTTCAACCTCAAAACACCAATAACTCCTTTGCTTTTATACTTTTGAATACTTAAATTTAAACTATCCAAAACTTCTTGTTCTTGAGTATTTAATGAAACATTATTCTGTATTTTGTTTTCAATTATATTAATTTGATTTGAGTCAAAATCAGCAATAGTAACTTTCTTAGGCGTATTCGTATTAAACTCATTCTCTTTTTCCATTTCATATACTAATCTTCTTGATTCTTCTTCAGAAATTAAAAAAGAACTCCATTTTTCAATATCAGTACTTGCTTCAAAAATGTTAATAGCGGAAGATGATATATTGGATAACTGATAGAATTTCTTTGTGTTTTTATCTATTATTTCAGTGTAGTTTTCAAAATACTTATCTGTTATTTTTACAAAAAAAGTTAGTGTTAAATCGTTTGGTAAATTAATAAGCGGACTATACCTTTCTACTTCATTATTTCCTTCCATAGCTACTTCTTTCAATGAAGTAGTAAGAATTCTCATTCCTTTTGAATGATTTCTTATCATTAATCTATAATCCTTTATTGTTTCTTGGGTAATCCTATTAGGTACTATTTCAATACAAGTTTTACTATTGTATACTTTATCTGCTTCTTTTTTTTCTTTAGCCTTTAATTTTTTGTTAGGATCTGGATTAATTGAATGATACTTTTTTTCACCTCTATCTAAAAAATAAGCATGTAATAAATTAATATTAAAGAGTGTTTGATATACCATTGTAATTAATTATTAATTATTGCATTTTTATTCATTTCTGTAACTACTGATCCTTCGCGTTTTAGTACATCTCTTTCTATCTCTAGTAATGTTATTTTATAAAGTACTGATGGGTTTTGTTTTCCACCTAAGGTTCCCCATATGAAATTCAATTCTTCAAAAGTTGGCGTATATAACTCCGTTATAAACTTGAAACTTTTAATATTTTCAACTCCGTCAACATTTTCATAGTTACTATTGGCTTGTGTAAATACTTTTTTGCCTTGAAAAAAAGCAATAACATTAGTAAGACTTTTTAACGACTCAGTGTAGGTAGATTTATTAATACTGAATAACCCAAAAAGGTTTAAGTAAATTTTTGGGTTTTTATATGAAACCGTAGTTCCGTTTACATAATTATTTCGTAAATTTTTTAATGCAAATTCTTCTTGTGTATTTATTAAAGTAAGAGATATATTGGGAAAATTACCAGGTGAATTACCCTCAGAGTTTGCATCAGCTATGTTTGCTAATGCTACATCATTAGAATCTAAATAATCATTTAGTTCTTCTGCTATGATTTGTAGTATTTCGTAAATCATTAGTAGTTCCTAGTTTAGTTGGTTTCCAAAACTACCCCTAACTACATGAAAAATTTACAATGAAAATCTCCTTAAAAAAAGTTCTTTTTCTTTAATTATTTTCGGTGATAATATGAATTAAAAAAAGGAAAAACACTCTAGTTTTTAACAATTAAAAAGTTTAGATTTTGACTTAAAAACATAAAAACTTCTAAACATGATATTTAGAGGTTTTATAAAGTATTTAACTATTTTTATGAATTAACTTTTAGTCAACTCATGAAATAAACTTTCTAAGTTTTTATTTTCTGTATTTAAGCCAAGAATTTTAAGTCCGTTTTCTTGAGCGAAATCAAAAATAACAAGAGATCATTTCTTTAATTTTTATTGAATATTTTTTTGAACCTATAAAAAATTCTTTCAATCAACCTTAAATCTTCAGTTATTACTTCTGCAACACCGTGCATTTCTTGATTAAATTCTATTTCTTTATTGTATGTTGTTAATAGTCCTTTAGGTAATGAAACATCTAATAAATACATATTTTTCTCATTTGGAATTAATGATATTTTATTTAGTCTTCCCTTTAAAACACCAAATTCATAATCGGGATAACTATTTAATTTTATATTAACTGATTGTCCAATTTTTAATTTTCTTGAATTTATTACTGGTATTTGAATCTTACATACATACTCCTCATAATTAGTAGGAATAATGGTTAATAAAAAATCATTAACTTTTACTGTTTGATTCTTACTCCAAATATTCATAAAAGAAACCGTTCCCTCTATTTTGGCTTTTATTAGGTATTTAAACTCCCATTCTTTTATTGCTCTTTGTAGTTGAGCAAAAGATTGTAGCACGGATTTTAAAAGATTTATTTCTTTTCTAACATTTGCTACTTCTGATTGCTTTTTATCATTACTTCTATTACTAATTCTTTCTTCAATTTGTGATATTGTAATGTTTATATCATTAAAATTTCTTTTTGCCTGTAAAAATTCTAATTTTTCGTATTCAAAATTTTGTTCAGAAACAACTCCTTTTTTATATAATTTTTTAATCCTTTCTACATTTTTTTTCTTAAAAACAAGTTCCTCTTCATTTATTCTCCTTTGATTCTTAGCTGCAATTAATCTCTTTTTCAATTGCATAATAGTATAACTATTATTACTGTTCTCGTAGGTGAATGCATTTGATTCCTTATTTAAGACATATAGTATATAATTATTCTCAAAATTAGAAAAAGCTGTTTCTATTTCCCCTAAAAAAAGTATTGGTAATTTTTCAATTGGAAATTGAAATTCTTCAGTAGAACGAGTTAAAGTATCAATGATTCCTTTTAAATATTTAACATCCTTATAATTTGCAGTATTTTCAATAAGAGCTATATGCTTACCAAACTTTACTTCTTGGTTGTTTTTAACAAATAGTTCATCTAATTTACCACTAACTTTAGCATATTCTTTTTGAGGGGGAATGGTTGTTGTTAAAACTGCCTGTCCCTCAATTACATCTGGATATTTTATAATGTAAACTAAAAAAACAACTAAAGCGAAAAAGAAGAATAGGATTGTATTTCCCCATCTAAATATTGCTTTTGGAGGAGAAGTTAATACATCTTTTACCTGCTCACTATAAACATTTAATTCTTGATCAAACTTTTCCATCTTAATTACCTAGTTCAAGTTGATTTTTCACTAACTCATAATACTTCCCTTTTTTTGTAGTTAGTTCTTGATGATTACCTTCTTCAACAATTTCTCCATCTTCTAAAACAATAATATTATCTGCATTTTTTACTGTACTTAATCTATGTGCTACAATTACTGAAGTTCTATTTTTTATAAACTCATTTAAGTTCTCCATGATTACCTTTTCATTATTAGCATCTAAAGCACTTGTTGCTTCATCAAAAAAAATAAAAAAAGGGTTTTTATACACAGCTCTAGCAATCATTATTCTTTGCTCTTGTCCACCACTTAGCCTTATTCCAGAAGTGCCTAATTCAGTATTATATTTATTTGGTAATTTCTCTATGAAACCAGCTATATTAGAAATATGAGATGCTTTTTCTAATTTTTCTCTATTAATAATTTCATTTTGTTCAGATTCTGAAATATTCCCGGCAATACTATCATTAAAAATAAAAGTATCTTGTAAAACCGCACCACAATTCATGCGCCAAAAATCATTATTAATTAATGATAAACTTGTACTATCTATTCCTATTTCTCCTTTAGTTGGTTCATAAAATTTTAATAATAGTTTTAACAATGTAGTTTTACCACTACCACTAGCTCCAACAATAGCGGTAGTTTTACCTTCGGGCAATACACAGTTTACACCTTTTAAAACAAAAGGTTTTGACTTACCTCCATACCTAAACCATAAATCTTTAATAACAACATCTTTATTTTCTGGTAATTCTTTTACTTTATTTTCAGATAAATTATCTTCATCCTTTTTATTATGAACTTGTAATAATCTTTCTAAACTTATTTTAGCGTCTTGCCAAACCTGAATAAAACTTACAAAATTACTCAATGGTAAATTTAATTGACCTACTATATATTGGATAGACAACATCATACCTAAAGTTATATTACCATTTACGACGGCTGTAGCGGACAGAAATGTAATTAAAATGTTTTTTAACTCATTAATAAATCCAGACCCTATAGATTGATATTGAGCTAATTGCAAAGAACTCAATGAAGTTTTAAATAGACTTATCTGTATTTGTTCCCATTTCCATCTATTTTTCCTGTGAGAATTATTTATTTTAATTTCTTTAACTCCATTAATAATTTGTACTAATGAAGTTTGGCTTTGAGACATTTCATCAAATCGCTTAAAATCTAATTCGGCTCTTTTTTTTAAAAAGAAAAATGTCCAACCAATATATAAAAAAGCTCCAGTTATAAATACTATAAAAATTTTTAAATTATAGAAACACAACACAGCGCTAAAAACTAAAAAAAGAACAAGAGAATACACCATATTAAAAGTAGAAGAAGAAACAAAATTTTGAATTCTATTATGATCTTGAACTCTTTGTAAATGCTCACCAGTATTTCTTGTCTCAAAATATGGAATTGGCAACTTAAGCATTTTATATAAAAAATCGGAAATCAATTTAATATTAAATCTGCTAGTGATATGTAGTAATAACCACTCCCTAAAAATCCTAACTAAAGTTTGAGATACAAACAATACTAACTGAGCTAATAAAATTAAATATATAAAAGATATATCTTGTGTATTTACTCCTATATCAACTACAGACTGAATTAAAAAGGGAAGTATAAACTGTATAGCAGTACCAACAGTTAACCCTATAAAGAGTTGATATATTAATTTTTTATATGGCTTAATATATGGTAACAGAAAAGAAAAACCTTCACTTTTACTATCATTCTCTTCTAATGCATAAAACTTTGCATTAGGTTCTAATAATAATACAAATCCATTATTGTCCGGTGCATTTGTCCATGCTTTATGAAATTCATCATGAGTATATTCTAATAAGCCTTGCGCAGGATCTGCAAGAAATACTTTTGTTTTAGATGTTTTATAAACTACTACAAAATGTTTTTGCCTCCATGGAATAATAAAAGGCGTTGGCGCCTCATTAATTAAACTATCAAGTGAAAGCCTCATCCCTAAGGTTCTTAATTCAATTACCTCAGCAGCGTCAGCTATTCCTGCCATAGTAACACCTTCTCTAGTTATGCTCGCTTTTTCTCTTAAAAATTCTCTTGAGAAATTCTTACCGTGGAATTTAGCAACCATTCTTAAACAAGTAGGCCCACAATCTCTATAATCTAATTGCCTGTAAAAAGGGAACTTCTTCTTTATCATATGTTAATTGAAACTTATTGACTTAGATAATGCTTCAATGTCTTTTTTAGTCAAAATTTGATTATTTAAAAAAATAGATTCTATCTTTCCTAATGCTTCAAAATCTATTAATGGATTTTTATTTAACACCAAAAATTCTGCTTCTTTGTTTAACTCTAAAGTTCCTCTATTTTGTTTTAAAAATTTAGCATAGTTTTTAGTTGCCATTTCTAAAATGGCATAGTTCGTTAAACCTGCTTTTTTTAACAATTTCATTTCTCCTATCATCCCAAAACCTGGAACCATATATTTCGAAGAACTATCAGGGCTCAAAAGCATTTTTACACCAACGTCATATAACTTTTTAATTACAATGTACTTTTTTTTCAATTTATCTATCTCTACTTTTACTTCCTTTTCATATTCTTTTTTTCCTATTTTGTTTCTATATGCTTTTGTTTTAACAATCCAGTTATCTATAGTCTCTTTTGCTATAAAATTCATTCCTGGCATGTTTCGAAGCTCTTTATAATTATATCTACCAGAACCAATATCATACCAGCTTAATGTTGGGCAAATAAAAATGTTTTTTTCTTTAATTTTACTCAATCTTTCTTTAAACGTTTCATCATCTGTAACTAATCCCCCAAGATGTTCAAAAGATTTATACTTTGAGTTAAATATGTATTTATCATTAATATTCGAAGGAAAATGACCTCCAATACTAATATTCTCTTTCTTACATAAACTATCAAGTTGCTTAAATATCTTTTCGTTTTTAATACTAAGAATTTTTATAAAATCAAATTTTCTAGCTGCATTAATAAAAGAAACTAATTCATTTTTAGTAAACTCATACCTTCTTGAAATTGGTGGGGCTGACAGAAATAATTTAGGATAAATAGAACCTTTTGCATTGTACTTATTTCTAAATTTTAAATGTTCCCATTTCCCTCTCATTGAACGTAAATTAGTTACTCCATTTATTAAGTTCAAAATTAGATATTTCTTAAACTCTTTTTCATCTTTAGGTAAATGAACGTGAGCATCTGAAAGTGTTGGCATAACGAATTTCCCTTCTAAATCTATGACTTGTTTCACTTTAAGACTAGGTAGTTTTCCTGAAAAAATTTCTTTTATTTTTCCTCCTTTAATTAATAAAGAACTATTCTTTACCAATTTATTTTCTTTCATCGTTATAAGCGACACGTTTTTGAACAAAAAATCACCATCAAAATTATTTTGAGCATAAATTGTTGATTTCAATAACAATATTATAATTATTATTCTTTCTTTCACTTCTTTATTTTTTTAATTAAAACTAAACAACCCCATTTTTTCTTTCTCTATAAAATCATCAAAAGAATTCAACTCACAAAAATCACTATACCTAAAATCAACTTCTCGGTTACTAAGGTTAAACTCATTTTGTAAGAAATTATATTTTTTTAAAATAGTAGCGCACTCATTATCTAGCTTTTTATAAAACTTAAGCCCCTTATCGGTATATATATCCTCCAAGTTTAAAAGCTCTAAACCAGTTCTAAACCTTGAAAATTGATCAGTAAATCGTCCCAAGAGCTCATGCTTTTCTCTATCTGAAAAAATATTTTTCATTAATAATTTATCAAAGTACTTTACTCTTTGATAAACAGTAAACAAACCATGAAATGCTCCATATACAGTTCTATAATCCCAGTTTTGCAATGTGAAATTTCTCATAACCAAATTATCAACATCAATTTTAAAAAAATCTTTTCGATTATGAACTATATAATATAAATAATTATGTGAACCTTGATGAATTAACTCTTCTATAAAGTAAATTATATTTTTATTTCCTAAAACATAAAAATATAACATACCAAGTGTTTCAATAGAGGTAAAATTTAAGATTTTAGGATTATCATGTAGGTATATTTTCTTGTTAGCAAAAATTAATTCTTTATAAAACTCAGGTAGATGTTCTTTTATAATTTCAATAGCTTCAAATAACTCTGCATAATGGTCTTCCCAAACAGATGTATGCTTAGGATTATCATTTACAATATGACCTCTTGAAAATTCGATAAAGTATTTTTCTTGAATAGGATGAATCTCTTTAACAATTTCAAAGTCACCTTGTTTTAAAATGGCACTATCAATATTTTTTCTTCCTTTTTCAAAATACCCTTTTTCAGGAATATAAGCTATACCATTTTTATTAAATATATTTTGCGAGATTTTTATTGTTTCATTAGAAATAAAATACCCCTGTAAGATCTGTTCTAAAACTTCTTTTGAAAAGGAACTGTCTTTTTTACTATTAAAATAAGAAAACAATAAAGGCTCTAAAAAAGTAGCATCGTTATCGAAATCTAATCTATCAAATAAAGTACTAACTTCTTTAAATGCTAATAGTTTTATTGTCTCAACAATTTTATTTTTATTTTCAGCAATTAAATTTTCCATAATTTTTTTACTAAATATTTAAAAGGGGCCATTTTAAATAAAATAGCCCTCTCTAATATTATTTATTTTACAATAATAATTGGTGGAGTTAACACTCCATCTTGTGGTGAATAAATTATAGGTGGTGGAGGCAATGGAGTTGATGTTTTTTTGTCATGACATGCATTTTCTGTACCTCCTGAAATAGTGTTTAATAACTCTTGTGTCGTTACTTCATTAACTCTTTCTTTAAATGAATTAAATGATAATTTTTTCATAATTCTTAATCTTTTAAAATATTTCGTCTACTCTATACGCTTTTCGACTTCCGCTATTGCATTTAGTACTAATAATATCTTTGCAAAGCCTTTAAATGCAAGAGCAAATTATTTTAATTAAAACAAAGTATAGATAATTTCTTTCTAAACGATTACTTTTTGTTTCCGAATGAAAATAAATGTATTTTTTATCAAGCTTTAACTACAAACTTTACATACATCTTCACACTTTGCTGTTCTAGAATAACTTTCAAAAGTTAATGGATTAAAATACATTCTACGACCTATTGTCTGACAAAATTCAAATTTATTTAACAAAAAAAGTAATACTTCTTTAAATGTTAAAGATGCCAAAATATTTATATTAAAGACATTTGATGGATGAACTAAATCTTCATTAAAAATCTTTTTTATAGTTCGGTAACTGTGATCTTCTCCAAATACTTCTTCAACAAATTTATCAAAACTATTTTCACAAGACGTTATTGTTGGAACATATATGGGACCAACATATATTGTTTCATAAGAGTAAGCTGCAGATATATATGGTATTCCGTATTCAAAACATAATTCATTAAGTTCTAATTTAAAAGATGGACTTGGGTCACATACGTTTATTATAAAATCTGGCTCAACTTGTTTTATCAAATCTTCAATTTCATTTTTTTTAGAATAAGACCCAATATAAGTTTTAACGTCAATTTCAAAATTTTCTTTAATTTTTTCTTTTAAAGCAGATACTTTATAGCTTCCAATATCATCTTTTAAAAATGACATAGTTCTATATATATCAGAGTGTTCTACTTTATCAAAATCAACTATTGATATATTATTAAAACCAAACTGTGCTAATAAGTAAATTAATGTGCTTCCTCCACCTCCTGAACCATACACTAATATGTTTGTCTTTTTTACTTCTTTTAAATCTTCTTTAGTTAAATTTTCATGTAAATAATTTAAAAAAAGTTCAGTTCTTTTTATATCCTTTGTTTTTTGAAAGTCAGAATTGGTATATAAAAAACCATTTTCATATAATTTTTTATAAATTTTATTCTTATCAATATCTTTTTCCTTTACTCCGTTTTTAAGTAATTTATCTATTATATTTAGATTGTTTGTATTATACTCAAACTCTATTGTCTTTTCTCTTTCCTGAGTATGGTAAAAACAAATACCTGACTTTGTTTTACAAATTGTAATATATTTCTTAAAATAATAATGCATTTATATTCTTTTTATCAAACCTAAAAAAGGTGCTAATAGCACCTTTTAAATAACAGATATTAAATATTATCACATGGTTGAGTTGGATAAGGCTTTTTAATTGGTTTTGGTTTATCATCATCATGACATGTATTTTCTGTACCTCCAGAAATCATTTCTAATAAATCGTTAGATGCAATTTCATCAGCTCTTTTTCTTAATTCTGTAATTGACAATTTGTTTTTTAATAAATTTGACATTTATAATATAATTAAAATTTAATCCTTACTCTTTTTTGGATTTTCAGGTTCCTCCAATCTACTTTCTTACAAAATTTGTTAGTTAGTAAAGTTTTCTTCTGTCCATTTAAACAATTTTTCTGGATTTATTATTGACCATGAATGTGGATGTCTTTTATTGTTTATAAACCCTGCTTTTGATGTTTTTATGTGTGTTATTTTTTTTTGGCTTATTCTCTTTAATTCTTTTATAAGCTTATCTATTTGAAAAGAATTCAAATCTTCTAATTCATACCCTATATTAGTTTTATACCAAGCTAAATCAGGTTCACTATAAAATATAATATTATAGTCTTTTAAATATCTAATATTAGAGTTTAAAAGATTAGAATTTAGATAGGGAGAATATGAAATATAGTTGCTGTTACCTACTTTTGGACTCCCTAATTGTTTTTTTAAGTAATTTACAATGAATCTAGCTTCACTTACAGCCCTATAATTAAAATCTCTTTTTATTATTTCAATTTTATTATTGTAAAAAGCTTCAAAATCTACAGGAGAATCTCCTACTATTATAGAGTTAGGTTTTATTCTTTTTTTTAATTTACTTGCATAAATAGAGTAGCTTAAAGCTATAGTACCCCCAGTTGAAAACCCTCCTATAATAACTTTATCTTCATTAATTTTATTGGACTTTAATACCTTTTCTATTAAGTTATATATTTGTAAAAAATCTTTTTTCTTTAAAAAGAAATCTTTTTTATAATCAATAATTATAGTAGCGTAATTTTCTGAATAATATTTCTCATCAATATTGGTTTGTATATCAGTTGATTTTAAAGTATTGTTAAACTTAGGAAAAAGTACAATTAACCCTAAAGGAGATTTTGGACATTTTAAAAGATACTTAATATTAACTTGTTCTTTATTATTTACTCCTGAATAAGAGTAAAACGCAATAAAAAAGCACAAAAAACAACTTATAATCAATTTCATATAATAATATTATTTGAGAGAGAATTTAATAAAATCGAACTATGTGATTATTATATAGCATACACTATAAGAAGATATAGATCATTAGTACAATGCCTATATTAACATAACAATTATTCACTCTTTTTCGCATAGCAATATTAAAAAAATAAAACAACAACACAAAGAATATATAGTCTAAATAAACATAGCGTCTTCAAAAAAAAACTATAACTCTAAATTTCAAACAACTACAATCAACATTTTTTAAATAGATACCTTAAACTAGGTACATCTACTAATTGTAATAAAACAACAACTCGTTTTAAAGTGTAATTTATCATATAACTTGGCTGTACTTTTATTTTCATTAACCTCCTTATATTTAACTATCTATAATAACATTTGGACGTCCGTTTCCATCTGGCCCTTTAGGTTTTGGTTTCTCATCATCATGGCAAGAGTTTTCTGTCCCTCCTGAAATACTACCTAACAACTCTAAACTTATTACTGACGAAGCTCTTTTCTCTAATATTTCTAAACTTATTTTTTTCATCATTTTTTATTTTATACTTATTCTTATCAAAAACTATTAATTCGTATAGCTAATTAACCTCCATTAACTACAACTACTCCTGGTTTTCTACGCTTTTTCGGTTCTTGTTCATCATCATGACAAGCATTTTCTGTACCTCCCGAAATAGAATTTAACAATTCACTTGACACTACCAATTCTGCTCTAACTTCTAAAGCTTCTAAACTTAATTTTTTCATCGTTTTTTTAATTTTTCCTAACCAATTATATTTAACTATGTATAATAATAAGAGGACCACCATTACCATTAGGCCCTTTAGGTTTTGCTGGATCTGGTATTGGTTTCTTATCATCATGGCAAGCATTCTCTGTACCTCCTGAAATAGAGTTTAACAACTCACTTGACACTACTAATTCTGCTCTAGCTTCTAAAGCTTCTAAACTTAATTTGTTCATCGTTTTTTATTTAATTTTATCTTTTAAAAAAAATCAATCCATTATTAACCTAACTTTATCGTGGCAAGCATTTTCTGTACCTCCCGATATTGAGTTTAACAACTCACTTGACACTACTAATTCTACTCTAGCTTCTAAAGCTTCTAAACTTAATTTTTTCATGTTTTTTTATTTAATATTATAATTTTCTTTCTATTTTCTATAATTATTATACCTGTTTAATCTTGAATAACAACAAGAGGCTTCTTTTTATTTTTAGGTTTTGGTTTCTCTAGTGTTGAACTCTCATCATGACAAGCATTTTCTGTACCTCCCGAAATGGAATTTAACAACTCACTTGTAACTACTAATTCTACTCTACATTCTAAAGCTTCTAAACTTAATTTGTTCATCGTTTTTTAAGTCACAATTATTGTTCTTGGTTTATCAGGTTTTGAATTATCATCATGGCAAGCATTCTCTGTACCTCCCGATATTGAGTTTAACAACTCACTTGACACTACTAATTCTACTCTAGCTTCTAAAGCTTCTAAACTTAATTTTTTCATATTATTACGTTTTTTATTTCCCTACTCTTTTTTGGTTTTTCGGATAACACCATATTATTGTACAATAACATTTATTTCTGATTTTAGTCTAAGGAATAGCAAGTTTTGTCAAATA
>NZ_QOCC01000029.1:0-36141 GCF_003318185.1 Tenacibaculum sp. E3R01 | reverse complement strand
GCAAGTTTTGTCAAATAGCAATTAATTTCCTTTTAATCAAATATATAAAAAATTAAACTAATAACTTGCTTATTTATATTTTTTTTCACAAAAACTTAACTCGTCAACTCATGAAATAAACTTTCTAAGTTTTTATTTTCTGTATTTAAGCCAAGAATTTTAAGTCCGTTTTCTTGAGCGAAATCAAAAATTACTGGACGCATATCTTGTTCTGATTCAAAAGTCAAAATCCAGTTGTTGTCAGTAGTATTTTTAAAAGACAAAATATTTGGTAAGCGTTTTATAAATTGTTCTTCCAACTTATAATCAAATGTTACTTTAATAATTTGTTCTTTACTTGTTTTTAATTCTTTTAAAGGTTTATCTATAATCACCTCTCCTTTATTAATCAATAACACCCTATCACAAACAGCTTCAACCTCTTGCATAATATGTGTAGATAATAGTACCGTTTTGTTTTTTCCTAACTCTTTTATTAATTCACGTATTTCAACTAATTGATTAGGATCTAAACCTGTAGTAGGTTCATCTAAAATTAACACTTCAGGATCATGTAAAATTGCTGCAGCTAAACCAACACGCTGCCTATATCCTTTTGATAATTGGTTTATTTTTTTATGCGCTTCATTAATTAAACCTACTTTATCTATTACTTCAGCTATCTTAGTTAAGTCTATTTTATAAATTGAAGCTTGAAATTTTAAATACTCACGAACGTACATATCTAAATACAACGGATTATGTTCTGGTAAATATCCGATTCTTTTTTGCGCTTCTTTAGGTGTTTTAATTACATCAATACCATCTACTAACACTTCACCTTCGGTTGGTTTTATATAACCGGCTATGATTTTCATAGTAGTTGACTTCCCTGCTCCATTAGGACCTAAAAACCCTACTATTTCACCTTTCTCAACTGAAAAAGAAATAGTATTAATAGCTTTTTGTGTTCCGTATATTTTAGTTATCGAGGTAAGTTTTAATGACATTGATCTTCAGATTTCCATTGAATTTTTATTGCATTCATTTTGTTTGATTCTAATTTTTCATTTAAGAAAATTTTGAAACCTAACTTTTTATAAAATTCAATAGGAGATTTATATTCTTTTTTATTCTGTTTAAGGTAACTATTTTCTATAACTACCCAACCATTCAATTCTTTATTTCTTTTCTTTGCTTTTTGGATTAGTTTTCTCCCTTCTCCAAAACCTTGCATTTTAGCGTCAATTATCATAGCAAACCACAACTCATTATTTCTAATAAAATCGCAATACCACCCTAAAATTTCATTCTCTTTTAATATAAGAATATGTTTTTTATTTTTTAGTTGAGATAAATACTTATCAAATTCTGCTTTACTTTTTTGTTGAATTATTTCGGGGTACTCATTATTCCACAATAATCTTACTGCTTCTTTTTCAAATTCGCTTAACGCATGTGTTTCTTTATAAATCATTACTTCTTTACATAAGAAACGAAACTATAATCATATTTATTTTTTTCATCAGCTATAAAATCTTCTCTTGAAGCTTCTTTCCAAACTAAAGTATTAATTTCAGGAAAATAAACATCCGCTTCAAAATTTTCATGAACCAATGTAATATCTAATTTATCTACTAAATTACTTTCTAATGCTTGTTTATAAATTTGAGCACCTCCAATAATAAAAACATCTGTATCTTTTTTACTCAACTCTAAAGCCTCTTCTATACTATTAGCAGTTAAGCAACCTTCTTTTGAATAGTCTTTATTTCTAGTAATAATGATTGTTGTTCTATTTGGTAAAGGTTTCCCTATACTTTCAAAAGTATTACGTCCCATGACAATATGATGACCACTAGTTACTTTTTTAAATCGCTTTAAATCGGCTGGTAAGTGCCATATTAAATCATTTCCTTTTCCTAACTCATTATTTTTACCTATTGCAGCAATTACTGTAATCATTTTTGAAACTATTTGTTTTTCATGATGATGAAAATGGACAATATAATCTTCCATTATTTCAGCAAATGTATATAATTCTGTTTTCTCTTTTGAAACATTAATTTTAGCATTTACTTTATTCTCTGGAAAATTTTTCCATATATGAAGTATTTGTTGGTTAATCACTTTCCATAACTGCACAACATTTTCAACAGGTAATGCTTGCCAATTTTGTGATTTCACCCATTCATTTTGATTATATGCAATATGTGGAGTTTCTTCATATTGAACTCTAATAAAACGCTGTAAATTATTAAAACCCGAATCAATTAAATGGCCTAGAACTTCTTTTTTACTCCATTTACTTTCAGATTCTTTCTTATTCCAATTCTCTTTAGAAATAGAAGCTACCTGTAAAGGAAATGAATTAAGTATATTTTCTAAGTTTTCAATACATGTTTTAATTACATATTCTTTACCCATTCTTTTATATAGCTTGTAAAGTCTTCTTTATTCGTTATTTTATCTTCCCTACTATTTTCAATATTTACAATAATAGTTTGAATAGCTATTAACACATTTTCGTCATTAATTTCAGCTATCTTATCGTAAATATTCTCTTTTATAGTATCTATTTCATTGGTCATATTCTATGTTTTAGGGTTAGTACTAAAGTAATAACTAAGAACTAATTTTTAATTATTAAAAAGATAAAAGAACGTTAAAAATTAAATAGCTACCACTCCTTTTATATGAGGATGTGATTCATAACCAACCAATTCAAAGTCTTCAAATGTAAAGTCTTCAATATTTTTAATCGCTGGATTTATCTTCATTTTTGGAAGTTCTTTTGGATCTCTAGATAATTGTAATTCCAATTGCTCTAAATGATTATTATAAATATGAGCATCTCCAAAAGTATGAATAAACTCCCCTGCTTCATAACCACATACTTGTGCTACCATCATAGTAAACAAAGCATATGAGGCTATATTGAATGGAACACCTAAAAATATATCAGCGCTTCTTTGGTATAATTGACATGATAATTTTCCATCAGCTACATAGAATTGAAAAAAGGCATGGCAAGGTGGTAATGCAGCTTTACCATTTGCTACATTCTCTCCAAATGACTTTGAAGTGTCTGGTAACACAGATGGATTCCAAGCAGAAACTAACATCCTTCTACTATTAGGATTCTTTTTTAACGTTTCAATTACTTCTTTTAATTGATCAACCTCATCACTATTCCAATTTCGCCATTGATGACCATATACAGGGCCTAAATCTCCATTCTCATCTGCCCATTCATTCCAAATACGAACACCATTTTCTTGTAAGTATTTAATATTTGTATCTCCTTTAATAAACCATAAAAGCTCATAAACAATAGATTTCAAATGCAGTTTTTTGGTTGTTACCATTGGAAAACCTTTGCTTAAATCAAAACGCATTTGATGCCCAAAAACACTTTTAGTTCCTGTTCCTGTTCTATCTCCTTTCTCATTTCCGTTTTCTAAAACGTGCTTTACTAAATCTAAATACTGCTTCATAATTCTATATTCACTTCCCTTAAGGAAAACATTTCATTTTGTAAAAATAAAAAAGCTTCCATACATTATACTGAAGCTTTTCATAATTATATTAATAAGTTATTAACTAAAAAGCCTTCTAAATTTTAACTTTAGCAATCATCTCTTCTTTATCTTTCTTAGTTAATCTAATAACTTTTACTTGCTTACTTTCATCCTTCTTTCCCTGATTTTTATAAATTGTTATTTTCATAAAAGTGGGAGTTTCAATTTTTTGTTTACGATCTCCAAAATATTTAATCTTCACATAATAAAGTCCCTTTTCTGCTTCCTTCAATGTAAAACATTCTGGTCCGAAACCTTGAGTCATATCTCTAGAAATACTACCTCCTTGTTCAGTTTTAGTATGACTATAATAACACTCTTCTAAATTAGGATCTATAACATGCAAGTCAATATCTGTATCATTGTGATTCCAGTCAACTACCGTTCTAAAATCTATAGGTGTCGTTTCTTCAAAAAAACCTTCAGGCGCTTTTGATATATCTAAATCATCCTTATATTTTTTATATAAAATATTTAACTCTTGTTTTGCTATATCTTGCATCCCCTTAAAAACTCTTCGATGTTTATTTTTTTCGTATATTTTATTATTTACAATACTTAATAAAATATTAAAAGCTTCTTGACATAAACCAATGTTTTGATATGCTAAAGCAACATCCCTATATGACTGTGCATCTTCAGGTCTTAGTTCTAAAATAGTTTTATAGATAAACAATGCTAAAGTATTCTCATTTCTTTCTTCTAATTTATAAGCATACGCTTTTAATAACTCATAATTATCTGCATTTAATTCAGCTACATTAGATAAAATTCTACTTGCATATATTCTAGCATTAAATCTCCTGTTAAAATAATCAGAAACATCTATATAATAATGTGGTACTTCTTTATAGCTTTCTCTTTGCTTTATATAAAATAAATAAGCAGTTTCTTTATCTTTAAAAAAGTCTAACGCATTTAAATATGGTGTATTTACTATTCGCTTTTCTACCTGCAAACTTCCTTTGTATTTTTTATAAGAAGGTTTCACTAACGAATTATTAACTACCTGACTTTCTGTTAAACTATTAGAATTAGGTCTTCTATTGCTTGCATTATTAGGGAGTTCTATGGTATTTGCTTTAACTATTACTGATTCTGGTCTTTGTAAATTTATTCTTTCAGGATTATTTGATTTACTCATTGTTATAGGCAATATATAAGAAACGTTTACTGACCTTCCTCTTTGACTTGCTGGAATAAACCTAGGTAACATCTTTAAAACTCTAACAACTTCATTTGCTAAAATTAAATATTGGCTTCTAACTTGAATATTAATAATTTCACCTCTCTTATCTATCGTGAATTTTGCCAGAATTCTAGTATTAGATCTTATTTCTAAACCTTGAGTTAAACTTGTATTCAAATTAATTTTTATATGCTCATCTAACTTATCTATAAAACATTTTTTTTGATCTTCTTTTCTTAAATTTTCTTCACACCCTAAATAAATTGGAAGTTTTTCTACTATCGAAAACGGAACATCTTCAACAACCACTTCTTCTTCCTCTACTTCTACAATTTCATCTAACGCTACAACCTCAGTTTCATCAGTTTCAGTAACTTCTATAATCATTTCTTCCACATCTTTAGTATCTTCAACTATTTCAATTCTTTCTGGTTGCAGAGAAGAATTCCCCATGTTACTCCTATTCACACTTCTTTTAGTAGAATTATTTTTTATCATATTGTACTGATCCAACAATTCTTTAGGTGGAGTTATATTATAAGTAATATAATCTTGAACATCTTCTAACACTATTAAAGAGGTATACTCAGTAACTAAACTATGTTCAACTGCCGTATTAATGATACTTTCTTTATTTTCCTCCTTATTTTCTAAAAGATAATTTATTTTATTTTTAGCCCAAATTCTTCTTATAATTCCCTTATCACTTGACACATTCTTTTTTAATACAACAGAAATTTCTTGTGTAACTTTATCACCATACCCAAAGAAAAAAGTTATCTTTTCTCCCTGCTTATAATTTTTACCAGCAATAGAAAAATCAAACAATCCTTTTGACGATTCTGACCTATACACTTCTATGTTTTTTGTAAATGAATTATATCCTAAATATTGAAGTTGTATATTATTTAAAATTGATAACGCTTCTTTTATGCTTGTTCTGTTTAAATTAAGATAACCTCCATTTGTATTTTTTGCTATACGATGTAACTTTTTGTGTGCTGCTTTTGTTTTACTATTTATAACAAAAACAGGGATACCCTTAGCTAAATCAGATTTACTTAGTGTAGTTATACCGTCAGAAAAAAGCATAATCACATCTGAATTATCTTTCATGTTCTTTAGTGAAGAATATGATGTTCCTCCATCATATACAGTACTCATTATTCTTTTCTTTAAACGAGACCAATCTCCATTTCTTATTTTAAATTTTTCTTTACCATTAATAAGATTACTAAAAGGCAAAAAATCAACGTCTACATTTTTTAAAATTCTAAAATATTGATGTAATAAATTTATTTCTTTAGAAGTGTTTCTAGACTTCATAGACAATGAAGCATCCCAATAAATGGTAATTTTATTCGGTCTTTCACGTTTTTTTTCTTCTGGTTTAATCGTTTTATAAAAATAAAAATGATTAGAAGAAGCTACTAATTTCTCTTCTTTTAATGCAATTGGCATTTTTACCAAAACACTTTTATTAGGTATATATTTTTCTTTTTTTAATGTTGTTCTAAATACATTTTCCCATTTGGAAAAAGACATTGTTTTATCTCCTTTAATTAATAATGGTGTAAATTTTTGTTGACTAGTTTCTATAGAAACATTAAAAAAATCTAATTCATCTTTAAAGCTTAGTGGTAAATGATAATAATGCGCTTCATCTTTATAAACAAGCTCTTGCTCATAAGCAATAACAACACGTTTATACCCATTTGCAGGAATAGGATACACTCTTACATTATATGAGTTTCCTTTCCCTTTTTCCAACAATGCAGGATCGACTCCTTTTCTTACAATTCCTTCAAAAGCAACTCTACCTAACTCTTTTTCTACAACAACAGCTTCCCTTAGCTTCCCTTGTATTTCTAATGCTAATCTAGAAATCTCTTGGTTTTCTCCCAAAGGAAACTTTAATTCTCCTTCTAAAACTCTTGAACTTGGATTATAAAACAACATATCGTAAGTTGTAGTTGCTATATTGCCTGTAATTGTTGCTTTAATATCTAAGGAAGATAATGCTAATTGTCTTTTACCTACATTTAAAGTAGGTGTTTTTTGACTAATTACAAGATTAGTAATTAACAACGTAATTAAAAATAGTAGTTTCTTCATAATAGTTTTTTGTACACTTTATTGACAATATTCATACCAAATTTTACATAAAAAAAACACCAACTGTACAGTTGGTGTTTTTTTTATTTTTTTTATTTTTTTATTAACCTATAATCATCCCAGCAATAGTTGCAGACATTAAAGACGCAATAGTACCTCCAATTAAAGCTTTCATTCCAAATTCAGATAATGTTTTACGCTGTCCCGGAGCTAATGAACCTATACCTCCTATTTGAATTCCAATAGAAGCGAAATTTGCAAATCCGCACAACATATATGTTGCCATTATAATTGACTTATTATAAGTTAAATGAGTAGCACTAGCAACATCTTTAAGTTCAGCTAATTGAATATACCCTACAAACTCACTTGCTGCTAATTTTATACCTAACAATTGCCCCATTAAAGCCATATCTTCACTAGCAACCCCTATTAACCACATTAATGGCGCAAAAAGATACCCCAAAATTGCCTCTAATGAAAGTTTAGAATAAGATGTATTTTCAATCATCCATGTATTAATTGAAGTAATATCTCCAACCCAACCTAAAACTCCATTTATCATTGCAATAAAAGCGATAAAAACTAACAACATAGCTGCCACATTCATTGCTAACTGTAACCCCTCAGTAGTTCCATTAGCTATAGCATCTAAAATATTAGAACCTATTTTTTCTGAAGAAACTTTCACATCTGTATTTACTTTTTCAGTTTGAGGGTATAATATTTTAGAAATTATAATTGCACCAGGCGCTGCCATAACAGATGCAGCTAATAAATGCTTAGCATATAACAATCTCAACACTTCATCATCTCCACCTAAGAAACCAATATAAGCAGCTAAAACTGCTCCAGCAACTGTTGCCATTCCTCCTATCATTACTAAAAGCATTTCAGATTTATTCATCTTTTCTAAATATGCCTTTATTAACAATGGAGCTTCTGTTTGCCCTAAAAAGATATTACCCGCTACAGATAAACTCTCTGCTCCTGATATCTTTAAAACTTTACTTAATAACCAAGCTAAAACTTTTACAACTTTTTGAATTAAACCTAAATAAAACAATAAGGAAGTTAACGCCGAAAAGAATATAATAGTAGGTAGTACTTGAAAAGCAAAAATAAATCCAAAAGAATCCATATCAGCTACTAATCCACTAAACAAAAATTCACTTCCTGCTCTTGTAAAATCGAGCACGCTTACAAATAAACCTCCAACCCATTCGAAAGCTTTTTGAACAAACGGAACTTTTAAAACACCAATAGCTATCAACAACTGAAAAGCCAATCCTAAACCTACAGTTTTCCAATCTATCCCCCTTCTATTTGAACTAAATAAAAATGCGATAACTAATAACGAGACCATTCCTAAAATACCTCTCCACAAACTTTGCATTGTAAATCCTTGACTAGAAACTATTCCAGAATTCATTTCTTTTATTTCAGATTTTTCCGCTACAATTGGCGCTACACTTTCACTAGAAGAGAACTTGTATAGTATATTATTCTCTGATAATGTTAATACTTTATCAGTTAACTCAGTAATATTATAGTACCTAACGGTATCTTTAGGTTGTTTGTAATTAAAAATTAATAGATTATTTTGATGTATATAGCTTCCAGACGATTTTAAATCATCTTTCGCCTCTAAAGAATAACAAAACTCTCCTTTAGATAATTCGAAAACATCATTTTGATTTATAGAAACAACTTCTTTTCCTTCAGTTGTTGTTATAGATGAAAAATTCCACTTTTTTTCAATACTTTGGCTAAACGTTACTATTGAAACGCAAAGCATCAAAAGTGTAAATAACTTCTTCATTTTTGTAGTTTTAAATATTTTTAAGATCGTTTGCTAATTTCATCTCGAATTTTAGCTGCTACTTCATAATCTTCATTTGAAACAGCTTCATTTAGCTCATCATGTAATTCTGACAAAGACATTTGGCTATACGCATCTTCCTCAACTTCTTCTTCAAAAGTTAACTCAAATTCATCTTCATCCAAACCTTCTTCTTCAGAAAACTCTTCGTCTAATTTCAAATATATCCCTGCTTTATCTAAAATATTTTCATAAGTATAAATAGGCGCTTGAAAACGAACTGCTAATGCAATTGCATCAGATGTTCTGGTATCAATAACCTCCTCAACACCATCTCTTTCAGAAAGTAAACTTGAAAAGAAAACACCATCAACCAGCTTATGAATAATTACTTGTTTTATATTTATAGAAAAACGATCAGCAAATGTTTTGAACAAATCATGAGTTAGTGGCCTTGGGGGTCTAATTTCTTTCTCTAAAGCGATAGCAATAGACTGAGCTTCAAAAGCTCCAATTATAATAGGCAACGTTCTTGTTCCTTCTATTTCACTCAACACCAAAGCATAGGCTCCGCTTTGTGTTTGACTATATGAAATTCCTTTAATAGTTAGTTTTATTAAACTCATGTATCATCATCATAAAAAAGAAAAAGGCTGTCTAACTTAGGCTTATTTTTAAGTTTTAGACAGCCTTTTTTAATGCGAGCACAATTTACTAAAAATTATGAGTTCTTTTCTATTTTCTTTTAAAAGAAAAATTAACTCACTAATTATGCTTGTTTGAATACTTTTAATTTCTCTATTAATTGAGGAATAACTTCAAAGGCATCTCCAACAATACCATAGTCAGCAGCCTTAAAAAATGGTGCTTCAGGATCATTATTAACAACTACTTTTACCTTTGATGCATTTACACCTGCTAAATGTTGAATAGCTCCAGAAATACCTATTGCGATATATAAATTAGATGCAACTGGCTTACCTGTTTGTCCAACATGCTCACTATGTGGTCTCCAACCTAAATCAGATACTGGCTTTGAACAAGCAGTTGCAGCTCCAAGAACTTCAGCTAACTCTTCTACCATCCCCCAGTTTTCAGGGCCTTTTAAACCTCTACCTGCTGATACAACAACATCTGCATCTGCAATTGTAACTTTACCTGATGCCTTATTTATCGCTTCAGACTTTACATTTAATTCTGGCAATACTGCTTCAAATCCTTCAACAGCACCTGAAGCTTGATTTTCATGTGCTCCGTATGAATTCTTAGCAACACCTATTACTTTTTTATCACTAGAAATTTCAGTATTGTTAAACCCTTTATTTGAAAAAGCTTTACGTTTAACTACAAAAGGAGTAGTATCGCTTGGTAATGCTACTACATTTGAAGCATACCCAGCTTCTAAAGAAACTGCTACTAAAGGAGCCACAGTTAAACCATCAACACTTGAATCAATAACAACAACGCTAGCCTCCTTTGCTTCGGCTACTTGCTTTATAATTGAAGCATATGATTTAGCGTTAAACGTTGATAATTCATTTTTCACTTCTACAACATTTTCTGCTCCATAAGTATTCAGTTCTGAAGCATCACCTCCATTTATTGTTAACGTTACCAAACTAGTTCCTAACTGTTCAGCAACTTTTTTTCCGTATGAAACAACTTCAAAAGCTGTTTTTTTGAATTTTCCTTCCGTTGAATCGGCAAAAACTAATACAGACATATTTTTTATATTTTTAGGTTGCTAAGTGATTTTAATATCACCCGCAAAATTTTATATTTTATTTTTAAATTGCTTTTGCTTCGTTATGTAATAAGTTGATTAAATCATCAACATTATCCACTAACTTAACAGCTCCTTTTGCTACTGGTTTTTCAAAGGTTTTTGTTACAGATGATGCCGCAGCTCCACTTCCTTCAACAACCTTTAATGGTTTTTTACGAGCCATCATAATACCTCTCATGTTAGGTATACGTAAATCTTTTTCTTCTACGATCCCTTTTTGCCCAGCAACTACCATAGGTAAAACAGATGAAACTTTTTCTTCTCCTCCATCTATTTCTCTATCTAAAGTTACATTAGTTCCTTCTACTTCCATCCCAACACAACCGTTAACAAAATTGAAATCTACTAAAGAAGCTAGCATACCTGGAACCATTTGCCCATTATAATCAGCAGATTCTTTCCCAGCTAATACTAAATCGTATCCACCTTCTTTTACAATCTCAGCTAATTCTTTCGCTACCATTAAACCATCAGTTGGCTCAACATTAACTCTTATAGCCTCATCAGCTCCTATAGCCAAAGCTTTTCTCAAAGTTGGTTCAGTTGAAGCTCCTCCAACGTTAACTACAGTTACCGAAGCACCTTGCTTTTCTTTAAACCACATAGCTCTAGTTAAACTAAACTCATCATATGGATTTATAACAAACTGTACTCCATTCGTATCAAACTTTGTATCGCTATCTGTAAAGTTAATTTTTGAAGTGGTATCAGGTACGTGACTGATACATACTAATATTTTCATATATTGCTGTTTTAAAGAAACTTATTTTTTGAACGACGAAGTTACGCATTTTTTTTAAAAATACTATGCGTGCATAGTAAATTATTTTTTCCTTTTTATTTTTGCAATTAATCATTTCGCTAAAAAAACCTTACTCATTGAATATGAAGAGAAAAATTAAAAAAACTGTGAAACTAATTGGTCTACTACCTCTTTTTGAGCATGGGAATTTTTTTTATCAAAAATTCAAGAATAAAAAAAAGAATACTATCTTTTTGAATGAAAACCCTTTTGTAAAAATACCTCCTGATTTTTATTTGTATGAAACCTTTGGCTTAGACTATCATAAAATATATTTTGGTGGAGAAGACACAGCCGAATGGATTGTTGAACACATTAAAGAATTCATAAAACCAACAAACATTAAAGTTTTAGACTGGGGCTGCGGAACTGGAAGAATATTAAGGCATATGCCTAAATTTATTAAAAAATCTATTTTTTGGGGTTCTGACTATAATTCAAAATACATAAAATGGTGTTCAAAAAATTTGTCGAATATAAATGTTATTAAAAACAACTTAACACCTCCTTTAAATTTTCAAGCTAACTTTTTTGATTTCATTTATAGCATTTCAATTTTCACACATCTATCAGAGGAAAAACATCATTTATGGATAAAAGAATTAAATAGAGTTTCAAAAAAAGGAGCTATTTTATTCATTACAACTCATGGAAATGCATATAAAAACAAACTTTCTAAGAAAGAGACTATAAATTTTAATCAGGGAAAACTAATTGAACATTCATATAAAATAGAAGGTAATAGACTTTTTGCTACTTACCACCCTCCTATTTTCTTTAATAATTTATGCACCTCAAATAACTTTAAAGTACTTAAGCATATTGAAAGAGGGATTATTAATAATAAACCTACACAAGATATTTGGATTTTAAGAAAATTCTAACCTTTACATTACATCTATTTTTACTACTTTTGCACTCTTGATAAACAACTACTTATAAAACGTATGAAAACAGTACAATTTAGAGAGGCCGTTTGCGAAGCAATGAGTGAGGAAATGCGCAGAGATGAAAGCATTTACTTAATAGGTGAAGAAGTTGCTGAGTACAATGGTGCATATAAAGCTAGTAAAGGGATGCTAGATGAATTTGGTGCTAAACGTGTAATTGATGCTCCTATTGCTGAATTAGGTTTTGGTGGAATTGCTGTTGGTTCAGCAATGAATGGAAACCGCCCTATTGTTGAATATATGACTTTCAATTTCTCATTAGTAGGAATTGATCAAATTATAAATAACGCGGCTAAAATTAGACAAATGAGTGGAGGACAATTCAATTGTCCTATAGTATTTAGAGGACCAACTGCTTCTGCTGGTCAATTGGCTGCAACTCATTCACAAGCTTTTGAAAGCTGGTTTGCTAACTGTCCTGGGTTAAAAGTTATCGTTCCTTCAAACCCATACGATGCAAAAGGCTTACTAAAAGCAGCAATTCGTGATGATGATCCAGTTATTTTCATGGAGTCTGAACAAATGTATGGTGATAAAATGGAAATTCCAGAAGGGGAATACATAATACCTATTGGTGTAGCAGATATTAAAAGAGAAGGTACTGATGTTACTGTAGTTTCTTTTGGTAAAATAATTAAAGAAGCTTATAAAGCTGCTGACGAACTTGCTAAAGAAGGTATTTCTATCGAAATTATCGATTTACGAACTGTTCGTCCTATGGATCATAATGCAATTTTAGAATCTGTAAAGAAAACAAACAGACTTGTAGTTCTAGAAGAAGCTTGGCCATTTGGAAGTGTTTCTTCAGAAATAACTTTTAGAGTTCAAGATGAAGCTTTTGATTATCTAGATGCACCTATAAAAAGAATTACGACAGCTGATACTCCTGCTCCGTATTCACCAGTTTTATTAGAAAAATGGTTACCAAACGCAAATGATGTTGTTACTGCTGTAAAAGAAGTTTTATACATCAAATAAACAAATTGAAATTGAAAAAATAATCCAAAATCCTTTTGATTTTTTATATCAAAAGGATTTTGCAGTAAAAGAAAATAATGAAAATTCGGCTGTTTTACTTACTTATATTCATAACTACCTCAGTTAGTGCACAAATAACTTTAAAAGGGAAAGTAGTTGATGAATTTAATAATCCATTACCATTTGTTAATGTTTTTTTACAAAACACAACTTATGGAACTACTACTAGTGATGATGGTAAGTTTTTTTTAAAAACAAAAAAATACAGAGGAACTTTAGAAATATCTTTTATAGGATATAAAACTCAAGTTTTAAAAGTTAATCAAAAAACAAAATATCTTAATGTTGTTTTAAAAGAACTTTCAAATGAACTTGAAGAAGTTATTGTTGTAACTAAACCTAAAAAAAGGCTAAAGAAAAAAGAAAACCCTGCTTATAGAATTTTAAAAGAAGTATGGAGGCGTAAACGTAAACTAGGCCTAAACTTAGTTGATAATTATCAATTTAAAAAACATACCAGTATTGAAATTGGGCTTAATAATTTAGATACAGTATTCATTAAAAGAATTTTTAAACAAGATTACGAAAAAGCAATTTCTGAAATTAAATATGACAACGACGGTATTAATTACTATATCCCTGTATATTTAAGAGAGCAAGTTGCCAATGTATATGGTAATAATAAAGAGAACAATATTAGAACCGATATCGAAGCTGAAAAAGAAGAAGGATTAGGTGCTCAAGGTTTTGTTTTTGATAGAATGTCAAATACTTTTCAAAACATTGATGTATTTAAAAATAACATTACACTATTACAGAAGTCATTTGTTAGCCCCCTATCTTCAGACGGTTTTGCTACTTATGATTATGTTTTATATGATAGTATTGTAAAAAATAAAAAGAAGCTATATAACATCTATTTTTTCCCTAGAAGAAATGGTGATTTAGCTTTTCAAGGAAATGTTTGGATTGCTGATAAAAACTATTCAGTAAAAAAAATAAAAATGAAAGTTCACAAAAGTATTAATTTAAACTTTGTGAGGGGATTGAGTTTTGAAAAAGAATACGAAGTTAAAAATGATAGCATATATCTTTCTACAAAAAATGCTTATGATGGTGATTTTACTTTTCTCGACAAGAATGAAAGTAATAAAGGGTTAACAATAAAGAAAACTATTTTATTCAAAAACTACATTCTTAACAAACCAAAGCCTTCTATTTTCTATACTCAAAAAAACATTAAAATACGACCAGATCAGTATACAAAAAAGCAAGAATACTGGAAAGGAGTTACTGATGAGGAAAATAAATCAACCTATAAATTAATTAATTCTGTAAAACAAAAGAAAGAAATAAAAAACATTACAGGATTAATAAATACAGTAGCTAGTGGATATATAAACACTAATTTAGGGATTCAATTCGGCCCATTTTGGACAGCTTTTGCAAGTAATCAAGTAGAAGGATTTAGAACAAAAATAGGATTTAGAACTTTTAAAACAAAAGATGATCGTTTTAGGTTAGGTGGGCACATTGCATACGGATTTAAAGACAAAAAAGTTAAGTACGGAGCTGAAGCTAGATATCTACTATCATACAAACCAAGAATAGCTGTAGGATTAGCCTATCAAGATGATATTGAACAACTAGGTAGTGTGCTATTAAATACTACTCAATTATTAGGAAGAAGTTTTGGTACCACTGCTATACTTAATAGAGGAGACAATTTTTTCCTTTCAAGAGTCAAAAAGGTAGCTGCAAATTTTGATTACCAGATAAAAATGAATCTGCATGTAGGCTTTAACCTATCACATGCTAGAATTGGAACTGCTTCACAGAAAGATTTCTCAATGAATTACCTTGATGAAAAAGGGAATTTACGCTCACAAATAACAGACGTTGCTTCTGACATTTATGTTTCTTATACTCCTGGACGTTTTGTTTATGGATTGGGGGTTGAAAGGCGTTTTGGAAGAAATATATTCCCTACTCTAGTATTAAACTACAGAAAAGGATATAAAGGGCCTTTTAATGGAACTCATAGTTATGATAAAATTCAATTTAAATATACGCAACCTATTCTTTTAGGAAAATTTGGTTTACTAGACGCAACGATTGAAGGTGGTAAAACTTTTGGAACTGTACCAATTGGACTACTAAACCCAGTACCAGCTAACCAATCACTTTCTTTAGTTAAGAACACTTTTTCTTTATTAAATTATTATGATTTTGTTACTGACACCTACGCAGCTACACATTTAGAGCATCACTTTAATGGATTTATTTTAAATAAAATACCTCTATTAAAAAAACTAAAGCTACGTAGTTTAGTAACTTTCAGAGCAGCTTATGGTACAATTTCAAATAACAATATAGCTATTAATAAGTCAAACATAAATTACAACACACCAAATAAAATGTATTATGAATATAGTGTTGGAGTAGAAAACATAGGCTACGGAAACTTACGTTTTTTACGTATTGACGCTATTTGGAGAAGTAACTACACCCCTCCAGCAGGCTCAGTAGTAAGTCCAACTCCAAAATTTGCAATACGAATAGGAATTAAACCAGGCTTATAGCCATACATTTAACCATAAAATAACCTTGTTTTTAACTATAAAATCAGCAATAAATTATTACTTTTGCACTCCGATTTTAGAAACGAAGATAAGTTAAGTAATATGACTGCAAAAGAAAGAAAGACAGTAGATGTTTTAATAGAAATACCAAAAGGAAGTAGAAATAAATACGAATACGATTTTGATTTAGGTAAAATACGTTTTGATAGAATGTTATTTTCATCAATGATGTATCCTGGTGATTACGGATTTATACCTGAAACATTAGCATTAGATGGAGATCCATTAGATGTATTAGTATTAGGTGCTGAACCTACTTTCCCAATGTGTGTTATGGAAGTAAAACCTATTGGTGTTTTCCATATGGCAGATGAAAAAGGTCCAGATGAAAAAATTGTTTGTGTACCTGTATCTGATCCAATTTGGAATAGATATAATGATTTATCAGACTTAAACCCACACCGTCAACAAGAAATCACACATTTTTTCCAAGTATATAAAGATTTAGAAAAAAAGAAAGTTGATATTGGTGATTGGGGTGACGCAAATGAAGCTTATGAAATTTTAGATAAGTGTATTGAACGTTACGCAAACAGTGAACATAAAGCAAACGGAAACTTTACTATCTAGTAATTTTTTTCTTCAAAAATACATTAAGCCTTTCAGTTAGTTCTGAAAGGCTTTTTTATTAGTCGCTGATTTTGTTATATTTACGAACATTAATTAACTAATCAAACAATAATATATGGAATCAATGATGATTTGGATGCCAATAATAATGGCATCTTTAGGTTTAATTTATATGGTCTTTAAAAAGGCTTGGGTGATGAAACAGGATGCAGGTGATGGAAAAATGAAAGAAATTTCAGATCATATTTACGAAGGAGCTTTAGCCTTTTTAAACGCAGAATATAGACTTTTAGCAATATTCGTAATAATTGTTAGTGTATTACTAGCAATTGTTTCCTTCATTGTACCTACAACCCACTGGTTAATCGTTGTCGCTTTTATATTTGGAGCCGTTTTTTCTGCCTATGCAGGAAATATAGGAATGAAAATAGCTACTAAAACTAACGTTAGAACAACTCAAGCAGCACGAACTAGTTTACCAAATGCTCTAAAAATATCATTTGATGGAGGTACCGTAATGGGATTAGGTGTTGCAGGCTTGGCTGTTTTAGGTTTAACTGCATTTTTCATCTTCTTCTTTCACTTTTTTATGGGGGGCTCATGGACAAATACAATGGACATGACAATAGTTTTAGAAACATTAGCAGGCTTTTCTTTGGGTGCTGAATCTATAGCTTTATTTGCTCGTGTTGGTGGAGGTATATATACAAAAGCAGCTGATGTTGGTGCTGACTTAGTTGGTAAGGTAGAAGCTGGTATTCCTGAAGATGACCCTCGTAACCCTGCTACAATTGCTGATAATGTTGGTGATAATGTTGGTGATGTTGCTGGAATGGGTGCTGACTTATTTGGGTCATATGTTGCTACAGTTTTAGCAGCAATGGTTTTAGGTAACTATGTAATTAAAGACATGGGAGGTTCTATTTCTGATGCTTTTGGCGGAATAGGTCCAATTTTATTACCTATGGCAATTGCTGGGGCTGGAATCATTATTTCTATTATTGGAACAATGCTTGTTAAAATAAAAAGTAATGATGCTAAAGAGTCTCAAGTAATGGGAGCTTTAAACAAAGGAAACTGGACATCTATCGCTTTAGTTGCTATTTCTTGCTATGGACTTGTAACATGGATGTTACCAGAAACAATGAACATGGAGTTTTTTGGAGAAGGATTGCAAGAAATTTCTTCTATGAGAGTTTTCTACGCTACCCTTGTTGGTTTAATAGTTGGAGCAGTTATTTCTTCTGTTACCGAATATTATACAGGATTAGGGAAATCGCCTATTTTAAAGATAGTACAACAATCTAGCACTGGTGCAGGAACAAATATTATAGCTGGTTTAGCTACAGGAATGATATCTACATTTCCTTCTGTATTATTATTTGCAGGTGCTATTTGGGCATCTTATGCTTTCGCAGGTTTTTATGGAGTTGCATTAGCTGCTTCTGCTATGATGGCTACAACTGCTATGCAATTAGCTATTGACGCTTTTGGGCCTATTGCTGATAATGCTGGTGGTATTGCTGAAATGAGTGAGCAAGAACCAATCGTTAGAGAACGTACAGATATTTTAGATTCAGTTGGTAATACAACTGCTGCAACGGGTAAAGGTTTCGCTATTGCTTCTGCTGCATTAACTTCATTAGCTTTATTTGCTGCTTATGTTACTTTTACAGGAATTGATGGTATTAATATTTTTAAAGCTCCAGTATTAGCTATGTTATTTGTTGGAGGTATGGTACCTGTTGTTTTTTCCGCTTTAGCTATGAACGCTGTTGGTAAAGCTGCGATGGAAATGGTACAAGAAGTTCGTCGTCAATTTAAAGACATTCCAGGTATAATGGAAGGTACTGGTAAACCTGAATATGACAAATGTGTAGCTATTTCTACCGAAGCTTCTTTAAAAGAGATGATGTTACCAGGATTATTAACTATCGGTTTTCCTTTAATTATCGCTTTCGTTCCTATGATTTTTGGAATGAACAACATGGCGATTGCTGAAATGCTAGGTGGTTATATGGCTGGTGTTACTGTTAGTGGTGTATTATGGGCTATTTTCCAAAACAATGCAGGAGGTGCTTGGGACAATGCAAAAAAATCTTTTGAAGCTGGCGTAGAAATCAACGGAGAAATGACATACAAAGGTTCTGACGCACATAAAGCTGCAGTTACAGGTGATACAGTAGGTGATCCATTTAAAGACACTTCAGGACCATCTATGAATATTTTAATTAAGTTAACATGTTTAATAGGATTAGTAATTGCTCCAATATTAGGAGGACACTCAACCACTGACAGTCATGCTTCAGAAAAAATAAAAAAAGAAGTTAATCTTACTGTTAAAAGTGATGATTTAGCTAAAGCAGTTATTACAACAACTTACACAGAAAACGGTGTTGAAAAAACTAAAAAAGAAATAATTGAAGGTTCCTTGGAAGAGGTTGAAAATAAGATTGAAAACATGAAGGGAAAAGGAATTCATGGAGAAAAGCATTTTAAATTAGACAGCTCTAAAGGAGAAACTCAAAAAATGGTAATCCTTCATAAACCAAAAAACAAAAGTTAATTTCATAGTATAAAAAAACCTCGCTCATTGCGAGGTTTTTTTATACTATTTTAAATTGAAAACGGTCTCCCGTTGTTTTTTGAGCTAATTTACTTATTCCTTCTTCAGTTAATTGCAAAACCCTTGGATATCCACCAGTAATTTGACTATCTTTCATTAAAACAATAAGTGTTCCTGATGGTGTTAACTGAACAGTTCCTGGTAAAACTGCAGATGTTAACATTGAAGGCAAAGTATTATTAATTTTTTCTTCTAATCTGTATCCCATTCTATTATTATCTGACGAAATTGTAAATATCATTCTAAATAAATTCATTTTTTCTTTTTTAGATAATAAACTAAATTCAGGACCTTCATTACATTCTATATTTTTAGACAAAAAAAAGTTTCCATCTATTTTTATCTTTGAAAAACTTTTTTCATTTGTTTTACCCAATTGAATAATTGGCAATTGTACTCCTTTATTAATTTTAAAACTAGATGTTATGCCTTTATACATACTCCTACTTCCAAATAACTTTTCAGAACGAATTCCTCCTTTAACCCCAATATAAGTTCTCACTCCATAACCTCTTTTTCCAAAAGACAAAACACTTCCCTTCTCAATAAACAAAGCTTTATTCATAGTCACTTCATTCTCATTTATTTTAACTGAAAAATCTGCACCAGTTACACTTACAATAGTATCATTTTCAAACAATAATTTACATCCACCATAAACAACTTCTAACACTGCATCATTAACATTATTATTTAGTAAAAAATTTGAAAGTTTAGCTGAATAAAAATCCATAGCTCCAGAGATTGGCAAGCCAAAACTTCCATATCCAACCCTTCCTAAGTCCTGAATAGTTGTATAAAAACCTGCAGATAAAACTTTAATCATAAATTATTTCTTTTACAGGTATATAGTTCCCATTTTTTATTTCTTTTTCAAGCTTTTTAAACTCTTCTAAGTTAACAGACTTAAAACGAATTTTATCTCCTGATTTAGCAAAACATGGAGTACTATTATTATGATTAAAAAACAAAACTGGAGTTTTTCCTAATATATTCCATCCTCCTGGACTTTTAGATGGATAAACACCTGTTTGATTTCCTCCTATAGCAACAGCTCCTTCAAAAACCTCTAACCTTGGTGTAGTTTTACGGTTCATATAAAGTATTTTGTTTAATCCTCCTAAATATAAAAAACCAGGTAAAAAACCAATAAAATATACAGTATATAAATTTTGAGTATGAAACTTTATAATTTCATCTATATTTATATTTTTTACTCTAGACATTTCTTCTAAATCAATTCCAAACTGAAGATCATAACAAACTGGTATCTCCCAAATATATTTCGCTGTACTATTCTTTATATCTTCTATTAAACTTAATCTCTTCAACGACTCTACTTCTCTTAAAAAATCATTAATTCTTTCTTTATAAACAAGAGTTAATGAATGATACCCAACAATACAATCATCTAAAACATCATTTTTTGAAAAACTAATTTTATTTTTAAAATTAATGATGTCATTTAAAATAACAGTACTAATTCTAGCCTCCCACTCTATCAAAATAGCTTTTACTCCAAATGGTTTATATGATAATACTTTAAGCAATAGTAATTCCTTTTTTCTGCATTGATTTATAAATATAACTCACTAATTCTATCGCATTTTCAGTATCTCCATGCACACAAAAAGTATCTGCTTTTATTTTTATCAATTTTCCATTAGCTGTTTTCAATTCTCCTAATGAGAGCATTCTAAAAACATGATTAAAAACTTCACTTTTATCATTTATAACAGCATTAGATAGACTTCTAGAGACTAACGTTGAATCATCATTGTAATTTCTGTCAGCAAATGCTTCATACTTAATTTTAATATTTTCTTTTTCTGCTATCTCAGCTATTTTAGAATTAAAAGGAACATATAAAAAAGTAGCTGGGCTTACTTTTAATATTGACTGAATAACTACTTCAGCTATTTCTTTATTTCTAGCTACTAAATTGTATAAAGCTCCATGAAATTTTATGTGATTCAATTCACTTTTTTGAATCTTTACTCTTTCTTTAAGTAAGTTAATTTGCCACTCAACACTTTTTTGAAGCTCTATAGTAGAAATATCCATTATTTTTCTTCCAAAATTTTCTTTATCTGGAAATGAAGGATGCGCTCCTATTTTAACATTATTTTCTTTTGCTAATTGTATAACAGCATCAATTGTTTCAATAGTACCTGCATGAGCTGTACATGCAATATTACAAGATGATATGTAAGGCATTAACAACTCCTCATTACCAACACCTTCACCCACATCACAATTTATATCTATTTTCATATTAAAAAACATTGAGTACTTTTAGTATACTTTTAACCCCTAAAAAAACACTAAACACAAGTATAATAATCCCAAAAATATTTTGAGTTTTTGTATTACTGTATTTACCTAACACAGATTTCTTATTCATTATCCACAATAACACACCTGCTATTACTGGTAGCAACATTCCATTAGCTACTTGTGCAAATTTTATAATTTCAATCGGTTTAATCCCAAATGAAGAGAACAACACTCCCAGAAACAATATAAATATCCAGACCATTCTAAATTTATTAGATTTTAATCCACCACTCCAACCTAAACAACCTTTAGCAACATAAGCCGCAGCTAAAGGAGCTGTTATTGCCGATGTTATTCCTGCAGCAAACATTCCTAATGCTAAAAAATATTTTGCAAACTCTCCATATAAAGGCGCTAAACTTTTTGCTAAATCTGTAACACTCCCAACACTGTTAGTTTGGATTGATGCAGCAGAAATGATAATTGCTATTGACACTAATCCTCCCAAAATTATAGAAATTATAGTATCTTTTTTTGCGAAAGTTAACTCATCAGCTCTTTTCCATTTTTCTTTAACTAAAGATGCATGTAAAAACAAATTATACGGAACTACAGTAGTACCTATTAAACCTATAATAGTTAGTAAACTTTCTTCAGGAAATTTAGGAACAAACAACCCTTTTAATATTTCTACTAAATTGGGTTTTGTTATTAATGCAGTAATTAAAAAAGAAAAACTCATTAGTAAAACTAGAGTTATCAATGTTTTTTCTAAAAACTTATAGTTGCCAATAAATAACAATGCAAAAGCAATCACACCTATAAAAACACTCATAAAGTTAATTGAAACACCTCCAATTTCTAATATCATTTTCCCAAAAACGGTTTCTAAACCTAAAATTCCTCCACTAATATTACCTGCTTCATAAGAAGCATTTCCTATTACTATTGCTGATAAAATTAAAACTGTTATTATCTGTCTTAAAAAAGGATTGTTAATCTCACTTCTAATAACTTCAGAAAGTCCTTTTTGAGAAATAATCCCTAATCTAGCTGCCATTTCTTGTAATATAATTGTGGCTATAATTGACACCAACATAGCCCACAATAAATTCATTCCGAAATTAACTCCAGCTAACGTACATAGTGTTACAGTTCCTGGACCTATAAAAGCAGCCGCAACTAAAGTTCCTGGACCTATGTTTTTAAGCCAATTTTTAATCATAAAATACTTTTTAACAGCTATAAATGTAGCGATAAAGTATTAATTATAGTTTTAAAGATAATCCACAAGAAAAACCCGTATTACATTTAAGTTTCTATTCGGTTTCTTATTTTTGCATAATGTTAAGAGTAATTCGTAAATTTTCAATAGAAAACCCAACAGTATTTAAAAAGCAATTATTTCTTTGGGCTAAACAATTTGAAACTGCAATTTGGTTAGATTCTAATAACCATGATCAAACATATAGCTCTTTTGATAGTGCTCTTGCTGTTGATGAGTTTACAGCTATCAAAACTGACTATCATGAAGCTTTTAATAAATTAAAAGAATACCAGTCGTATACTAATGATTATATATTTGGATATATTTCTTATGATGTTAAAAACAATGTAGAAAAACTACATTCTAAAAATTTCGATGGCCTTCATTTTCCTGATTTGTATTTTTTTCAACCTCAAAAAATAATTTTCATAAAAGGTAATACAGTTGAATTTCATTATTTACAAATGATTGATGATGAATTAGAAGAAGATTATGAAGAAATTTTTGAAACAAACATTAATTTACCCAATAAAGATACATCACAAGAAAATGATATTAAAATAAAACTTAGAATTCATAAAGACGAATACCATAAAAAAGTTTCTCAAGTATTAAAACATATTCATCGAGGTGATATTTATGAGGCTAATTTTTGTCAAGAATTTTATGCAGAAAACACCAATATTGATCCTCATCATATATATACTCATTTAAACGAAATTTCTGAACCTCCTTTTGCTACTTTCTTTAAACATGAGAATCTTTATTTATTATCAGCAACCCCTGAAAGGTATATTAAAAAAGAAGGTAATAAAATTATTTCTCAACCGATAAAAGGCACGGCCAAACGTTTAATTAACAAAATAGATGACGATAAAATTGCTTTTGATTTAGCTCGTGATGAAAAGGAACGCTCTGAGAATATCATGATTGTTGATTTAGTTAGAAACGACTTATCAAAAACAGCTAAAAAAGGAAGTGTTATCGTTGAAGAATTATGTAAAGTATACTCGTTTAAGCAAGTACATCAAATGGTTTCAACAATCGTTTCTGAAATAAATTCAACAACACATCCTGTGGATGTTATCAAAGATACTTTTCCAATGGGAAGTATGACCGGAGCACCAAAAGTATCTGCGATGAAAATCATTGAAGAATTAGAAGAAACTAAACGAGGGTTATATTCAGGAACTGTTGGGTATTTTACTCCTGAAGGTGATTTTGATTTCAATGTTGTAATTCGTAGTATTCTATATAACGCTGATGAAAAATACGTTTCTTATTCAGTAGGAGGAGCTATTACTGCTAAATCAATTCCTGAAAAAGAGTATGAAGAATGCTTATTAAAAGCAAAAGCAATGAAATACGTTTTACTTAACTCAAAGTAGTTTTACTTATATTTACTAAAAAATATGATCATAGAGCAAGAGAAGAAATTTAATAATGTACTTTCTAAAATTGAAGGAACAGCTAATGAACAAAGTTTTTTTAATATGTTTTTAGAAACATATCCTGAAGATTGGAAACAACTAAAAATTACATTCTCAAAATTTAAACGAAGTAAACAATTTGGTAGAACAATTCCACTACCAAGACCAGAACAATCTTTAAGAAAAGAGATTAGACAATGGTTGCAAAAACAATAATTTATGACACATCAAGAGTTTAATTTCAATTATCATAAAACTAATTTTTTTGGTCAATTTTGGAAACCCGAAAAAACAAAAGCTATAGTAGTAATTGTTCATGGGATGGGAGAACACTCTGGACGCTACACTCACGTTGCTAAAAAACTAACTGATAATGATTTTGGAGTAATAACTTTTGATCATTTTGGACATGGTAAAACAACTGGCAAAAGAGGTCATAATCCTAATTACAATGCTGTTTTAGAAAGCATTTCAAAATTAATTGATAAAGCCAAAGACATTTTTGGAAACAAAAAAGTTTTTTTATACGGTCATTCCATGGGAGGTAATGCTGTGATTAATTACACGTTACGTAAAAAACATAATTTACAAGGTGTGATTGCTACTAGCCCCTTTTTAAAATTAGCTTTTCAACCACCGAAATGGAAAATTTCTCTTGGGAAAATCATGCAAAAAATAGCTCCATCGATAACTTTAGGTAATGAATTAGACCCTAATGATATTTCTAGAGATGCAAATGAAGTTAAGAAATATATTAACGACCCTCTGGTACATGACAAAATTAGCCCAAACTTTTCTTTAACTTTTATAGATTCTGGAGAATGGGCCATTAATAATGCTTCTTTACTAAAAACACCAATGCTTTTATTACATGGGATTGAAGACAAAATAATTGATTACAAAGGCACTAGAGCTTTTGCTGAAAATTCAAACACAGCTACTTTGAAACTTTATGAAAATGGTTATCATGAATTACACAATGATTTATGTAAAGAAGAAATGCTACAAAACATTGTTGATTGGCTAAACCAACAAGTTTAATTTATTAGTATCAATGGTCAATAAATTTAAACAACATCTTACTTCAAGTTTTCCTTTTTTAGAAGGTAAAAAAATACTTATAGCAATTTCTGGTGGAGTTGATAGTGTTGTTCTAACTCATTTACTTTATAAGTTAAACTATAATATCACTTTAGCTCATTGTAATTTTCAACTAAGAGAAAATGAAAGTGATTTAGATGAACAATTCATAATAAAGCTCGGAGACAAATTTAATATAGACACTTTTACTATAAAATTCTCAACACGAGAGTATCAAAATAAAAACAAATTATCAACACAATTAGCGGCTAGAGAGTTACGCTACAATTGGTTTTTTAAATTATTAGAAGAACAAAAAATTGATTATGTAGCAACTGCACATCATTCCAATGATAACTTAGAAACTTTCCTTATTAATCTAACTCGTGGAACTGGTTTAGAAGGATTAACAGGAATCCCTCCTATAAATGGTAAAATCATACGTCCTTTATTAAAATTTTCAAGGGAAGAAATTTTAAATTACGCAACGTTAAACAACATTGAATGGAGAGAAGACATTAGCAATACAGAAACAAAATATATAAGGAATAAAATACGACATAACGTAATTCCTGTTTTAAAAGAAATTAATCCTAATCTTATAAATTCTTTTAATAATACTAGTACTTTTCTTCAAGAAGGTCAACAAATTATTGATGATACTATAAAACAAAAATCCTTAGAGATAATTTCATATGATGGTGAAATAATAAAATTCAACATCAAAAAAATAAAAGAATTCACCAATCCAAAAGCCTATTTATATTATTTATTTAAAAAATACGGTTTTACAGAATGGAATGATGTTTTTAATTTAATTTACACTCAAACAGGAAAAGTACTAACAACAAAATCACATACATTGTTGAAAGACAGAGATTTTTTATTACTTTTACCCTCTGATAAATTTATAAATACTGAAAATCAACTAGTTACAATAAATAGTGATGATTCAAAAGTCAGTTATCCAATAAATTTATTATTTAAAAACGTTCAAAAAACAACATCTTTAGACAAAAATACTATTTATGTTGATAAAAATTCACTAAATTACCCCCTCACTCTGCGTAAGTGGAATGATGGTGATTTTTTTTACCCTAAAGGAATGCTTGGTAAAAAAAAAGTTAGTAAGTATTTTAAGGATGAAAAATTATCACTAATTGAAAAACAAAATATATGGATACTTTGTTCTGATAAAAATGAAATAATATGGATTTTAGGGAAACGACAAGACAGGCGTTTTCTACCATCAGACAAAACTATCAATATGTTGCAAATAAGTATATATAAACCCCTGTAAACAATTATAGAATGAAAAAACTCTTTACTCTTATTTTATTTTTTATAGGTTTCGTTACTTTCTCCCAAACTGATGATAACCCAATATTGGTTAACCCAACAGTTGAAAAAGTTTCAGATACTGAATATGATTTAATCTTCAACATAACAATTGCTGAAGATTGGCACCTGTACTCCCAATACAATCCGGAAGACGCTTCTTTACCAATGACAATAACACCCGCTGAAGGTGAGTCAGGCTACACGATAAGTGGAAAAGCTAAAGAAAGTGAAACCGAAACTGAATTTAGTGAAATTTGGGGAAAAGATGAAGTTTTCTTTGTAGATGAAGCTACTATAGTACAGCGTATAACTATTACTGACACATCTTTAACTCAAATAACACTTAACTTAGATGCGCAGGTTTGTAAAGAATACTGTTTGCCATTTGATGAAGATTTTACGTTTTCTTTAACTGGAGAAGCTGTAGAACAAACTGTAGCTGAAGTTAGTGACAAAAGTAAATCTTTATCAGAGTCATTAAAATTAGATTTAAAAAACACTGTTTTACTTAAAAGTTCAACTGATAAAGCTGGTGACGATAAAGACAGTAGTTTACTTAATATATTCTTATTAGGATTTGTTGGTGGATTACTAGCATTTTTAACTCCTTGTGTTTTCCCTATGGTTCCTTTAACTGTATCTTTCTTTACAAAGAAAACAGAACAAAAAGGAAAAGGATTAGGAAGTGCTTTACTATATGGATTCTTTATTATTCTTATATATGCTTTATTAAGTGTTCCTTTCCATTACTTAGACACATTAGATCCAGAAATATTAAATAATATATCTACGAATGTATGGTTAAACGTATTTTTCTTTGCTGTATTAATATTCTTTGCTGGATCATTTTTTGGTTTCTACGAAATAACTTTACCAAGTTCTTGGAGTAATAAAGCTGATAGTGCTTCTAGTATAGGAGGTATTATAGGAATTTTCTTTATGGCTTTAACTCTTGCTATAGTTTCTTTCTCTTGTACTGGTCCTATTTTAGGGTCATTATTAGCAGGTTCTTTAACTTCTAGTGGAGGAGCAATGCAATTAACAGCTGGTATGACTGGATTTGGTGTAGCATTAGCCTTACCTTTTGCTTTATTTGCTATGTTCCCAGGTTGGTTAAACTCACTACCAAAATCAGGAGGATGGTTAAATACTGTAAAAGTTATTTTAGGTTTCTTAGAACTTGCCTTTGCATTTAAATTCTTATCAAATGCTGATTTAGTTGGACACTGGGATTTATTAAAGCGTGAAGTTTTCATTGGTATTTGGACACTTTTAGCTCTATTAATGGCTTTATATCTATTTGGATTTATAGGCAAGAAATACGGCAAAATTTCTCTTTTCAGAGTTCTTTTAGGTATTTGTTCTTTGGGTCTTGCTGTATACTTAGCTCCTGGTGTTATGGAAAAACCAGCTTGGAGTCAAAGTAAGTTACTAAGTGGTTTTGCACCTCCTCAGTTTCACAGTATATATCAACAAGATAATAAATGTCCTTTAAACCTAAATTGTTTTAAAGATTTTAATGAAGGTGTTGCTTATGCTAAATCTGTAAACAAACCTATTTTATTAGATTTTACAGGTTGGGCTTGTGTGAACTGTCGAAAAATGGAAGAAAACATTTGGAGTCAACCAGACGTTTACTCGGTATTAAGTAATGATTATGTATTAATTTCATTATATGTAGATGATAATGAAAGAATGTTACCTGAAGATGAACAATTTGACTACATTAAACCTAATGGTAAAGTAAAAAGAATTAGAACTTATGGTGATAAATGGGCTACATTGCAGATTGCAAATTTCAAAACTGCATCTCAACCATTCTATGTATCATTAAGCCCTGATTTAGAAATATTAAATACTCCTGAACAGTATACTGACAAGGACACTTATCTTAAGTGGTTAAAGTCTGGTTTAGACCGTTACAAGGGTAATTAACTATATATTTTATAATAAAAATAAAGCCTCTTTTTAAAAAAGAGGCTTTTTTAATGGATAATTTTAAAAAACTAACTATTTAAAAAGGTCCAAACACGCATTCTAACTCAGCACAATGCCTACCATAATCTATACATACGCTATGTGGTTTACATTGTTTTCTACCTCCATTAATTTGAACTTGTTTTTCTTTTGTTAACGGTTTTCCCAAATTTAAAATTTGTTTTTTCATAATTGTAAAATTAAATAGTTTGTTAATCCTTGAACACTTTAAGACACTCAAGGCATGTGTCTATATATTACGAGAGAAATGAATTTAGAGCAATTACTCTTTTTATTAAAAGCTAAAACTTAGCAAAGATCAGGATACACATCACAAATACTATCTAAAGGAGGTTCTTCCTCTTTACGAATACAACCACCGTCGCATGGTGCATTAATTATATTTCCATGAGCATCACATTTACATTGAGGATAATGAAATGTTCCATTATTACCACCTTTTATTTCTTTTTGATTAGCTTTGGTTAAGACTATCCCTACACTTAAAATTTGTTTATTCATTTTATTAAAAAAGATATTATTTTTTTATCTATTTAAATTGATTGACATTTATCTTTTGAGCACTATGTTACTCAAAGCACCCATTATCTAAATTATTACAAGAACTTGCTCCAGGATAACTACCTATTTGATTACAAGGAATACAGTAAGGGTCATTATCTGCAAAACAAAGGTTAATTCTAGCATAATAACCACAATTACTGATACCTCCATTAATCTCTTTTTGTTCTTTAGTACTTAAGTTTCTACCTAAACCAAAAACTTTATTTTTCATCATCTTTAATTTTATATTTAATAGTTTAATAATTCTCGCTTTTTAACGACGTTCAAGATGCACACCATCTCCTTATTAGGAAAAATCAATAATTTACTGCACATGAAATAAATCAATTGACTTATATAAAGTATTTTATCCTAGGTTTAATATCCTTAAAAAATATTAAACCTAGGATGGATTATACTTAAAAATAATAATTGATATGCTCTCTATTGTGGAACAATTTCACCCAAACAAGCATGTGTTTCATATGATCCTAAACAACATCCATTTGGTAAAGAAAATCCTCCACACCCAAAACATTTTGCTGGAGTATACACAACGCATCCTGTTCCTCCATTTATTTGTTTTTGTTCAGACCTATCTAAGGTTTTTCCTAACTTTAAAATCTGTTTTTTCATAATTAAAAAATTTAGTAATTAATAATTTCTTGAACATTTAAAGACACTCAAGACTTGTGTCTATTCTTCGCGAATGAATATTATGTACCCTTATAATTAAAAGAGCTTATTCTATTAATAATAATCGAGATTAAAATATTTACGTCAAATTTTTGTAGTAGTAGTAGTAGTAGTAAAATAACTTACTATTTTATTTAATTAGAATTTACAATCATTAAATAAAAATCCATCATTTCATAACTCTGAAGAGTTTTTTTTCAATAAGTTTTGCCGAATAAATAGTTGTTGCTATAGTAGCTTTAAGCTAAAACCCATACAATCAATTTATATAAAACATAGTAGTACCGCTTTTAATTTATTTAAAAGCTATGCTTTTATTATCAATAATGTCAATGTTTAAATATTATAATCAAACAACAAGACATTCTTTATTTAGTTAAGGGCCATTAATTTACAACAAACAACTAGAAAATCCAATCTAGTTGTTTGTTTTTTTTTATTTACCTACAGTTTCTATCCCATTTATAACAATGGCGTTCAACTGGATTCCAATCAATACAACATTCAGGAGCTCTACCTCCATTAACTTCTCTTTGCTCTATTCGATTTAATGTTTTTCCTAGATTTAAAATTTGTTTTTTCATGGTTAAAAAATTTAATAATTTAATATCCCTTGATCATTTTAAGACACTCAAGGTTTATGTCTATCCTTTGCGAGAGAATATTTTAATAAATTACAATTAATAATAAAGTATTACTCAAGTGAATCTTCAAGTTGAGTAAATAACTTATGATTCTTCATTTAATATTAATAAGTTTTGAGTTACTTGTGTCATGAATTTATAAAAAAGAGTATATCTCTTTTTATAATTGACTAAACTCTCTACTATCCACAAATACCCCACTGACGGCCATTACATTTACCTGAACAGCATTTTGGACCTGGCCCTGTCCTATGACAAAGACCTCCAGATCCTATACAACCACCGACAGCTGCTTTTGACCCGTTGATTTCTTTTTGCTCTACTTTATTTAATGTTTTTCCTAGATTTAAAATTTGTTTTTTCATGGTTAAAAAATTTAATAATTTAATATCCCTTGATCATTTTAAGACACTCAAGGTTTATGTCCATCCTTTGCGAGAGAATATTTTATTTAAAAGATTAGCATCGTCCCATGTATGTAACTTCACCAGGACCGCAATAAGCCCATAATATATGATTACTACAAGTCATGATTGGAGGGTGACCAGTTGAACATGAAACTGAACCTCCCTTAATACTTATTTGTTCACCCTTCTTTAATACTTTACCCAAGTTTAAAATTTGTTTTTTCATGATTAAAAAATTTAGAATTTAGTAATCCTTGATCATTTTAAGACACCCAAGGTTTTGTCTATTCTTCGCGAGAGAATTTCTTTTATTTAATAATATTTTTAAGTTGATAGAAAAATCGTTCTATCAAACGTAAATCTTCAGTTATTATGTTAGCTGTACCTTTCATCTCTTGCCTAAACTCTATGTTTTTATCATAAGTAGTTTTTAAATCTTGAGGCAACATTACATCTATTAAATAATTTCCTTCCGCATCTGCTATTGGAGATATTGATTTCACCTTTCCATTAAGTTCTCCAAATTCATCTGAAGGATAATTCAGTAATTGTATTTGTACTTTTTGGCCTTTTTTTATTTTCCCTGAATTTGCTGCAGGTGCTTTTATTTTACCTATAAAAGAATCGCTTTTTTCAGGAATTATTGTAAATATTAAATCGCCTGTTTTTACAGTTTGATTTTCACTCCAGAATGTTAAAAATGAAACTTTTCCATTTATTGAGCTAGTTAAAGCGTATTGCTTAAGCCAATCTTTTATTGCTTTTTGTAAATATAAAAACGACTGAATAGCCTTTTTCTTTAAACGAGTGTCGTTTTGTGTTTTTTTAATAGTAGTTCCTACTAAGTTTTTCTTTGAATTATTAATAAACTCTCTTAATTGAGAAATTGAACTTTCTGAATTTTCATAAGATCTTTTCGATTGTAATATTTCTATTTCTTTTTGCTCTTTTTCTTTAGCTGAAATAACACCTTCATTAAACATTTTTATACTTCGTTCTAAATCTTTTTGTTTTATTTCTAGTTCTTTCCTACTAAACTCTCTTTGGGAACGTAAAATTTGTAATCGTTGTTTAGCTTCAATAACAGTCATTCTGTTAGCAAAAGATTCTGATTTGTATGGTGTTAATTCTTTATTTAAAACATATTCAGAATATTGATTTTCAAATTGAGAATAACTGGTTGTAATATCACCTAATAATAAAGGAGGTAACTTATCAATGGGGAAAGAAAAAATTTCTTTTTCTTTATTTATTGTATCTGTAATACTTTTTAATAATAAAACATCTTTATAAGAAGCACTATTTTCTATGACAGCTAATACTTCATTTTTAGTTACTTTTTTTCCTTCATGTGTTAAAAAAACTTCAAACTGGCCAGCTGATTTTGCATAGATTTTCTCTGGAGGAAAAGAAGTAGTTACCATTACCTCTGTTGCTATTACGTCAGGATATTTTACAAACCAAGAAATGAACAATAACATGATAATTAATAAAAAAAATAAAGTGTTTCCCCAACGAATCATCCAATTAGGTACATAACTTAATATTTCTTGTACTTCTTCACTTCGTATTTCTATGTCTTGATTATTTTCTGGCATTTTAAAATTTATTCTTTAAAAAGGGAGCTCTTCAACTCCCTTTATTTGCAATTTATCTATTATTTAAATGATAGATCTAGTCTTCAACTGAGGCTTTAACCTTATCACAAGCAAGTTGCATATCACAAAAATCAAAATGATATCCAGGTAAACATTGGCGGCAAGCAATTTGATCCACTGTATCTCCTCCTTTAATAGACTTTTGTTCTTCTTTATTTAAGGATACTCCAAAAGTTAAAATTTGTTTTTTCATTACTTTATTTTTTAAAACTAATTTCTAATTCCATCATCAAATACTGGACAGAAAGGAGTTGCTCCATCTGGACATAATTCATTGCAAAGAACTTTAGCAATTAACTGTGGAGGATTTACCCCAACAGCATAACAAAATCCAACTGGATAATCAAATCCACCATTAATTAACTTTTGATCTTTCTTGTTTAAAAATTTACCTAAATTTAAAATTTGCTTTTTCATTATTTAAATACTTTATAATTAATAAACCTTGATTTTTAATGCTCTCAAGGGATGAGCTTATTTACACTTTAAAAGAATATTTAAACGATAAAAATATTCAATAATTAAATTGATCATTCAGGGCAAACTTCCTGAAAAAGACCAATTACACATCTATTATTTATGCAACAATAGTGCTTTTGACACAAGCCAAAAGTACATTTCCCTGAACCTCCTCCATTAATCGCTCTTTGCTTTTCTTTATTTAAAGGTGTTCCTATGTTTGAAATTGATTTCTTCATTTTAACACTTCACTCCTAAATAGAATGTAAAAGTTAACATCCAGGAGTATTTGGAAAAAACAAACAAATATCATCAGAAGGAGTATCACAATCAATACTACGTGAACTCCAATCACAAGGTTGAATATTAGGTATTCCAGGAGAAGAACATTCACATGGACGAAGACTTAATATGCCTCCACGTCCATTAATAGATTTTTGCTCAGCTCTATTTAGACTTTTTCCTAAATTTAAAATTGCTTTCTTCATCTTATTAAGTTCACAAAATTAATTACAATACCTTCTATAATCACTACCTAACATACATAAACCCAAGTAAGGTGCATTATCACAACATCCCATATCACGTGGACAATCAGAATGATGAAAACATCCTATACCAACTCCTCCTTTAATTATCTTTTGCTGATCTTTACTTAAAGCATCACCAAAACTTAAAATTGTTTTTTTCATTTGTACAGTTGTTAGTTAAATTTAAAGTCCGCAAGGATTCTCTCCAAAAATTCCTGGTACACAAACACCTGGACCACCAGGAGTTGCTCCAAAACAAACATAACCATAGCTATGATTATGTTGATGATTACAACAATCACTGTCATTATAACATTGATTTACTCCTTTAATAGGCTTACCTCCTCCTAATATCTCTTTCTGTTTAGTTTTACCTAAAACTTTTCCTAATTTTAATACTTGTTTTTTCATAATAGCTTAAAATGTATCAGCAGTTTCACAACTTATATGAACAAAAACTCTTACTTTACAGTAATTAGAAAGTTGATGATATTGCTCACAAGTACCACATCCCATTCCTGGAATTCCATAACAAGAAGGCCCATTACAACTCATTCCTCCATTAATTTCTTTTTGTTTAGCTTTATTCAAAGCTTCTCCTAGGTTTAAAATTGATTTTTTCATTTTTAAAAGATTTAATTAGTTAATTAAACCTTGATCATTTTGAGACATTCAAGGTATATGTCTATTCTCCGCGAAAATATTTATTACTATAGTTATCAGTAAAAACTATAAACCTAACCTAAAAATTTTATTAGATTAAAATATCTAAGCTCTTACAAACTAATTTATATGTACAAGGTCCAGTACTAACCCATTTACATCCAACTGGTGGTGGAGCTAATACAGGAAACTCACATGGGAAAGGAATTTGAGGATCAATTTGCTTTGTTCCTCCAAATACTTTTTTTTGATCTACTTTATTTAAAGCTCTTCCTAAGCTTAAGATTGATTTTTTCATTTTTTAAATTATTTAGTTTTGATTAAATTATTAATTGTTTTAAAATATTAGATTTCACATAAATTCTTTACAGAGAAAAATCTGGTCTAGGTAACTCTGCATCACAGATTACTCCAGGAGCTCCTATTCTTTTGCATCCTCCACCAGAACAGCAAAATCCTGAGCCATTACAATGGTTGTACTGATCGCATTGAGCTATTCCTCCATTAATAGCTTTTTGTTGTCTTTTATTTAAAGTCGTTCCTAAATTTAAAATTTGTTTTTTCATTTTTAATCTTTTATTGTTTTTCTATTTAAAAATGAAACAATCACTACTAAACAAAACAGTTATTCTTTCATTTTTAAATAGAAAATATTAGATCTAATTTTAATCTATCTATTATAGTTGACAATACTGAGCGATACATTCATCCATACAGATACCATACACTAATCGATCACCTCCACTGTTGGATATACAATAGCTTTGACATTCAAAACAATCAACTCCACCGTTAATCGCTTTTTGTTCTATTTTATTTAAAGTCTTTCCTAAATTTAAAATTTGTTTTTTCATAATAATCTGTAAATATTTTTAGTTACTAATTAGCATAAAGCAGGAAATACATCACAAATATCAGGAACTTCAATATCTATAATACCACAACCAGTTCCAATACCATCACATGGTTGATTTATAATTGTTCCTACTGTGTTACATTTACAAATAGGTAATACAGGATTGTTACCTCCTAATATTTCTTTTTGTTCAACTTTGCTTAAGTTTTTACCTAAATTTAATAGTGCTTTTTTCATCTTTTTTGAATTTACCCTATACAACATGTATCATTATCATCAACGCAAAATCTATCTGGAACACAACCTCCGCCTCCATTACCTCCTCCAGGATTACCACCACCTGTACTATCTTTTACACAAAAATAGCCTTCACAGTGGCTTCCTGTTGGACAACCCCCACTAGCATCACAAAAACCAATAGCTCCGTTACCATTAATTTCTTTTTGCTCTTTTTTACTTAAGGTTTTACCTAAAATTAAAATTGATTTTTTCATTTTTAAAAGATTTAATTGGTTTATTAAGCCCTTGATCATTTTAAGACATTCAAGGTATATGTCTATTCTTCGAGATTTTCTACAACAGCTAATCTTCGAGGTAAACCTCAGAAAATCTTCAGGTTAAAACACCTGAACTGTCACAAACTAACTAGTAAGTACAAGGCACATTACTAACCCATCTACAACCAATTGGCGGTGGGGCTAATACAAGAAATTCACAAGAAAAAGGAATTTCAGACCCACTATTTTTATTCCACCAAATACTTTTTTGTTCAGCCTTACCTACAGCTTTCCCTAAGTTTTAATTTGTTTTCTAATGATTAAATATTTTAATTATTAATATTTAATCATTAGGAACACATTTAATTTGCTTATTTTATTACTAGACAATAACACCTGAGCCACCTCCATTATCTCCACCTCCATTACCGCCTCCACTATTTCCTCCTCCTGTATTACAGTTACAGTATAGTGGCTTCCAATACATTTGTTGTATGTCAGGATCAGCACACCATTCAAAACATGGTCCATTAAACACTTGTCCTCCACTAATAGTTTTTTGTTCAACTTTATTTAAAGTCTTTCCTAAATTTAAAATTGATTTTTTCATTTTAAAAAGATTTAATTGATTTATTAAACCCTTGATCATTTTAAGACATTCAAGGTATATGTCTATTCCTCGCGAGAGAATATTTTTGTCATTACCAATGGAGTGATCTAATTCTTAAAGAGATAACTTCGTTATTTCATTCCTC
>NZ_QOCC01000019.1:543791-868427 GCF_003318185.1 Tenacibaculum sp. E3R01 | reverse complement strand
TTTTTTTTTAATTTGTAAATCTCATAAATTAATGAACTATTCCCTAAAATTCGGACTGCAAAGATACTCACTTTCATTTGTTTTAAACAAGCTTTTTTTAACTTATTTTTTAACCATCGCTTAATATCTTAATAACCCTATTTTAATGAACTTTGCTTACTTTTAAACTCTACGCTTATCCGTTTGCGGGTGCAAATATAGATCCCTTTTCTAACATGACAATGACTTTTTTGAAGTTATTTTTAAAGCATCTCTTAATTAACTATTTACTAGACTTTTAAAGACAAAAGTTTTTTTCAGTACTATTATAAAAGCTCTTTTCCTCAAGTAATACCTATACATTATATAACTCTATACATATATAATTGTTTTCCATTCTTCAGCTTTTATCCCAAAAGCAAACTTCTTATTTACTTCTAACTATTAGTTATAATGCACCTGTGTTAGGGACTGAAGCAGGTATTTGAGCTCTTTTGTTCCTTTTTTAAAACAAAAAAAGCAGATTTTCATAAAAACCTGCTTCTTAATTATAACTTTTAAAAGTAACTTTATACTAATTCAGCCCTACTTGCTGTTACAGTTCTATCAATTTTTCGCATTAAACCCTGTAAAACTTTACCTGGCCCAACTTCTACAAACTCACTTCCTCCATCTGCAATCATAGCTTTAATACACTGAGTCCATTTTACAGGAGCTGTTAATTGTAATATTAAATTTTCTTTTATTTCATCAGGATTTGTTACAGCTTTAGCTACTACATTTTGATAAACAGGACAAATAGGCTCATTAAATTCTGTTTCTTCAATTGCCTTTGCCAATTCTTCTCTTGCTGGCTCCATCATTGGAGAATGAAAACCTCCTCCAACTGGTAAAACTAAAGCTCTTCTAGCTCCTTTTTCTTTTAGTAGATCACAAGCTTTATTTATAGCATCTACTTCTCCAGAAATTACAAGTTGCCCTGGACAGTTGTAATTAGCTGCAACTACGATCCCATCTACACCTTCACATACTTCTTCAACTACATTATCTTCTAATCCAAGAACAGCAGCCATTGTTGATTGTTGCACTTCACAAGCTTTTTGCATAGCTAAAGCTCTTTTTGAAACTAATTTTAATCCGTCTTCGAAAGACAATACTTTATTAGCAACTAATGCCGACAACTCTCCAAGAGAATGTCCAGCTACCATTTCAGGATTAAAATCATCTCCTAAAACCTTTGCTAAAATTACTGAATGTAAAAAAATAGCTGGCTGTGTTACTTTTGTTTGTTTTAACTCTTCAGCATCTCCCTCAAACATTATATCAGTAATACTAAAACCTAATATATTATTAGCTTTTTCAAATAGATCTTGAGCTATAGGTGACTTTTCATATAAGTCTAGTCCCATTCCTGTAAACTGTGCTCCTTGACCAGGAAAAATATATGCTTTCATTTATTATTTTATTTTTTGGGCTACAAACATACAATATTTAATATTATCACATTTTTAAACTTTGCTAAGCCAACAATAAAATGATCTTCTAATGTTTTACTATTGAATATTCTTTTTTCATTTTCAATTCACTTAAAACATTTAAAGCTTCATTCATATATATATCTTTTTTAAGGTTTTTATGCCATGCTAAACGCTTACCTTTTAAAATAGTATCCTTTTTAAATAATTCATATTCATATTTAGGTGCATTAAATGTTATGTTAGATTTGAATTTAAAAACTTCTTTAAATTGCTTTCCTTGCATAGATTTTTTATCAGTCTCATTTTTAAATTCATTATAGTTTAATGAGTAAATATTTTCATCTTGATTTTTCTTTAACCATTTTGCGTATTCATTAATCTTTTGAAATTTTTCATCATTAAGAACCCTTTGATTACTCTTATATACAACATCTGCAAAATTACTATATGAGTTTCTAATCTTATAATTTGCTTGTTTTACTTTGTCCCAAGCTAAAGCCCCATCTAGATCTCTTTCACCAAATTTCATATAACTATACCTACTTGGTAAAGAAATATCAGAATAAACTCCTTCAATTTGAGTTGATCCTCCATTAATTCTGTAAAATTTTTGAATTGTCATTTTTAGAGCTCCCAAATCACTAGGATATTGCTCATAAAAACGATTTATAGGTAAAACATTTTGAACTGTTCCTTTACCATAGGTCTGCTTTCCTCCAATTATCACTCCTCTTTTATAATCTTGCATTGCTGCAGCAAAAATTTCAGAGGCAGATGCTGAAAACTCATTCACCATAACTACTAAAGGTCCATTCCATTGTATTTTACTATCCGTATCATTTTTCACTAATGGATCTTCTCCTCTATACTTTACTTGAACTATTGGCCCTTTATCAATAAACAAACCTCCAATTTCAATTGCGGTTTTTAAAGATCCTCCTCCATTATCTCTTAAATCAACAATCAACCCTTTTACATTTTCAGCTTTTAATCTTTCAATTTCTTTCTCCATATCTTTAGCTGCATCTCTACTGTTGGAGTCACTAAAGTCAATATAAAATTTAGGTAAATTTATTATTCCATACTTTTTACCATCTTTTTCTACTATACTTGATTTCACAAATGTTTCTTCTAGCTCAACTACGTCTCTTATTATAGAAATTACTTGAGTAGACCCATCAAATTTTTTCTTAACTGTTAACCTTACTTCAGTCCCTTTTTTTCCTTTTATAAATTTGATCGCATCATCTAATCTTACTCCTACAATATTAACTGGTTCTGCATCAGCTTGAGCTACCTTTAATATAATATCTCCTGCTTCTAATTCATTTTGTTTCCAAGCTGGCCCTCCAGAAATCAACTCTACAACATGGGTATACATTCCTTTCTTTTGTAAACGTGCTCCAATCCCTTCTAGTTTACCAGACATATCCTGATCAAAACGAGATTTAATTCTTGGAGACATATAAGTAGTGTGAGGGTCAAATCCGCTAACGATGCTATTTAAAAATGTTGAATACCAATCTGAACTTTCTAGTTCATCAATTCTAATATATAACTCATTCATATTTTTCAACACTTCAGCTCTAGCTTCAACTTCTAATTCCGTAAAAGTTTTCTTTTCAACCTTTTCTCCTTTATCAATTTTATCTTTCTGTATTCTTTCTCCCTCTTCAATTCTACCTATTATTGATAACTTTAACTGTCTTCTCCAATAGTCTAACAACTCATTTTCATTTTTAGCGAATGGTATTTTTTCATAATCAACATTAATAGTTTCCTTTTTATTATAATTAAATGACTGCTTTAATAATGTTCTATAATTAGTTTTTGCAGCATCTAACTTCTCTAAAAACCTTCCATAAACTAACTTGTAAAAATCAATATTAGTATCTCTTAATTGATCATCAATTAAATACTTATACTGAGAAAACTCTTTTAAATCTTCTTGAGTAAAATATCTTTTACTTGGATCTAACCCTTCAATAAAAGAATTGTAAACATGCTCAGAAAAATTATCATCTAATTTTTTTTGCACATAATGATACCTACTTAATATATTTTTTAAAACATATACTATTACTCTGTCTTTTTCAGGATCTTCATCTTTAAAATTTGATGATGCATGCACTGAATTAGCAAATAAAATAATTATTGCAAAAAAATGAATAATGAATTTCGTCTTCATAAATCTTCTGTTTTTAAAATGTACGTAGTCTTCACTAACTGCTAAACTACTAAAATAATGCCACTTTTACTATTCTTCTCTTTTTTTGTATAGCCCTTTAAACACTTCCTTTATTACCTTTCCGTTTTCATTTATGTAATTCCATATTTGAACAACAGAATTGTCTTTCTTCTTTTCCCAAATAATTTGATTACGATAACTTCCTTTTTTACTTTTTATTATTTCACTGTTTAAGATCATTTTTCCCTTTTCAAATTTCCCTTTAAGTATTAATGAAAATCCTGAGTTATCAATCCAAACCTGATTCCATGAATTATCTATTTTATTAAAATAATTGTAGCTCGTTCCCTTACTTTTTGATGTCTTAGACGTCCAATTTTCTTGAATCGTACAAGCATTAGTCATTTTAACAATATTATTAACACCTATTAACGCACCTTTATCATTATAAACATTCCAATTACCTACCCAAAAATCAAATTGCGAATACTGAATAGAACTACATGGTTTTTTCACTGTAGTTTGAGCTGTAATTATTGAAAAAAAAGTTGAAATAACAAAAATTGTAATATAAACAACAACACGTATCATACCTTTGTATTTGAGTGTTACAATTTTACACAATATTTCACCTCTTCTATCTTTACAAAATGTTAAAAAAGAATCCTTTTTTTATCTTACATTTGTTGTTAAACTAAATCTACTATGCAAGAAAGACCCTTAATTTTAGTTACAAATGACGATGGAATTACCGCTCCTGGTATAAGAATGCTTATTGAAATCATGAATAAAATAGGCGATGTTGTAGTGGTAGCTCCGGACAGTCCTCAAAGTGGTATGGGGCATGCAATTACAGTAAATAATGTTTTACATTGTAACCCTATAACTATTGATGATGGCCCTCAAATTGAATATAGTTGCTCTGGTACTCCAGCTGACTGTGTTAAAATGGCCAAAAATCAAATTTTAAACAGAACTCCAGACCTATGTGTTTCTGGCATAAACCATGGTTCAAACTCTTCCATCAATGTTATTTATTCTGGAACTATGAGTGCTGCTGTTGAGGCCGGTATTGAAGGGATTCCTGCTATTGGTTTTTCTTTATTAGATTTTGATTGGCATGCAGATTTTAGAGCTGCTAAAAAATTCATAGAAAAGATTACACTAAATGTTCTTTTAAATGGACTTACTGATGGAGTTGTTTTAAATGTAAATATCCCTAAACTTAAAGAAAACGACATTAAAGGGATTCGCATTTGTAGACAAGCAAATGGGTACTGGAAAGAAACCTTTGATAAACGAAAAAGTCCTTACGGAAAAGAATATTACTGGTTAACTGGTGAATTTATTAATAAAGACAAAGGGCAAGATACAGATATATGGGCTTTGGAAAACGGATACATTTCTGTTGTTCCTGTTCAATTTGATATGACTGCTCATCATGCAATACAAAAACTAAACTCATGGGACATATAAAAAAAGAAGTTATCATTGGTTTTTTAGTTTCATTACTAGCAACTGTTTCTGGTTTTTTTATTTATTTACAATATATTTCTCAATCAAATATTTCCGAAACGCTTAATAAAATTAAAGAGGGAGGAGTTTTAGGAGCTGTTATTGCTTTAGCAGCTATACCAAATTTGTTTGTTTTTTTTGTTTTTTTAAAAAAGAAACAAGATTATCGAGCTAGAGGTGTTTTAATTGCAACAATTACAATTGCTATATTTACCTTTATCTTGAAATTTATATAAATCTCAACAAGACGCATTAGAAGATTTTATGAAATACTATATACTTGCAGGAGAAGCATCAGGAGATTTACATGGAGCAAATTTAATGAAAGCTTTATTTAAAGAAGACCCTGAAGCAGATATTCGATTTTGGGGTGGTGACTTAATGCAAAATGTTGGTGGCACATTAGTAACACATTATAAAGAACGAGCTATAATGGGTTTTGTAGAAGTTCTTTTAAACCTTAAAAAAGCATTAAACTTTATTAAATCTTGTAAAAAAGATATTGCAAAATATAATCCAGATGTGATTATTTTTATAGACAACTCTGGTTTTAATTTAAGAATTGCTAAGTGGGCAAAAAAAAACAATTTTAAAACCAATTACTATATTTCACCTCAAGTATGGGCTAGTAGACCAGGAAGAGTAGAAAGTATAAAACGTGACATTGATAACATGTTTGTTATACTTCCTTTTGAAAAGGATTTTTACAGTAAGTTTAATTATACTGTAAATTTTGTAGGACATCCACTAATTGATGGTATAGAAGGTAGAAAACAAGTAGACGAACATGAATTTAGAAAAAAACACCATTTAGGCTCAAAAAAGATTATTGCCCTTTTACCAGGAAGCAGAAAACAAGAAATCTCTAAAATGTTATCTGTTATGCTATCATTAACAGACGACTTTTCAAATTATCAATTTGTTGTAGCTGGTGCCCCTAGTCAATCTTATGAATTCTATAAGGAGTTTATTAAAAATAAAAATGTTTCTTTTATTTCAAATAAAACTTACGACCTATTAAGTATTTCGTACGCAGCTTTGGTTACTTCTGGAACTGCTACTTTAGAAGCGGCTTTATTTAAGGTTCCTCAAGTAGTTTGCTATAAAGGTAGTAATATTGAATACCAAATAGCTAAAAGAATTATAACATTAGATTATATTTCTTTGGTTAATTTAATTATGAATAAAGAAGTTGTTACTGAATTAATTCAAAATGACTTTACAAAAGAAAAACTTAAACAAGAATTATTTCGTATATTAGATTCTACTCATAGAGAGCAACTATTCTTAGATTATTTTGATTTAGAGAAAGTTTTAGGAGGTAAAGGTGCTTCTGAAAAAACAGCTAAGTTGATTGTTGATGGATTAAAAAACGATTAAATAAGTGATTAGAAAATTATTTCCAGTTTTTTGTATTTTATTTTTTATGTACTCGTGTGGTTCATCAAAAAAAGTTAGTTCTAATAAACCTATTAAACATCAAGTTTCAAAACCTTCTAAGAAAAAAATTACAACTGCTGATAAAATTGTTTGGACTGCCGTTTCCTATAAAGGAGCACCATATAAATATGGAGGTACTAGTAAAAAAGGAATGGATTGCTCTGGTTTAATTTATACTTCTTTCAAAAAACGGAATGTTTCTTTGCCTAGAACATCTAAGTTAATGTATTTAGAAGGCTATTCAATACCTTTAAATAAGGTTAAGCGAGGTGACTTACTTTTTTTCAAAACTACTCGAAAAAGAGGTAAAGTTAATCACGTTGGATTAATTACCTCAGTAAAAAACGGAGTAATTCGTTTTATTCATTCTACGAGTTCACGAGGGGTGTTAGTAAGCTCTTTACGTGAAAAATATTGGAAAAGAGCTTTTATTAAAGCAAAAAGAGTTTTGTAACTATAATTTTCAAAATGAAACAAAGAGTTGTTTTACTAATTAGTATTATCACTTTTATTATGTATTGCTTTTTTAAAACTGAAAAAAAGCAATCAGGTAATAAGACACCTCCTCTAATTTCTTTAACTGATAAAGTTATTTCTATTGCTAATTCTTATAACGGCGTACCTTATAAACCTGGAGGAACTACATCAAAAGGAATGGACTGTTCTGGTCTAGTACAAACATCTTTCAAACAGATTAATGTATTATTACCACGCTCTTCTAGTTCAATGAGTAATAAAGGCAAAAAAATATCTACCGATAAAATAAAACTTGGTGATTTATTATTTTTTAATATTAATAGGCTAAAAGGAAAAATAAATCATGTCGGTTTAGTTACAAATATTGACAATCACAATATTTACTTTATACATTCTACTACTTCAAAAGGAGTAATTACAAATTCATTAAATGACCCCTATTGGAAAACAGCTTTTGTTAAAGCTAAACGAGTATTAAATTAATTTCACTCTTAAAAACAATTATTAATTCCCCTATCATTATGACAAAACAATTACTTTTATTATTATTTTTTAGTAGCATGGTTGTAAGTGCACAAAATGTTACAATACCAGACACAAATTTCAAAGCTGCTTTAGTAGCTAACACAGCAATAAACACCAATAATGATTCAGAAATTCAAACTAGCGAAGCTAATGCGTTTAATGGAAGCATGGATGTATCTAATAAAAATATTGCAAATTTAAATGGTATCGAAGCGTTTATTAATCTTACAAGCTTATCATGTTATAGTAATCAATTAACAAGCTTAGATCTTAGTAAAAATGTAAAGTTAAAGTATCTTTACTCTTACAATAATAAACTTACAAGCATTGATGTTTCAAAAAACACAGAATTAAACACTTTATATTCTTATGACAATGAACTTACGAGCATTGACATAACGAACAACTTATCTTTAGTTTATTTTGACTGTAGCACTAACAAGATAAATACCTTAGACACAAGTAAAAACACAATGCTTTCAAAAATTTACTGCCATACAAATCAACTTACAGATTTAGATGTTACAAAAAATGTTGATCTGCGTTTATTTTTCTGTTATAACAATGGCAATATTTCTTCCCTAGATGTAAGCAAAAATATTGAACTTAGTTCATTAAACTGTGGTGGAAATAAAATAACTAGCTTAGATGTGAGTAACTGCCCTAAACTAACTAAACTTTACTGCTCTATTAATAGTTTAACCTCATTAAATTTAGCTAATGGTACTAATACTACTTTTAAAGAAATTGAAGTTGTTAGAAATAGCAGCCTAAATTGTATCCAAGTAGATGATGTTGCCTATAGTACAAGTAATTGGACAGGGAGTAATTTTGCTTTTGATAGTGCTTCAAGTTTTAGTGAAAATTGTGCTACTGCAAGCATTAATAAAAACTATTTAACAACAATAGAGACCTACCCTATACCCGTTAAAGAAACATTAAACATTGGTATTAACAAAGAAGAAATTACTACCATCAATATTTCAGACATTTCTGGTAGAATCGTATTTAAAGGAAAAAACAATAATAGCATTAACTTAAACTACCTCCCTACAGGAGTTTACATTTTACGATTAACAACAATAACTGGTGTGTTAACTAAAAAGTTTTTGAAAAACTAAGATTAAACTTAAAAACAAAAAAGCTGTGATTTTAAAATCACAGCTTTTTTTTATAAAAACTATATTGTTTAGTTTAACATCTTCCAAAGAGTATCTTTCAACTCCATTAAACCCGTTTGAGCTACAGATGAAATAAACAATGTATCAACCCCATCTGGTAATTCCTGTTTAATTTCTTCTTTTAATTCATCATCAAGCATATCACATTTTGAAATAGCCAATAATCGTTGCTTATCTAATAACTCAGGGTTATGCTTACGAAGTTCATTTAATAAAATTTCATATTCCTTCTTAATATCATCACTATCAGCAGCTATTAAGAATAATAAAGTAGAATTACGTTCAATATGTCTTAAGAAATAATGCCCTAACCCTTTACCTTCTGACGCTCCCTCAATAATACCAGGAATATCAGCCATCACAAAACTTTGATGATTTCTATATTCTACAATTCCTAAATTAGGTTTTAAAGTTGTAAAAGCATAATCAGCAATTTTAGGTTTAGCTGCAGTTATTACTGAAAGTAAGGTAGATTTTCCTGCATTAGGAAATCCGACTAATCCTACATCTGCTAAAATTTTAAGTTCCATTCGAAACCAACCTTCAACACCATCAATTCCAGGTTGAGCATAACGAGGTGCTTGATTTGTTGACGATTTAAAGTGCCAATTTCCTCTTCCTCCTTTACCTCCTTCTAATAAAATAATATCTTCGTCATGTTCAGTTACTTCAAAAAGTATTTCATCAGTATCAGCATCTCTAAAAACTGTACCTAAAGGAACAGGTATTACTATATCTGCTCCATCAGCACCAGTACTTCTACTACTACTTCCATGACCACCATGTTCAGCTTTAAAATGACGCTTAAACTTTAAGTGAAAAAGTGTCCACATAGTTTTATCTCCACGTACAATTACGTGACCACCTCTTCCTCCATCTCCTCCATCAGGACCACCTTTTGTTATGTACTTTTCACGGTGTAAATGAACAGAACCTTTACCACCTTTACCTGAAGATGCATAAACTTTTATATAATCGACAAAATTTCCTTCGGTCATTTTTTTTGTTTATTTATTTAGCTAAATTAATAGTTAAATATATTTTTATAATGTATCAAAAACATCAGATAAACGCTCTGTAATTTCTTCAATAGAACCCACACCATTTACCCCATAATATGTACCTTTATCTTCATAAAAGTCTTTTAATACAGCTGTTTTTGTATTGTATTCATTAAAACGATTTCTGATTTTACTTTCATCAGTATCATCAGATCTTCCACTAGTTTTACCTCTCTCTAAGATACGCTCAACTAATAAATCTTCAGAAACCTCTAAAGCAACCATTCCATTAATTCGTTCTCCTTTCTCTGCTAAAAACTCATCTAATACTTCAGCTTGAGATTGTGTTCTTGGAAATCCATCAAAAATGAACCCATTTACATCTGAGTTTTTTTCAACTTCAGCTTTAAGCATACTAATAGTTACTTCATCTGGAACTAAATTTCCAGCATCCATATATGTCTTTGCTAAAATCCCTAACTCAGTTCCATTTTTGATATTATAACGGAAAACATCTCCTGTTGAAATATGTACTAAGTTATATTTATCTTTTAAAACTGTAGCTTGTGTTCCTTTTCCTGCACCTGGAGGGCCAAATAATACGATGTTTTTCATTTTAGGTTTTGTTGTTAACTGATAAACAGCAGGTAAATTTCTTCCGTAACCATTATAATCAAGTCCATAACCAACTATAAAAGCATCATCAATACTTTTTCCTATATAGTCAATTGGTAACTCTTTTTTATATACATCTGGCTTAAAGAAAAGCGTTGCTATTTTTAATTCTTTTAAGTTTTTGGTTTTGAATATTTCGTAAATCTCTTGTAATGTCGTTCCTGTATCAATTACATCTTCCAATATCACAACGGTACGGTCAGATAAATCTTCATTTACTCCAATTAATTTCTTTACTTTTTCTGAAGAATTTGTTCCTTCATAAGAAGCTAACTTAACAAAAGAAATTTCGCAATCTCCATTAAATTCTCTTACAAAATCAGCAGCAAAAACAAAACAACCATTTAAAATACCAATAAAAAGAGGTACTTCATCTTTAGGTAAATCTTTTTTTACTTGTAACGCTAATTGCTTTACAATAGTAGCTATATCGTTTTTAGAAACGAATTCTTTAAAATATAAATCGTGGAGTTTTGTTATTTTCATCAGATTGCAAAGATAGTTGCTTGATAGTAAATGAAAAAACCGTTTTGAACATTATTCAAAACGGTTTTATTTTTGTTTCTTATTTTTTTATTTCTTCTCTCTTTTTTTGGCAACATCAAACATAATTGGAGTTGCAACGAATAAAGATGAATAAGTACCTACAATTACACCTATAATTAATGCAAACATAAATCCTTTAATACTATCACCTCCAAAGAAGAATATCGCTAACATTACTAACAATGTTGTTAATGATGTGTTTATAGTTCTTCCTAACGTACTACTTAATGCTTTATCAACTAAACCAGCAGTAAAAGAAGTACTGTTATTAGCATATTCTCTAATTCTATCAAAAATTACCACGGTATCATTCAGTGAATATCCTACTACTGTAAGTATCGCTGCTATAAACGATTGTCCAATTTCCATATCAAAAGGCATAACCTTATATAAAATTGAGAATACACCCAATACAACTAAAACATCATGGAATACGGCTACTACTGCTCCAATAGAGAAGGCAACCTTTCTAAAACGCAATAAGATATACAAGAACACTACAATTAACGAACCTATTACAGCCCATAATGCAGCTTGCTTAATATCATCTGCAATTGTTGGCTCTACTTTCATATAACTCATTATACCACTACCTGCTTTTTCAAAACCAGGCTTAAAGTTCTCATAAGTAGTATCACCTAAATAAGGCTTTAACCCTTTATATAATTCACTTTGAACTTGCTCATCAACTTGTCTTCCTTCTTCATCAATTTTATAAACTGTAGTAATTTTTAATTGATTTTCAGAACCATACGTTTTTGCTTCAGGAGCAGTACCAAAAGCATTCTTTAAAGTAGCAGCTACTTCATTTGCTTTTACTGGCTTATCAAAACGAACAATGTAAGAACGTCCTCCTTTAAAATCAACTCCTTGTTTTAATCCTATAGTTAAAATAGAAACTAAACCAAAAGCAATGATAGCTCCAGAAATAACATAAGCTAACTTACGTTTCTTCAAGAATTCAATATTGATATTCTTAAACCAATTTTTAGAAATATTAGTATTGAATGTTAAATTAGTTCCTTTAGTTACAGCTCCATCAACTAATAATCGTGTAATGAAAATAGCTGTAAATAATGATGTTGCTATACCAATCATTAATGTTAATGCAAATCCTTTAATTGGACCTGTACCAAAAGCATATAAAATTACACCAGTTAATAACGTTGTAATGTTTGCATCAATAATTGCAGATAAAGCTCCTTTAATACTAAACCCTTCATCTACTGCGGTAGCTAAGCTCTTACCTCCTGTTAACCCTTCTTTAATTCTTTCAAAAATAATTACGTTGGCATCAACCGACATACCTATTGTTAAAATAATACCTGCTATTCCAGGCAATGTTAATACAGAATTAAATGATGCTAATACACCAAAAATAAATAAGATATTTACTAATAATGCAATGTTTGCATATAATCCAGCTTTACCATAATATAAAACCATCCATCCTAAAACTAATAAAATAGCTAAGGCAAATGACCATATACTTGCGTTAATAGATTCTTTACCTAATGATGGACCTACAACTTCTGATTGAATAATACGTGCAGGTGCAGGTAACTTACCAGCTTTTAAAACTGTTGCTATATCTTGTGCTTCAGAAACTGTCATTTGACCTCCTGAAATTTGAGTACTTCCTCCTGATATTACTGCATTTACTGAAGGTGCAGTATATACATAATCATCTAAAACAACAGCAACAAATTTACCAACATTATCACTAGTCATTTTAGCCCATTTCTTAGTACCAATTCCATTCATGGTCATTGACACTACAGGCTTACTTAATTGATCATAATCTTGTTTTGCATCAGCAATTACATCTCCTTCAATAGGAGCTTTATCATTTCTATTAGATTTTATAGCATACAATGCAATAATAGCAGCAACTTCTTCATCTTCTGGAGCATCTGCTGATTTTGCAGGTGTAATTGACTTATAATCCCATAAAAATTTTGCATTTCTTAAATTACTTGGCAATAAAGCTACAATCTCTTTATTGTTAAGTAATTCATTTACTTTAGCAGTATCTTGTACTTTAGCATACCCTACTGTAGAACTAACTTGCGATTGATTTGGACTTAAAAAGTTAAATAACATTTTTTGAGCTTCAACACTTGTTGAGTCTTTTGATTCTCCTAATAAATCATCAATATCATCACCTTTCTTTGCAGTATCTTTTACTTGCTCAGTAGCGCTAGCTGTCTTGTCTTTTAATAACTCGATAGATTTAGCGTTAGCTTGCACAAAATATGGAATTACATCAGCATTAGTATATACTTCCCAAAACTGTAATTCAGCTGTACTTTGTAATAATTTTTGTACACGCTCAATATCTTTAGCTCCTGGCAATTCTACTTGAATTCTTCCAGAAGTTCCAATTCGTTGAATACTTGGTTGAACTACACCAAATTTATCAATACGGCTACGTAATACTTCGAAAGCTGTATTTATAGACGTGTTAATTTCCTGTTGTAAAGTCGATTTTACTTGTTCATTGGTTTTATTAAAGTCTATTTTATCACGTAGTGCTTTAGTTCCAAAAATTGATGGATCACTTAATTTAACACTTCCGTTACTTAAAGCCTCAAATTGACTATAAAATAAATCTATATAATCATCTTGGCTATCTTTCTGTTTTTCATCAGCTTTTGCTAAAGCTTCATTGAATACAGAGTTTTTAGAGTCATTTGACAACCCTATTAAAATATCTTTAACAGATACTTGTAAAATTGCATTAATACCACCTTTTAAATCTAAACCAAGGTTCATTTCTTTATCCCTGATATCATTATAGGTGTATTTAGCAACTCCTAAATTAACTACTTCTTTATTTGCTACACTATCAATGTATTTCTTTTCTAGTTTAGCTAACTCTCTACCACTACCACCGTTAACATTTTTTTCAGCGTATTCTTTTGCACTGCTTTCTACCTTGTTGGCAAAAAATGTAAATGATAATTGGTATAAACTTACTAATCCAAAAAGAATAGCAAATAATTTAATAAGACCTTTGTTTTGCATATTCTTATAATTTAAATCGACTTTTTTTAAAACGTGCAAATATAGTATTTCAAAAAAGATTTGACAATTCTTTTGTCATATTTATGTTTCTAGCTACTAATTAACAAATACTTGATAATAGAATACTTCTTTTTTGGTATTTATATTATGTATATTTACAAGCTTTTCAAGCACATCAAACAACTTTAAATAATTTAATTCGATACAATGGCACATACTACTGACATTGAAACTCCTAAAACGGCACACTTAACTGATATTGAGATTGCTCAAGGAAAAAAATTGCAGCATATTAAGCATATTGCTCAAAAACTTAAGATAGAAGAAGACAACTTAGAAATGTACGGTAAGTATAAAGCTAAACTTCCTTTAGATTTAATTGATGAAGAAAAAATAAAACAAAACAATTTAGTTTTAGTTACAGCCTTAACACCTACTCCTGCTGGTGAAGGAAAAACAACTGTTTCTATTGGTTTAACTGAAGGATTAAATAAAGTAGGAAAGCAAGCTACTGTAGTTTTACGTGAACCTTCTTTAGGTCCTGTTTTTGGTATAAAAGGAGGAGCTGCCGGAGGTGGTTACTCACAAGTAGTACCAATGGAAGATATTAACCTGCATTTTACAGGAGACTTTAATGCTATTGAAAAAGCAAATAATTTACTATCTGCATTAATTGACAATAACCTTCAAAGTAAAGTCAACAATTTAAACATTGATCCAAGAACAATTCTTTGGAAACGTGTTATAGATATGAATGATCGTGCTCTTCGTCAAATTACTATTGGTTTAGGAGGTACTGGAAATGGAATTCCTCGTGAAGATGGCTTTAATATTACTCCTGCTTCTGAAGTTATGGCTATTTTATGTATGGCTAGTGACTTCAATGACTTAAAAGAACGTTTAGGGAATATTTTTATAGGCTTTACTTTTGATAAAAAACCAGTTTTTGCTAAGGATTTAAAAGCAGAAAACGCTATGGCTATTTTACTTAAAGATGCCATAAAACCTAACCTTGTTCAGACATTAGAAGAAAACCCTGCAATTATACATGGTGGTCCTTTTGCAAATATTGCGCAAGGAACCAACAGTGTAATTGCTACTAAAATGGGATTATCTTTATCAAATTATGTAGTAACTGAAGCTGGTTTTGGCGCTGACTTAGGAGCTGAAAAATTCTTAAATATAAAATCTGCTCACGCTAAACTTAATCCTAAATGTGTTGTATTAGTAGCTACAGTTAGAGCTTTGCGTCATCATGGAGGTTCTCCAAAAGAAGAATACAATACTCCAAATTTAGAACGTGTTCAAAACGGATTTAAAAACCTTGAAAAACATATTGAAAACATTCGTAAATACAATATTGAACCTGTTGTTGCTATAAACTCTTTTATTTCAGACTCTATTGATGAAGTAGTTTTTGTTATTGGTGCATGTAAAAAACTAGGTGTTGAAGCAGTGGTCTCTGAAGGATGGGCTAATGGTGGCGATGGTACAAAAAAATTAGCCAATGCAGTTATAAACGTTGTTGAAAACAAGGCTACACAATACAAACCTTTATACGACTGGAAAAGCCCTGTAAAAGAAAAAATAGAAACAATTGCAAAAGAAATTTATGGTGCAGTTGGTGTTACTTACGATAAAAAAGCTCAATTAAACCTACGAAGAATAGATCGCTTAGGTTTTAATGATTTTGCAATTTGTATGGCCAAAACACAAAAATCATTTTCTGACAATGACAAATTAATAGGAAGACCAGAAGGATTTACTGTTACAGTTAGAGAAATAGAAATTGCTGCAGGTGCTCAATTCATTATCCCTATTTTAGGAAAAATGATGCGTATGCCTGGTTTACCTGCTACTCCTGCCTCTGAAGGTATGAGTATTGATAATAATGGTAAAATTTCTGGATTGTCTTAATATCTGAATTACAACTAAAAAAGGATCTGCAATTAAATTGCAGATCCTTTTTTCTTTATATATCGATTAATACTATTTAACAACGATTTTAACTACCAAACCTTCATTAGCTCGAACATTAAAAACAGTTTCATCTTCAAAAATAAAATACTGCCCTTTAATTCCTACTAATTTACCTTTATAAGATTCTTGTTTTTTTAAGTTCAAACTTTTTGGCTTCGAAGGATATTTCTCTACAGGAAAATTAATACTTGTTTCTTTGTTGTTTTCAATAAAATATGCCTTTGCTTCTTCAGGTATAAATTCACGTAACTTTTCTTGCCATGATTCTAAACTTTCATCTTCTATGTCATTTTTAAGCATTTTTCGCCAATTGGTTTTATCAGCAACATGCTCTTTTAAAGCAACCTCGGTAATACCTGCTAAATACCTATTAGGAACCTCAACAATTTCAATAGCCTCATGCGCACCTTGATCTATCCACCTTGTAGGTACTTGATTTTTTCGTGTTACTCCAACTTTTACATTACTAGAATTTGCTAAATACACAATATGAGGCTGTAATTGTGCTTGTTTTTCATATTCTAAATCACGATCTTCAATTCCTAAATGAGCCTTACTTAATTCAGGTCGCATAATCCAATCACCAGCTTTCGCTGTTTCAAAAAAACATTTTTTACAAAAACCTTGTCTGTAAATCTCTTTCTCCAATCCACAACTCAAACATTCATAAGTAATAAAATGAAATTCAAGCTCTTTATTTAACAACTGATTCATATTTAAAAAATCAGTTTTCATATCTAAATAATATTGTACCGTTTCTAAATTCTCGGTAGCCATTTTTTTTAACACTCCTTGATATTGCATGTCTTAAATTTTATTACTTTTAGCTAAAAATTTTTGCTGATGTTTTTTAAAATAGAAAATACAGCAACAACAAAGTACAAACTTAAAAAAATATATGGCGTTTCCGTTTATAAATTCAATCATTTCTTGGTTTTTAAAAAAACGTAAGCATCAAGTAGAACTATTTTTAAAATACCCTATTGATGTTCAAAATGAAGTATTATTCAGATTATTAAACACTGCCAAAAACACTGAATTAGGTAAATTACACCATTTTTCATCTATAGACTCTTACAAGAAATTTTCTTCACAAGTTCCCATTCAAAAATATGAAAGTATTGAGCCACTAATTGAACGCTGTAGAAAAGGTGAACAAAACATTTTTTGGCCTTCCCAAATAAGATGGTTTGCAAAATCAAGCGGAACTACAAATGCAAAAAGTAAATTTATCCCCGTAAGTGATGATGCTATTGAAAATTGCCATATGAAAGCAGGAAAAGATATGCTTTGCTTATACATTAACAACAATCAAAATGCTCAACTATTTAAAGGAAAAGGACTTCGATTAGGTGGTAGCTCTGCTGTTTACGAAGATAACAATTCGTATTTCGGGGATTTATCAGCTATCATTATAGAAAACATGCCTTTTTGGGCTGATTTTAGCTCTGCTCCTAAACAAGAAGTTGCTTTAATGGAAGAATGGGAAACAAAGATGGAAGCCATTATTGATGAAACCATTAATGAAAACATCACTAGTTTAGTTGGCGTGCCTTCATGGATGCTTGTTTTATTAAATAGAGTTTTAGAAAAAACAGGCAAAAACAACATTCTTGAAGTATGGCCCAATTTAGAAGTATACTTTCATGGTGGAGTTAATTTTAATCCCTATAGAGAACAATATAAAAAGTTAATTCCTAAAAAAAGTTTCCGCTATTATGAAACATACAATGCTTCTGAAGGTTTCTTTGCTTTACAAGATCAAAATAATTCTGAAGAGCTTTTATTAATGCTAGATTATGGGATTTTTTATGAGTTCATCCCTATGAATCAATATAATGGAGAAAACTCAATTGCTATTCCTCTTTCTGAAGTAAAGAAAGACATCAATTATGCAATGGTGATTACCACCAATGGAGGTTTATGGCGTTACTTAATTGGTGACACCATCAAATTTACATCAATAAAGCCCTATAGAATAAAAATTACAGGAAGAACAAAACACCATATAAATGTTTTTGGTGAAGAACTTATTATTGAAAACACAGAAGAAGCATTAAAAGCTGCTTGCGATAAAACCAACGCTAGTATTAAAGATTATACTGTTGGACCTATTTTTATGGATGGTAAAAAACAAGGAGCACATGAGTGGATAATTGAATTTAATAAAGCTCCTGAAAACTTGGCTTTTTTCACTGAATTATTAGATAACTCATTAAAAACTTGTAATTCTGATTATGAAGCTAAACGCTATAACAACATGACCTTATCAATGCCTAAGATTCATAAAGCTCGCAAAGGGTTATTTTATGACTGGCTAAAAAGAAAAGGAAAATTGGGAGGTCAACACAAAGTACCTCGCCTTTCAAATCAACGTGAATTTATTGAAGAATTATTACAATTATAAATGATAGATTATCCCCATAAAAACATCTCCTTTTTGCTAGAAAACCCTGAATTAATGGAAGCTCTTCAAGAAATCATGACTGTCAGAAGTTTTTCTAAACATGATATCATTCATGAAGCTGGTACAATCTGTAATAACTTTTATATCATAACTTCAGGTATAGCACGTGTTTTTTATTACAAAGAGGATAAAGATATTACTGTACATTTTTCTGCAGAACAAGAAAGTATCACCTCCATTGATAGTTTAATTCAACGTAAAAAAAGTAAATACAACATTCAGGCATTAGAAGACTTAAATACTTTTGTAATCAATATTAATGATATAGAGGAAGTACTTGAAAACAACCCTAAACATGAACGTTTTGGCCGTTTGTTTTTACAACAAATATATATCGAATTGGTTGAACGAATTGAATACATACAATTACATACTGCACAAGAACGCTACAATATTTTACTTAACAAAAAACCATATTTATTTCAACGTGTTTCATCAAAACATATAGCTTCATTTTTAGGCATGACACCAGAAACATTCAGTAGAATTAGAGGGAAATAATTTCTTGACAATTGTCAAGAATTATAATGAAATTACAAAATACATTTGTAGTACAAATTCTAATTAATCATGACAGTTTCAGAAAAACTAACTATATTTTATAAAGAAAATAACCTTTCAGAAGAAGGAGGTGTAAATGAAGATTTTTTTAATTTAAAGTTTAGGCTGTTTACAGTAAAATTACCCAATTCTCAATTTAGAAAAAACGTAGTCCATATTCATGACATTCAACATATTTTATATGATTGTGATATTAGCTGGAAAGGTGAAGCTTTTATAGCTGGCTGGGAAATAGCTACTGGTCTTTGGAAACATATCCCAATCGGATTTATGAGTTTATGGGCAATGGGATTTTCTTTATTAACACACCCAAAAGAAGTTTGGAAAGGGTATAACACTGGTTTATCTGTTAAAGGAATTATTGACTTAAAAATGACAAAAGATGAGTTACTAAAACTTTCATTAGAAGATTTAAAAAACATCATTAAAAAAAGAAAACCCACCAAAATGAATATTTTTCAGCGGGTAATATATAGTTTCTGGGTTACATCAAGTTTAATAACTTTATTCTTCCCCTTTCTCTTAATTCTTATTTTATATTTAATCTTTTAACATCTAAATATCCTAATACACTAGTTAGTATAAAACATAAAATACTATACACTGTTACAGACGAAATACCAAAAGTTTGAGGCATTTGATCTCCTAATGATATTGACAAAATATTATATGAATAAGGAAAATAAATAGATTCTGGTGCTTGGAAAGCAATCAAGCCAAGTATAACAAAAACCATTCCTACAGATAAAGGAACTATAAAGTTTTTAAACCTAAAACTCAACCAAAACTGAATTCCAACAATCCCTAAAGAAGCAATAAACGAAACTCCTAACATTTTTATATATTTCAAATAATCAGGCTGAAAGTCTAAAAACGCTAAATCTGAATAAAAAACTCCTAATAAAGTTCCAAAAAACAAAATTGCTACAAAGAAATAAACATATGTGCTTATAATTGAAAATAAAACTATAGATAATTTACCAAAATACACACTCCATTTTGGTATTGGCAATGCAAATAGATGTTTTATCCCAGTTGCTTTATGTTCAACTTGAATTATAAGACTAGTTATTAAAACTATAAATATGGGCACAAAAAATGGTATTGAATTTTTTACCTGATTTAACATGTATTTATCCCACGGGTTTACTCCTGCACCAGGTGCTAATTTTGCGTGCTTAACTGCATACACTATAAAAAACAGTAAAGGAATTATTAAAGCACTAATGACGGTTAACCAAAAAGCAAAAGTTCTTTTTAGTTTAATCAATTCATTTTTGGTATTAGATATATAAAATGTAATTGCTGACATAACTATTAATTTTCGGTTAATGATAAGAAAAGTTCTTCTAAATTATTTTTAATACTAGCTTGAAACACCTGTACTTTATTCGCTCTAAAAGCATCTATAACTTTAGTTATCTCTTCTTTATCTTCTACTTCTATTTGAATAAAATCATCTTCACTAGACATGTTTTCCTTATTTAAAGACTCTAAAACAACCATTGCCTCAATAAACTTGTCTACTTCAATTTCAACAATCATATTTTTACTTTTTGATTGTTTTAAAGACTTCACCGTATCTTGATACAGCATTTTACCATTCCTTATAATACCAACATGTGTACATGTTTTTTCAATTTCGCTTAACAAGTGGCTAGAAATAAAAACGGTAGTTCCGTATTTCTCATTCAATTCCTTAATTAACTCCCTCATTTCAATAATTCCTTTAGGATCGAGTCCATTAGTTGGCTCATCTAAAATTATAAGCTCAGGATTACTTAGTAATGAAATAGCCAAGCCCAAACGTTGCTTCATTCCTAATGAGTAAGCTTTCACTTTTTTCTTTTTCGCATGAGTTAACCTAACTATCTCTATAACCTCTTCAATTCTTTCTAGAGGTATTCCTCCTCTATAATTTGCTGCAATCTTTAAATTCTCAACCGCATTCAAGTGTTCGTATAATGAAGGGTTTTCTATCAACGCTCCAATTTTATTTAAACTTTTAATTCTGCTTCCTGCATTAAACGGCTTCCCAAACAAAGAAACTTCTCCTGCTTGCTTTTTTAAAAGCCCTAAAATTAAACGGATGGTTGTGCTTTTTCCTGAACCATTAGGTCCAAGAAAACCATAAACACTTCCTTTAGGTACCTGAAGTGCTAAACTCTCAATATCTTTTCTTGATTTTGAATAAGAAAAATTGAGATTTTTGGTTTCTACAATTAATTGATTCATATTTTGGTTTTATTAGTTTACTTATTTCGTAAACGAATCAATTATAAATTTGTAACAAAAACTGGTGTTTTTTAACAACTAATAACCAACGAATTGCACTTAAAAAAGTATCAATTCACTAGAATACATCAAATATATTAGTTGTTTTTAATAGCAATTTTAACCGGTAATGTATATTGAGTAGTAACTGGGATTCCTCTTTTAATTGCAGGAAATATTTTAGGAAGTTTTTTAACTGAAACCTTTAGTAAACTATCTAAAACTGGTAGCTTTTCTAAAACATTTTTCGATGCTTCAATTTCTTTTAATTTAACTCTACCATAATTGTTTATGATTAAATGAACATAAATTACCTCATCCATATCTTCATCTACAATAAAATCAATTTCACTTAATGACATTGAAATTTTTTCTTGTATTTCAGCTCTAAAACAATCATTTTTGGCACTTACATCAAGTTCTTTACATTTATTAAATGAAGGTGAAATATCTACTTTAGATAAATTAATAATAGTATCAATAGCTTGTGTTTTTTTCTTTTTAGTAAAAGAGAAATAATCACACGATACTAAAAAGAATAGAATTATACCAAAAATCACATTTCGAATGTGCATTTCACTGATTTTTAAGTGAAAATACAAAAAAACTATTAGTCTAACACTTCACCTTTTTTAAAATAGAATTTTTTTATTTCTATTATTCTTCTTTTTACCTGTTCAGAAAGAATAGAATCTTTCATCTCAAATCGATTCATATAATTTTTATAATGCTTGTAAGCTATTTTTTTATTTTTATAATAATTTTCAGAAACTGTTGCCAATTGATACAGTGCTTTATAATTTTTATAGTTTTCTTTTACAGCATTACCGTATGCTTTTATTGCTTGCTTTGGCTTATTTAATTTCTCGTAGGTCCTAGCTAACTTATAATACTCAGAATCTCTTGATTCTTTACCAATGAAAGACGCAAACATATATCCTAAACTTGCCTCTTCATAATTTTTCTGATCAAAAGCAATATCTCCTAAATATCCATAAATTTTATAATCAGAACGATCTATTCGTTTAGCTTTATTAAAATACTTCTTAGCTTCATCATATTTTTTTAAATTATAAAAACTACGTCCTAACATTTTTTGAGTATATAATTCATTTTGCTCTAATGAATCTATCTTTTGCAATAATTGAATTGCATCACCATACTTTTTTGCTCTATAAAGATTATTAATTTTTAATTTATTTAATTTGATATGGTTAGGATTAATTTGAAGTCCTTTATCAATAAACATTCTAGCTGAATCTTTATACCTTAAAGAAGTATATGATCTCGCTAAAAGCTCTATTGCCTTTAAGTGAGTTTTATCTTTCTTATAAGCTTTTAAAAAACTATTCATTTTCAAATCTCTCTTTTTCAGTATTTTATAAGCAAGCCCTTTGTAATAATAATAATTCGCATTTGAATCATCTTTATTAATAAGCTTTTTAAAAATAGCAATTGCTTTCTTCGGTTTTTTAACTTGTAAATACAGCTTCCCCAGTTGATAACTAATTAATAAATTACCTGGATCTTTAGTAACAATATCTTTGAAAATAATTATTGCTTTATGTAAGTATTTTCTTTTCTTATACAACTTCCCCAACTTAACTCTAGTCATATAATCATCTTTTATAATCAATGCCTTTTCATAATACATAATTGCTAATTTTGTATCATCAATTGATTCATAAATAGATGCTGTTTTCTTATGAGACAAGAATGTTTCTGGCATTTTTTTTAATGATATTAATGCCTTTTTATACCTCCCGATATTTATTAAATCATCTATAGATTTAAAAGTCGAAGTTTGCGCTTCGACTTTTATAATTCCAATAATAAAAATAATAATTACAATTTTCTTTTTCATTAAATACAATTTCATAGTTTTATTTTGATTGAAGCCAATAAATTAAATTTAATAAAAACTTATAGTTTTCTGAAGCTTCTTCAGCATTCATTCCAACTTTAAACTGACTTCTTCCTGCTAATTGAGCTGTGAACATAGCTGCTTCTCCAAAAACTGCAACTTTCCCTTTTTTATATTTTATTACAGCACCCTGTGACATATTTGTAGCTTTAAAACGTTTTGTTTTACTAGAAAATCGCCACATCGTATCTGGTAAATACACGATTAATTTTTCATTTGTTTTTAAAATAGACTGTGCTTTATTTGGTATTTTAAATGCTTGCCCTGTAAAAGTTCTAACTCTTTTAATTTTACCATATGGTGATTTATTACTTGTAATCTTATGCTTAGCTAGCATTGAGTTTTTCTTAGAAAAGTCAAAAATCCCTCTTCTATCTTTATCTAATAAAAAGCTATCATAAAATTTAAATCCAAAAGCAGCTCCTAATTTTTCACTAGCCCCAGCAAATGGCATGTGATCGGCTATTAAAAATAATGAACCACCTTTTGCTACCCATTTTTTTATCACTTTTATTTCCTCGTTAGTGAATGCACTTTTAGTAGGTGTAACAAAAGGTGGTCTACTTCCAGATGCCAATGCATTTGATATAACTAAAGTTTTAATTTTTTTTAAACTATTATCAGTAAATTTATTAGTAAAACCTTTTACTGTATACCCAGCTCTTCTTAACAATGTTGCAAAAGGTTTAAACCTATTACTCACAGTATGAAAATTATTATGAGCTTCATCTACAAAAATTTCTACTGTATGACTTGCTTTTTTAACAACTGGCAAGTATTTATCATCTGCTACTTGCTGAGAAAAAACTCTAAGTCCAAATAATAAAAAAATTAAAACTATAGTTTGTTTCATGTTAATAAACCCTAAAAATTATAGGTAAAGTATACCCTACTTTAACTGGTTTATTATTTTTTTCTCCTGGAAGCATCTTTGGTAATTTTTTTACCATACCTATAACATGTTCTTTTAATTTAGGATGTGGAGCTCTTACATTTATATTTGTTATATCTCCATTTTCATCAATCTTAAACACTGTATATATCTTATTTCTACCTGGTTTCATACCTATTTTCTTAGGTAAATTACCATCAAAATTTTCTGCTACAAATTTTTGTATACTTTTATTCAAACAAGCTTTATCTCCTTCTGGACACCCCGGAAAAGTTGGAGCTTTATCTAGTAAATCAATAGGGAGGCCGCCTCCTGAAGAAATTCTTTCTTCAACTGTCATTGCTTTTCTGTGCATTCCTACTACCTTTCTACCATTAAAATCATAAAGTTTAAAATAAAAAACATCTTTATCTTTCTTTTTTTCTAAATAGGTTTCTTTAAATTTAAGAAACTCACCTTTTTCATTTTCATCTAATTCTGTTAAGCTTATTTCTTTTCCTAAAGACTCTTCATTAAAAGATATAAAAAAATCTAAATACGTTTCTTTGTTCGTTTCTTGAAATTTTTTCTTTTCTCCAAAATAAATTTTTTGAAGCTGCTTCTTTGTTCCCAAATCTTCCAATTTATTCACACTACATGAAGTATATAATATCATACTTCCTAGTATTGGAATCAACAATAAATACTTTAACTGCTTAATTTTTTTTGATTGTTTTTTCGTCATCATAATAATTCGTTTTTTGATTAATGAATGTTTATAAAATTGATTAATGAATGAAATACTTTCTACTTGAAAAATATCAGAAAGTAAATTATTTATATAGTTATCTTTTGCTACTGATTTACTTACAACAGCATCTGATATATATTCATGTACTAATGAAACCCTATGTTGATACACATATATCATTGGATTAAACCACATGACTACTCTCAAAAATTCAAAAAGTAACAAATCAATCGTATGTTTTTGTTTACTATGAACTAGTTCATGTTGAATAATTTTTTCTTGTTTATCTGAAGAAATTTCTTTTCCTAAAAAAATATAATTAAAGAATGAAAATGCTTTAGAGTTTTTAGGTAACATAATTAAGCTATACCCTTCTTTCTTTATTATTTCATTTTTTATAATTAAACGAATAACCCTACTTAATTTGTAAACAAATACAATAAAAAAAAGTAAACACCCAACAATGAACAAAACATCTAAATAGTTAATAGATTGATACCATGTTGATTTTTCAATTACTTTTTGTGGTGACAAAACAACCTCAGGCAACAAAATTGTGTACTCTAGTGATACCGCTTTTTGAAATGATGGTAACTTTACAAATGGAAGTACAAATGATAAAAGTGCAGTACTAATTAAATACACTCTGTTCTTAGTAAAAAAAGTTTCTTTACTTAAAAAGAAATCATACACTGCAACAAACAATGCTTGAAATAAAACTACTTGAATTATATAATTTATCATGACTACTTATTTTTAAAAATTTGGTAATGAAATTTTTCCACATTGTGCAAAATCATCACTCTTTTTAATTGATACTTTAACTTCCTTTGCAAACTCTTTAATCAACTTTTTATACTTCTGGGTATTTATTTCAGAAACAGAATCATAAATTCTAAATGCATACACCTTTATACCACCATCCTTATTAAAATAAATTTTATTAAAAAGTTTTATATTCTTTTTCTTCACTCCCCAATTAAAATTATTCTTTACCAGAAACTTATATAAGTTGTTATGTAATTCTGACCAAGACTTATATACTTTGCCTATACTATCTGTACTAATAGAAGGATTTAATAAATTTTGATGACTCTCATCTAGCTTTAGTTTTAGAAAATTAATTTTTTCTTTTTCCGTTTGATCTTTTAAATTAAACACTAAAACTTCTGTATCTTTTTTATCCTTTTTAGTGTTACAACCAAAAACTAAAAACATAAAAAACAAAACAATGATTACCTTACTTCTCATTTTTTTTATTCTTATCAACTTCTTTCAGAATATTTTCTAATTCAGTTATGTCCATTTTATTTTCTTTCATAAAAAAAGAAACCATACTTTTAAATGACCCGCCAAAATATCCATTCATTAATTTATGAAGACTTTGATTACTATACGATGATTTTTCAATTATTGGATAGTATACGTACCCTCTTCCTTTTGGTTTATGACCTACAAACTCTTTAGTTTCTAAAATTCTTATAATTGTTGATACTGTATTATATGCAGGTTTAGGCATGGGTAACTCTGCAATTACCTCCTTTACCGATGCTTCATTTAATTCCCATAACACTTGCATTATCTGCTCTTCTGCCTTTGTTAACTGTTTACTCATTTTATCTCTTCTTGAAATGTTATTGTTTTATTTGTTTTAGATACAATTACAAAACTATATTCACCTTTAGGCAAATTTAAAACTGTTGAATTTTGCTTTTTATGTACTTCTTTTATTTTTACTGGTACTGCTTTTGTTAAGTCATCCTTTGTTTCAAAAACTAAAATCATCAAAGGGTATTCCACTTTTAATCTTTCTAATTCTAAAGTATACATCACTTCATCTTTTTCCACTATCATTCCTTTATCTGTTTTTATTGATGAATGAAAAACTGCTATATCTGCCCACGCATTAGACCTTTTATATTTAAAAAAACTTCCATTTTTGTCTTTTAACACTGAAGGTTTTTTAACATTAAACACTTTTAGCAGTGGAGAATTTAATTTTTTGTCGCCTCTTTCAGAATATTTCGTTTGATGTATAGTTAAAGGGTTTATACCTGTATATTCTTTTAATCTTCCCGCCATGCTTTTACCCCACCTTCTATGACTCCCCTCTAATACATGATCAAAGCCACAGTGTATTAGAAATTTATCATTAGGAAACTTTTCTAATTCTTTCTGTATATTTTTAGCCTGCTCTATTTCTCTCTCTTTATTATTAACTCCGATTGTTTGCTCATAAGGGAACACGTTATATCCTATTTTTATAGCTGTTCTTATTAACTGAGAAAAATTAGGGTCATTTGTATAGTATCCACTTGTTTTAATAGGGTACCCTCTAGTATTTAACATCAAATCTTTATCCTTACCATTCGCTAAAGCTTCTAAACCTAAATGCTTATACCCTTTAGCATACAATTCTTCAAGTAATGATTTTGTAAACAACCTATGATATGAGTTATGATGCCCTTCATTTATTATCACCAATCGTGTATTTTCAGATTCATTTATTATCTCATCTTTAGCATTATGAACAGTAAAATTACTCCTTAAAGAATCTGCTTTTCGCGATGAATATAAAACCTCCCTTCCTTTAAATGCTTTATCCCATTCTTTTAAAGCGTTTAAACAATTGCCTTTCAACATAAATTCATTAGCCGATAGTTGATACTTCCAAGCTACCGTATCATTTTCTAACTTCTCTAAAATCTCAAAATCAAACTTGTATTTATTTTTAAACGATATAAGCTCTTTTACATTTCTAACTTTCTCTTTAGAGCAACTACATAAAACCATTCCTATAAAAAAAATCACTACTAGCTTTTTCATATACATTTTATTAAAAAACTCAAACATAGTTAGTCTGAAATTAATCTTATTCCTTTAACTTTAAACATTTACTGATACAAATATAACTAAAAAATTAGTTTAAACTAATTTTTTAGTTATAAAATTGTAACAAAACATCCTTTCCATCGTCTTAACACTAGAAACTTATAGTTTTTTTTAAAAAAAATTGAAACTAAATTATGGATACTTTTTTGTTATTACTTGGCTTATTATTTGTTTTCTTAGGAATAATAGGATCTTTTTTACCTATTCTACCGGGACCTATCACAGGCTGGTCAGGTTTGTTATTACTTCATCTAACTAATGCAGTACCTATGGATAAAACATTTCTAACAATTACATTCATAATAGCTTTAGCAATATTTATTTTAGATTATTTCATACCAGCAATGGGAACCAAAAAATTTGGAGGAACAAAATATGGAGTCTACGGTACTACTATTGGTTTAATTATAGGATTATTTTCTCCTATTCCTTTTGGAATATTAATAGGAGCTTTTACTGGAGCCTTGATTGGAGAGTTATTATACGACAGTAAAGATGTTAACAGAGCCCTAAAAGCTTCTTTTGGTGCTTTTCTAGGTTTTTTAGCTTCCGTCACTATTAAATTCTCTGTTGCAGTAATCTATTTTGTACTTTTTATTATACAATTTTGGGAGTATAAAGGTGGCTTTTGGAGCTAAATTTAGCAAAAAAAAAAGCAACCCATCTCAGGGAAGCTTTCCATTGGTAACAAAACCATGGTGCATTTAAGCACCTTAACAACACAACTAAACGCTGCCCTTAAAAAAAGACAGCCTGCAAATATACGAACTTTATTTAAACACACAAGTAAAAAATATTTTTTTTTACTAAAAGTCAGTTTATCTTACATTGGTTTATTTTGTAATTGATTGTATCTTTGCCCTTTTAAATATAAGAAACACTTAAAAACAAAGTAATGCAATTATCAGAACAAGAAGTTGTACGTAGAGAAAAATTAGGCAGGTTACGTGAATTAGGAATCAATCCTTATCCAGCGGATTTATTCCCAGTAAATCACAATTCCAAACAGATTAAAGCTGATTTTTCTGAAGAAAAACAGGTGATTGTTGCTGGTAGACTAATGGCTATAAATGTACAAGGAAAAGCTTCTTTTGCTCAATTACAAGATGCTGAAGGTCGTGTTCAAGTGTATTTTAACAGAGACGAAATTTGTCCTGGTGAAGACAAAACTTTATATAACGATGTTTTCAAAAAATTATTAGATTTAGGAGATTTTGTTGGAATTGAAGGAGAATTATTTAAAACAAAAGTAGGAGAGATTACTGTTCGAGTTAAAAACTTTAAGTTACTAAGTAAATCATTAAAACCTTTACCTATTCCAAAAGAAAAAGACGGAGTAGTATATGATGCTTTTACTGATCCTGAAATGCGTTATCGACAACGTTATGCAGATTTGGTAGTAAACTCACATGTAAAAGAAGTTTTTGTTAAGCGTACAAAATTATTTACTGCAATGCGTAACTTCTTTAATGAAGCTGGTTATTTTGAAGTTGAAACTCCTGTTTTACAACCAATTCCTGGAGGTGCTGCAGCAAGACCTTTCATTACACATCATAATGCATTAGATGTTCCGTTATATATGCGTATTGCTAATGAACTTTATTTAAAACGTTTAATCGTTGGTGGTTTTGATGGTGTATATGAGTTTTCTAAAAACTTCCGTAATGAAGGAATGGATAGAACTCACAATCCTGAATTTACAGCAATGGAGATTTATGTAGCTTATAAAGACTACAATTGGATGATGGAATTTACTGAGAAGTTATTAGAATATTGTGCAATTGCAGTAAACGGAACAACTGAAGCTACCTTTGGTGAGCACAAAGTTGACTTTAAAGCTCCTTATGCTCGTGTTACCATGGCTGACTCTATCAAACATTTTACTGGTTTTGATATCACTAACAAAACTGAAGATGAAATAAGAACTGCAGCTAAAGGCATGGGTATTGAAGTTGATGACACCATGGGTAAAGGAAAATTAATTGATGAAATTTTCGGAGAAAAATGTGAAGGAAATTACATTCAACCAACTTACATTACTGATTATCCAAAAGAAATGTCTCCTCTTTGTAAAGAGCATAGAGAAAACCCAGAATTAACTGAGCGATTTGAATTAATGGTTTGTGGTAAAGAAATTGCCAATGCATATTCAGAATTAAATGATCCTATAGATCAACGTGAGCGTTTTGAACATCAATTAAAGTTAGCCCAAAAAGGAGATGATGAAGCTACAGAATTTATTGATGAAGATTTTTTACGTGCTTTAGAATATGGCATGCCTCCAACATCTGGTTTAGGTATTGGTATGGATAGATTAATAATGTTCTTAACAAATAATCAATCTATACAAGAAGTACTATTCTTTCCTCAAATGAGACCAGAAAAGAAAGCGCCTTCTATAGAGTTGAACGATGAAGAAAAAGCAGTTTTAGCAATCATTGAAAAAGTAGAAAAAATTGATTTAAATGAGCTAAAAACTCAATCAGGTTTATCTAATAAAAAATGGGATAAAACCATAAAAGGATTAACTAAAAATAAATTAGCCAAAGTTGAAAAAACTGATGAAGGTTTGTTTGTTGAAGTTTTATAAGCTAATTAACATATATAAAAGAGCAATCAAATTAGTTTGATTGCTCTTTTTAATTAAAAAAAGATTTTTTAAAAGTTGGTGAAGAGGTTTGTATTCAATAGTTTTGAATAATGAAGCATTCAAATTCTCTTTGGCAAATTGCTCTTCAAAAATTTAAAAAAAACAAAACAGGTGTTTTTAGCTTCTGGTATATTGTTTTATGTGGTTTTATAGCTATTTTTTGTTACTTACTTGCTCCAGACAATAGTAATGCTGCAAATCATATGCATTTGGAAATTCATTCTAAATCTCCAGGTTTTTCAGTTCAAATACTTACCATTCCTTCAAAAAAAGAGAAAGAACAATCTTGGTTTTCCGTTTTTATGGATGGTAAACAAACTACCTCTACTGAAATCCCAATAAAATCTTTTGAAATTAAAAGTAATCAACTTGAAATTATTAATTATTCTGATAGTTTACTTAAAAAGTATCCTTTATCTCTTTTTAATAATCAACCAAGAAAATTTATTCAACAAAAAACTTTTTGGTTTGGTACAGATAGATATGGAAGAGATTTATTAAGTAGACTTTTAATTGGCGCTAGAATTTCTTTTTTTATTGGTTTTATTGCTGTTTTTATTTCTCTAATAATTGGAATTCCTATAGGTGCAATTGCCGGTTATTTTGGAGGAAAAATTGACACTTTTATCATGTGGTTTATTAACATTACTTGGTCAATTCCAACTTTACTACTTGTTATAGCTATCACTTTAGCTTTAGGTAAAGGTTTTTGGCAAGTTTTTATTGCTGTTGGTTTAACAATGTGGGTTGAAGTTGCTCGTGTTGTTAGAGGCCAAGTTATTACTACTAAGCAACAACAGTATGTAGAAGCTGCTAAAGCTCTTGGTTTTTCTGATTTTAGAATTATTTTCAAGCATATTTTACCAAATATATTAGCTCCGATTATTGTTATTTCAGCAGCAAATTTTGCTGCAGCTATTTTAATTGAAAGTGGATTAAGTTTTTTAGGTATTGGAGCGCAACCACCAACTCCTTCATGGGGAGCAATGATTAAAAACCACTATAATTATATTATTTTAGGAAAACCATATTTAGCTATCATTCCTGGCTTAGCAATTATGAGTTTAGTTATGGCTTTTATGCTAATAGGTAATACACTTCGTGATGCTTTGGATGTTAAAAACTAAAAAACAGAAAATACCTTACTTAAAGTCAAACAGTTAATCTCAATAAAATTACTACCTATTTTTATTTAAGAGTATATTTTAACGAATTCACAAAGCTTTCGAGTATTTAATTTATCTAATAAGTACCTTTGCTGAAAATAATTCGCAATATTTTAATATGAATTTTACCGTTAATTTTACAACTAGATGGGCAGATTTTGATGCCAATATACACATGCGTCATACTGCTTATAATGATTATGCAGCAGAAGTTAGGCTTCGCTTTTTTAAAGAACATAACATTACCATACAAGATTTTACTAAAGAAAAAATAGGTCCTATTTTATTTGAAGAAAACACTAAGTTTTTAAAAGAGATACACATGGGAGAAGATATATCAGTAAATTTAAAAGTGACTGGATTGTCTAATAAAGGAGAACGATGGAAAATTCAGCATGAAGTTTTTAATGGTCATGGTAAATTATCAGCAATAATTACAGTTTATGGTGCTTGGTTAGATTTGGCAAAACGAAAATTATCAACTCCACCTATTAAATTCCAAGAAATTTTTAATGAAGTAGAAAAAACATCTGATTTTCAAGAAATTTTACTGAAACAATAATGAGTAATTCTCGAAAAATAAAGCTAATTGCTACCATAATTATACTTTCTATTGGTTTATGGATACAATCGTCAGAAAAAAAAGAAAATGATTCAAATGAGAATAGTGAAGTAGATTATAAAGCTTCAAAAGCTTTTAACTATTTACCAACCTCAACAACAGGGGCTATTATTAGACATAACGGGTACCAGTTATCTTATAATGAAAAACACGAGCAAGCTGAATGGGTAGCATATTCATTAAGTAAAAGTGAAATTATCTACACCAAACACAAACGTCCTTTTTTTATAAGTGACCCAAAAGTAAAAACAAAATCTGCAGATTGGAGAAGTTACAAAAAATCTGGCTATGATAAAGGTCATTTATGCCCAGCCGGTGACAAACGTTTTTCTAAAAAAGCACATGATGAAACTTTTTACACCTCAAACATTTCTCCACAAAAGCATGATTTTAATGCTGGGATTTGGAATAAACTAGAACAAAAAACACGTTATTGGGCTAAAAAGTACAATCATTTATATGTGGTTACTGGTGGTGTTTTAAAACCCAACTTAAAAACCATAGGTAAAAATAAAGTTAGCGTTCCTAATCAATTTTATAAAATATTATTAGACTATACAAAACCAGAAATTAAAGCGATTGCTTTCTTACTACCTCATCAAAAAAGCAATAAACCTTTATATAGTTTTGTTGTTTCAATTGATGAAATCGAAAAGATTACTGGTATAGATTTTTTTCCTAACCTACCGAATTCAATAGAAACAAAATTAGAAGCTTCTACTAATTATAAAAACTGGAGTTTTAGATAAAATAAAAAAACCGAGCAAATTGCTCGGTTTTAATTTTTTAAAAGTAAGTTATTACTATAATCCTGCTTTTTTCCAAGACCATCCAGAAACATCTACTTTAGTTCCTTTATTATATTTTTCTGAAGTTGAAGCATCTTTACCATCAATTTTAACGTTTGATAATGCTCCACCATCTTTCATATCTATTTCTTTAGTATAACCTTCTAAATAAAGATTAGTTATCGTTGCTCCTGATTGCTTTTTAAATTGTAAAGCTGTACCTCCTACAGATGAAATAGCTGTTACATTTTCAAAGTTAGGGTTGTTATTAAGTTTATCTCCTTCAAAAGCTGTTGAGAAACCTGATTTAGTATGAGACATGTATGTGTTTGTTACTTTTCCATTCCATCCTTCAGTCCAATCCACAGAATCATCTTCATTGTTTTCTAAGTAAATATTTTTAACAGAAACTGTTCCTCCAAAAAACTCAATTCCATCGTCAGCTCCATTAATTATTGATACATTCTCTATTTTAGTACCTGAACCTACAGCATATAAAGAAATACCGTTATACTGAGAATCTAAATTGATTTGAGCTCCAGTTCCTTTAATTACTAAATACTCGATAGATCCTGAATTATCATTATCTGTAGTACCTCCATATTTGAAACCTCCAACTTCAGCAGTTACATCAGTACCAGCAGTTGTAGTTGCTTTACCACAAATTGTTAATCCTCCCCAATCTCCAGGCTTTTCTGCTGCAGATGACATTACTACTGGCTTAGCAGCAGTACCATTAATATTTATTTTCCCTCCTTTTAAAACAGCTATATAAACATCTGTTCCTTTAGGATCAACAACTATTTTTGTTCCTGCTTCAATATTTAAAGTAGCTCCATCTTTTACAATGTAAGATCCTTTTAAATTATATGTTTTATCAGCAGTTAATGTTACAGTACCAGTAACTTCACCTTGTAAAGGAGTAACGCTAGTAGCAACACCATTAATAAAGCTCCATCCAGAAATATCAACTTTAGTTCCAGTATTATAGTTTGCTGATGTAGTTGCAGCAGATCCATCAATAATTACATTTGATAATGGTCCGTTATCTTTCATATCTATTTGCTTAGTGTAACCATCAAGATATAAGTTAGTAATAGTAGCTCCTGAAGTTTTCTTAAACTGTAATGCAGTACCTCCAACAATAGAAGTAGCTGTTAAGTTTATTAACTTAGGGTTTTTATTATCTTTATCTGCCTCAACAACAGTAGAAAAACCTTTTTTCGTATTTAAAATATACGAATTTTCAACAGTACCATTCCAACCTTCAGTCCAGTCAATGGCATCATCTTCTAAATTTTCTAAATAAATGTTTTTTGCAGAAACAGTTCCTCCAAAAAACTCTACTCCATCATCAGCTCCATTAAAAACTGCAATATTTTCTAAAACAGTACCAGAACCAACAGCATATAAAGAAACTCCATTATATTGAGAGTCTAAATTAATTTGAGCACCAGTTCCTTTAATTACTAAGTTTTTAATTACACCTGAATTATCGTTATCAGTTGTACCTCCGTATTTAAAACCTCCAACTTCAGCAGTTACATCAACCCCTGCAGTAGTAGTTGCTTTACCACAAATTGTTAATCCTCCCCAATCTCCAGGGTTTCCATCTGTAGAAGTCATAACAACTGGACTAGAATTTGTTCCGTTAATGTTAATTTTTCCTCCTTTTAAAACAGCTAAATAAACATCTGTTCCTTTTTTATCTGCTATAATACTTGTTCCAGCAGGAATTGTTAATGATGCCCCATCAGCTATGATAAACGATCCTGTTAAATTGTATGAATTACCAGTTAAAGTATAACTCTCCTTTAACGTACCACTCATTACACCAGCTTTTAACTTAGCAACAACATCAGATACCTGAGGTGGAATCACATCTGGATCATCACTTCCACAACTTGTGAAAGTTAAAGCAGCAATTGATAATGCTGATATACTTAAAATTTTAACTAAAGATTTTTTCATTTTGTTTGTATTTGTAGGTTTGTTTTTTCTCTTCACAAAGAAATCAACCTTATCTTTTATTTGATTTAACAGAATATTAATTATTCGTTATGAAAATCTGCTAACTTTAATTTTAAGTTAACTGACTAAAATTTATAGCTTAAACTAAATGATACGTTTCTACCTTTTTTATAAAGACTAACTGTTTCATTAGTTTCAATTCCTGTATTTAAGTTTCTAACTAATTGAGTTTGTTCAATTTTAGGATCTAGCAAGTTTCTACCAACTAATTTAATAGCTAAGTTCTTTGTTAACTTTTTACTTAACACTAAATCAAGTGTAAAAAATCCTTTCTCTATAATCTCATCATTATATATAGTAGCTCTTTCAGCAAAATCTTCAGGCACACCTAATGCGAAAATTTTATCTGATGAATAATTACCTGTTAACGTAGCTATAAATTCATTCTCTTTTCTATTATTATAACTTAAAGATCCATTAAGGATTAAATCAGAAGCTCCTTGAAGATCAGACTTTACTTTATCTTTATATTGGAAATTTGGTAAAAGATCTTGGTTAAACCACATTTTAGTAATATTACCAGTAGCACTTAATATACTTTTATCATCTTCATTATTAATGATATTCATTTTACCTTCTAATTCAACACCATAAATATCTGCTTTTTCACCTGTATTAAAATAACTGAAGTATCCTGAAGAACCTCTTGTCATTACTAAGTTTATTGGGTTTTTAATTTGTTTATGGAAAGCTGTAGCTGAAATTAACTCTGACCTAGATGGAAATAATTCCCATTTTAAATCTAAATTATACACATCTGATTTTTCAAGATTCTCATTTCCTAAAATAACACGACCTGAAGGAGATACATATCCAAATGGAGCTAACTCTTTAAATTCTGGTAAAGTTTGTGTAATACTAGAAGCAAATCGAATAAAGTTTTTTTCGTCTAACTCATATTTTAAATTTACACTAGGAAATAAACTAGAGTATACTTTATTTGCACTACCATATCTATTAACACCCTCTGGACTAATATAGTTACCTACATTCCATACTACATCAATTTCATCTCTTTCAAATCTTAATCCGATATTACCAGATAATTTATTGTCAAATTTAAAATCAAAATTTGTGTAACCTGCTAAAGCTAAAAACTCACCTTTATAAGCATCTGGTAATTGTTCTCTCAAAGTTAATCCTGCACTTTCTCCTAATTGAAGTATTGATGATAATTCATCTATAGAAGCAGCTCTTACACCTCTTGCTCTAAAACCTTTAAAAGAAGATCTAAAACTTCTTTCTTTTTTACGAAAATTTAAACCATAGTTTAACTTATACGGCTTTGCTTCGTCTTCTTTTGCAAAACCTAAAGCCCACTTGTTTTCAATAAAAGCATTATACTCTTTATCTTCAATTTTTTGACTTGTTTTTCTTTGTTGATAATCTCCAACACTAGCAAACTCTATTAAAGAACTGTTATCAACATCTAAAATATTTACTTCATTTCTAATTCTGTTTGGCTCTTCAGCTAATACAAAATTATAACCAGTTGCCCAGTTTAAAGTATTGTTTTCATTCCACTTATGCTCACCCATTAATTGGTTAACAAACATAGTAGTTTGTTTAAAGTTTTGATCTCTAACAAAAGCTCCATTTTCTTGTGGATCTTGATCAAAAACATATCCTTTTCCACTTCTACCTTGCTCATATAAGTTATCTACCCCTTTGTTTACAAAAAGAGTATTATACTTTAATTTATTATTATCGTTTAATTTTACAGCAACTCTAATATACCCAGTACTGTTTGTTCTTGCCATAAAGTTTTCTACATCACCTCCACTTTCAGAAAAAGATGTATTTAAAACATTTGCTCTAAAACTTCTAAACAAACCACTTCTATATTCATTTGATTTAGAATGAGAAGCTGAAGCTAAAACTCTCCATTTCTTTCCAAATAACTCAAACTTCTTAGCTCCTGACAAAGAAAAACTATAGTTAATAGGTGTACTAGCCTCTTTAGTATCCCATCCTTGTAAAGTTAATTGATTTAATAAAGCGTATTTCTTTTTGTGAAATCCAAAAGTAACATCATCACTAATAACAGTTCTTCTAAAATTATCAACATCTAAAGCATTTGTATTTGCTCCACCGCTTAAACTTAATGAAAATCCATTTTTAGAAAATTCTTTAGTAACAACATTTACATTACCTGAAGCTTGATCTGTATAACTTGATGTATTGTATGTTTTACTAATTTCAACATTACTAATTACATTAGTTGAAAATAATCCTAAATCAATATTCTTATTAGCAATATCATCAGATGGAACTGGTAAACCATTCATTGTAGTAGATAAATACCTATCTCCTAAACCACGAATATATATATTACCTGTTCCCTCACTTTTAGTTACCCCTGAAATTTTAGTAGTAGCTGTAGCTGCATCAGAAACTCCTCTTTTAGCTAATTCTAATGCTCCAATACTTTCTTTAATTACTGTAGCTTTCTTTTGTTTTAAAAGTAAAGCACTTTCTTTCTCTTTACTAACTGTTGCATTTATAATTACATTATCTAAAGCAACTCCTTCGTTTGGACCAAGTTCTTGATTAACTACAATAGTTTGATTAGCCTTAACAACAATTGCTTTTTCTACAGTTTCATATCCTACAAAACTAAAAACAAGAATTTTATTTCCTGCTGGTACGCTAATAGAATACTTCCCATCAATATCTGTTGTCCCCCCAATTGATGTACCTTTAATATATACACTAGCAAAAGGTAAAGGCTCACCGTTCATTTCTTTATCTGTAACGGTTCCTGATACAGTTCCTTTGCTTTGTGAAAAGGCTAAATTACATAAGCTTAAAAAAGCTACAAACAATAATTTTTTCATTCTAACTTTAAATTCTGTTTATTTATCCTGCAAAAGTGGAGCAATCTTGTAAAGCTAATGTTACCTGTAAATTATTGTTGTATTATTAGAATGTTTATTTAATGTTAACACCACAGTGTAATGTTACGAATGCATTAATTTTATATCACGAAAAAAGAAAGCTTTAAAAATGAGCTTTCTTTTTTTACAATTTTCTTATTTTATAAATGACTTTAAGCATTTTGAAATACTTATTTAGTGTAGAACTTGAGGTGTATTTAATTTTTTAAAAATTTCAACATTTTCTTGGTAGATAAATATTCAAAATGTCGTTTTGTAATTTTAAATGTTTTATTTAAAATTACTGTTGCTGGTAATGAAAAAGTTTTGTTTTTTCTAGATGCCAGTAATAACGGGATTTGATGTATTGGCTGCCTATTCTTTCCTACCTCTTCATTAATATACTCTGCTCTTTCAAACGTTATATTTTTTTTGGATTCAGCATCCATTTTAACAGCATAATATTCTGAATTTAAAAGAGCAATTACTTCTGGGTTTTTAAAAGCAACTTTGTTCATTTTTTTACAGTAGGCACACCAATTTGTATAAAATGAAATGAATACTTTTTTGGGTTTAACTGCCAAAGAATCATCTAACTGTTCAAAAGAAATCCAATTAATATTCTGCTTTTGCTGCGCGATAGCTGTAAAAGCAAAACATCCAAAGAAAAAAGGAAATAATATGTTCTTTTTAAAAAGTTTCATCTAATGAAATTTACCAAATTTTATACCAATAAAAAATGTTCTTGGCGCACTCGGACCGTAAATATAATCCGAATCTCTTGTTGCTCCAGTATCAAAATCATCCTGATAAGCATTAAACATGTTTTTTACACCCGCAGAAATGGTGGTCATAAAATTATCATTGAAATCAATATGAGATTCTAACTTTAAATTCAAATCAAAGAAATCTGTTACTTCGTTTAATTGTAAGAATCCCGTATCACTAATCACCCTTGGAACTGTCATCCCACCAGTATATGTTCCTGTAAGGTCGACATTAAATTTTTCGCTTGGAATCCATGCGGTGTTTAAGTATCCATAAAAATTTGGGTTTCTTACAAACTCATTAACGGTAATATCAGGCTCTCCTGAAACTCCATTAGTTTCAAATAAAACCTGAGGGTCGTCATATTTAGATTCTTGTAAAGTTCCTCCTAGCTGAAATTGCCACTTAGGATTTGGAGAAATTCCAAATTCAAAATTGACTCCATAAACTTTAGCTCCTGAACCATTTCTTACTTCTTCTACTATAGAACCATTTGGTAATGTAGAACCAGTACTTACCAATGTAAAAGGATTTTTTAATGTTGTATAAAAACCTTCTAACAAGAAATCCAATTGTAATAGATTAATATTTTTAGAAAAATTTAAAGAACCAGTATAAGCATTGGAAAACTCAGTTTTTAAATCATCAGAAAGAATTACAAATTGAGGCTCCCCACCTACACTAGAGATATGAACATCTTCATTAAATGCTTGTGGCGCTCTAAAACCTCTTGCGTAACCACCTCTAAATTTTAGCGCATCAGTAAATTGATATGAAATGGTTAATCTTGGTGAAAAAGTTGTTTGACTCACATCAATATTTCTTGCAATTGTACCAATGGTATAATTTCCATCTATATTTACATTATCCAAACGAGCACCAATCAGAGCTGTAAATTTTTCCGACGCTTTCCACTCATATTGCCCATAAACACCAAACGATTTTACAGATTGATCTACCAAGCGATTGTAACCTACTATTTCATCTTTGGTAGAGGTAAAATTGTATTCTGCCCCTACAGTTAAAACATCTTTACTTTTAAGTGATTTTGTAAATTGTAAACCATTAACCCAAGCTAAATCTTTGGTAGTTCCAAAAGCATTGTTTGCTAAAATACTGTCTTGTTTAGTTATTCCACCACCAAGACCGCCATAATAACTGCCTCTATCAGTGTTAGACATAGAAGTGTAAATTTGAAATTTACCAGAATTATCTTTAGTATACACTTCATAATCTATACCACCAATAAAAGTATCATGATCTAATTCTTCAGTAATATCTGTAAATTGAGGAGTAAGATTTAACTTATTCCCACCACGTCTGTATTCTTTAATAGAATTCAAATTCATAGAAATTCTACTTTTTTCAGTTGGTTTTACAAAGGCTTTAGCACCTACAGTTGTATTTTTCAACTTTACTATTTCTGTAAAACCATCACCGTTTACATCAAAACTTTCACGATTTCTATTCATTCCAAATAATGAGATACCACTATTCAAATCGTCAGCAACTACAGAAGTATTAAATGTTAATGTTCTATCGAGTGCTTTACCATCAATGAAGGCAAAATTAGATCCAATTTCCCAGGTGTTTAAAACAGGATCTTTAGTAATAACGTTTACCGTTCCCGCTATAGCACTAGAACCGTATAAAGCAGAACCTCCACTTCTAACAACTTCAATTCGTTCAATAATATTAGTTGGTATTTGCTCTAAACCATATACACCTATTAGTGATGTAAAAACAGGTCTACTATTCAATAAAACTTGTGTGTAGCCACCATCTAACCCATTTAAACGAACCTGTGTAAAACCACAGTTTTGACAGTTAGTTTCAACTCGAACACCAGGTGCATAATTTAAACCGTCTGCCATTGAAGCAGATTGAGTTGCAGTTAGTAAACGAGGTTTTATTGTTGAAACAACAACAGGAGTTTCTTTACGTTCTACTCTGTTTCTTGTAGCACTAATAACCACTTCGTCTAAACCTAAAACATCTTCAAATAATTCAAAGTTTAAATTTAATTTTTCATTGTTTTTAGTTATTATTTCTTTGGATACTTTTCTGAATCCTTGCGAACTCACTTGGATCGTGATTTTACCCGCTGGAAGATTTAACTTATAATACCCTTTTTCATTGGCAGTTACTCCATAAGTTCCTCCTTTTACATATACAAAAGCAAATGGAACAGGTTTATTTTCGAATGTTATTTTCCCCGATACCGTCTGACTAAAAATTGAGTACGTTATTTGTAAAAATAAAAATACTGAAAGAATTATTTTTTTTCTCATTATAAAGTAATGTTTTTGCAAATATATCACTACTGCAACTAAGTAGCAATAGTGATATACCTCTGCGACATTTTTTTTTGCAAAGTTAAAATAATTTTTAGATTAACCTAAAAATATGTTTACATAAAACAAAAATTGTATATTTGTACCTGAATACAATAGATTTATGTTTAGTCAAACCGAAGAAAATTATATCAAAGCAATTTATCACCTAGACAGCATCTCCTCAAAAGGGATCAGTACTAATGCTATTGCAAAAAAACTAGAAACAAAAGCTTCTTCAGTAACAGACATGATAAAAAAACTTTCTGAAAAAAAAGTTGTTATCTATAAAAAATACCAAGGAGTAACGTTAACTGACTTTGGCAAAAAAACTGCCGCTAACATTATACGTAAACACCGTTTGTGGGAAGTATTCTTGGTAGAGAAATTAAACTTCTCCTGGGATGAAGTACATGAAGTAGCTGAACAATTAGAACATATTAAATCTCCAAAACTAATAAACGAATTAGATGCTCTTCTTGATTACCCAAAAAGAGATCCTCATGGTGACCCAATACCTGATAAAGATGGTAATTTACAAACCATTGAAAAGAGTTTATTATCAACCTTACAAAAAGGAGAAATTGGTATTTGTGTTGGTGTAGATGATAGCTCTTCTAAGTTTTTAAAATTTTTAGACAAACAAGGAATTGCCCTAGGTAAAGAAATAGAAATTATAGAAAAAGAACCATTTGATGAATCTTTACAAATAAAAATAAATGGTCAAGCAATTACAATATCTAACAAGGTTGCTAATAATATATATATTCAAAAACATTAAAATGAAAAAAATTACAATCCTACTTATTATTGTAATAATGATAAGTTGTAATAAAAAAACAACAAAAGAAAACGGTAAATTAAATATTGTTACTACCACAACAATGATTACTGACCTGGTAAAAAACATAGGTGGTAATCAGGTAAATATTAATGGCCTTATGGGCTCTGGTGTTGATCCTCATTTATACAAAGCAAGTGAAGGAGATGTATCAAAATTATTCAATGCTGATATAATAATTTATAATGGACTACATTTAGAAGGAAAACTTGAAGAAGTTTTTGAAAAAATGAAACATCAAAACAAAAAAATTATAGTTGCTTCAGACACCATAAGTAAAAAAAACTTAATTGAATCTGAAAATTTTGCTTCAAATTACGACCCTCACATTTGGTTTGATATTAATAATTGGTCTAAAATCACTTCTTACATATCTAAAAAACTAATCAATTTAGACCCTAAAAATGAGCTTATTTATAAGAAAAACACACAACAGTATTTAATAGAACTAAAAAAATTAAACACTCAAATCAATTCAAAAATCAACGAATTACCTGAAAACAAAAGAGTACTAGTAACTGCTCATGATGCTTTTAATTATTTTGGAAAACAACATAAATTTAATGTCGTTGGCTTACAGGGTTTATCAACAGCTACTGAGGCTGGTGTTCAAGATGTTCAAAAACTAGCAAAATTCATCATTAACAATAAAATAAAAGCAATTTTTGTAGAAAGCTCTGTTCCTAAAAGAACTATTGAAGCCCTACAAGAAGCAGTAAATGCACAAGGTCATCAAGTTTTAATTGGTGGAACCCTATATTCTGATGCATTAGGTAACAAAGGAACTATTGAAGGAACTTATACAGGTATGTACAACCATAATGTTAACATCATTGTTGACGCACTAAAATAAAATGAAAACAAAATACGCAGTAACTATAGATGATTTAACTGTAGCCTACAACTACAAACCTGTTTTATGGGATATTGATTTAGCTATTCCAGAAGGAGTTTTAATGGCTATTGTAGGTCCCAACGGAGCTGGTAAATCAACATTAATAAAATCAATTTTAGGAATTATAAATCCTATTGCTGGTAGCGTTACAATTTATGGAAAACCTTATAATAAACAACGAAAACTAGTTGCCTACGTTCCTCAAAAAGGAAGTGTTGACTGGGATTTCCCTACAACTGCTCTAGATGTAGTTATGATGGGCACATATGGCACTCTAGGATGGATAAAACGCCCTGGTAAAAAACAAAAAAAAACAGCCCTAGAAGCTCTAGAAAAAGTAGGGATGTTAGCTTTTAAAAACAGACAGATTTCTCAACTTTCAGGAGGGCAACAACAACGTGTGTTTTTGGCTCGTGCCTTAGCTCAAAATGCATCAATATATTTTATGGATGAGCCTTTTCAAGGTGTAGACGCTACCACTGAAATAGCTATAATTAACATTTTAAAAGAATTAAGAAAAGCTGGTAAAACTGTAATTGTAGTTCATCATGACCTTCAAACAGTTCCTGAATATTTTGACTGGGTTACTTTTTTAAATGTAAAAAAAATAGCAACTGGGCCAGTTAAAGAAATTTTTAACGATAATAACCTAACCAAAACATACGGCATAAACTACAAAGTAAGTGTACAACAATAATGGATTTACAAGAATATTTTAAACTTATCTTTTCAGACTACACGCTCCGTACTATTACAATTGGAACTGCAATTCTTGGTGCAATATGTGGGATGTTAGGAAGTTTTGCTGTATTAAGAAAACAAAGTTTATTAGGTGATGCCATATCTCATGCCTCTCTACCTGGTATCGCTATTGCTTTTTTAATTACTGGCACTAAAGATACTTACATATTATTATTAGGAGCATTAATTAGTGGACTTATTGGTGCTTTCTGGATTCGAGGCATAGTTAAAAACACTCACTTAAAAACCGATACTGCATTGGGCTTAATACTCTCCGTTTTTTTCGGTTTCGGTATGTTACTTTTAACATTTATCCAAAAACAACCAAATGCAAACCAATCAGGTTTAGATAAATTCCTATTCGGACAAGCCGCTACCTTACTAATTAACGATGTATGGTTTATGGCAATAGCAACTGGAGTTTGCTTAATTATATTATTTCTTTTTTGGAAAGAGTTTAAAATCTTATTATTTGATGCTGATTATGCCAAAACATTAGGTTTTAACATAAAAGCTATAGATATGCTAATCACAACCTTTATAGTATTAGCAATTGTTTTAGGTCTTCAAACCGTAGGAGTTGTTTTAATGAGCGCTATGTTATTAGCTCCAGCTGCTGCTGCTCGACAATGGACCAACAAACTAAGTATCATGGTTGTTCTTGCTGCCATATTTGGTGCTTTTTCTGGTGTTATAGGAACAGGAATTAGCGCTAGTCAATCAAATTTATCAACCGGACCTGTTATAGTACTTGTCGCTGCTATTTTTGTTGTTTTTTCTTTTATCTTTTCACCTTCACGAGGGCTTCTTTTTCGTCAAATTCGACTTTTAAAGAACAGACGTGATCTAAAACTGCACAAAACATTATCTTTTATGTTTGACATTGTTAAAACTCACGAAGATAAATCACATCCACATGCAGTAAAAATTTTAAATAATTTTCAAGGGTACACTAGAAATACCTTAAAAAAACTAGAAGAAAGAGATTACATTAATGTAAACGGAAAAATGTGGTCCATGACAGAAAAAGGATTTCAATTTGCTGGTAACCTATACAATCAAAACTTAAAAAATGAGTAGTGCTCAAATAGAAATACAATTAATAGCAAGTATAGTAGCTATAGCCTGTGCAATTCCAGGTACTTTTTTAGTATTACGAAAAATGGCATTAATTAGTGATGCCATCAGCCACTCTATACTTCCTGGTTTAGTTATAGGTTTTTTTATAACACACGATTTAAATTCTCCTCTACTAATTCTAATGGGTGCTTTATCTGGTATTTTAACAGTTGTTCTAGTAGAGTACATTCAAAGAACCAAATTAGTTAAAGAAGACACTGCAATCGGACTCGTTTTCCCTGCCTTATTTAGTATTGGAGTAATTCTAATTGCTAAAAATGCTAATGACGTACATTTAGATGTTGATGCAGTTTTACTTGGAGAATTGGCATTTGCTCCTTTCGATCGACTTCTAATTAACGGTACAGATTTAGGTCCTAAATCAATATGGGTAATTGGAACCATCTTGCTAATAACAACCACACTTGTAATTACCTTTTTTAAAGAGTTAAAAATTAGCACTTTTGACACTGGACTAGCAACTGCCCTTGGTTTCTCCCCTGCTGTTATTCACTATGGATTAATGAGTATAGCCTCAATAACTACGGTAGGAGCATTTGATGCTGTTGGTGCTATTTTAGTAGTAGCTTTAATGATAGCTCCAGCAGCAACTGCATATTTACTTACAAACGATTTAAAAAAAATGCTAACTCTTTCTATAACATTTGGAGTTTTTTCAGCCATATCAGGGTACTGGGTAGCACACTTGTTAGACGCTTCTATTTCTGGCTCTATGACAACAATGTTAGGTTTAGTATTTTTAATTGTTTATTTATTCGCCCCAAATAAGGGACTAATCTCCGTATTGTACAGAAATAAACAACAACAAAAGGAAGTTCAACTCCTTACTTTTTTATTACACCTAAACAATCACTCCGATAAAAAGGAAAGGCACATAAATCATTTAAATGAACACATTAACTGGCACAAACTTAAATCAAAATTAATTGTAGAGTTGGCGGAGAAAAACAACATGATTACTATTAATAAAAAAATTATTTCACTTACTCCAAAAGGAAAGCTATTTACAGAAAAAGCAATTAATTATATTATAACTAATGATGACACCGAAATAGAATCAATGAAAAATGATTTCTTTCTATTTAGAGGCTAATAATTTTTTGAACATTCTACCAACTTTTTTACTTGTCACTTGGCATAAAAAAAACTACTTTGCATTAAATTAGAAACCTCGTGCAAACACCTTCAAGCTTTGAGATATATAATGCTTCAGCTGGAAGTGGAAAAACTTTTACATTAGTTAAAGAATACCTTAAAGTACTTTTACAATCAGAAGACATTTTTCATTTCCAAAAAATACTAGCCATCACTTTTACCAATAAAGCAGCTGGAGAAATGAAAGAACGTGTATTAGAAAATTTACAAGTTTTTTCTGAAGGAGCAGAAAATGATTTATTAAAAGCCATATTAAAAGAAACCTCTGTCGATAAAAAAATCATTAAAAAGCATAGTAAAAAAATAATAGATACTATTTTACAAAATTATGCAGCCTTCTCAATAACAACAATTGACAGCTTTACTCACAAAATAATTAAAAGTTTTGCTTTTGATTTAGGACTATCATTAAATTTCGAAGTAGAAATGGACGCCATTTCTTTATTAAGTGAAGCAGTAGATGTTCTTATTTCAAAAATTGGAACAGACAAAGATATTACCAAACTCCTTATTCAATTTTCTCTTGACAAAACGGATGATGATAAGTCTTGGGATATCTCTAGAGAGCTTAATGATATCTCAAAAATCCTACTAAACGAAGACGACGCAAAACACTTTAAAGAACTATCTACAAAAACACTTGAAGACTTCAACAACCTAAAAAACACATTATCAACAAGTAAAAAAGAATTATTAGTAAAAATAAAAAAAACTGGAGAAGATGCATTAAGTATTATTGACCGTGAAGGTTTAGAACCCAAAAACTTTACACGCGCTACTTTTCCTAAATTTTTAAAAGACTTAAGTGAGTTCAACTCTAAGTTTGATTATAAAAAACGAAGTGAAACAATAGAAAAAGCTATTGAACAAAACAACTTTTACACAAAAACAGCAACTAGTGAAATTGTTAATTCAATTGAGAGCATACTTCCAAAATTGGTTGATTTATACTACCAAAGTAAAACTATTTATGGAGAACTTATACTTTCTCAATTAGCATTAAAAAGCATCATTCCTTTAGCGGTTCTGAATAACATAAACACAGAGTTAAATCAAATAAAAGAAGACAATAACATTCGACTAAACGCTGAATTTAATCAACTAATATCAACCAATATAAAAGATCAACCTACTCCATTTATATACGAACGAATTGGTCAACGGTTTATGCATTATTTCATTGACGAAATGCAAGACACATCTGTTTTACAATGGAAAAACTTAATCCCCTTAATAAATAATGCATTAGCCCAAGAAAAAAGCAATCTACTTTTAGTTGGAGATGGAAAACAAGCAATATATAGATGGAGAGGAGGAAAAGCTGAACAATTCATTAATCTTGGAACAGATAATGAAAATTCAAAAAATCCATTTCATATAAAAAAGATAATAAAGACCTTAGACACTAACTACAGGAGTTATTCCGAAATTATCAATTTTAACAATGATTTTTTTCAGCATATAGCTAATTTTTTACAAAATGAGAAATACAAACAATTATATATTGAAGGAAACAAACAATTAGAGAATTCAAAAAAAGGCGGACACATAAGTATTTCTTTTCTAGAAAAACTAGAAGACAAAGATAACAACGATATAAAATACCCTAAAAAAGTTTTAGAAACTATTAAACAACTACGAACTGAATTTTCTTTACATGAAATATGTGTACTTGTTCGTAAAAAAAGTGATGGAATTGCTGTTGCAAATTATCTATCTGAAAACAATGTCTCAATCGTTTCTTCTGAAACTTTATTACTCAAAAATAACAATAAAGTAAACTTTATTATTGATATACTTCAAGTAATACAACACCCATCAGACAAAGAGTCTTTTTTAGAAGTTTTATATTTTTTACATCATCACTTAATCATCAATGAAGACAAACATACTTTTATTGCTAAACACATAAAACTATCTACATTTTCTTTATTCGAAGAATTAAAAAATTACAATACGAACTTCAATAGTATGTATTTTAATCAACTACCTTTTTATGAAAAAATAGAAGAAATTATAAGAGGGTTTAACTTAACCAAAACTTCTGACGCCTATATCCAATTTTTTCTAGATGTTGTTCTAGAACAACAAAGAAAAGGCACAGACATTCAAAATTTTTTAGATTTCTGGAACCGCAAAAAAGACAATTTAAGCATTGTAGCACCAGATAGTTCTGATGCTGTTCAAATAATGACTATTCACAAATCCAAAGGGCTAGAATTTCCAATTGTAATATTTCCTTGTGATTTAGATATTTACAACCAAATAAATCCAAAGACTTGGTTAAACGAACTCCCTAATAATTTTAATGGATTTAAAGAACTATTAATTCCATTTAATAAAGATTTAAACTTTATTAGTAAAAAAGGAACACAAACATACCAACAACAAAGAGAAGAGCTAGAACTTGACAACTTAAACCTACTTTACGTCGCACTGACAAGATCAGTAGAACAACTACATATTATTACAGAAAAAAGAATTACCAAAACGGGAGAAAACACTAATTACTATTCTGGTCTTTTCATCAACTACCTAAAAAAAATAGGTGTTTGGAATAATGAAGAACCTACTTTTACTTTTGGCGCCAAAGTAAGGGCTAGTAAAAAAGGAAACATAGAAAAAACAACATCAAAAACTCAAGAAAAATTCATATCATCACCATGGCAAGACCATAATATATATATGTTGGCAAGTGCATCAAAACTTTGGAATACAAAACAACAAAAAGCTATTGAATACGGAAACCTTATTCATCAAATGATGTCAGAAATTTATCATGAAAGAGATATTCAATCTGTTATTGACTCATATAATAATCAAGGATTAATACACAAAGATGCTATTCCGAAAATAGAAAGTATCATAAAAAAAATTGTTCAGCATCCTCAACTATCAGAATTTTTTTCAGAGGATACTATTATATACAATGAAAGAGAAATAGTAACAATTGATAATCAAATCATAATTCCTGACAGATTAGTTTTCAAGAACAACCAAGTAACAATTATAGATTACAAAACAGGTATTCCCTCAAAAAAACACCATCAACAATTATTAAAATATTCACAAGTATTAACATCAATGAACTTTACTATTTTAAAAAAACTACTCATATATATTAATGAAGAAATTTCGGTTGAAGAAGTTTAATCGAAAAACTTAAACTTTGTAACTTTACAAACTTTAAATACAAACAACATGTACGGAAATATAAAAGAACATTTACAAAAAGAAATCCAAGATATTAAAGATGCTGGATTATATAAATCAGAACGTATTATTACATCATCACAAGACGCAGTAATTAAAGTTTCAACTGGAGAAGAAGTTATAAACTTCTGTGCTAACAATTATTTAGGTTTATCAAACAATCCTGAAGTTATACAAGCTGCAAAAGATATTATGGACACTCATGGCTTTGGAATGTCTTCAGTACGATTTATTTGTGGTACTCAAGATATACACAAACAATTAGAACAAAAAATAGCAGAATTCTACCAAACTGAAGATACTATATTATACGCAGCCGCTTTTGATGCAAATGGTGGTGTTTTTGAACCTTTACTAACTAAAGAAGATGCAATTATTTCTGATAGTTTAAATCATGCTTCAATTATAGACGGTGTTCGTTTATGTAAAGCTGCTCGCTATCGTTATAATAATAATGATATGGTTTCTTTAGAAGAACAACTTATAGAGGCTAACAAGCAAAACCACAGATTTAAAATCATAGTTACAGATGGTGTGTTTTCTATGGATGGAATTGTTGCAAAATTAGATGAAATATGTGATTTGGCTGACAAATACGACGCATTAGTTATGGTAGATGAATGTCATGCTGCTGGTTTTATTGGTAAAACAGGGCGTGGTACCTTAGAATTAAAAAATGTTTTAGGTAGAGTTGATATTGTAACTGGTACATTAGGTAAAGCACTTGGTGGAGCAATGGGTGGATACACTACAGCAAAAAAAGAAGTAATAGAAGTTTTACGTCAACGCTCTCGTCCATACCTATTTTCAAACTCTTTAGCCCCTGCAATTGTAGGAGCTTCTTTAAAAGTATTTGATTTATTATCTAAAGATACTTCCTTACGAGATAAGTTAGAATGGAACACTAATTATTTCAGAAGCGAAATGGAAAAGGCTGGTTTTGATTTAGTAGGTGCAGACGCTGCTATTGTACCAGTAATGCTTTATGATGCAAAGCTTTCTCAAGTAATGTCTGAAAAACTATTAGAGGAAGGTATATATGTTATCGGATTCTTTTATCCAGTAGTACCAAAAGAACAGGCACGCATAAGAGTTCAGCTTTCTGCTGCTCATGATAAAAAACACTTAGACAAAGCAATAAACGCGTTTATCAAAATTGGTAAAGAACTAAAGGTAATATAGATAATACTCTAAAAAAACTTGCTTTTCTTGTAAGTTTTTGTAGATTTGTTTTTGTAAATAAGTTTTAACAACTTACATTTGCGTTGTATATAAACGAACTTTTAATTTAAATTTTTAATAATGAAACACTTAAAATTAGCTGTGATGGCTTTGTTTACGTTCGCAACAATTGGAACGGCAAGCGCACAGGATTCAGACAATCCATGGGTAGTTGGATTCGGAGTTAACGCTGTTGACTTTAGAATACCTTCAGAATTTAGCGATTATGCTAAAGATTACATCGGTACTAGTGACTGGAATATCTTACCTTCAGTTTCAAGAATTTCTGTTGACAGATACTTAAACGATGGATTCACATTACAATTAGCTGGTTCTTTAAACAAAATTGAAACATTTAGTCGTGAAAACGATATGGATGAGCTTTATTGGGCTATCGATGCAAGCGTAAAATATGACTTAAACAATTTGTTTGGTGATACTTCATGGTTCGACCCTTATGTATACTTAGGTGGTGGTTATGCTAACTTAGGAGACTTAGGAGAAGGAACTTTAAATGCAGGTGTAGGTTTTAACACTTGGTTTAACGAAAACTTAGGTTTAAACTTCCAATCTGGTGGTAAAAAAGAATTTTCTGACAAAGTTCAGGATCACTTCCAACACTCTATAGGATTAGTTTTCAAATTTGGAGGAAAAGACACTGACGGTGATGGTGTTTATGACAAAGATGATGCATGTCCTGAAGTTGCTGGTTTAAAAGAATTCAACGGATGTCCTGATGCTGATGGCGATGGAATCAAAGATTCTGACGATGCATGTCCTGAAGTTGCTGGTTTAGCTGCTTTAAACGGTTGTCCTGATGCTGATGGTGATGGTATTGCTGATAAAGATGATGCATGTCCTACTAAAGCTGGAACTAAAGCTATGAATGGATGTCCTGATGCTGACGGTGACGGTGTTGCTGACAACACAGATAAATGTCCAAATCAAGCTGGTCCTGCTGCAAACGGTGGTTGTCCTTGGCCTGATACTGACGGAGACGGTGTATTAGACAAAGATGATAAATGTCCTAATGTAAAAGGTGTAGCATCTAACAATGGATGTCCTGAAGTAATCATTAAAGAAGAAGCTGTTAAGAGATTAAATGATTTCGCAAGAGCTATTTACTTTAACTCAGGAAGAACTACATTTAGAGCTGGAGTAAGCGGAAAATTAGATTTAATTGCTGGTATAATGAAAGAATACCCTAAAGCTAACTTTAGTATTCAAGGTCATACTGATAGTCAAGGTAGAGCTGCTAATAACTTAAAGTTATCTGAAAGAAGAGCTAAGGCTGTTTTAGATTACTTAATCAACAAAGCTGGAATCCCTGCTAACAGATTAACTTCTGCTGGTTTTGGAGAAGATTACCCAATTGCTGATAACAAAACAAGAGCTGGTAGAGCTCAAAACAGACGTGTAGAAATTAAATTAGTAAAATAATTTAAACTCATACATAATATAAAAAGGCCTCACTATAAGTGAGGCCTTTTTTTTATGTAGAAAAAATGCGTAAAAATATCTTCAAACATTTTTAAATTCGCTATTAAAAATTTACCTTTGCACCTTGAAAAAATGAGTTAATTCTCACTTAACAAAATAAATAACTTTAATTACATATAAGTAATGTCTACAATAACAGGTAAAGTTTCTCAAATAATTGGTCCAGTTATCGATGTTGAGTTTAATACAGAAAATGCTGAATTACCAAAAATTTATGATTCATTAGAAATTAAAAAAACTGATGGTTCAACTTTGGTTTTAGAAGTTCAACAACATATTGGTGAAGATACAGTTCGTACTATTTCTATGGATGCAACTGATGGTTTAAGTAGAGGTGCAGAAGTTGTAGCTACTGGTAACCCTATTCAAATGCCAATAGGTAATGACATTTATGGTCGTTTATTTAATGTAACAGGTGATGCTATTGATGGTTTAGGTAACTTACCTAAAACAGGTGAAACTGGTTTACCAATACACCGTTTAGCTCCTAAATTTGATGAACTATCTACTTCTACTGAAGTATTATTTACAGGTATTAAAGTAATTGATTTAATTGAGCCTTACGCTAAAGGAGGGAAAATTGGATTATTTGGTGGTGCTGGAGTTGGTAAAACTGTATTAATTCAAGAGTTAATTAACAATATAGCAAAAGGACACGGAGGTTTATCTGTATTTGCTGGTGTTGGTGAAAGAACTCGTGAAGGAAATGATTTATTAAGAGAGATGTTAGAATCTGGAATTATCAAATATGGTGATGATTTTATGCACTCTATGGAAGAAGGTGGATGGGATTTGTCTAAAGTTGACAAACCTGGAATGAGAGACTCTAAAGCAACGTTTGTTTTTGGACAAATGAATGAGCCACCTGGTGCACGTGCACGTGTTGCATTATCAGGATTAACAATCGCTGAGTATTTCCGTGATGGAGCTGGTGAAGCTCAAGGTAAAGATGTATTATTTTTCGTAGATAACATATTCCGTTTTACTCAAGCAGGATCTGAAGTATCAGCCTTACTAGGACGTATGCCTTCTGCCGTAGGTTACCAACCAACCTTAGCTACAGAAATGGGAGCTATGCAAGAACGTATTACTTCTACTAAAAAAGGATCTATTACATCTGTACAAGCAGTTTATGTACCTGCAGATGATTTAACAGATCCAGCACCTGCTACAACATTTGCTCACTTAGATGCTACTACTGTATTATCTCGTAAAATTGCTGAATTAGGTATTTATCCTGCGGTTGACCCGTTAGATTCTACTTCAAGAATTTTAACAGCTGATATATTAGGAGATGAACATTATAATACTGCTCAAAGAGTAAAAGAAATTTTACAACGATATAAAGAATTACAAGATATTATTGCCATCTTAGGTATGGAAGAATTATCTGAAGAAGATAAATTAGTAGTTCACAGAGCACGTCGTGTACAACGTTTCTTATCTCAACCATTTCACGTAGCTGAGCAATTTACAGGTATACCTGGTTGTTTAGTTGATATTAAAGACACTATTAAAGGATTTAATATGATTATGGATGGTGAATTAGACAAGTATCCAGAAGCAGCTTTTAACTTAAGAGGTTCTATTCAAGAAGCAATTGATGCTGGAGAAAAAATGTTAGCAGAAGCGTAAACCAGTTTTAAGTTTTAAGTTTTGAGTTATGTGATAACTAAAGACTAAAACTAAAAGCTAAAAACTTTAAAATTATGTTTTTAGAAATCGTAACTCCAGAAGCTATTTTATTTTCATCGAAAGTAGATTCTGTTACAGTACCTGGTATAGATGGTGAATTTCAAATGCTAAATAACCATGCTCCTATAGTATCTATTTTAGATAGAGGGAGTGTTAAGATCCATGTTCATACGCAAAGTAATTTATCTTTTGATGATTTACATGGTAGCATTGAGAGATTACCTGCCGATAATAAAGTTTTAACTTTAAATATCAAGTCTGGTACGTTAGAAATGAAAGATAATAAAGTAATTATCCTTGCAGATTAATTATTTTTAAATAATAAAAAAAGCCAAACTCAAATTGAGTTTGGCTTTTTTTATTTATAGTAATTACCTCGATTTTATTTATCTTTGTAACCATGAATACAACTTTCTTATTTATTGGTGGTCCTGAGATTTTTATTATACTTTTAATAGTTGTAATGCTTTTTGGAGCTGATAAAATCCCTGAAATAGCTAGAGGGTTAGGAAAAGGTATGCGTCAAATAAAAGATGCTACTAATGATATTAAAAAAGAAATTAATGATAGCGCTAAAAATCAAGGTATAGACACTGATTTTGTTCGTGATATAAACAAAGAAGTTAATGATGTTAAAGATAACATCGATGATTTCACTGGACCAATAAAACGTAAGCTATAACAACTTCTACTTAACTCGAGTTATTGTTAACCCATCTCTTATTGGTAAAAGAACCGTTTCTAAACGTGTATCTTCTTTTAATAACTTATTATACTCTAAAAGTATTTTTGTATCAATATCCTTCGGGTTTAAAGGTTCTACAACCTTACCACTCCATAATACATTATCTGATAATATAACGCCTCCTTTATTCATCTTACCTATTATCAATTCAAAATAATTTAAATAATTTGACTTATCTGCATCAATAAATACTAAATCAAATGTTGAATTTATAGATGGAATAATTTCTATAGCATTTCCTATATATTGCTTAATTTGGTTTTGAAAACCAGATTTTTGAAAATATTTAAACTGTAATTCTTCTAACTCCTCATTCTTATCAATAGTATGTAGAACTCCATCTTCACTTAACCCTTCAGCTAAACATAAAGCTGAATACCCAGTATAAGTTCCTATTTCTAAAATTGACTTTGGTTTGATTAATTTTGAAATCATTGACAAAACTCTACCTTGAAAAGCACCACTTAACATTCTAGGATTCAAAACCTTTTGCCATGTTTCTCTATTTAATTCTTTTAACAATTCAGGTTCATTTTGAGAATGCTTAACAGCATAATCGTCAATTAAATCAGGTAAAAAATTCATATTTATTGTGCTTAGAATGACAAAATTAAAAAAACGGAATTTATCTTTACAACAAATTCCGTTTCAATCTAACAAAAAATCAAAAATTGGTTTTTATAAAAAACCAAAAAAAATTAACTTATCTCTTTTATCTTTTGTTTTAAAGCAACCTTTGCTTCATCAGATAAAGAGAATTTTTTCGCTTTACATTCAGCAGCATTTCTCTTATATACTCTTGTCAAAATATTATTTTGTTTAGAGTAAAGCTTACAAATTTTACATATCAAAACATGTAGGTTAAGCTGAATCTTTTCAAATAAAGAAGCTTCACCGTATTGTGCCTTATCACAGATAGCAGTAGCCTCATCACAAGTTATTTTAAACTTTTTAAACATAAAATTAATTATTAAACCAGTTCTTTTCCATACAATTTCTTAGTTGGGTTCGTGCTCTATGAATAATAACCCATAGATTCGACGGCGTAATATCTAGTTCCTTACAAATTTCTTCAGTTTCAAATTCTTGAATTGTTTTCATTCTAAAAACCATCGCATATTTTTCAGGCAAACTATCAATACATTTATCTATTTGAGTTTTAAGCTCATTATTTTCAATTGTATGATCTGCTTCATTTCTCCATGACTGGGGAACACGTTCTTCAATCCAACTACCTTCATTTTCTCCTCCCTCATAAAAATTCATTCTTACCTCTGCCTTCCCTTTTTTTGAGTTGATTTTTCGATAATAATCAATGACTTTTCGTTTCAAAATAGAAACAAGCCAAGTTCTTTCTGTAGATTTACCTTCAAAATTCTTTGCTGATTTTAAACCAGCAAAAAAAGTTTCTTGAACTAAATCTTTTGCTATTGCTTCATTGTTGACACGAACTACTGCAAAATTATATAAATAATCTGCATACGCATCAACCCATTTATCAGGGGATAATGTATTGTTGTTTTCCTTCGGGTTCATTAGGTCAAATATACATTATTTTTTATTTAAAGAAGTACTATAAATTCTACTTAAACCATTTGGTAAACTATTAATATTATCTATAATTTCTTTCAAACTTTTTTTACTCTTCATTTTCTTAGGAACACTACTCCTACTTGATGTAAAGTATAAAATATTAGTATCAACATCTATGAATGGGCAATAATCTAAGTCTTTTGAATTTATTCTGCCTCCAAGATTTTTAGCAGGCAACCAATTACCTTTTCCATCTTTATAGCTTAAATACAAATCACCTCTACCCAAATCGTCTTTTCTTCCGTAAGAAGTAAAAACAATAAACTTTTCATCAGGAGAAACATAAGCATTAAACTCATATTTTTCAGTATTAATTGCTGAACTCAACGCTACAGGCTTAGTATATTTATTATTTATGAATCTACTTACATAAATATCTTCTTTTCCTTTTGAGTCTGAATATTCTGCTGTAAAAAACAAATCTCCGTTATTAGTTACAGATGGATAAAATTCATTTTTATTAGTATTAATTGTTAACCCTACATTAATTGGGTCAGACCATTCGTCATTTAATGTACTTCTTTTCACGTACCATATATCAATATCATTTTTAACATCAGTTGAAGTAACATTTCTATTAGAAGCAAAAAACAACTTGAGTCCGTCAGGAGATAGAAAAGGCTCTAGATCTTTAAACACACCAGAAAAACTAACTACTTTCGGCTTGCTCCATGTATTACCTAACCTTTTAATATAAGCAATAAAAGAATATTCCTTTCGATAACTTTCAATGCTAAAATAAATCTCGTTTTTATCTCTACTCATTGAAAAATCACGGACATTTGGCAAGCTTTTAAAAATTTCTGGAGAGAAAAGATTAACTTCTTGTGAAAAACAATTATGGGTTAACAGAAAAAATAAGATCAATTTTTTCATTCTTATTTTTTTAAAGCTTTACAATTACTTCTCCTTCTCATATCAACTAAATAAATAATTTCCCATTTTCCATTGTTATTAAAAAGCTGAAAAGAATTTGCTCCACAATGACTAAACTTACCGTTGTAATAAAACTCATAAGGTGTCCAAACAGATGCTAAGTTACCATCCACTTTAATAGTATATGATAATAATTTTTCAAAATAAATATCAGAAACTTTTTTACTTGCTATAGTTCTTAAGAGTTGATTTTTAGTTTCTGTTTTTAGTATTTTTTTTCCTTCTTTATTAACTGAAGTTGTTTGAATTTTTATGGAAGTATGTAATGTTGATTTTATAACTGTGCTATCACCGTTGTGTAAACCTTTAAAAAAGGTGTTAATAGTTTCTTTTATTTCTTTTTCTTCCAATGAAGTTTGACCATATACTACCGTAGTAACTACAAAAAAAACAAGAATAGTAATTATTTTATGCATATAAAACCTGTTTGAAAGTTTAAAACTATTAAAAATTAAGCATAGAAAAATATAATTAACAGAAGATTAACGAGATAGTAATCTATTGAAAAATGCCTATTTTTACCAGACTAAACATAAAAACAATGTCTACAGCAAAAAAACAATATAAAAGAGTTACCGTAAAATCGTTGATTGAAATGAAAGCAAACAACGAAAAAATATCCATGTTAACTGCTTACGACTATACAATGGCTAAAATTGTAGATGGTGCTGGAATTGATGTCATTTTAGTTGGTGATTCTGCATCCAATGTTATGGCTGGTCATGAAACTACTTTACCTATTACACTTGATCAAATGATTTATCATGCAAGTTCTGTAATACGAGCAATTGAAAGATGTTTAGTCATCGTAGATTTACCTTTTGGAACGTACCAAGGAAATTCAAAAAATGCTTTAGATTCTGCAATTAGAATTATGAAAGAATCAGGTGGGCATGCAGTGAAACTTGAAGGAGGAAGTGAAATTTCTGAATCTATATCACGAATTTTAACTGCTGGAATACCAGTTATGGGGCACTTAGGTTTAACCCCTCAATCAATATATAAATTTGGTACTTACACTGTAAGAGCTAAAGAAGAAGAAGAAGCTAGAAAATTAAAAGAAGATGCTAAACTTCTAGAACAACTAGGTTGTTTTGCTTTAGTTTTAGAAAAAGTACCTGCTAAATTAGCAGAAGAAGTTGCAAAAAGCTTAACAATTCCTGTAATAGGAATAGGAGCTGGAGGTGGTGTAGACGGTCAAGTATTAGTTACACATGATATGATTGGAATGACTCACGAGTTTAGCCCAAGATTTCTACGTAGATACCTAGATTTATATGCTGAAATGACAGATGCATTTCAACAATATATTACTGATGTAAAATCACAAGATTTTCCTAGTGACAAAGAACAATATTAGTTTAAATAATTCATGAAAATATTACATTTAGACACTAATCACCCACTTTTAATAAATCAATTAAATAACTTTGGTTTTATTAATGATGAAGATTATGATTCTTCGAAGCATGAAATAGAGTCTAAAATCTCAACATATGATGGGATTATTATTCGAAGTAGATTTAGTATAGATAAACAATTTTTAGACAAGGCTTCTAACTTAAAATTTATTGGGCGAGTTGGTGCTGGATTAGAAAATATTGACTGTGAATATGCTTTAACTAAAGGAGTTCATTTAATATCAGCTCCTGAAGGTAATAGAAATGCTGTTGGTGAACATTCTTTAGGAATGCTTCTTTCCTTATTCAATAAACTAAATAAAGCTGATAAAGAAGTTAGAAAAGGAAAATGGCTTCGTGAAGATAATAGAGGAATTGAATTAGATGGTAAAACAGTAGGTCTTATTGGTTATGGAAACATGGGAAAAGCTTTTGCAAAAAAACTTCGTGGATTTGATGTAAAGGTTCTGTGTTATGACATTAAAGATAATGTTGGTGATGGAAACTGCAAACAAGTATCTTTACAAAAACTACAAGAAGAAGTTGATGTATTAAGTTTGCACACTCCACAAACTGACCTTACTATTAATATGATTAATACAGAATTTATTAACCAATTTAAAAAAAACTTTTGGTTGATAAATACTGCCAGAGGGAAATCTGTAGTTACCTCCGACTTGGTTGATTCATTGAAATCTGGAAAAATTCTAGGTGCAGGTTTAGACGTTTTAGAATATGAAAAAAAATCATTTGAAAATTTATTTACCGATTCTCTTATGCCTGATGCTTTTCAGTATTTAATAAAATCAAATCAGGTTATTTTATCACCCCATGTGGCTGGATGGACTATTGAGAGTAAAGAGAAATTAGCACAAACCATCGTAAATAAAATCAAAGAAAAATTTTAGTAACTTGTAGCTTCAAATTCATAAAATATGAAATACGAAGCTACATCTCCTGACGACTATATATCTCAAACTCCTGAAGATAGGCAAGAAGCTTTAAAAAAACTACGAAATATAATCTCCAGAAATCTTCCAAAAGGATTTGAAGAAGGTATGCAATATGGTATGATAGGTTATTTTGTGCCACTATCAACATACCCTAATGGATACCACTGTTCTTCTAGTGAACCATTACCCTTTATGAGTTTTGCTTCTCAAAAGAACTCAATAAATCTTTATCATAGCGGTATATATGCTATTCCTGAACTACACAAATGGTTTATTAACGAGTATCCTAAACATTGTAAACGTAAACTAGACATGGGGAAAAGTTGTATTAGATTTAAAAAAATTGAAGAAATACCCTATGATTTAATTACCGAATTAGTTCAAAAAATTTCAGTTGACGAATGGATTGCTATTTACGAACAAAATATAAAAAACGTAAAAAATGAAAAAAGGTAAAGTAACAGGTATTGGAGGCGTTTTTTTTAAAACAGAAAACCCTAAAGAAACCAAAGATTGGTATAAAAAACATTTAAGTTTTAATACTGATGATTGGGGTTGTACTTTTTGGTGGAAAGATAAAGATGGAAATAAGGCTTCAACACAATGGAGTCCTTTTGATAAGAAAACTGATTATTTTTCTCCATCAAAAAAAGATTTTATGTTTAACTATCGTGTTGAAAATTTAGTAGAATTATTAGAAGAATTAAAACAAGATGGTGTTACAGTTATTGACAAAGTTGAGGAATATGACTATGGTAAGTTCGGTTGGATTATTGATTTAGATGGAAACAAAATTGAACTCTGGGAGCCAATAGACGAAGCTTTTTTATAAATTTAATAAAACATTAATTACAAGATGGAAATAGTTGATCAAAACGGAAACCCTATACCTCAACATCAAAAAGAAAACAAAAGAGTTTTAGCTGGTATACTTGCCATTATACTAGGTGGATTTGGAGTACATAAATTTATATTAGGTTATACTAAAGAAGGAATAACTACCTTATTTCTTACTATAGTTTTAACAATAATATCCTGTGGTATTTTTTCAGGTGTAATGTGGTTAATTACATTTATAGAAGGAATTATTTATTTAACCAAATCAGATGAAGAGTTCTTTGAAATATATCAGCAAAACCGAAAAGAGTGGTTTTAATGTTATTATTTAACCTATGCTAATAAAATAAATCAATACAAAATGTCAGAAGAAAACAAAAAGCCAAGTGAAAATTTAAATGAAAAAAATGACTCTTTTAAAGAAACTATAAATGATGCTTCCGAGAAAGCAAATGAATTTGTTAAAAAAGCAGAGGAAAAAGTTTCTGAATTCCTAGAAAGTGAAAGTGTTAAAAATGTAAAAGATAAAGCTAATGAATTTGCAGAAGAAGCAAAAGAAACATTCGAAAACGTATCAGGAAAAGCTTCAGAAATTGCAGGTGAAGCAAGTGAAAAAATAGTTGATTTTGCTGAAGAGGCTAAAGAGAAAATCACTGAAATATTAGAAGGTGAACAAGCTCAAAAAGTAAAAGAAAAAGCTAGTGAATTTGCTGAAGATGCTAAACAAGCATTTGAAGATGTATCTGAAAAGGCTTCAGAAATAGTTGGTGAAGCAAGTGAACACATAGCGGATTTTGCTGAAGAGGCTGAAGAAGAAATTAAGGAAGCTACTAAAAAAACGAAAAGTTTTTTTCAACGTTTATTTGGAAAGTAAGCACTTACAAAACATAAAACCTTCATATTAAGATGAAGGTTTTATGTTTTTATTTAGTGTAAGTATTCACAACCTTTATAATGTCTGAAATTAAAATTGTTTCAAAACAATTTAAATATTCTTTAGGATACTCTTTCCCATAAGTTGAAGTAGGTATTAAAGGATATTCTTTCAAATCAGGAAGTATTTGATTCTTTATGGATTGATTAAATGGTGTAAACCCTAAACAAGGGTGGGTAACTCCCCAAATTGTAATTACAGGTATATTATACATAGCAGCAATATGCCCATTCCCAGAATCCATGGAAATCATTACATCTAAATTTGATATAATATTTAATTCTTCTTCAAAAGTTCCTTTTTTCACCATTGAAAAAACAGTAGCATAATCTTTAGCTAAATCTTCTAAAAGTTTTTTTTCAACATCGCCTCCGCCAAATAGCAAAACTTTACAATGATTTTTATCACTAAGTTCTTTAACTAACGATTTAATTTTTTTAATCGGAAATGCTTTTCCTTTATAAGCTGCAAAAGGAGCAATTCCTATAAGTTTTGAATCATTAAATTCTTTTTGAAAATGATAAGGAATTTCTTTTTTAACTAGATTGTAAGTACTACTCAAATTTATTGAAAAACCTAACTTTTTAAAAACATCTGCATACCTTTCATGCATTGTTTTTAATGAGAACAAAATTTTGTTTTCATTTAACTCTGTTAGCTTTTTTTTATCTTTTCTCCCTTTTTTTAATTGCACACATTTTATACCTCTTAACCTAAAAAAAGAAACTAAAATATTTGATCTAATCACATTATGTAAATCGGCAACTACGTCAATATTTAACTTTATTAACTCTTTAAAAAGCTTAAACAACCCTATAATACCTTTATGCTTCCCTTTTAATTCAGGAGTATAAACGGTTACATTATCAAACTCTGTAAAAAAAGGAGTAAAAAAAGCACGAGTTAGAATCGTTATTTTTACTCCTTTATTCTGTTTAATCAAATTTCGTATAACTGGTACAGTCATAGCAACATCTCCCATAGCAGAGAGACGTATAATTAAAATATGCTTATTTTTTAAACTCAATTAAATTTTACTTTTGCGAACGTAAAACAGGGTTTAACTCATCATCATTATACATTTTCATTTGCTTGTATACTTTCATATACTTGTCTCCTTCTTTAATATCATTAAGTAAAGTATCGATAGCCAATGATAAATCAACTCGTTGTTCTAATAAAACATCTAACTTTTTCTGACAATTTTTTTGATGGTTCTCAGAAGCATTCTCTCTTGTAGCTTCCTCATTCATATGGTAAACTTTCAATGCTAAAATTGACAATCTATCAATACCCCAAGCAGGGCTTTCAGTATTTATTGTTGCATTTTTTTTAGATGTAACATTCTTAAATTCTTCTAAAAAATAAGCATCAATATACTCAACCATATCTGTTCTATCCTGGTTTGATGCATCAATTTTTCTTTTTAGCACCAAAGCGTCTACAGGATTAATATTTGGATCTCTAATAATGTCTTCATAATGCCACTGAACAGTATCAATCCAACATTTTCTATAAAGTAAATGAGCAATTAAATCTTCTTCTTTATCATATTTATTTACAAAATCTTGGTAAACATCATCTTTAATATGATAATCATTTATTACTTCTTGAAAAATTTTATTTGCTTTAGCTGTAAACATATTTATTGTAACTTTTTAAAAGATCAAAGGTACTATATAATTATAAATAGAAACTATATTAAAAGCCTTGTTTCTTTTAAGCAAAACGTCTTTCAATAATTTCTAATAACCTGGTTTCATATTCTTCTTTATCAGACCAATTATAGTCAGGCTTCACTAATTTATTTATAAACTTCTTAGCTTCTTTTTCTGTTTTACAAGTATTTAATTGAGAAATAACTCTATTAAAATCATTTTGATTCCCTTCAAAAAGATGTTTAACAAAAGCAATTCTATCATTCAATCCTATTTGAATCGTATTTTGTAAATGATCATTCAACGATTTTTTGGGATCTACTTTTTCAAATAAATTAGCCATTACATCTACAGGTAATGTATCTTGTAATTCTTCCTCTAAAGTTGGGGTTTTTCGTTCTCCAACATCTTTAACATCTTTTTTAGTAGTATCTATATCATTAAACAATAGGTTTTCTATCTCATCAAAAGGTTGTTCAATAATTTCTTCAACAACTTCTTTTTCTGTAGTTTCAGCTTTTACAATTGTTTCTTCTATATTCTTTACCGCTTCTATTTTATTTTCTTCTGCCTCTTTAATATCAGGAACTAATTGATTTTCTTTAACTTCAACACTTACAATATTTTCCTTGTTTTGAGTTACATCCTCAATAATTTCTGGAGTTTTAACCTCATCATTAGCTACAATTACCTTTTTTTCCTCATCTATTAAGTTTACAACAGCATCTTCTTTCTTATCATTTGAAGACTCCAGGTTATCTTCTATAATTTCATTTTCAACTTCTAGTTTTTCTTCCTCTATAAAACTAGCTTTCTTATTACTACTTAATTCTTTTCTTTTGTTCTCAACTCCTTCAATTTTTGCTAATAAATCATCTTTTGTTTCTTCTGCATTTGGAGTTGTATTAATATATTCATCTACATATGCTAAAACTGAAAGTTTTTCATAAACTTCGTATGCTTTTTCCTTTAACAGTAACACATCTTCTTTATTTTTCATTTGTAAAATGCTGTGTGCTAAACTGGTTAAATCTGATGCTAATTTTTTGTGCATAAGTTGTTATGGGTTTTTAAGTTTTGCTCTTAAATTTTAATAAATTTGTTCCTTTGTTCGAAAGTAACACAAATATTAATAAACAGGGCTTAAAATTACAAAATGTTTCTTGAAAATACAGTAAATCATACAGAACAATTTGGGTGGATCGAGGTTATTTGCGGATCAATGTTTTCAGGAAAAACAGAAGAATTGATAAGACGTTTAAAACGAGCTCAATTTGCCAAACAACGTGTAGAGATATTTAAACCATCAGTAGATACACGTTATGATGATGAGGAAGTAGTTTCTCACAATGAAAACAGAATTAGATCTACACCAGTACCGGCATCATCTAACATACGACTTTTAGCAAATAATGTTGATGTAGTTGGCATTGATGAAGCTCAATTTTTTGATGATGAAATAGTAGCCGTATGCAATGATTTAGCTAATAGAGGTGTTAGAGTTATTGTTGCAGGATTAGATATGGATTTTAAAGGAAATCCTTTTGGTCCGATGCCAGCGCTTATGGCAACTGCAGAGTATGTTACAAAGGTGCATGCTGTTTGTACGCGTACTGGTAACTTAGCCCATTACAGCTATAGAAAAACTCAAAATGAAGATTTAGTTTTACTTGGTGAAACCCAAGAATATGAACCTTTAAGTAGAGCTGCATATTATAGAGCTATACAAAACTCTAATAAAGAAAAAGAAATTACAGATGAATAATACTCATGTAACCATTTTAGAAATAGATGCAAATGCAGTTTTGCATAACCTAACTTATTTTAAACAAAAGCTTAAGCCAGAAACAAAAGTTTTAGTAGTTGTTAAAGCTTTTGGTTACGGAAGTGAGTCTGTTGAAATTGCAAAAATTGTAGAAGATAAGGTAGATTATTTTGCTGTAGCATACACAAATGAAGGAATAACTTTAAGAGAAAGCGGAATTAAAAAACCTATTTTAGTATTACATCCTCAAATACAAAACTTAGAGTTAGTAGTTAAATATAACCTAGAACCAAGTCTTTATAACTTTAAAATTTTCGATGCTTTTCTAAGTTTAGCTGACAAGAAGCCTCTTATGAATTATCCGGTACACATTAAGTTTAATACTGGATTGAACAGATTAGGGTTTTGGCATACAGATGTTCCTACTATAATTAGTGAGTTAAAAAAATCTAACAATATTAAAATTCAATCATTTTTTTCTCACTTAGCTGCAAGTGAAGATATTAATGAGCAAGAGTTTACTGTAGGACAAATAAATAATTTTGCATACATCGTAAAGCAACTTTATGATCATTTAGGATATGAACCTATGATTCATATTTTAAATACCTCTGGGATTATCAATTACCCTAAAGCTCAATTCGACATGGTACGCTTAGGAATTGGTTTATATGGTTTTGGAAATAATCCTGAAGAAACAAAACAATTAAAAAACACACATACATTAAAATCAATTATATCTCAAATACATATAATTCAACCAGGAGAAACTGTAGGATATAATAGAGCGTTTGTAGCAAATCAACCTACAAGAAGCGCAACAATCCCTATAGGCCATGCTGATGGTATATCAAGAAAACTTGGTAATAAGAATGGCTTTGTAATAATCAATAATCAGCCCGCACCGATGATTGGGAATGTTTCTATGGATATGATTATGGTTGATGTTACTAAAATTGACTGTAAAGAAGGTGATGAAGTAATTCTATTTAACCATCAACAACACATAGATTACATGGCTCACAAATGTGAAACTATACCTTATGAAATATTAACTGCTATATCTCAAAGGGTTAAAAGATTAGTTAAAAAGTAATTTTTATTCTATTTTAGAGGTCAATTTAACTATTAAAATCAAAAAACAATGGGAATGATCAAAGAGTTCAAGGACTTTGCAATGAAAGGCAATTTAGTCGATATTGCAGTAGGTTTTGTTATGGGTGCTGCTTTTAAACAAGTAGTAACTTCTTTTACAGGAGGTATAGTATCTCCTTTAATCGGTTTAATTTTTAACGCAGATTTTAAAGACTTAAAATATGTTCTTAAAGAGGGAGTTGCCGATGCTACAGGTAAAGTTACTGGTGAAACTGCCATTATGTATGGTGAGTTTTTAACCCATGTAATTGACTTTATTATTGTGGCCTTTGTAATGTTTATGGTAGTAAAAGCTATCAATGCAATGAAGAAAAAAGAAGAGCCTGCACCAGAAGCTCCTAAAGGACCTACCCAAGAAGAATTATTAGTAGAGATTAGAGATTTACTAAAAAAATAATTAAAAAAAACCTTGAGAGTTTCTCAAGGTTTTTTTTACATAAAAGACATTAACATTCTTGATTCTATTTCAGCTTTTAGCTGATCTATTTTTTCATACATCGTTGTCACAAAAACTCTCCTATCAACTTCTTCTGAATCACCTGAAATTTTCTTTGCAAACTGCATTTGTTTTTTTAGATGTATATCTATTTCATTACAAATACTTTCATTTTCAATTTTCATATGTGAAAGTGAGCTATAAGGTACCAATACACTCTTTCTACCTTCTGTTTTAAAAAAAATAGTATGATTTAAATTCAAAAGTTTGCTATAATATAAATTAAACTTTTTTTCTTTATTGGAATTTAAAAAACCTTGTGCGGCGGCTTTCTCTATTCCTTTTATCATAAGAGTTATTTCATCACACAAAAGTAACGCCTCGTCTTTTTCTATTAGTTTTATTTTAAAAAAATAAAATATTTGATACAAAGAACTATTAATTGTTGTGTCCTCCCATATATCTGTTATGTTTGCTTTTTCAAAATTGCTTCTAAACTTATTAACTTCTTCTATAATTAAAGAACTTGGTTTAAAATTTTTAAACTCTGTTTTATTATTAGCATCGCTATATAAAAAGTTCAAATGAACGTAAATTCTAAATTTCCAATATAAATTATTAGTTTTAAAATGATATAAAGGAATATCTTTCGCAGAATAAATTATAGTAGTATCATGATTTTTAGTAAAAGACTGAGTGTAACAAGAATATTCTTTATAAAATTTAATTAAACTTTCAAAAGTATTATCATAACTTCTTTTATCTATAAACAAAGAATTATCAGATTGTAAATTATAAAGTTCATTCAAAGATATTTTATAATGTTTTGCTAACGCAACAGTTTCTTCAAGAGTTAAAGATGTTCTCCCCTTAATTCTTCTATAAGACGCATCGTAACTTATATCTAAAACATCTGCAATTTCCTCAGTAAACAATACATTTTGAGGTAATTTCTTTCTTATAATACTAAAAAGTTTGTTTTTTTCTATACTCATAATGTTCACCAAATAAGACGCATTCAACTCAAAAAGTGCAAAAAACAAAATGACATTTTGTATTTTCCACAACTATACTTTCCTTAAAACTTACTTTCTTTGTTTTGGGACTATAAGTTAGATGAACCGTGGGGGGACATCTATTTTCTACATTAAAACAAAGTCTTCTCTATTTTTCATAGGGAAGACTTTTATTTATTACAATATATAAAAAAAATTATAAATGCTTGCCTTTATTCCAGCCATGCTTACCTAAATACTGTTCTCCACTTTCAACAGCTCCATCTTCAATACTTGTTCCCATAGAGTCATTCCACCTATTTAAGTATCCAAATAAAGAGATAACTCCTAGCATTTCTACAATTTCTCCTTCATTCCAATATTTATATAGATTCTCTTTTATTTTCTCATCAACCATATTTGGCACTAAACTAGCTGCTAATGAAAAATCTAAAGCTGCTCTTTCTCCTTCATTAAATGCAGGGTGCGTTTTGTATTCCCAAATATTATCTAATTGCTCTTGTTCAGCTCCATAACGCTCAGCTGCTCTTATTGCATGTGCTTGACAATATCTACAACCAGTTGCATTACTTGAAACCCAAGCTATCATTCTTTTAAGTGCTGATGTAACTCTTCCTTCGTTAGCCATTACTGCTTTATTTAAATTAATAAAAGCTTTTGAAATAGCTGGTCTATGTTGCATTGTTAAAACTGAATTAGGGCAAAAACCTAATGTTTCATTAAAAAATTCAGCTAGTTTTTTTGTGTCTGCATCATGATTTGCAGATAAAGGTGTTACTAATGGCATTGTTGATTGTTTTAATTTTTATTAATCTTTTTTTGGTGTAAGTTTGTTTTAGGAATCAAAAAATTGATCACAAACTTACTTAAGTAACAAAAATAGATAAATTATGGCACAACACACAGTAACCACCATTTGGAAAGAAAACATGCAGTTTGAAACCGACAACCCTAGTGGACATAAGGTTTTAATTGATACATCTAAAGATAACGGAGGTAACAATTCTGGTTTAGCTCCTAAAGCAATGATGCTATCTTCACTTGCTGGATGTTCAGGTTTAGATGTGGTTTCTTTATTAAAAAAGATGAGAATAATTGTTGATGATTTTAAAATGGATGCTACTGGAGAACTTACTGAGGAACACCCAAAATATTACCATACTGTTACATTAAACTATCATTTTACTGGTACTAACTTAGATGAAGATAAAATTACTAAAGCGGTTAATTTATCTGTTGAAAAATATTGCGGGGTAATGGAAATGTTTAGAAAATTCGCTAAAATTAATATATCTATTCATTTTCATAAAAAATAAAACAAATGCGTTGGACTTTAAAGTCAAAACCAAATATTGAAGTTACCCATAAACTATCCTTAGATCTGGGTATTGATAAAGTTTTATCTGAATTATTAGTTCAACGAGGTGTTACTACTTTTGATGAAGCTAAGTGTTTTTTTAGGCCTTCGTTAAATAATTTACACAATCCATATCTTATGAAGGATATGGATTTAGCAGTTGCAAGGATAAAGAAAGCTATTGAAAATAATGAGAATATTTTGGTTTATGGAGATTATGATGTTGATGGTACAACAGCAGTTTCACTCATGTCATCATATTTAAAAGAAGAATATGAAAATGTAGCAACCTATATTCCGGATAGATACAAAGAAGGTTATGGTGTTTCATTTCAAGGAATTGATTTTGCACACGATAACGGGTTTTCTTTAATTATTGCATTAGATTGTGGTATCAAGGCCATAGATAAAGTAGCTTATGCTTCAACCAAAGAAATTGATTTTATTATCTGTGACCATCACAAACCGGGAAAAGAAATTCCTAAGGCTACTGCAATTCTTAACCCAAAAAGAGAAGACTGTAAATATCCTTATAAAGAACTATGTGGATGTGGAGTTGGCTTCAAGTTAATTCAAGCGCTTGGAGAAAAAAATAACAAAACTATAGAAGATTTTATTCCTTATTTAGATTTGGTAGCTACTGCCATAGCCGCCGACATAGTTCCTATTACTGGTGAGAATAGAATACTTACTTATTTTGGATTAGAAGTAATTAATACGAGTCCAAGAAATGGAATTAAAGCTATTATTCATCAAACGAATAAAAAGGAACTCACCATAACAGATGTTGTTTTTACAATAGCGCCAAGAATTAATGCTGCTGGCAGAATGAAACATGGTAATTTTGCTGTAGATTTATTAACCCAATTTGATTTTGATTCTGCAATTAAAGTAGCTTCTACTATTGAAAAATTTAATGCTGACAGAAAAGAATTAGATGCTAAAATAACTCAAGAAGCTCTTTTACAAATTGAAGAAAATAACGAACAAGATAAATTCACATCAGTTGTTTATAACGAAACATGGCATAAAGGTGTTATAGGTATTGTTGCTTCAAGGCTAATTGAAACTTATTATAGACCAACTTTGGTTTTTACAAAAAGTGGAAATAAACTAGCCGCCTCTGCAAGATCTGTAAAAGGTTTTGACGTTTATAATGCTTTAGAAGAATGTTCAGAATTTATTGAACAGTTTGGGGGACATAAGTATGCTGCCGGATTAACTTTACTTCCTGAACAATATGAGAATTTTAAAAATAAATTTGAAGATGTAGTTTCTAGAACGATACAAAAAGAATTATTAACTCCTGAAATTAGTATTGATGCTGAATTGGAATTATCAGAAATTACAACGAAGTTTTATCGCGTTTTAAAACAAATGGGACCTTTCGGGCCACAAAACATGAAACCTGTATTCTTATCACCTAGTGTTAGAGACAATGGTTATGGTAAACAAGTTGGAGCGGATAAAAGTCATTTAAAACTTAATATCATATACGGAGCAGACAAGAAAACATATGGGGCTATTGGTTTTGGTCTTGGCAATAAGATAGAAAAAGTGAAAAATAACTTCGATATCGTCTATAATTTAGATGAAAATACTTGGAATGGTAATACTTCAATTCAATTAGTTTTAAAAGATTTAAAATAATTTATTTAGAATAGTTCTAAATTACATATATTTGCTTCATATAAATTTGATTATGGAAAGCATTTATAGAATATATGATAATAAAATAGGTATCTCTTTTAGATGGAAGAATGTAAAATCAAATCTTACTCAAATAATTTTCAGAGATACCGGTTTTCATTTAACTACGAAAGAAATTGAGTTTTTTTTAGATAAATTATGTGAAGCAAAAATGCAAGGTACTTGCGAAAATTGCGAAATGGCAGGTGGATGCAAATCTCTTTTACTACAAACACCATCAGACAAAGTAAGCATGGCTGTATCATTATTAGAACTTGCCGAAATTGAAGATTTATTAAGAGGCACTTTATTTCAAATACAAATGGATAATTATTTGAAAAATCTTTGTAAAAACTAAAACAACTTCAATAAAACAGGTTATTTGTTTTCTTTAATTAAATATAGATAAACAGGATAATGGTCACTATATCCTCCTGTATATTTTCCATAAGAAAAACTTCTAAAAGGATACCCTTTATACCTTCCTTTTTTCTCTGTTAAAAAACGTTTATTAAAGATTGCTGATTTAAACATTTTGTATGAAGAATAGTCATTACTATCCTTATTTAATAAGGGAAATGTTATCATAATTTGGTCAAATAAATTAATATTATCTCTATAACCTAGCGTACTAAAGCCTCTTCGAAACATTTCTTCAAAAGGATTATAAATTTCCCCTTCAGAAACATTTGACTTTCTTGACTTCGTTTTTAAAACATTCTTAAAACTAGAATTTATAGGATCATCATTAAAATCTCCCATTATCAAAATTTTAGGGTTTTTCTCAGTTTCTTTAATTTTATTAATAATTTGTGATACTTTATACGCTGCTTTTTCCCTCTTAACACTACTTTTCGCTTCACCTCCTCTTCTTGAAGGCCAATGATTAACTATTAGATGAATTAATTCATCATCTAAATAACCAGAAACTAATAAAATATCTCTAGTATAAACCTTCCTATTATTTACATATATATTAGGGTTGAAAACCTCAAAATGAATTGGTTTAAAAAAACGTTGTTGGTATAACAATGCCACATCTATCCCTCTTTTATCTGGTGAATCAAAATGTATAATACTATATTTCCTCTTTTTAAGCGACTTCCCATTAACTAAATCTTCTAAAACTTTTCTGTTTTCAACCTCGGAAACACCTAGAATTACAGGACTTGTATTTGTTTTTTCTTTTCCTATTTGACTAATAACTTTTCCTAACTTATCTATTTTATCCCAATACACTTTTTCACGATTACCTCTAAGTTCCATAATAGGACTAGCCTCATCATTTTTTTCTACATCATTTATTGTATCGAACAGGTTTTCTAAATTATAAAACCCCACTGTTCGTATTTTAAACTCTCTATGTCTTTTCTGTGAAAAACAATGTACTAAAGTGAATATTAGCACAAAAGCTAAAGCTTTTTTTTTCATCTTTTTTTCAACAAATCTAGCAAAACAATTCAAAAACAACACCTTACAAACCCAAGTAATATTTTTTTTGTACTTTCACTTCACTTTTTATTGCTGAAAAGAATTAATTAAATTGTTAAAATTGTATGAAAAAGAATAAAGCCACCATTTATATGGTGATGTTGCTTTGCATTAATATGGGTGCACAAAATATTTTAAAAGGTACTATTATTAATGGAGACACAGAAAAACCACTTCAAAACGTTTTTATTAGTATAAAGCAGATAGGTGTAAATACACTTACTGATATAAACGGAAATTTTAAAATTCACAACATAGCCAATGGAAAACACTTCCTTACAATTTCTTTAAAAGGATATGAATCTCAAAATTTTCCAATTCAACTATCAGGTAAAACAATAAACCTAGGCATAATTATGATGTATGAAGATATATCAGAAAACATAGGTTTTAGTACTATTACAATTACAGATGATGAATTAAATGATGATACCAATTATGTTGATAATATTTCAGGATTATTACAATTTTCAAAAGATTCTTATTTACGAACTGCTGCTTTTGAATGGTCTTCTTCATTTTTTAAAATACGTGGTTTAGGGTCTGAAAATAACAAGGTTTTAATTAATGGTTTTGAAATGAATAAACTTTTTAATGGAAGGCCACAATGGAGTAATTGGGGAGGGTTAAATGATGTTTTACGCAACCAAGAATTTAGCATAGGGCTTACCCCTTCTAATTACACCTTTGGAGGAGTACTTGGCTCTACCAATATTAACACAAGAGCTTCAGAATATAAAAAAGGAACAAGTATTTCATACGCCTCTTCAAATAGAAGTTATTCACATAGAATAATGGCTACCTACTCCATTCCTTTATCTAAAAAAGGCTGGGCTATTACAGTTTCTGCTAGTAAAAGATATTCAAACGAAGGATATATTAATGGAACATCCTACAATGCGTATTCAGTATTTACTTCAATTGAAAAATTAATTAACGAAAAACATAGCTTGAATTTATCAGCTATTTATGCACAAAATAGCAGAGGGAAATCAGCAGCAAACACAGAACAAGTATACAACATCAAAGGCTTAAAATACAATCCATACTGGGGGTATCAAAATGGGAAAATCAGAAATTCTAGAATAAAAAGAATTAATGAACCAATTATAATGTTAAATCACTATTGGACTCTAACTAATCGCTCAACCTTAAATACTGGAATTGCATATCAATTTGGTGAAATTGGTAATAGTCGAATTGATTTTAACGGAGGTAATGACCCTGACCCTACATATTATAGAAAATTACCAAATTGGTTTTTAAGCAATCCTATCTGGATAGATTACAAAAATGCATACAAAGCCCTCACTAACTTCCAAAATGACGGTCAACTAAACTGGACACACCTTTACGTAGCAAATGAAAAGAGTGGCGATAATGGTAGGTTTGCTTTATATGAAGACCGAAACGATAATAAACAGTTTACTTTTAATACAATTTTAAATACTGAATTAACAGAAAATATAATTTTAACTGGAAAGCTAGAATACAAGAAATTAAAATCTGAAAATTTTGCATACATTAAAGATTTATTTGGAGCTACAGGATATTTAGATATTAATAAGTTTGGAGATCCTTCAAAGGATGAATATCAAAACAATTTATTAACTCCAAATAGAATTGCAAAAGTAGGTGATCGATTTAAATATAATTATCTGCTAAACTCTGAGACCTTTGATGGTCTTGCTCAACTACAACTCAATTATAAAAAGAGTAATTACCATATTGCAGCTTCTTTTAACAATACAACTTATCAAAGAGAAGGATTATACAAAAACGGAATCTATCCTGGAAATTTACCTGACCCAAACATCCCTAATTCTTTAGGAAAATCTAAAAAACTATCGTTCTTTAACTACGGAATCAAAGGAGGCATAACTTATAAAATATCTGGACGCCATTTATTAAACTTAAATGCTGGATACATTACCAAGACACCTACCATTCAAAACTCTTTTGTCAATTCAAGATCTAACAACTTAACTGTATCTGACATTAGCACTTTAAATAATAAAAAGATAATGTCTTTGGATATAAATTATACAGCAAGAGTTCCTTTTATAACCTCAAAAATATCAGGATACTACACTGGCATAAAAGACGACAGCAATATTGCCTTCTATTATGCTGGAAGCACGAATCTTTTTATTCAAGAAATCACAACTGGAATCAATAAAAAACATCTAGGAGCAGAATTAGCTATTGACGTTGAATTATCCTCTTCTTTTAAATTAAAAACTGCAGCTAATATTGGACATTACACCTATAACAACAATCCAAATATTGTACTAACATCAGAAATAAGTTCTGATTCTAAACAGGCAGGATTTGACAAGAGAGGGTTTAAAAATTATGGAAAAACTACTCTCAAAAACTATAGAATTCCGTCAGGCCCACAAAGTGCATATTCCTTTGGGTTTGAATATAGAGATCCAGAGTATTGGTTTATTAGTGTAACTGGAAATTATTTGGATAATTCATTTATTAATATTTCAAACATAAAAAGAACCGAATCCTTTGCATTTGACAATGGAAAACTTTTTCCAGAATTTGACCCCACTGAAGCAGAAAAATTACTTAAACAACAAAAATTAGATGCCTATTTCACACTGAACGCTATAGGAGGAAAAACATGGAGGATTAGTAAAAAAAAATACATTGGATTTTTTGCTAGTATCAGTAATATACTAAACCAAGTATATAAAACTGGTGGATACGAACAAGGTAGAACTTCTAGTTACCAATTAGTAAAAAATGATCAAGTTAATAGTACTCCTAACTTTGGTAATAAATATTGGTACGGTAGAGGAACTACTTATTTCTTAAATATAAATTATAGATTTTAAAAAAATGAAAAAGATATTAACCCAAACAATATTACTTTTTAGTAGTATTTTCTTTTCCTGTGAACAGAATGAAGATTTTTCAACCCCCATAACAGGAGTTGATAAAGAGTATTCAAACCTAAAATCTTTGAATGAAATTTCAAAATTATTTAAGGGAGTTGCTATAAAGTTTGACAACGATATTACAACATATGGCTATGTAATTTCGAATGATAGAGAAGGTAATTTCTTTAAAAAAATTATTATACAAGATGAACCCGAAAACCCAACGATTGGAGTTGAAGTTAGAATTGATGATACCAACCTAAACACAAAATACAACTTAGGTAGAAAAGTTTACATTAAACTCAATGGATTAGCTTTGGGAAAACACCTAACTACTTTTCAAATTGGTATTAAAGGTAGAAATAGCATAAATAGAATAGGTCTACATGAATACTCTAATTTTATTGATAGATCATCGGAAATAGCAGAACTAACACCTACAATAGTAACTATTGATAACCTAACTGATAATCATATAAACACTCTTATAAAAATTAACAAGTTACAACCAGAAATAAAAGACCAAACCTATGGCAACCCTACTAGTACTGATACCGAAAACAGATACTTTAATAACTGTGAAACCTTTGAAACTATTATTATGAAAACTAGTGGTTTTGCAAACTTTAAAACAGTATCAATTCCTAATAAAAATGGCTCAATTACAGCTGTTCTAAACAAACTTGAAAACGATTATACATTATCTATAAGAGATACAAAAGATGTTCATTTAACTGAAGAGTATGGTTGCAATAGTACTCTTATAAAAAAAAATCTAATTGATATTAGATCCTTATTTACAGGGAACGAAACAAGAATTTCTGAAAACTCAAAAATAAAAGTAGTTATTACTTCTGATTTTATTCATAAGAACATCACTAATAAAAAAGCTTTTGCTCAAGATTTAACAGCTGGTATAGCATTAAACTTCAATACTACTTATGATTTAAATTTAGGAGATGAAATTGAGATTGCAGTTGGAGGATTAAAGCTTAATAAGCATGAAGGTTTATTGCAATTAAACCTAAAATCTTCAAATATAATTAGTATCAAAAAAGGAGTAATCTCTACACCAGAAAAAATCACTATTGAACAGGCATTAACTGGTAATTACGAAAGTAAACTTGTAGAAATTCATAAAATCCAGTTTAAAAACATCACAAAGACATATGTAGGATTAAACACTCTAACTTCTAATTGTATTAATAGTTTACCATCATACGTTAACACCGAAGCTACATTTGCCACTAATTATGTAAGTACTAAAAAGGGAAAAATCATTGGTATAATGTCAAATTTCAATGGCCCTCGGATTCACCTTAGAAAAGTTACTGATATAAATTTCACTGAAAACTATGATTGTGGAACGAGTAGTACTGATAACGATTTATTTTTTTCCGAATATGTAGAAGGATCAAGTAATAATAAATATATAGAAATATACAATGGTACTGGTAATACCATCAATTTGTCAAATTACCAAATTTGGGGTTCTTCTAATGGTGGAGGATGGAAAACTGCCAGGCAACTTCAATTGTCAGGAAATTTAATGACTGGTAAAGTTTATGTTATTTCAACAAATAAATCTACTTCTGAAATCACTGATAATTCAGATTTATCACTTCCCTATGAAAGCCCTGTTCATCATAATGGAAATGATGCTATTGCTTTAGCTAAAAGAAACGACAAGGGTATATTTAAAATTATCGACCTTATTGGTGATCCAGATAATAATCCCGGCATTGCTTGGAGTGTTGCAGGAGTTACTAAAGGTACAAAAGACCATACTTTAATTAGAAAAACAACAATAACAAAAGGAAATACTAATTGGGATTCAAGTGCTGGAACTAACACTTTAAATTCTGAATGGGAGGTAAAGGATAAGGATGACTTTACATCGATAGGAAAGAGATAACTATTCATTTTATATATTACACAACCTTAAGTTTTAAAACTTGAAGTTTTTTATAGATATTTATCATGTAAAAAATAGTTTATGTTTTCTAATACTAGAATAACTAAGGCATTTAAAAATGCCAAGAAATTAAAATTATCTGAGCAATCTAAATACATATTATTTTCTGATTGTCATAGAGGTGATAATAGTTTTGCAGATGATTTTTCTCATAACAGAAAAATTTATCATTACGCATTATCTCATTACTTAAAAGAAAACTTTACTTACATTGAGTTGGGTGATGGAGATGAGTTATGGGAAAATAAATTTGATGCTATTTTTAATGCTAATAAAGATGTTTACTTATTATTAAAGCGTTTTCATGAAGATAAAAGACTACATTTTATCTGGGGGAACCATGATATGGAATACAGAAATCCTAGAAATATAGTAAAGAATTTACATTATTACTATGATACAACAGATGATAAAGAAAAAGAACTCATGATTGGAGCTTCATTCTCTGAAGCAATTAGGCTTGAATCAGAAAATAACCGATCTATATTTCTTCTTCATGGGCATCAAGCTGATTGGTTTAACTATAGTTTTTGGAAATTAAGTCGTTTTTTAGTGCGTTTTTTATGGAGGCCTCTACAAGTCATTGGAGTAAAAGACCCTACTAGTCCAGCCCAAAATCACAGAGAACTTATAAAAGTAGAAAAAAGGTTAGAAAAATGGATTAAAAAAAATGACAATCAAATGATTATTACTGGTCATACCCACCGTCCAAGATTCCCTTCTATTAATGAATTGCCTCACTTTAACGATGGTAGCTGTGTTCATCCTAGATGTATTACTGGTTTAGAAATTGAAAACAACTTAATTACTCTTATAAAATGGCATGTTCAAACTAATAACGATGGTATAATGCAAATAAATAAAACTGTTTTAGAAGGTCCAGAAATGTTAAGTAAACATTTGTAAAAACTTTTTAAAGAAAAATCATTTAACACAGATTTAACATTATATTTACATTAGTATTGATTACTTATAACGACCAATGTTGCTAAACAATATAAAAGTTAATGAACGTTAAATTATTATTTACCTTTTTTAGTGCTCTTACATTATTAAGTATAGAAGCTCAAGAAAAAAACTCCCCAAAATTCGGAAATGGTCTTTTTAACCTTGTTGGACAAGATAGTACTTGGAGTATGAAAGTTGGAGCTCGAATGCAATTCTTAACCATTGCTAAATGGAATTCTTCATCAAACGGATTATCTAAACCATCTTCTTCTTTTTTAGTAAGACGAGCTCGTTTAAAATTTAATGGCTTTGCTTTTTCTCCTAAATTAAAATATAAAATGGAACTAGGACTTACTAATAATGATATTGGTGGTGCCTCTGAACATACAAATAACGCTCCTAGATATATTCTTGACGCCGTCGTAAAATGGAATTTCTATAAAAATTTCGAATTATGGATTGGTCAAACAAAACTTCCAGGAAACATAGAGCGTGTAATTTCATCAGCAAATTTACAGTTAGTAGACAGGTCTTTATTGAATGTAAGGTTTAATATTGATAGGGATATGGGGTTTCAATTAAGACATCGTTTTAAATTATCTGACAGCTTTATTATAAAAGAAGTTTTATCAATTTCTCAGGGAGAAGGTAGAAACATTACAACAGGTAATTTAGGCGGTTATCAATATACTAGTAGAATAGAACTACTCCCTTTTGGTTTATTTACTAGTTTAGAAGATGATAAAGGAAGAGATTTAATAAAAGAGAAAACTCCTAAATTAGTTTTAGGTGCTACCTATGATTTTAATAATGATGCTGTAAAAACTCAAAGTAATTTGGGTGCTTATATGAAAAATGATATCGGGTTTTATAAAACAAATATTTCTACAATTTTTATAGATGCTATGTTTAAATATAAAGGAATTTCTTTTATGGGAGAATATGCTTTTAGAGATGCAAAAAATCCTCTCGCAAAAAATTCTGACGGAACATTAACAGGTGATAAAGTACAAATAGGTAGTGGACTGAATTTACATGGAAGTTATTTATTTTCTAAAAACTGGGAAATTTCTGGACGGTTTACAACCATAAATTTAGATGAAAAGATAACACAAATAACCCAAGAAAACCAGTATACACTTGGACTTTCTAAATATATTGCAGGTCATAAATTAAAAGTACAAACTGATATTAGCTATTTAGATGTTATTGGAAAAACAAATGAATTAATGTATAGATTACAATTAGATATTCACTTTTAAAAAAATAACATAAACCTAACACAAACACCTCTTAGTGTTTGTAGATTTGCAAATCTTAAATAAAAATGAAAAAATGGGGGATCCATATATTTTAATGTTGGTCGCTTTAGCGGTTTTAGCTGTTGTAGATTTAATAGTTGGAGTTAGTAACGATGCTGTTAACTTCTTAAACTCTGCAATTGGTTCAAAGGCAATTAAAGTTAGAAATATAATGATAATTGCTAGTATAGGTGTCTTTTTTGGAGCCATAACTTCTAGTGGTATGATGGAAGTAGCACGTAAAGGGATATTCAATCCTAGTATGTTCATGTTTCAAGATATCATGATTATTTTTATGGCTGTGATGATTACGGATATACTTTTATTAGATATCTTTAATTCGCTTGGAATGCCAACCTCTACTACAGTTTCTATTGTATTTGAATTATTAGGAGCTGCAGTTTGTATTTCTTTAATTAAAATATCTGCAAATGACTCACAATCAATTTCAGACATTTGGAATTATATTAATCATAAAAAAGCGATTGAAATTATTAAAGGGATATTACTATCCGTCGTCGTAGCTTTTTCAGTCGGAGCAATTGTCCAGTTTTTCTCTAGACTAATTTATTCCTTCAACTTTGAAAAAAGAGCAAACTATATAAATGCTTTATTTGGAGGTTTTGCTATTACTGCTATTACTTATTTTATTATTATAAAAGGAATGAAAGGAACTCCTTTTTATAAAGACATTAAACATCTAATTGAAGGAAACACTTTTTTAATTATTACAGGAAGTTTTTTAGTTTGGAGTTTAATTTCTCAAGCTTTAATTAGCTTCTTTAAAATAAATGTTTTAAAATTAATTATTGGAGTAGGTACCTTTTCTTTAGCAATGGCTTTTTCAGGAAATGATTTAGTAAACTTTGTTGGAGTACCAATTGCCGCATGGAATTCTTATCAAGAATGGCAAATTTCAGGACTTGCTCCTGATGCCTTTTCAATGGGAGTTTTAGCTAAAAAAGTGCCTTCTAATGTATGGTTATTATTATTAGCTGGAGGAATTATGGTAGTTACTTTATGGACTTCAAGTAAAGCTCAAAATGTAATTAAAACAGGAATTGACTTATCAAGACAAGGTGAAGGTCATGAAAAATTCCAACCTAATCCAATGTCTAGAATAGTTGTAAGAATTGCTATGGGAATCAATGCTGGTATTAGCGCTGTTGTTCCTAAAAAAACGTTGACTTATGTAGATACTAAATTTCAAAAACCTGTAATAGAACTTCCAAAAGATAAAACGTATGAAATGCCTGCTTTTGATTTAGTAAGAGCATCTGTTAACTTGATAGTAGCTGGAATTTTAATATCAATTGCTACTTCTATGAAATTACCTTTATCAACAACATATGTAACTTTTATGGTAGCTATGGGTACTTCTTTAGCAGATAGAGCTTGGGGACGTGAAAGTGCTGTATATAGAGTTGCTGGTGTAATTAATGTTGTTGGAGGTTGGTTTTTAACTGCCATAACTGCATTTGTTGCCGCTGCATTAGTTGCTTATTTAATTAGTTGGGATTTAGTTATGATTCCTGTTTTATTATTAGTCGTAGCACTTTTAATAGGAAGAAATACTATGTCTCACAGAAAGAAAGCAAAAGAAGAGAAAAAACAAGTACATATGGAACGTGCTGAATTAATTACTATTAATGGAGTAATTGAAGAAAGTTCTGACCACATTGCTGGAGTTGCTAATAGAATTAATAAACTATATTCAAGTGTTGTTAACGACCTTGCTAATCATGATTTAATTAAATTACGTAAAACAGATAAACATGTTACGAAATTAAATGATGAAATTGATAGTTTAAAAGATGGAGTGTTTTATTTCATTAAATCATTAGATGACACCTCTGTACAAGCTAGTAAGTTTTATATTTTAATTTTAGGATATTTACAGGATGTTGCTCAATCTATTAGCTATATATCTAGAGCTACTTATAAACACGTAAATAACAATCATAAAAACCTTAAGAAAGGTCAATTAAAAGATTTAAAAACAATAGATAATACATTATCTGGATTATTGGAGGATATTAGTTCAACATTTCAGAATAGGAGCTTTGATAATTTAGAGCATATAATTAATGAAAAAAGAGAGTTATTAAAAGAAGTATCGGCTTCAATTGAAAAACAAGTAGATCGCATTAGAACAGATGAAACAAGTCCTAAGAATACAACTTTATACTTTAGTATTCTAATTGAGACGCAAGATTTAGTTTCTGGACTTATGAGCTTATTACAAACTTATGAAGAGTTTTATGTAAGTACAAAGAGCGTTAATTAAATATAAAATATTTACATTTACCAATATAAAAACCTTGAGGCTAAAATCTCAAGGTTTTTTTGTAAAAAAGAAAACATTATGAAAAAGAAAGTCTTAATTATTATTTCACTATTTAGTTTTTTAATTTGTTTTTCACAAAAAAAGAAATCATCAAAAATAGGAAACGCTTCTATTGAAGAACTTAAAATGGTACGTTATGAGAATGATTCAACAGCTAATGCAGTTGTTTTATATGAACATGCTAACCATTACCTAGATGAAAAAAGAGATTATAATAGAACTACTGATTATTATTTTAGAATTAAAATATTAAAAAAAGCTGGTTTTAATAAAGCAACCATAAGAATTCCAAGTTATGGTAAAGAAAAAGTACATCATATTAAAGGAATAACTTACAATTTAAATCAAGGTGATAGAATTAAGAAAACACATTTAATTAGTAAAAATATTTTCACAAAAAAACTCAACGAAAAGTGGAAGGAAATAACCTTTACAATGCCTGCTTTAAAAGTAGGAAGTATTATTGAATATGTGTACTCCGTAACCACTCCATACTCACAAATGGATGATTGGTTATTTCAATCAGATATTCCTAAAGTAAAAAGTGATTTTACAGCTTCTATTTTAGGTAACTGGAAATATAATATTAGAGTAATAGGTTTTTTACCATTAACTACAAATCAATTTAATGTTGATAAAAACTGCGTATACATTCCTGGTATGGGTAAAGGAGCTTGTGCCTTATTAGCATATGGAATAGAAAATATTCCTGCCTTTAAAGAAGAAAAACATATGCTAAGTGCAAAAAATTTTAAATCTAGATTAGTTTTTGATTTAGAATCATACAGGCATCCAAGTCAAGGAATAGAAAAATACACCAAAACATGGAGAGATGCAGACAAAAGATTAAAAAATAATTTTTTAGACAAACAAACTTCGAAGAAAAATTATTTTAAAAAACAATTACCATCTACTATTTTTAATAGTACTTCAGAGTTAAATAAGGCAAAAGCTATTTTTAGTTTTATTAAAAATCATTACACATGGAATGGTGATTATTGGCCTTCAGCTAAAGTGAGAATCAAAAAAGCTTTTACGAATAAATTTGGTAATATTTTTGACATTAACTTGTCTTTATATAATTCTTTAAAAGCCGCTGAAATAGAAACTTATTTAATTCTAACTTCTACAAGGGATAGAGCAATGCCAACGAAATTGCATCCTGTTATAAATGAGTTTAATTATTTATTGGTGAAAATTGTAATTGATAACAAAGAGTATTATTTAGATGCTTCAAAAAAACAATTGCCTTTTGGTTTAGTTCAGTTTCAAGCTTTAAACGGTGACGGAAGGCTTTTAAACTTCAAAAAAGGGAGTGTTTGGGAACCAATAAAGCTTAATAACAAAGCTTTTAAAACAATTAAAGTAAAACTAAACCTTAGTGAAGAAGAGACTACTGCAAGCATAAAAATAAGTACTAAAAGTTATTATGCTGTAAATAAGAGAGCGCGTATACAATCAAAAAGTGAAGATGAATATATTGAATCATTTGAGTCAAACTATCCATTTTTAGAAGTAGATACGTTTAAAGTTGAAAATTTAAATCAAGTTGCTAAAAACTTAAATGAAACGTACACTGTTACTTTAGAAGACGTATATAGAGATGGTGTTTTTTACATTAATCCTTTTTTAATAACTCAACATACTAGAAATCCATTTAAATTAAAAAAACGTGATTATCCAGTAGATTTTGGTTACCCAAGTGAAAATACTTATATTTTTTCAATGCAAATTCCAGAAGGATATAAGTTGAAAAAAGAATTAAATAATAAAACAGTAATACTCCCCAATAATGGTGGTAAATACTTAATTACAACTAAGGTTTATAACACATCTATGACTTTATTTTGTAAAATTAGCATAAACAAAAGTGTATATACTAGCCAAGAATACCATGCTTTGAAAGAGTTCTTCAATCATATTATAAAATCGCAAGACGTGATTTTAGAAATGGTTAAAGAATAGCATTTTTTAGAATAAAATATCGCCTAAGAATTATTTTTAGGCGACTTTTTAATCATTCCTGTTTATAATATGGAGTTTTTGCTACACTTTTTGAAATCGAAAACTTTGTACTCTTTCTTCAAAGTTAAATTGATCAACAGGTAAAACAACATTTTCAAAAAGCGCTAATAAATCATCTGAATGTTTTTCAGACGAAAGTTTTAACAAATTAAAGTACACAAACGAACTCCATAGTATTGCTTTTAACTCAGTTTTGGTTTCATTCCACATTCTTATCTCAACCAATAAATTTTTATTCCCATATTTAATTAATTGTGAATCAATTGTGACAGTTTCCATTAAAGTAGCTGGTTTTAAATAAGCTATTTGATGAGATCCAACAACCCAACTTTTACCAGTTTCTTTTCCATGTTTATAAATATCTAAATTATAGTTAGCTATTAATTGATCTTCTCTAGCATTAATAAGATAATTAAAATAAGCACCATTATTTAAATGATTGAATGGATCACAATCTTGAAATCTAATTTTCGTTTTACTTTCTAATACTTTAGTTAAATTCATAATGTTTATTTTTAAATATACCAATCGGTATATTTTTGGTTAAAAAAATAGTTATAGCTTTAAATCTTGGTTTATAATTAATTTCATAGTTTCTGACACATCAATAAGGTAACTCTCATCTTTCATTATATGCGACATATATACTGCACCTTCAATCATATAAAAAAAACGTTTTGCTAATACTAAACTATTAATAGATTTTTTTATCTCATTTGCGTGCTTTGCTGTATCTATTAAAAGAGAAAATTGATTTAAAATTTTATGATTATAAAAACGCACTAAATCAGCAATACCAGTATTTTGGTTATTAGAGTCTACACCTATATTTAAAATTGGACATCCACCAAATTCTTTATTATATTGATAATATGTTTCGTAAAAAGATGCAATCCGTAATAGTTTATCTATAGGTCTTTTACCTAAAGAAACCTCTTTGTTTAAATCTTTCAAAACTCTCCTTACAGAATAACGAAAGGCATCAATTGCCAGCTCTTCTTTATTTTGAAAATGCCCATAAATAGCTCCCTTAGTTAATCCTGTAGCTTCAGTTATTTTAGATAAACTCATTGCTGAATATCCATTTTTATTGAAAATAGGAGCTACAGTTTCTATAATAAATGCTTTGGTTTTTTCTGATTTAGACACTCAATTGAAAATTTATAAGGTAAAGATACAAAAAATAAACCAATCGGTATATTTTTGTGTTTCAAGTATATTTATTGACAATTTTTACAAACACCTATTAAAAGAATTTTAGTTTCTTCTATTATAAAATCATTAGAAGTCGGTGCTCTCATTTCTATTTCAACGCATGACAATTCTCCACATTTTTTGCATTGCCTGTGTACATGATTATCATTATGACTTTCTTTAGAACAAGTAGAGTGACAAGTTGCATAATAAGTATTCGCATCTTTTCCTATAACAGAATGTACTTCACCTTGTTCTTCTAGCCTAGCTAATACTCTATAAATTGTAGTTTTATTAAATCTATTTTTAAAATACTCTACCAATTCCACAGCACTTACTGCTCCATTTTTATCAATAACATAGGATTTAATTGCTTGCAAGGAAACGGTATTTCTCATTTGAATAAATTAATTTGTTAAAACTACCAATAATAATCAAACAAAAATAACAAATCTATCGCTCTTTTAAAAAACTCAATTGTAGAATGAATTCAAAAATTGTTTAATAGAAAAAGGTGTCAAAAATTGACACCTACTTTCTAAACAATAAAAAATTTGATTAACCCCAAACCCGAGGCTAGTTAATCTATAGGTAATCAGCCTATTTTTAATAATTCTTTATTTAAATCAATTGCATAAACAACAAATAAATGCAACATAGTTGCAAATATAAGATAGAAGAATGGTTTTAGTGTTAAAAAAATGTTAAAGCATAAAAAAAACTGCCTTTTCAGACAGTTTTTAAAAATCATATAAAATCTATATGTCTATGCCTCAAAAGGCTCTATAGAAACATAAGATCTATTATCTCTTTTCTTTTGAAATTTCACAACTCCATCTACTCTAGCATGTAATGTATGGTCTTTTCCCATATATACATTTTCACCTGGATTGTGTTGAGTTCCTCTTTGACGAACAATAATGTTACCTGCTATAGCAGCTTGTCCTCCAAAAATCTTTACTCCTAATCGTTTCGATTCTGATTCACGACCATTCTTCGAACTACCGACACCTTTTTTATGAGCCATCTTTGTAAGTTTTTAAAGTTATTATTTACTTAATGCTTCAATTAATTCAGCTTTCTTTAAAGAAGTATATCCTGTAATACCTTTATCTTTAGCTAAAGCTTTTAATTCTGCTACAGTTTTAGAACTTAAATCATTTGATTCTTCCTTAACTTCTACCTTAGGAGCTTCTTTTTTAGCAGCTGCCTTCTTAACACCAGAAGCAGAAATCCCTTCAATTTGAATTTCAGTTAAATACTGTCTGTGTCCATTTTTCTTCTTGTAACCTTTTCTTCTTTTTTTCTTGAAAACGATTACTTTATCACCTTTTAAGTGACCTAGAATTTTTGCAGTTACTCCTGCACCTTCTATAGCTGGGGCGCCAATAGTTACATTTCCTTTGTCTTCAACAAGCATTACTTTATCAAAAGTTACTTTTGATCCTTCTGCTTCTTGTAAACGGTGAACGTAAACTTTTTGGTCTTTTGCTACTTTAAATTGTTGCCCTGCTATCTCTACGATTGCGTACATACTTTTTGTTTTGCGTTTATACATTATAGCACTTTCTTAACGAAAATGCGGGTGCAAATATACAGTTTTTATAACAACAAACAATCTACAACTCAGAAAATTAATTCTAATTTAATTAAAAATGTATTATTTTTCAACTTTTAATGTAACAAAACAAATACTTTCACGTCACATAGGGCAAATCAATTAAAAATTAAACAATTTATCAATGAGGAAAAATATTATAACTCTTGTAACTGTTTTGTTTGTTGGCTTATCAGCTAATGCACAAAAGGTTGAATTTGAAGAGTACGATTTAAGCAACGGATTACATGTTATTTTACATCAAGACAATTCAGCTCCAGTAATAGCTTTAGAAGTTTTGTATAACGTTGGTTCAAAGGATGAAGTTGATGGAAAAACAGGAATGGCACATTTCTATGAGCACTTATTATTTACAGGAACTCAAAATATTCCTCGAGGAAAATGGAGTGAAATTCAATCTTCAAGAGGAGGTAGTGGAAATGCAACAACCAACTGGGATAGAACAAACTATTATGAAACGTTTCCTTCTAACGAGTTAAAACTGGCTTTATGGATGGAATCAGAAAGGTTATTACATCCTATTGTAGATCAAAAAGCTGTAGATACACAAAATGAAGTGGTAAAAGAAGAAAAAAGACAACGAATGGACAATGCTCCGTATGGTAAAATTCAATACGGAATGGTGTATAAGCATTTGTTTGACAAACATAACTATGGTAGACCTTTAATTGGTTTTATTAAAGATCTAGACAATGCTAAATTAGAAGAGTTTAAAGCTTTTTATGACAAATGGTATATGCCAAACAATGCTGTTTTAGTTTTAGCTGGAGATTTTCAAAAGAAAGAAGCTAAATCTTTAATAAAAAGTTATTTCGGAACAATTCCTTCAAGAACTCTACCTAAAAGAGTTAAAATAATTGAACCAGAAAGAACTAAAGAAAAAAGAGTTACTGAATACGATTCTAACATTCAATTACCTGCTGTTGTTTTAATGCATAAAACTCCTTCTATGAGAGATAGGGAAGCTAAAGTTTTAGATGTTATTTCAACAATTTTAAGTGATGGTAAAAGCTCAAGGCTTCAGAAAAAATTGGTAGAAAACAAAAAGAAAGCTTTAGCCGTTTTCTCTTTTGGTAGAGCAATGGTTGATTATAGTGTTTATACAATTGGTGCAATTCCTTTAGGTAAAAATTCTTTAGATGATTTAATTAAGGAAATGGATGAAGAAATTTTAAAATTACAAACTGAACTAATTTCTGATGAAGATTTACAAAAAGTAAGAAACAAATTTGAAAACCGTTTTGTATCATCTAATTCAAGTGTACAAGGTATTGCTTCTTCTTTAGCTAGCAACTATATGTTAATGGGAGATACGCATAGAATTAATAATGAATTAGAGATCATTAATTCTATTACAAAAAAAGAAATTAGAGCAGTAGCTAAAAAATATTTAGCAAAAAGCAGACGTGTTGTAATTGACTACTTACCTACATCTAAAAAGAAATAATCAAATTAAAATAAGAAAAATGAAGACAAAGATATATTCAATTATCACATTTTTATTCTTATCAATGAGTATTTCTGCTCAAATTGATAGAACAAAAATGCCAGAATCTGGACCAGCTCCAAAGATAAACTTAGGTAAGCCAAAGAAATTCACTTTAAAGAATGGCTTACAGGTTTTAGTTGTTGAGAATCATAAACTACCTAGAGTTTCTGTAACATTAGACATTGACAACCCACCTATGGCTCATGGAAGCAAAGCTGGTGTTGAAGGTTTTGTTGGTGGCATGTTAGGTACTGGTACTACTAATATGTCAAAAGAAAATTTTGATAAAAAAGTAGATTATTTAGGGGCTAGAATTTCTTTTGGTTCGGAGAGTGCTTTTGCTAGTTCTTTATCAAAATATTTTCCTGAAGTTTTAAAATTAATGGCTGATGCTGCTTTTAACCCAGTTTTTACACAAGAAGAGTTTGATAAACAAATGAAACAATCTCTTGATGGTATTAAATCTAATGACAAGAGTGTTACTGCAATAGCAGGTAGAGTTGAAAGATTACTTACTTATGGTAAAAGTCATCCTTATGGAGAATTTACTTCAGAAGAAACTCTTAAAAATATAAAATTACAAGATGTTAAAAGTTTATATTCTAAAGTATTTAAACCAAACAATGCTTATTTAGTTGTAATTGGTGATGTTGATTTTCGTTCAATAAAAAAACAAATTACTTCGTTATTTGGTAAATGGAAAAAAGGAGAAATGGCTTTTAAAAGCTTACCTGAAGTTAAAAACGTAGAAACTACAGAAATTAATTTCATCAACATGCCAAACGCTGTACAATCAGAAGTAGCAATAGTTAATACTGTTGATTTAAAAATGGGTGATAAAGATTTTTATGCTGCTTTATTAGCTAACCAAATTCTTGGTGGTGGTGGTACTGGTAGACTATACAAGAATCTTAGAGAAGACAAAGGGTACACTTATGGTGCATACTCTCGTATTGGAGCTAGTAGATATGCTAGCAGATTTAAAGCTTCTGCTTCTGTTAGAAATATGGTTACTGATAGTGCTATTGTTGAAACTATGAAAGAAATCAATAAGATTCGTTATCAAAAAGCTACTCAAAAAGAACTAGATATTGCAAAAGCTAAATACTTAGGAAATTTTGTAAAAGCTGTTGAAAGACCGAGTACAGTTGCTAACTATGCATTAAATATTTTACAAAATAATTTATCTAAAGATTATTATAAAAACTATTTAGCCAACATAAATGCAGTAACTCTTGATGATGTTCAAAAAGCTGCTATTAAATATTTTAAAGCAAATAAAGCTAGAATTGTAATTACAGGTAAAGGGATAGATGTTTTAAAGAACCTTGAAAAAGGAGATTACAAAATAAACTATTTTGATAAAAATGGAAACCCAACAACTAAACCTGCAATGAGCTTACCTATACCTAGTGGAGTTAGTACTTCTACAGTAATAGATAATTATTATAAAGCAATTGGAGGTAAAGATAAAATAGCAACGGTAAAAACTTTAAAATTAAGTTCAGATGCTACAGTTCAAGGGATGAAATTAAATTTAGTTCAAAAAACAGCAGCACCTAATAAATCATTAACATTAGTTTCAATGATGGGTAATACTATGCAAAAAATTGTTTTTGATGGTACGAAAGGATACCAGGAAGCTCGTGGACAAAGAAAAGAGTTATCAGGTGAAAGCTTAGACGAAGTTAAAAACACCTCTGCTCCTTTTTCAGATGAAGCATACAGAAACGGGAAATTAGATAGAATTGAACCTATTGACGGGAAAAATGCTTACGTTATTAAATCTGGTAAGAGTGAAATATTTTATGATATGAAAACTGGTTTTAAACTTAAAGAGGTTAAAACTGTAAAAGGACCTCAAGGGGAAATGAAAGTCCCTGTACTTTACTCAGATTATAAAGAGGTAAATGGAATAAAATTCCCTCATAAAATGATTCAAACCATGGGACCTATGAAAATGGAATTCATTACCAAAGAAGTAAAAATAAATGAAGGTGTTTCTGACGCTGATTTTAAATAAAATTACTTAAATAAAAATAACATAAAGAGTCAAAGTAATACAATACTTTGGCTCTTTTATTTTTTCTTATTCACTAAATACACTCCAAATAAAATAACAATACCAGCTAAAAGCTGAATTAAACTTAACTCTTCATTATCAATAATACCCCAAACAACTGCAACTATTGGTATTAAGTACGTTACAGATGTTGAAAATATAGGAGATGAGATTTGAATAAGTCTATTAAATATTATTTTAGCTACACCTGTTCCAACTATTGCTAAAATAAAAATATACATTAAAGCGGGTTTCGTTTCAGTATTTAGTTCAAACGATGTAAAAAAACCAGAAAAAACGAGCACTAAAAATGCTGGAATAATTATTAAAATAAAATTCCCAGTAGTTATTGCCAAAGCATCTAAATCTTGTAAATACTTTTTTATAATATTTACATTAAAGGCATATCCAAATGAAGATAAAACTGGTAATAAAGCATACCAATAGTTTTGATCCGGATTTAAAGTTGCTCCTTTTACAATTAAAGTAACCGTACCTATAAGACCAATTAGGATACCTAATAATTGATTTTTCCTAAACGAAAAACTAAAAAAAACTGCTCCAACCCATAATGCATTAAATGGTGTTATTGAATTTAAAATCGATGCTATAGAACTGTCAATCCCAAAAATTGCATATGCATACAAAAACGAAGGAAAAAAAGTACCCAATAAAGCACTTAGCAAAACCCATTTCCACTGGTTCTTTTCAATAGTTTTTAATGTATTAAACCCTATTAAAATCAAAAAAAACGCCGTGATTACTATACGTAAAGCACCCAATTGAATGGGTGTTAGCCCTATTAATGCTTTTTTCATTAAAATAAATGAACTTCCCCATATAAGAGAAAGTAACAATAAATACAACCATTTTTGTTTTTGGCTCCCCATTTTGAATCAATTTATACACAAAAATCGACTTTTATACGCATAAAAATGAATTTATTAATAAATTTGCAGTATAATCCTATAATTAAAAACAATGAAAATTCAAAAAATAATATTTGTATTTGCTTTAATTAGTTTTTTAGCTGTTAGCTGTAAAAATGAAGCAAAAAAAGACAATTCTAATAAAAAAGAAGAAATAGCAAAAAAAGTTGAGGAAGCTAGTTTTAATATTTCTGGTATGACATGTGAAATTGGTTGCGCTAAAACAATCGCCTCTAAGTTATCAAAAAAAGAAGGTGTTATTAACGCTGAAGTTATTTTTAATGATAGTACCGCTGTTGTAAAGTATGATGCTGCTAAAACAAATAAAAAAGACTTAATTGCTTTTATTGATGGTATTGCTGATGGTAATACTTATAAAACATCTGAAGCAGGAGTTAAAGAAGCTTGCAAGAAAGATTGTAAAAAAGACTGTACTGAGAAAAACGAGACAGCAAAAAAAGCTTGTATGACTGATTGTAAAAAAGAATGTTGCGATAAAGCATAATTAACCTTTTTTAACTTAAAATAAAACCTCGAAAAATTAATTTTTCGAGGTTTTATTTTATCTAATATTATAAGAGTTGATATCTATAACTAAACTATTTTATTAGCGTTTTCAGTGGCTCTTCTTTCTAACTCAGCTTGAAATTCTTCCATTACTGGCTTTACAGTACTATCTGGAATATCAGCAACTTTAATATACATTAACCCATCTATTGCGTTGTTAAACTTAGGATCAACATTAAACGCTACCAAACGAGCATTTTGCTTCACATATTTCTTTATCAAAACAGGAATTCTAAGTGCACCTGGTTCAATTTCATCTATAATTTTATCAAATTTTTGCATATCTGCTTCAGTTGCATCAAATACAAAATCTTTATCAGCATCTTTTAACTTAACCTTAAATTCTTTTTTGGGGTGAATATATTGAGCCACATAAGGATCGTAGTAATGCGACTTCATAAATTCAATCATTAAAGATTTAGAGAATTCAGAAAATTGATTACTAATACTAACTCCACCCATTAAGTATTTATACTTAGGATAACGTAAAGTTACATGCACAATCCCTTTCCATAATAAAAATAAAGGCATTGGTTTTTGTTGGTATTTTTTTGAAATAAATGCTCTACCTAATTCAATAGTACTTTGCATCATAGAATGAAGCTCTGGTTCAATTCTAAACAATGTTTGAATATAAAAACCATTAATCCCATATTTTTTAAAAATATCTTTACCTAACCCCATTCTGTAGGCACCTACAAGTTCATTTTTTTCACTATCCCATAAGAAAAGGTGATAATAATACCTATCAAACTTATCTAAATCAATCGGTTTGTTCGTTCCTTCTCCTACATCTCTAAAAGTAATTTCTCTTAATCTTCCAACCTCATGTAAAATATTAGGTATTTCTTTAGCATTTGCAAAAAATACTTCATAATTCTTACTCGAAAGTAATCGTTTACCTTCATCTCTTAACTTATCAACTTCTTTTACAAATAAATCAGAAGATCTTTGAGATGTTATTTTTTTTGCTTTTTTAGGTATTTTTAAATTTTGTGTTGACAGTATTTTTTGCGGAGCCTTTTCAAAAGGGTTAGCAAGCATATAGGTTTTTTTCCTTATAAACTCATAAAAGGAAGGTGTATCCTTATATTGTTCTTGGTCTTTTACAGAAATAGGCTTTCCTATACGTACTTTTATAACTCTATTTTTTTGTGAAATCACCTCTGAAGGAAGCTTTGCACTTCGTAAAGTTCCACTAATTTTAGATAGAATGTAAAAGAATCTACTATTTTTGGCATGAAAATAAATAGGAATCACAGGAACTTTTGCCTTTTTTATTAAACGTACAGCTCCATCTTCCCATGGTTTATCAACCATTAATTTACCATCTTTATATGTAGAAACCTCTCCTGCAGGAAAAATCCCTAAAGGTTTCCCTTCTTTTAAATGAAGTAACGCACTTTTTATACCAGCTACACTTGACTTAGCATCCTTATGATTTTCAAAAGGATTTACTGGCATTACATACGGTTTTAATGGCTCAATTCTGTGTAATAAAAAATTAGCTATTATTTTGTAATCAGCTCTCTTTTCAATTAATAGTTTTAATAATAAAACACCATCTATACCTCCTAATGGATGATTAGATATTGTAATAAAAGAACCATCTTTAGGTATCCTTTTTAAATCTTCTTCTGGTATCTCAAACTCTATTTTACAATCGTCTAATACCCCATTTAAAAAGCTTAAATCGGATTTATCCTTATTATTATTATATATTTTGTTGATTGCTGAAATTCGTAAGATCCTGATTAATAACCAACCTATAAAAGTTCCTACAACACCAAGCTTCTCAACTCCTACAATTTTAGCAATTTCTTTAGATGTAACTAATCCCATTAATTTCTATTTGGCATAAATGCAAAGGTACGAAAAAATAGAACACAATTTTCAGCTATCTTATAACCAACTGAGCAGTTTCTGTATTTATTTGACGAATTATTGCTTCTCCTTTTTCTCTAATAGAATTGATTGCTTCATCATTAAAATGCCTAATCGTATATAATGTTACATTCTTATATGGTTTTATTAAATACATTTCTTGAAGCTCGTTGTAGAACTTCTCAAAGTTATTATATTTATCATCTACACATACAGAAAAGCTTAGAGCTGAATTCTGAATTAAGTTTACTTTCAGTTTATGTTCATGTAATTTTTTAAAAATATAGCTAATATTTTCTTCTACCATAAAAGAAAAATCTTTAGCAGAAACTGAAATCAGAATTTGATCCTTTTTAACTATAAAGCAAGAAGTTAAAGGGTTTAGTAAAACTCCTTTACTTACTTTGGTTCCTTTTTTATTTAAATCGTCAAAAGACCGTACATAAAGAGGAATATTTTTTTTCTCTAAAGGTTGAATCGTTTTAGGATGAATAACTGATGCACCATAAAAAGCCATTTCTATAGCTTCGGTATAAGATATCTCTTCTAACAATCTTGTTTCATTAAATACTCTTGGATCAGCATTCAAAACCCCATCTACATCCTTCCATATAGTTACACTTTTAGCGTTTAAGCAATACGCAAAAATACCCGCAGTATAATCTGATCCTTCTCTTCCTAAAGTTGTAGTTTCATTATTACAACCTCCTAAAAAACCTTGAGTAATATTTAATGTATTAGTGTCTATATTTTTTTGAATTATGTCTTCTGTATTTTCCCAATTAACTTTAGCATCTCTATAATTAGAATCTGTTTTAATAAGGCTTCTAACATCAATCCATTTATTAAGAACCCCTATGCTTTTTAAATATTCGCTTACAATAGTTGTTGATAATAATTCACCATAGCCAACCATTTGATCGTAAACATAATTATAGTTTGCTGAGTTATTTTGTGCCATGAAACCGCTCAATTCACCAAACAAATTGATTACTTTACTATAAACATTTGCTTGCTTATTAGAAAACAACCCTTGTAACATGTTATCATGAAAGTCTCTTACAAATATAAATTCCTCATTTAAATTATCTTGTTTATAATAATAAGCATTAATTAGAGCCTCAAAAGCATTAGTCATTTTGCCCATTGCTGATATTACTACCAATGTATTTTTTGTACCTTCATGCTGTAAAACTCTTGCTACATTTTTTACAGCATCTGCATCTTTAACCGATGCTCCTCCAAATTTAAATACTCTCATTACTATTATATATAAACTCTCTTAATTTGTTTTCTTTCATCTGTACAACTTGCCAACCATCTAATATTTTGGCCCCAGTGCTTTCGTAAAAGTTAATTGCATTCTTATTCCAGTCTAACACTTCCCATGCAACTCTTTTATATCCAGAATCATGTGCAAATCTTAAAACTTCAGTATACAAAGCTTTTCCTGCACCAACTCCTCTTTTACATTGAGTTACCATTAAATCTTCTAAATGTATTGTTTTCCCTTTCCATGTTGAATAGCGTTCATAAAAAAGTGCCATTCCTATAATACTACCATCTTTTTCTTCAGCCACAAATGTTTTAAACTTAGGATTACTTGAAAAACCATCATTTAATAACTCTTCTTCAGTTACCTCAACTTCATTTGGTAATTTCTCAAAAACAGCTAATTCAATAATCAACTCAAGAATTGCCTTTACATCTTTTGCTTCTCCTTTTCTAATAATAAAACTCATAATTAGTATTTTTTGTAAAGATACTTTGAAAAGTTATGCTTTAAAATAAACCTAAAAATTAAAACATATCAATTTTTTTTGTTGAAAATTTTAAAATACGAAATCGTTGTAAAAACGTAAAAAAGTGGCATCTTTGTAAAACACAATTACAACATTTAACATGAATAACAATCACATGACTCTCGGTGAGTTTATTATCAGTAACCAAAATCACTTTAAATATTCATCAGGAGAATTGTCTCGTTTAATTAATTCTATTCGCTTAGCTGCCAAAGTAGTTAATCATGAAATTAGAAAAGCTGGTTTAGTTGATATAACTGGTGCATCTGGTGATATAAATGTTCAAGGTGAAACTCAACAAAAATTAGATGTTCTAGCGAATGATTTATTTAAACAAACATTAATAAATCGTGAGATAGTTTGTGGAATAGCAAGTGAAGAAGAAGATGATTTTGTTGTTGTTGAAGGTAATAATAAAGAAAACAACAATAAGTATGTGTTATTAATGGATCCTTTAGACGGTTCATCAAACATTGATGTAAATGTTTCAGTTGGAACCATTTTTTCTATTTACAGAAGAGTTTCTCCAGATGGAACTCCTGTTACTAAAGAAGATTTTTTACAAAAAGGAAGCGAACAAGTTGCTGCTGGTTATGTAGCTTATGGTACTTCTACAATGTTAGTTTTCACTACAGGTAATGGCGTTAATGGATTTACATTAAACCCAGCAATCGGTACATTTTATTTATCTCATCCAAATATGCAATATTCTGAAATGGGAAGAATTTACTCAGTTAGCGAAGGGTATTTCACTCATTTTCAAGAAGGGATGAAACGTTTTTTAATTTACTGTAAAGAATTAAACAAAGAAGATAACAGACCTTATACAGCTCGCTACATTGGATCATTAGTTTCTGACTTTCATAGAAACATGATTAAAGGTGGTATTTATATTTATCCAGCTACTGCTATTGACCCAAATGGAAAACTACGTTTATTGTACGAGTGTAATCCTATGGCTTTTATTTGTGAACAAGCAGGCGGTAAAGCTTCAGATGGATTTACAAGAATTTTAGACATTAATCCTTCAGAATTACACCAACGTGTTCCTTTTTACTGTGGTAGCAAAAAAATGGTAGAAAAAGCGGAAGAATTCATGACTGAGTTTTCTAAAAATGACAAACCAACTTATTAAATAATAGTTATTATTTATACTAAAATAAATTTTGAATAGGGCAAACCATTGTTTGCCTTATTTTTTTGCGTTAAATTTACCGTCGGAAAAATATATAATTAACCTTTTAAAAATAAATAACTATGGCTTTTGAATTACCAGAATTAGGATATGCTTACGATGCTTTAGAACCAAATATAGATGCTAGAACTATGGAAATACACCATAGTAAACATCATAATGGATATACTACTAAATTAAATGCAGCTATTGCAGGAACTGATTTAGAAGGAAAATCTATTGAAGATATTTTAGCAAATTTAGACATGAATAACATGGGAGTTCGTAATAACGGAGGTGGATTTTACAACCACTCATTATTCTGGACAGTAATGAACCCTGAAGATCGTGGGTATTTATCAGGAGAATTAAAAGATGCTATTGAAGCTGAATTTGGTTCAAAAGAAGCTTTTATTGATGCTTTTTCTAAAGCTGCTGCTACTCAATTTGGATCTGGATGGGCATGGTTATGTGTACATAAAGGTGGTAAAATTGAAGTATGCTCTACTCCAAACCAAGACAACCCATTAATGCCAGGTGTTACTTGTGGAGGAACTCCTATTTTAGGATTAGATGTATGGGAACACGCATACTACTTAAACTACCAAAACCGTCGTCCTGATTATATCGATGCTTTCTTTAAAGTAATCAACTGGAATGAAGTTGAAAGAAGATATGCTGAAGCTAAATAGTTTTACTTCTTTAATAAAATAAAAAAGCACCTGAATATTCAGGTGCTTTTTTATTTTATTAAAACAACGAATTAATTAACGTACGTTGTTGGTTTTTACAATTGCTCTTTCGTTTTTCCAATCAATCCATTTTTGACCACGTAACCTCCTCATTATATTATCTACTGTACGCATTATAAATACATTATACACAGCTTTTCCTAAATTTTTAGGATTACGAGCTATCGCTCTTAAACTCATGGAGAATCCAGGTGTTATATATCGCATATAATGCCAATAACCTTCAGGCATATATAAAACATTACCGTGCTCAAGTTCAGCCACATGCCCTTTAGCTTTCTTTAAAGCAGGCCATTTTTCAAAATCTGGATCATTAAAATCTATATCTTCTCTTGTAATTAAAGAGTTCGGTATTTTATATAAATACTTATTTTGCTTTTGATCAAACAAAATACATTTCTTTTTACCTTCAAAATGAAAATGAAAAATATTAGCTAAATCAATATCGTAATGCATAAAAGTATAAGAATCTCTTCCTCCAAAAAAAAGCATTGGCAATCCCTTCATTAACTTAAGACCAAAATCAGGAAATCTAAAATCTTTTTGTAATTGAGGTACTTCTTTTAAAACATTCCATAGAAATATCCTAAACTTAGTAGGCTCTTTTTTTAACAAATCAACATACTCCCTCATCTTCATTGTAGCATGAGGCTCGTTAAACCCATCTTTATAATTTACAGGCCTATCATCATATAAAGGTACTGTTTTATCACCAGCTATTTCTTTCATATACTCTAACGACCACTTAGAATATGCTGGCCAATCTTCAATAAAACGTTCAATTACCACAGGTTTTTGTGGTTTAAAATAATTTTTAATAAAGTCTTCTTTTGTTATAGTCTCAACTCTATCTATTTGCTGCAACTGTAATCCCATGCATCCACTTTTTTTGCAAAGCAAAGTTAATAAATAGTTATTAACTTTTTTCTAAATGATTTTGTTAAAAAAAAGCACTCATCTATAAGACAAGTGCTTGTATATTTTTGAGTTAATTATTTGTTACTGCTTACGTAACTCTAAAGCCTCTTTCTTTTTTGACTCGTTTCTCTCAATTTTATGCTCTGGTCTTGTCCATTTTGGCTTCTCTCCTAATCCTTTATATTCAGAATTATCAGCTTCTACCGTTTGAGGCTGTACTTTTTTAGTAAATGGTTTTTGAGGATTTAAACCTAACATTTCAAACATTTTCATGTCTTCACTTACATCAGGGTTAGGTGTCGTTAACAACTTATCTCCTGCAAAAATTGAATTTGCACCTGCAAAAAAGCACATTGCCTGACCTTCTCTACTCATTTGAGTTCTACCAGCACTTAAACGCACTTGTGTTTCTGGTAATACAATACGAGTTGCTGCAACCATACGAATCATCTCCCATATTTCAACTGGTTTTTCATCTTCTAATGGTGTACCTTCTACAGCTACCAAAGCATTAATTGGTGTTGATTCTGGCTGAGGATCTAATGTAGATAGTGCTACTAACATACCAGCTCTATCTTCAACAGATTCTCCCATACCAATAATTCCTCCTGAACAAACTGTTACATTTGTTTTACGAACGTTATCTATCGTTTCTAAACGATCTTCATAACCACGTGTTGAAATTACCTCTTTATAATATTCTTCTGAAGAATCTAAATTATGATTATAAGCATATAATCCCGCTTCAGCCAATCTTTTCGCCTGATTTTCAGTTACCATACCTAAAGTACAGCAAACTTCCATATCTAACTTATTAATTGTACGAACCATCTCCAATACTTGATCAAACTCAGGGCCATCTTTTACATTTCTCCATGCAGCTCCCATACAAACTCTTGAACTACCTCCAGATTTTGCTCTAAGTGCTTGCGCCTTTACTTGATTTACTGTCATTAAATCATTTCCATCAACATTTGTATGGTACCTAGCAGCTTGAGGGCAATACCCACAATCTTCTGAACACCCTCCTGTTTTTATTGATAGTAATGTAGATACTTGTACTACATTTGGATCATGATGTACTCTATGAATAGTTGCTGCTTCATACAACAGCTCCATTAATGGTTTATTATATATAGCTAAGATTTCTTCTTTCGTCCAATTATGTCTTACTTCGCTCATAAACTTAGGTTTATTGATAGTTGTTTGAATGACCAAAAATAACTTATTTTATTTTTATAAACTCATTGAAAAGCTTATAAAATTTTTGTGATTCTTCAAGATACGGGTTACGCCCACTTTTTTCAAACACTACAAATGTTACTTCTAGCTTAAAAAGATTTATAGTTTTCTACATATTCAAGTGTAGAAACATTTATTTTGTTATTAATATAGAAACGGCATTTCCTCCAAACCCTACAGAATTAACTAGTATTTTATTAATTTTTGCAGGACACTTTTGTTTCTCAATAAAAGGAACAGAAATACCTTCTTGATGTTGCAGCATTAAAATACCTAATTCTAAGCTTAACAATCCAGAAGTTGCAAACGTATGTCCTAATTTCCATTTGTTAGAAGTTAAAAAAGGCTTATGTTCTCCAAATATTTTTTCAATTGCTTTTAGCTCTGATAAATCTCCTTTTATAGTACCTGGCGCATGCATTACTATTGCGTCAATATCTTTTGGTGAAACATCTCCTAATGCCATTTTCATAGATTTCTGAAAACATTGAGCGTCTGAAGATATTGAAATATTATGTTTTAATATTTCAGTTGCATATCCAACACCCTCAACATATGCAATTGCATTTTCTTTAATTCCTTCCTCCAAGCATATTACTGAAGCACCTTCACCAATAACCATGGTGTTGTTATTTTTTTCTAAATCTAATGTTTTACATGGATACTCATCCTCATTTTTAGCATACACTTTAAGTGCTTGCATTTGAGCAATAGTAAAATCAGTTAACGAAGCCTCACTTGCCCCAATTAAAAATTTACTTGCCATTCCAGATTGTATCCAAGCCACCCCATTTAATAATGAATGTAAGCCTGTTGAACAAGTTATTGAATGTGAAATTTCTGGTCCGCTTGTTTGTAAATCATGGGCTATCCAAGATGATATATTACCTAGTGTTGTTGTTGGCGAACTCAAAGTAGAAGACTTACCCATTTGTAGAAATTCTTTATGGTACTTTTCAAATAAAATAGTCGCTCCTCTAGAAGAGCCAATATTTATTCCAAAATCATCATTAGCACTCCATCCTGCTTCTTTTATAGCTTTTCTAGAAACATATAAAGCATACAAAACAGATTCGTCTAAATCTTTGTATTTAGCATCTGATTTTCTTAACTTTTCTATTTGCAGCTTATCTTTCTCTTGAAGTTTAGCTACCCATGCATTAAAGTTATCAAACTCTTTAATACTTAAATGATGCTTATCATTTTTATAATTAGTCCAAATATCCTCTAACAAACTTCCTAATGCCGATACCGATGCTATAGAGGTAATTGATATACTATTTCTCAAACCTTAAAAATTTCAACAAAAATAAAACTTCTTATAGCTTTAAGCCCTATATACTATTAGAGTTTTTAGTTTTTGTAACAAATTAAACATATTTTAGTCTTATTATTAAAAATTAAGCATGGCACATCAAGAACAGAAAAGTTGGTTTAGTAGAAACTGGTTATGGTTTATACCTGTGAGCGGTTGTTTAGGCATCATTTTATTATTCATAGTTGGTATTGGCGCTGCTTTTTTTGGGGTATCTAATCTACTTAATAACGTTGCTCCTATAGAATATGGAATTGAAAAAGCTACAGAAAATAAAAAAGTGATTAACTTATTAGGTGAACCCATTGAAAAAACAGGGATTCCTAACGGAAATATTTCTTTAACTAATGATGATGGTACCGTTGACTTTTCTGTTCCAATAAAAGGATCAAAAGAGGAAGGCTTTTTAATTATAAAAGGTATTAAAACAAATGGTGAATGGACTTATGAAGAATTATACGTTCGTATAAAAAGCACACAAGAAAAGATTAACTTATTAGAAAAAGCTTTAGAGGGTATCTAAAACTTTTTCTATTGTATTATATACCTTTTCAAGTAATATCATATCAATAACATAAGGAACTTGAATATAAATTGTATTTCCAAGTGGTCTTAAAAATACTCCTTCTTTCATAAACGATTTTAATAAAATATCTCTTAAAGCTCCATAACGCTCCATATTTGTATCAATATCTATAGCTAAAATAACGCCTATTTGTCGTGTTGAATTTACTTTAGAATGTTTTTTTATTCTTTCACTAAATAATTCGTGTGCATCACTAATTTTTTTAATGTTTTGCTGAATTTCCTTCGACTCTAACAATTCAATACTAGCAATGGAAGCTGCACATGCTATTGGATTAGCGGCATAAGTATGACAATGAAAAAAACCTTTAGAAATATCACTACTTAAAAAAGCTTCATAAATGTCTTGTGTGCATGAAGTAATCCCCATTGGAACCATTCCTCCTGTCAACGCCTTACTTAAGCATATAATATCTGGTTTTGTAACCATATAGTCTGAAGCAAAATTTCTTCCTGTTTTTCCAAACCCTGTCATTACCTCATCTGCAATAGTGATAATTGATTTTGATTTACAAAAACTTAAAATTTCATTCAACCCTTCAACACTATGGATTTTCATTCCTGCTGCTCCTTGAACTAAAGGCTCATATATAAATGCTGCTACTTTATTTTCTGCAGTAATTTTTTCTAATTGCTGTAAAATGTCAGTATGATTAACTCCATTTGGAGTAGGAATACGTTTTACATCCATTAAAAACTCTTCAAAAGGCCCATTGTAAACCGAAAGTCCTGATGTTGACATAGCTCCGAAAGTATCTCCATGAAAACCGTTTTCAAAAGCAACAAATACAGTTCGTTTATCTCCCCTATTAAAATAGTATTGTAAAACCATTTTTATTGCAGCCTCAACACTGGTTGACCCATTATCATTAAAAAAAATCTTTGCTTGATTTTCAGGTAAAATGTTTATCAACTTCTCTGATAACTCAACAGCAGGAGGATGTGTAAAATCACTAAACATTATTTGATCTAACTGCTGCATTTGATGATGCACTTTGTTTATAATATAATCATTACAATGACCAAACATACAGGTATACCATGATGAAATAGCATCAATATATTCATTTCCATTTTCATCAGTTAATATACATCCTTTGGCTTTTACAATACCTAAACTATCTGGATGAGTTTGATGCTGTTTTAAGGGATGCCAAATATATTTTTTATCTCTTTCTGTTAAGCTCATAATTTATTTTTAAATTTTGCAGCGTATTCTTTAATTACATTTTCATCAAAATATGGCTCTTCATCAACTCTTCCTATTATAGGTACTCCCGTCATTTTTTTAATAATACTCTCCGTAGTTTTATGCTCAGAACCTGAAAAAACAATTGACACATCAAACCCTTTATCTTTTAACAAACCAACCGTTAATAAGGTATGATTAATACTTCCTAAATAGTGTCGAGAAACAACAACTACTTTATAAGTTGGTTTTATAATATCTAAAATTGTTTCTGAATCATTTAAAGGGACTAAAACACCGCCTGCACCTTCTATTACTAAATTATTTTTTGTTATTGGTTCTTTAATTTCATTAACATCAATAGCAACACCATCAATTTCAGCTGCTGCATGCGGGCTCATAGGCGTATGTAAAGCGTATGAATTTGGATGAAACTTAGAAATTTTATTAGATATCAGTTTTTCTACCTTTAAAGTATCAGAATTATCTAATTCTCCTGCTTGAACAGGTTTCCAGTAATCGGCTTCGAGCGCTTCTGTAATAATTGCAGAAATAACCGTTTTACCTACTTCTGTTGAGATACCTGTGACAAAATATTTATGTTGCATTAAAAAATTGTTTTACATTCATTACATATTAATTTTCTCTTTTCAAAAAAAGGAAACAACATATAAAATATACTTTTTCTTTGAGCTGGTGCTACTAAAATTCTAGAAAAATTACATTTAGTACAATGAATTTCTTTTCCATCTTTATCTTTTTCATAATCTCTAATTTCATTATAAATACTCAACCCTCTTTCTAAATCTTCATTGTGTACTAATAATTTTACACCTCCTATTGCCTGACTTATTAAAGGATCAGAATCAACAGTTTTTTCATCCATTAACATAGTTCTAATACCTTCTGAATCTAATTTAGATTTTATAAGTTGTGCTTCTGTTGAATATTCAAATACAGTTAAAATTGTATAATCATCTCTCATGCTATTTATTTTACATTACAAAGGTACTAAGGTTCTCTAAAACTTGTGTTATTTCTTTTTTAGTGTTGTAACTATGTAAACAAAAACGAAGTCTTTCTTGCCCTTCAGCTACAGTAGGAGATAAAATAGGTTTAACATCAAAGCCATTATCCTGCATTCTTTTAGCTATCCGCTTTGTTTGCTCGTTTCCAGAAACAACACAACAGTGTATTGCTGACTTACTTTTTATAAAATTAAGCTGTAATCTTTCTATTTCTGTTTGAAAGTGATGTATATTTTCATGAAGTTGTTGTATGCTTTTAACCCCATTAATACTTTCAAGTAATTGATATACTTGTTTTATAGTTGCAATAGCATGAGGTGGTAATCCTGTGGTGTAAATAAAACTTCTTGAAAAATTCACTAAGTATTCTTTCAGTTTTTGACTTCCTAAAACTACAGCTCCATGGCTCCCAAGCGCTTTTCCAAAAGTTATTATTCTTGCAAAAATTTTATTTTCTAAACCTAATTCTTGTATCAAGCCACGCCCATTCATTCCAAAAACTCCAACAGAATGTGCTTCGTCAACAATAAAAAACACCTGATGACTCTCACATATTTCAACCATTTTTTTTAAATCAGGAATATCACCATCCATTGAAAAAACAGATTCTGTTACAACATATATAGCTGAATCATTATTTTTAAATTCTTTTTTTATTGATATAATTCGATCTTCTAAATGCTTTATATCATTATGGTTAAACTTATATTGTTTAGCATTAGATAATTGAATTCCATCTCTAATTGAGGCATGAATTAACTCATCATATAAGATATAGTCACCACGCTGAGGAATTGAAGAGAAAACACCAAGATTTGCATTATAGCCTGAATTAAACAACAATGCTCCTTCTATATTATGAAAAACAGACAGTTCTTTTTCAACTAACGAGTACAAATCATAATTACCTGATAACAAACGGGAACCTGTTGCTCCATTTTGAATACTTTTATTAGTTACCAAAAACTGATGTGCTTTTTTAAATATCTCTTCAGACTTTGAAAACCCTAAATAATCATTAGATGAAAAATCAATTAAATTTCTATTTTCACCAAGAGACCTCAAAGAATTATTATGTATTCTTTTCTGAAGTTTTTTCTGAAGTTTTTCTGGAAAATTCATTCAACAAAAATACATGAGTTTTTTTACCTTCTTGATAATTTTTTTCTCATTATTGGTAAATACCTATTAGGTATTGAGCTTTCTTTTTTTGCGATAATTTCAAAACCCTGTTTTTTATAAAAAGAAACAGCATTCGGGTCTGCCAATAACGTCATTTCATCAACGTCAAATTTTTTTGCTTCATTAAAAGAATGTAATAACAACTGTTTCCCTATCGATTTCCCTATATAATTTGGTAACACAAACAACATTTCTAACTCAATAGATTGTTCAACTGGAGGATTTAGAGCATAAAAACCAACTACATTTGTTTCTTGAACAAATGTATAAATCATCATTTCTTCAATCATTTTAACACTAATAGTTAAATCTTTTCTCCAGCTTTCAACTTGTTCCTTAGAATACCCCCAATAAGCTTTAGAAATCAAAGCTATTTCGGTTAACAATGCTGATTCTTCTATTTTTGCTTCCTGTATCATAAAAAAGAAGCCCCACTAAAAGTGAGGCTATTAATTATTTTTTTACTATTTGTCTTATTTTTATTCTAAAAGCAGCGAATAATAATGTCATAAACGGACTCAACCAGTTAAACATTGCATAAAATGCGTAATCTACAACTGGCACACCTAAAACACCTGAATGATAAGCTCCACAAGTATTCCAAGGAATTAACACTGAGGTAACAGTACCTGAGTCTTCTAAAGTTCTACTTAAATTTTCTGGAGCCAGCCCTTTATCTGCATACGCTTTAGAATACATTTTACCTGGAACAACTATAGCCAAATACTGATCAGATGCAGTAAAGTTTAACCCTATACATGTTGCTACAGTACTTGCAAATAAACCAAACACAGAATCAAATAAACCTAACATGAAACTACTAATTCTAGCTAAAGCCCCAATAGCATCCATAATACCACCAAAAACCATAGCTAATAAAATTAACCAAACTGTCCCAAGCATTTTCTTCATTCCTCCTGCTGTAAACAAATCTTTCAAAACTTCATTATCTGTTGCCACAGAAGTTTCAACTGTAATAGCTTGCATCACTCCTTTATACGCTGAATTAAAATCCAAACTCTTAACGCCTGCTACTTGAGCAACTACCTGAGGCTGAAAAATCAAGGCAAAAACTCCACCTAAAATTGTTCCTGCTAATAAAGCTATTAAAGGAGGTGTCTTTTTTACTATTAAAATTATTACTAATACCGGTACTAAAAACAACCAAGGGCTAATATTAAATGCCTTATCAATATCCACTAACATACTTTGTGTATCAGCTTCTCCTGTTGCTGTTTGAGTAAACCCTAAAATTATAAAAAATACAATCGTCACAACAAAAGTAGGAACAGTTGTATAAGCCATATATTTTATATGTGTGAACAAATCAGTTCCAGCCATTGCTGGCGCTAAATTAGTTGTATCTGACATTGGTGACATTTTATCCCCAAAATAAGCTCCAGACAAAACTGCTCCAGCTGTCATACCTAAAGAAATCCCTAGAGCTTCACCTATACCTATTAATGCGATACCAACTGTGGCTGCTGTAGTCCAAGAACTCCCAGTAGCTATAGAAATAACTGCACAAATAACTAAACAGGCTACCAAAAATATTGTAGGATTTAGTAATTGTAAACCATAATATATCATCGAAGGAATAACACCACTTATTAACCAAGTTCCCGCCAATGCTCCAACCATTAACAATATTAAAATTGCACCAGCAGTTGATTTTATATTTTCAGCTACTTCTTCCATCATTCTCTCATAAGAAACTTTATTCCTGAACCCTACAATAGCAGCGACTGCCCCTCCTAGTAATAAAATAAATTGATTACTTCCACTTAAAGCATCATCTCCATATACAAAAACATTATATGCCAACATACCTATTAAAGCAAGCACAGGCACCAATGCTTCCCATATACTTAATTCTTTATTTTCTATAATCTTTTGATCTTCAATTTCTATTTCAGATAAGTTTTTATCATCTTGCATTACGTAGTATTTTTTGGATGTGTAATGTTACGATTTTGTAAAGAATTATACAAGTAGAATCAGTTTAGTACTTTTGCCTCTTATGGATTCATTAACACAAATTGTTTTAGGTGCCGCTTGTGGCGAAGTTGTCTTAGGGAAAAAAATTGGAAATAAGGCTATGCTGTTCGGAGCTATTGGTGGAACTATTCCTGATTTAGACGTTTTTATTGGTAGGTGGTTATATGGAAATGAAATAGATGCTATGGCTTTTCACCGTGGCTTTATGCATTCAATAGTATTTGCACTTATCGGTTCTTTTGTCTTTGGATGGATTACATACAAATTATACAACAAAGAAAAACGACTCGGAACTACAACTTTAAAAAACTGGATTTGGCTCTATTTCTTATCTATTTTTACTCATCCTATTTTAGATAGCTTTACACCCTATGGAACTCAACTATTTTTACCTTTTTCTAACTATAGAGTTGCTTTTAATAATATTTCAGTTGTAGATCCTTTATATACCCTACCCTTCCTCTTCTGTTTAGTAACAGCTATGTTTTATAACAGAAAAAGAACACGAAGAAATTGGTGGGTAAAAGCTGGAATTTATATTAGTTCTGCCTACATGCTTTTCACAATTGTAAACAAATTATACGTTAATACTGTTTTTAAAAACTCATTTGACAACTCAAGCATTAACTATAGCAGATATTCTGTTCAACCAACTATTTTTAATAATATTTTATGGTATGGTATTGCTGAAACAGAAACTAGCTATAAAGTTGGTTTTTACTCTTTATTTGATTCTACATCTAAAGTTGACACCATTTTAACCATTCCTAAAAACAGGCATTTACTTAACATCTCTCATCCAGATATTAAAACGTTAACTTGGTTTAGTAATGAGTACTACAATTTAGTTCCTATGGATTCTTCTGCTAATGTTCAATACTTAGACTTACGGTACCCTTTATTAAACCCTAAAAATGCTCAAACATCAATGTTTAGGTTTGAATTAAAAAAAGATCGAGATCGTTGGAATATGGTACCTTTTTCAGGAAAACCTCCATCAAGAGAAGATTTAAAAGAGTTTTTAAATCGCTTTTATGGAAAATAAAATCTATTACAAGTTTCTTATCCTATTAATTTATAAACTATTTTTGTAGCAAAATCATATTTGATAAATGAAAACAATAATTAAAATTTTATTTATTATTTTTTTAGTGTGGATGGCTACAGGGGTATACTTACTAAACACCAATCATGAAAAAGCACACATTGTAATGGGCTTAGGTATTTTTTATATGTCTTTTATTTTAATGCCAATATTTATATACCATCGATACAAAGATGGTAAGTATAAGAAATATGTTATAAACAATAACACTTCAATAAAACAAAAAGACTGAGATTAATCTCAGTCTTTTTGTTTTTACATGTATATAATTTTAAGCTTACTTAACTATCTCGAAAGAAGATGCTATAAATTTATCATTCTCAAGTATCCCAGTTGCTTTTACTTTTCTAACTACATTACAAAAACCTATTTTTTCGTCATGAGCATCACCAAAATCATCAATATTTGCTCCTTCAACAAAATAAGCATTATCATCTATTTTTATAGCTAAATCACAACCATTTTGACTTTTCAATTCAAATTTACATTGCCCACAAGAAGCTTCAGCAATTATTTCTTTTTTTTGTTTTGTTGAACAAGAAAGAAAAAAAAACATACTACTTAAAATAAATAAATATCTCATAATTTTATTGTTTAGGTTAATATCCTATTTTTTCACGAACTCTCTCTAAAACACTTTTAGCAACTGCTTTTGCCTTATCAGCACCCACAGCTAAAGCCTCATCAATTTCATGACGATTTTCCATATAGTGATTATACTTAGCACGTACATCAGCAAACTTTTCAACAATTAACTCATACAACGCTTGTTTTGCATGTCCATAACCATAATTACCACCTTCATAATTAGCTCGCATTTCATTAATTTGCTCTTCAGATCCTAATAATTTATAAATAGCAAAAACATTATCAGTATCCGGATCTTTAGGCTCCTCTAAAGGAGTACTATCCGTTTGAATACCCATTATTTGTTTACGTAACTTTTTATCTGGTAAAAAAATATTGATAATATTATTCCTAGATTTACTCATTTTTTCTCCATCAGTACCAGGAATCAACTGTGTGTTTTCACTAATTTCTGCCCTTGGCGGTACTAATGTATCTCCAACAATGTTATTAAATCTATTAGCCACATCACGTGTCATTTCTAAATGCTGTAACTGATCTTTACCTACAGGAATAATTTCTGCATCATATAATAAAATATCAGCAGCCATTAGCATAGGATACGTAAACAAACCACTATTTACATCGGCTAACCTATCAGCTTTATCTTTAAAACTATGAGCTAATGTTAAACGCTGATATGGAAAATAACAGCTTAAGTACCAAGACAATTCAGTTACTTCAGGAATATCACTTTGACGGTAAAATACAGTTTTGTTAATATCAATTCCACAAGCAAGCCAAGTTGCAGCAGTACTATAAGTATTTTCACGTAATTGCTCTCCTTCTTTAATTTGAGTTAAAGAGTGCATATCGGCAATAAACAAAAATGATTCATTTTCAGGATTATTTGCCATCTCTATTGCTGGCATAATAGCTCCTAATAAATTACCTAAATGTGGAGTTCCTGTACTTTGTACTCCTGTTAAAATTCTTGACATCTGTAGTTTTGTAAATAATTATGATTGTTTGATAAGCCACCAAAGCTTAACTAATATGAGCAAAAATAAGGTTAAAATTTATCAAACAAAAGAAATTACTACATTAGCAACCATGAAGTATTTTAAATTACCTTTCTTACTAGTTTGGAGAATTTGGTTTTACATTTTAATGTTTAGTACAATAATTATAATGCTGCCATTTTTATTAGTGTTAACTTCTGATGAAAAATACTACCCTACTTTTTGGAAAATGGTCAGAGCTTGGTCTTTTCTTTTAATTTATGGTATGGGCTTTCGCCTAAAAATAAAGAAAGAACAAAAGATAGAAAAAAACAAAAGCTATATGTTTATAGCTAATCATGCATCATTATTAGACCCATGGGTTATGATCGCTTTAAGCAAAAATCCAATTGTTTTTGTAGGAAAAAAAGAACTTGTTAAAATACCTGTTTTTGGTTTCTTTTATAGAAAAGTAGTTATCATGGTTGATAGAGGCTCAGAAAAAAGTAGAAAAAGAGTTTATGAAATGGCTAAAAAAAGACTTAAAAACGGAACTAGTGTTGGTATTTTTCCCGAAGGTTTAGTACCCGAAGAAGATATAATATTAGCACCTTTTAAAAACGGTGCTTTTAGCTTAGCAATTGAACATCAAATACCTATAGTTCCTCAAGTTTACTATGACTGTAAACGTTTTTTCTCTTGGAATATTTTTAAAGGAAGACCCGGTACTTTTAGAGTTAAACAATGTAACTTCATTGAAACAAAAGGATTAAAAATTGAAGAAAGAAAAAAGCTAAAACAAAAAGTATTTACTCTGACTTATAATGAATTAAAAAATGATAAGTTATATATGAAAGACACTAACAAATTAAATAATGAGTGAAAAATTAAATTACCGTTATAGTAAAAAAGAAGAGTGGTTAAATATAGCTACTCATGGTTTAGGATTATTATTAAGCATAATAGCATTTCCTATTTTAATTACTAAATCATTAAATTATACTAATTTTTGGGAATTAATAAGTTTCATCATTTATGGAGTTAGTTTAATCGTTTTATATAGCGCTTCTACCTTTTACCATGCTGCCAAAGATCCTAAAAAGAGAAGAAGGTTAAATATTTTTGATCATGCTGCCATATATATACTAATAGCAGGAAGTTATTCTCCTTTTTGCTTAATTACTCTTCCAAAAGAATTAGGTTGGTATATGTTTGGTTTTGTTTGGCTATTTGCTCTTACTGGAGTTATTTTAAAACTTTTTTTCACTGGTAAATATGATAAATTATCTACTGCACTATATTTATTAATGGGCTGGCAAGTAATTTTTTTCATAAAACCTCTGGCTGCAAGCTTACCAGAAAATGGATTACTCTTTTTAATTTTAGGTGGTGCTTTTTATACAATAGGTGCCATACTGTATTCTATAAAAAAAATAAAATACAATCACGCAATATTTCATGTTTTCGTTCTTTTTGGTAGCATCAGTCATTTTGTAACAATATTTTATTATATTTAAGAACTTTCTTTTCATAAACACCTTATTAGACAAGTTGATTTGTTTAGTTTTTAACGACTAAACAAATAATTAATTAACTATACATCAATTTCTTCCCCCATTCAGAAATTGATATAAGAAGGGCATTATGATGAAAATTATTTTAATTGATGATGAAAAAGATGCATTAGAAGCATTGGAGTGGAAAATTAAAAAATGTATAGTAAATGACGATTTAAATATTGTAAAATGTAGTTCTCCTATTATTGGCGTAAACCTAGTTAAAGAATTAAACCCTGATTTAGTTTTTTTAGATATTCATATGCCAGAAATGGATGGTTTTACTTTCCTTGAAAAATTTCCTGAAAGAAACTTTAGAGTTGTATTTACAACTGCTCATGATGAATATGGCATTAAGGCAGTAAAGGCAAATGCAATTGACTATCTTCTAAAACCTATAGACATTGATGAATTACAACTTACTTTTATTAAAGTTAGTAAACAATTGCATGAAAAAGCGAATGGGAACAACCTCATCAATAGAATTAATGTTTCTGCTGACAGAAAAGTGTATTTAATAGCTAAAGAAAATGTTATCTATTTAAAATCCGATAAAAGCTACACAACAATTTTTCTAAATACAGGAAAAAAAATTATCGTAACAAAAACATTAAAAGAAGTACAAAAAAAGTTCGACTACCCTGACTTTTACAGAGTTCATAATTCTTATGTAATAAATCTTAATTATGTAACAGAGTATAACAAAGGGGGAAATGAAATAACTTTAAGTAATGGAGTAGTTGTTAGTGTTAGCAGAAGAAAAAAAAATCTTTTAATCGATAAGTTGAGGCTAGACAAATAATGCTGTTAGATATTTCTTCTACATTTTATCAATGGATACGAGGTGGCTTAATTGTTCTTTTTGTATATCATATAATATTCTATGCACAAAACAAGGATAAAATCCATAAGTTTTATAGTGGATATCTCTTTTGCTTAACAGTTTATCTTTTAAGAGATATTTTTGAACATGAATCTGTTCAATACTGCTACCAATACATAAGTTTTTCAATTCAATACATAGGCTATGTCTTTTTTATTTATTTCTGTAGAGAGTTAACAAAAAGCAAAAAAAGATTTCCTAAACTAGATTATGGGGCTTTATTACTATCCAGAACACTTATACTGTTTTCTATCGTACTAATTATAATTGAATTTTTCTACGGATATGAAGCTCAAAAAATGGCAGTTGCTTATTCGTTACCCATAGCCACGCTATTTGCATTTTATGTGTTTTATTTACTATCAAAAATTAAAACAGCTCAAGTTTTATACTTACTCTTAGGTTCTATTTTGTTTTTAGTCTTTGCTAATATTAGTTCTTTAAAGATGATAAAAGGTGATCAGTACTTAATAAATCTCCCTGTTCATAGAATGTTCTATTATTTTGTTGGAGCAATTATTCAAAGCACATTTTTTGCTATTTTAATAGGAACACATTTTAGAAAAATCTTAGAAAAGAAAAGAGAAGTTGAAATAAATCTTCTTAAACAAAGTAATCAAATATCTCAATTAAAAATAATTGCATTAAAAAACCAAATGAACCCTCATTTTTTATTCAACTCTTTAAACTCAATAAACAACTTTGTTATTCAAAATAAAATAGATGAAGCCTCAAATTTTATAACCAAGTTTTCTTTTTTAATAAGAAAAGTTCTTGATGTTACAAACGAAAACGCTATAAGCCTAACTAAAGAACTTGAGATTCTATCAATATATGTGAAACTAGAACAAATGAGATTAAAAAAAGGATTTGAATTTAATGTTTTAATTAATAAAAATATAGATAGCTCAAAGCTAAAAGTAGTTCCTTTATTCTTACAACCTTTTATTGAAAACGCCATTTGGCATGGCTTACAATTAGAAGAGAAAGAAAAAAAAATATCACTTGAAATAACAGCTGTAAAAAACCATATAAAAGTATTAATTACTGATAATGGCATAGGAATTAAGAAAAGTAAGAGCATAAAAAACAAACAGATGCACATTAAAGAATCTTACGGAATAAACATTGTGAAAGAAAGAATGGAATTAATGTATGGAAACAAAATTCAAATTCAAATTAAAGATCTTTTAGATGAAGGAAAAAACGGAACTAAAGTTAGCTTAACTTTTCCTAAAACTGACTTATAAAACCAATCAATTTACCAGTTATTGTTAAATACACATGTTTTATTTACGTTTTTCTTCCAGTTGTTTAATAACGCAAAATAACACTATATACTTTTGTAAATTAGAAGTATGAAAAGAAAGGGATTGTGAATTTTTAAGGGGGGCTCACAATTTATTCATGAAAAGACCAAGTTATCTTGGTCTTTTTTTGTTAAAAAAATAAATTAAACGTAATATTAAAGTTAATTTATTACTAATTGATAATTTATTACCTATTTTGGTTAGTATTGTATTAATTTAAAATATTTCATAAGTGTAATTTTGAGTAATCAATTAAACAACAACACATTATGAAACAAAAAACTATTTTTTTACCCTTCTTATGCTTATTATTTTTTTACACAACAAAGCTATCTGCACAAGATTGTAAGGTAACCCGAGAAAATCAAAAAGTATTCTTAAAATACCCAAAATCTAAAATAGAATACGACAACTTTAACGTTTTAACTCAAAAAATGGTTAAAGAAAAAAAACACCACAAACACAACAGAGCTGGCGAAACATATACCATACCAGTAGTTGTTCATGTATATGGAGCTGTACAAAATGGAAAAACAGTGACCTATGATAAGGTTAAAGTAGCATTAGATAAACTAAATGACGACTTTAATGGATTAAACGATGACTTTAATTCAATTGACCCAATTTTTAACGGAAGAAAATCAACTTTAAGTATTCGTTTTGCATTAGCTAAAATAGACCCTAATGGAGGTAGTACTAACGGGGTTGTTTTTCATACAGAAAAATCTGGATACGGAAACGGAGGAGGATATGATGAGCAAATAGCCGCTGACGCATGGGACAACTATAAATATATGAATGTATATATAATGGGCGACCTTTACGCTGATGGTAAAACAACTAACTCTGGAGTTGCATGGTATCCTAATACAACAATGTCAGACAACAACACAGCTAGAGTTGTTTACAATGGCCAATATATTCATGGAAATACTAATAAAGAATTTGCTTCGGTTTTTACTCATGAATTTGGGCATTGGTTAAACTTAATTCACACATTTGAAGGTGGATGTAATGACCCTAATGGAGATTATGTAAGTGATACTCCTAAAGAAGATGAACAATCAGGTGATGATGGCTGTGTAGTTGGTGCAAGTGATTGTGGAAATTTAATAAACTACGAAAACTATATGGGATATGACGCTGCTGCTGGATGCGGAAAAATGTATACTCAAGGACAAGTAAATAGAATGCTTGCAGCATTAGAACACCCAGCTAGAAAACCTTTATGGCAGCCTGCAAATTTAACAGCAACTGGAGTAAATTTAAACGGAAACACTTTAGTTGTAGATACAGCAACTGTTGAAGAAGCTTTAGCAAATAATGGTTCAATAGCGAATGAATCAAGAACTATTACACTACAAGGAGGTACTTTTACTCAAAGTTCTGGAAACTTAAACTTAGGAACTCATTTTGACACAAACTTACCTCAAGGGATCTCAGCGCAAATAACAGTTACCAATAACAATACTCTAAGTGTTAGTTTTACTGGGCAGGCTTCATCACATTCAGTAGCCAACAATACTAGCGGAGCAATTACATTTAAAAATGCTGCTATTTCAGGTGGAACCTCATCTTTAAATTCCGACAAAGTAACATTTAATTTTTCTTTCTACGACCCATATAAAGTTGTGTACACAGACAATCAAGACTACACTGCAAACTCAGGTAAAACATGGACATTTTTTAGAATTGAAGGAGCTTCTAATAATAGATTTGGGACCTTTTTTGAAAACAATTCACTTAAACTAGAAACCTATCAAAAAGCTTTAGTTTGCCAATCTGGAACTAGAAATGTAACTCCTATTCAGTCAAACGCAGTAATTGACCAACAAAGCTCATGGGTAGATGGAGGTGCTTATCCTGACTTGCATGTTATTAGAGACGCAAACCATACTACCTGGGACAATCAAACTGCTTATATAGGTTTTCAATTAGAACTTTATCCTGGAAAAACTAATTATGGCTGGTTCAGAGTTAGAGTTAACAACAACGGAACCTCTTATAGTTTGTTAGATTATGCATATAGTACAGAACCTTTTGGCGCTATTAAAGCTGGAAGCAAGGTGTGGGATGGAACCACTGGAGCAACTTGTTCAGACGGTATTCAAAATGGAGACGAAACCGGCATAGATTGTGGTGGTTCATGTGAACCTTGTGCAGTTGTAATAAACTATTGTAACTCTAATGGTAAAAGTGTAAATGATGAATTTATCAGTAAAGTTGAATTAAATACAATTAATAATAGTTCATCAGGGTCAAATAACGGATATGAAGATTATACTGGAAGTATATCAACCTCTCTATCCAAAGAAGGTAACTATTCAATTACCATAACTCCAAGCTGGAGAAGTACAGTATACTCAGAGGGGTATAGTGTTTGGATAGATTACAATCAAAATGGTGATTTTACTGATAGTGGCGAACAAGTTTGGAGTAAAGCTGCTTCAAAAGACACTTCAGTTACAGGTCAATTCACAATACCTACATCTGCTAAACTAGGAAACACAAGAATGAGAGTTTCTATGAAATACAATGGTACTCCAACATCATGTGAATCTTTTAGTTATGGTGAAGTTGAAGATTATAAAATAATTATTAATGGTGATGTAGCTCCAAGTTGTAGTGATGGAATCCAAAATGGTGATGAAACTGGTATTGATTGTGGAGGTAGTTGTGCACCTTGTAGCACAAATAACGATATTGTATATGTTGATATTCCAGATTTAACTGTCAATTCAAGTAATACATGGAAATTTTTCAGAATAGAAACTGGAGATGATACTGGATATGGAGCATGGTACAGTAGTAATTCAGTTAGACTTGTTACTTACAATAAAGACATTGTTTGCGAAGGGAATACCAAAAACGTATCTCTTTTAGCAGAAGGTGTAACCGTTGGCTCTTCTAGTAATTTTGTAGCAGAATCTAATAGTTACGTGGTAAGCTCTAATGATTATTCGACTTCTAATGGAAAAACTGGATTTATAGGTTTTACATTTAAAATAAATGGAAACACTCATTATGGATGGTTTCATATAAATGTAGCTAATGATGGAAAATCATATTCAATAACAGATTATGCATATAACAAAACTGCTAATGGAAATATCACTACAGAAACAAGAGGTAGTGTTGGGCCAAACTACAATGAAAACAGTTTTGATTCTAGCATAACATCTGTCGTACCAAACCCATTTAAAACAGAAGCTAAAATTAACATATCAAACTTCAAAAATCAAGGTGAAATAAAATTAGAGGTTTATGATTTACTAGGAAGATTTATTTACGGGAAAGCAATTCCATCATCTTCTAATTCAATTATTATTGATGATACTGTAATTAAAGATAAAGGAATGTATTTATTAAAGATTTTTTCTAATAAACATTCAAAAACGATAAGTGTAATAAAAGAATAACGGGGATAGTTTCTTTTTATTTCAAAACCTGCTTGGCATTCAAGCAGGTTTTTTACCACTTATTAAAAGGTAATTTACTTATATTAGAATTATAGTACTTAACTATTCCTGTTACTTCTTTACCCAGCCAATTAGGCTTTTTAAAGTTTTCATCTTCACTTTTTAACTCAATTTCAGCAACAATAAGTCCTAAATTATCACCTAAAAACTCATCTATCTCATAAGTATGCGCATCTATATCAACTAAAAATCGATACTTTTCAATAATTCCTTCTTCACACAAACTCAATAAGTTTTCAGCTTCACTTTTAGTTATTTCTTTCTCCCATTCAAAACGAGTAGTGCCACTTTTATTTGAAGGTCCTTTTATTGTTAAAAACCCAAGATCATCTTTTATCCTAACTCTAACCACCCGGTGTTTATCAGAATTTAAAAATCCTTGTTTTATATAATTCTTCTTACGTGCTATAAATTTATAATCATCAGAAGCAACCAAAAACTTACGCTCTATTTCTAAAACCATAAAAATTGAAATCAAATTTGTACGAATGTACCTTTTTTTATCGTTAATAATAAATATCTTTGAGTTCTATTATGAAGAAAATAACACTGTTTTTTCTATTATTTATAAGCGTTAAGCTAATTTCTCAAACTGATTACAGTAATCAATGGGAGGATTTATTTTCATACACTAATGTAAAAGATTTTATAAAATCTGGAATATTAATTTATGCAGTAACTGACAATGCTGTATTTGTATATAATACTCAAACGAAAGAAATTAATAAAATATCTTCAGTTCAAGGATTATCAGGAGGAACTACCTCTACAATATATTATAATGAAACCTTTAAAAGATTAGTAGTAGGTTATGAAGATGGTTTACTACAAATAATTGACGAAAAAGGGAAAATCACAACATCTCCAGAAATAACAAATTTTAATCAAACAGGAGAAAAACGAATAAATCACATATACGAATACAACAACAAACTATACCTCTCTACTTCATTTGCTATTGTTGTATACGATATTGAAAACTTAGAATTTGGAGACACTTACTTTATTGGAGCTGGGTCATCTGATGAAAAAATAAATCAAATAGCCGTTTTTGACAATAGAATTTACGCTGCCACTTCAAGTGGAATTTACATTGCTAATGCCAATAACCCTAATTTAATTGACTTTAACAATTGGACATTAAGATTTCCTGGCAATTATACCAATATTACTGTATTTAACAACCAGCTATTGGCATCTAGAAATAATGAATTGATATTAGTACAAGGACCAACTATTTCTACCCTGAGAACTTTTAGTGAAGAAATTCAAGGTTTAAAAAGCTCAACAAGTAGTTTATCAGTAGCTCTAAAAACAAGTGCAGTAATTTTAGACAAAAGATTAACTCAAATTACACAAGTAAACCAAACTAGTAGTTTCAGTTTTAATTTACATGAAGCGTTAGAAGAAAATAATGATATTTATTTGGCAACTAATAAATATGGAATTTTAAAAACAACTACTACCTCGACAACTACCCTAGAAGAAATACATCCTAATGGACCATTATTAAATGATATTTTTTCAATTGAAGCCCACAACAACAATTTATGGGTTGTATATGGAGGGTATGATGCTGCCTATACTCCATTACAAAAAAGAAATGGTTTTTCTCATTTTAATGGTAAAGACTGGCTAAATACGCCTTTCAACCCTAGTTTTCCTTTAGGTGATTTAACATCTATAAGCATTGACAAAACAAAAGATAACTCAGTATTTATTAGCTCTTATGGTGATATATCAGGAACTCAAATAAACACTCCTTTAACTGGAGGTTTGCTACATGTTGAGGATGACAATATAAAAACTTTCTTCAATCAACTAAATAGCCCTTTAGAAGACATAGAAAAAAGTTTACCAAATAGAGTTACCATAAGAATTGGTGGAACAGCATTTGACAATCAAGGAAATTTATGGGTTACTAACCTAGGAGCTTCAAAAAGATTAAAAAAACTATCCCAAACTGGGCAATGGACTAATTTTGATATTCAATCTATAGTTACCCTAAATAATAAGTTAGGAATGAATGAAGTTGTTATTGATAAAACCAATACCGTTTGGATAGGTACGCGTAGAAATGGTGTTTATACTTTTAATGAAACTGGAGATAGAAAAAAAGCGCTAACTACTGAAGCTACTAAAGGAAGTTTACCAAATTTAAATGTACGTACAGTTGCTGTAGATAGAAATAACAGAATTTGGCTAGGAACTTTAACAGGCTTAGTTGTATTCACAAATGCTTCTGGAATTTTTGATAGCACTATAAATGATGCAGCTCCAATCATTATTTTAGATGAAGGTATTCCTAAAAAATTACTAGGTGATCAAACCATTAATTCTATTAAAGTTGATGGAGCAGATAATAAATGGTTTGGAACTGAAGCTGGAGGTGTTTTATACACAAACCCTAGTGGACAAAAAACTTTAGCCAAATTTAATAAAGACAACTCTCCTTTACCTTCAAATAAAATTATAAAAATTAGTGTAGATAACACTACAGGGAAAGTATATTTTGCTACAAACAAAGGTATGGTTGCTTATAACAGTAAGGTATCTCCTTTTGGTGAAGAATTAGGAGAAGTATATGCCTATCCTAATCCTGTATTAAAAAACCATGACATCGTAACCATTGATGGCCGTAACGGATCTCATTTACCTAAAGGTACTAATGTAAAAATCTTAGATGTTGCTGGAAATTTAGTATATGAAACAAATGTGGTAGAAGGACAACAATTAAAAGGAGGTAAAGTAACCTGGAATAAACGAAATTTAGCTGGAGTTAGAGTAGCCTCTGGAGTATATATTGTATTACTATCTACAGATGATAATTCAGAAACGTCTTCTACAAAAATTGCAATTATAAACTAATGTCAGTTATATCCACAAGAGCAATAGTTTTCAATACTATTAAATATGGAGATACCAGTTTAATTGTTAAATGTTTTACCCTTGAAGAAGGAGTCAAATCTTATATGATTAAAGGGGTTCTAAAATCTAAAAAAGGAAAATTAAAAACTGCCTATTTCCAGCCATTAACCCAATTACAAATAGTAGCCAATCACAATAATAAAAACACCCTCAACTCAATTAAAGAAGCACAAGTTGTGTTTCCATATAATACTATACATACTTCTATCATAAAACAATCTATCATTTTATTCTTATCAGAAGTATTATCAAATATCGTACAAGAAGAAGAAAAAAACGACGCTTTATATACCTATATAGAAACTGCTATAATTTGGCTTGATACACATACTGATGTAGCTAATTTCCATTTACTTTTTTTACTTAACTTATCTAAATTTTTAGGATTTTACCCAGAAACATCTCAATCTAATAAAGAGGCCTTTAGCTTAACTGAAGGTAGTTTTACAGATAGTACTTATGAAAAATTAACACTTACTGGCAAAGAATTAACACTCTTTAAAAAACTATTAGGCATAAATTTTGATGCAATTAATAGTATATCTTTCAATAAAAACGAAAGACAAGCTATCCTTCGAATTATAATTCAATATTTTGAACTACATTTGGAAGGATTTAGAAAACCAAAATCATTAGATATTTTAGAAACTGTGTTTAGTTGATCATGAAGCAAGTAATAGTAGTACTTTTCTTAATAATAATCACCCCAATATTTTCACAAACATTAACCGTTATTGATGCCGAAACTGGTAAACCAATCGACGCTGTTGCTGTTTTTAATAAAGAAAAAACTAAATCGTCAATTAGTAATGAAGACGGTGTTCTAAATATTTCAAATTTTTCAAAAAATGAAATACTTGTTTTTTCACACGTAGCCTATGCTGAATACCAGGTAAAAAAAGCTACTTTAAAATTAAACAACTATCAAGTATATCTATCTAAAGAATCTGAACAGTTAGATGAAGTTGTTTTATCCGTTTTTAAAAACAGTGAAAAAACAAATAGAATTGCTGAGCAAATAGCAGTTATAACCTCTAAAGATATAGCTAAAGTTTCTCCTCAAACATCAGCTGATTTATTAGCCAATGTTCCTGGTATAAAAGTGCAAAAATCTCAATTCGGTGGTGGTAGCCCAGTATTAAGAGGAATGGAGAGTAATCGTGTATTATTAGTTGTAGATGGAGTACGAATGAATAATGCAATTTATAGAAAAGGACATTTACAAAACGCTATTACTGTTTCTCCTAATTTATTAGACAGAACCGAAGTTGTTTTTGGACCTTCATCAGTAATTTACGGTTCTGATGCCTTAGGTGGAGTTATTCATTACTATACCAAAACACCTAAACTATCAGACAAAAACCAAATTAAAAACTCTTTGTTTTCACGTTACAGCACAGTAAATCACGAAACAACGAATACTATATCTACTGAATTACAATTCAAAAATTGGGCATCTTTTACTAGTGTTTCACATAGTAATTTTGATGATTTGACCATGGGGCAAAATCGTTCTCACGGATTTGAAGACTGGGGGAAAGTTCCATTTTATTCTGATAACTTAAATGGAAATTACAATGAGAATCCAATTGCAAACACTAATCAAAACTTACAAAAAAATACAGGATATAATCAAACAGATATCCTTCAAAAATTTTATGTTCCGTTATCAAAAAAAACTGATTTAAAATTAAACTTACAATATTCTACCTCATCTGATGTACCTCGCTTTGATAAGTTAATGGAATTAAAATCTGGAAACTTAAAATTTGCTGAATGGTATTATGGACCTCAACAACGTTTATTAATTTCTCCTCAACTAGAGATTAACCCAAATAAAAAATGGCTTAACAAAGGAGTTTTTACTCTTGCTTATCAAAATATAAAAGAAAGTAGAATCCAACGAAAATTTGGAAGTCTTGACAGATCTTATAGAGAAGAAACTGTAAATGTTTATAGTTTTAATGGAGACTTTACTGTTCCTTTGGCAAAACAACGCAATTTAGGATATGGGTTTGAAGTTGCCTATAACGATGTTGGATCTAACTCTTATGGTAAAACTTTAAATATAGTAAATGGAGAAATTAATGGCTTCAACGGTGATTTTGGTGTACAATCTCGCTACGCTGATGGAGGAAGTAGCTATTTAAGTTCAGCTTTATATATTGATTACCGACAAGATGTTACAAGTAAATCTACCTTAAACACAGGAATTCGTTTAACAAACACTAATTTAACTGCAAAATGGGTAGACGAACAATTTATCAAATTACCTAATAATGATATTAGTGTAAATAATACAGCTTTAACTGCTACCATAGGTTATGTATATAAACCTAGCAAAACATGGCAATTAAACACTGTAATATCTTCTGGTTTTCGTTCACCAAACATTGATGATGTAGGAAAAGTAAGAGAAAAAAGCGGAAAAATAACTGTTCCTAATATTAACTTGAAACCTGAACACGCTTATAATGCAGAAATTGGTGTTCAAAAGTATTTTAACAATCGTAAATTTAGAATAGGGGCAAATGTGTATTATACCTTATTACGTAACTATATATACAGAGAGGCTTTCCAACTAAATGGAAAATCAACAATTCAGTTTGATGGAGAAGACGGTGATATTGTAGCCAATGTAAATAAAGGCAATGCTTATATAACTGGATTTACTGTAAGCTATCAGGGAAAACTTCACAACAACTGGAAAACTTCTGGATTTATAACGTATACAAAAGGAGAAAGCTACGACTTAAACGAGCCTATGTCTTCAATACCTCCTCTTTTTGGTAATTTCGAAATAAACTACACCAATAAGAAGTTTGAAGGTGGTGCTAACTTACGATTCAATGCTAAAAAAGACATTAAAGATTATAACATTAATGAAGGTATTGATAACCATAATCAAACACCTATAATAAATGCAAGCGCTCAAGAAGATATTGATAAATATTATGGTACACCAAGCTGGATGACTATTGGCTTATATGGTAAATACACATTAAATTCAATTGCATCTATACAAGCAAGCATTAGCAACTTGTTTGATGAACATTATAAAGAATTCGCATCTGGTGTTTCTTCTCCTGGAAGAAACCTTTCAATAGCATTACAATTAAACTTATAAATTAAAAATGATAAACATATTTAAAATAGTTAGTTTTTTAGAAGGAATATCTTACATATTATTACTAGGACTAGGAATGTATTATAAATATTTTTTAGACGACCCAACGTATGTTAAAATGTTTGGTATGCCACATGGAGTATTGTTTATAGCATATATAATTTTAGCTATATTATTGAAGTACAAATTAAAATGGAGCGGAGTAACTTTTGGTATTGTTTGCTTACTTTCTTTACTTCCTTTTGGAACTTTTTTTGTTGGTAAATATTTGAAAAACTAATTATCCTCCACTTACTGGAGGAATAATAGCTACCACATCATTCTCTTTTAAAACAAGAGAATCATTTGCGTATTCTTCATTAACAGCTATTGCATAAGAACTTACACTAGCGATTTTAGGAAACTGCTTTAATATTATTTTTTTAAAGCTTTCAATAGAAATTTCGTTAGGAATTTCTATCTCTATAGAAGAACTGCCCAATAAATCTCTAGCTATACCAAAACTAAGTAATTGAATTTTCATAAAACAAAAATACAAAATATCAATAGCGGAGTATTTTTATAACTCGTATTTTTTCAAAATGCTTAACTCATTTTTAAAAAAGCAACCATTTTATCAGGAAAATCGGTAAAAGCACCATCAATATTTGCTTCATAAAACAATAATTGCATCATTTCTTCAAAAGAAGAGAATTCACTTAATTGATCGGCTCTAAAAGTATAAGGATGTACTTTTAACCCAAACTCATGTGCATCATTAACCAATGATGTAAATTTCCATTTTTCATTTTCTTTTACATCTAAGATCTGTTTATACCATGGCCCAATTCCATCTGCATACTTTGCATAAGAATATAGTTTTTCTACCTCCTCATCATTTTCTATAAGTTGTACTAAAAACAAATTAGACTGCAAGTCTATTCTAATACGCTCAAGTTCTCTAGCGTCAAAACATTGAAGAATGCACTTATCTTCCTTAGTTTTATACCCATAGTCAAAAAGAATATCTATAACTATTTTAGCTATATCTTTTTGATTTTCATAGTGAAATTCAGGGTTTTTAATTTCAGGATAAATCCCAATACTATTTCCTGTACTGTAATTCAACCCTTGAATTAATTCTATTTCTTGTTGAAAAGAATGAAGTTTAAAATTACTTTTCCCTTTTGGAAAACGTTTCGGGTAAAACTGCTTTCCACTTTTTGGATTAAAACGTTCTGTTACTTTTAAACATTGAAGCTCATCAAAAGTAAAATCAACAACATAATATCTGCCATCTTCCCGTTTTCTATTTGAATAAACAGAGGCTACATTAGTAACATCGTCTAAATAAATATCATGAATTACAATTGGAACATCATCTTTACTAAGTACTAAATCTTGCTCAATAAAATCAGGCTTCATAGCATAAGCCATAGCCTTAGCTTCCATGGTATGCTCTGGCAAATACCCTGAGGCTCCTCTATGCGCAATAACAAGTTTTGAATTCACTATTATAATTTATTAAAATTGCTGTGAAAAGATAAAAAGGAATACTGAAAAGTAAAACCTTTTTCATAATAAAATTCATAAAAGTTAGCTTCCTTTTTTTAGGTCTACTATTCATAAAAATCAGTAAATTTGTAGGTACAAAAACTAACAAAACAAGCTGTAATTTTACTATAGCTTTATTAAATTCATACATCATGATGAAAACTATTCATTCTTATTGGGCATATATTGTATTAGCAGTATTAATTTATACAGTAGTAAACGCTATTATAGGAATAATCCAGAAAAAAGAATTTACACACAAAGAATTCCGTTTAGGTTTATTCACATTAATAACAACTCATATCCAATTAATTATAGGATTAGGCTGGTATTTTATGTCACCTTGGTTTAAAGCATTAAAATCTAACGGAGGAGAAGTTATGAAAGATTCTGGAGCAAGATTATTAGCAATTGAACATCCACTTACTATGATTATCGCTATTGTTTTAATTACAATGGGATGGTCAAAACATAAGAAACGCGTTAAAAGTGAAGCTAAATTTAAAAGCTTTGCTATCTTTTATGGTATCGCACTTTTACTTATATTATCAAGAATTCCATGGAGTAATTGGTTTTAAAACAAATAAATAGTCCCGCTTTCGCGGGATTTTTTATTTTTGCACTTTATAAAAATAAAACAATGAAATTTTTAAGCTACATACTATCATCTATTTTTGGGCTAGTATTCTTTTCTTTATTATTAATATTTCATCCTTTACAATGGTTAGGGCTTAAACTTTTTGGTCAAAACGGTCACCAAAAAGTAGTTGATATTATGAATTGGTTTTTAATAAAATCACTTTTATTACTAGGAATCAGAACTAAAGTTGAAAACAAACATGAACTACCTGAAAACACAAGTTTAATTTTTGTAGCGAATCATCAAAGTACTTTTGACATACCTCCAATTATATGGCATTTTAGAAAGCATTGGCCTAAATTTGTTGCAAAAAAAGAACTTGGAAAAGGAATACCAAGTATCTCTTTTAACTTAAAGCATGGAGGTGCGGCATTGATTGACAGAAAAGACGGAAAACAGGCTATTGTAGAATTAGCTAAATTTGCAAAACAAATAAATAAAAACAAATGGTCGGCAGTAATATTTCCAGAAGGTACAAGAAGTAAAACCGGGAAACCAAAAAGCTTTGCGCCTAACGGGCTAAAAATGCTTACTAAATACAACAAAGAGTCGTACGTTGTACCTTTAACAATTAACAACTCGTGGAAGGTTTTTAAATATGGGAAATTCCCTTTAGGAATTGGAAGTCCTATTAAAATAACCACTCACAAACCAATAAAAGTAAGTAGCCTTCCGTTTGATGAATTATTAGAAAGTGTAGAAACGACTATTAAAGCATCAATTCAATAAGAACAAACAACAATAAAATAAATATAATGTCAATACAAAACATACGAAAAGAAGTAATGCAAACGCTGGAAAAAAACATTGACAGTTTTGTAGACAAATTTTTAGTACCTATAGAAAAGATTTGGCAGCCAACCGATTTTTTACCTAATTCACAAAAAGATACTTTTATTGATGAGGTTAAAGAAATTCAAGAGATTTCAAAAGAATTAGATGATGATTTTTGGGTTGTATTAGTAGGAGATACTATTACAGAAGAAGCTTTACCTACTTATGAATCTTGGTTACTTGATTTAGATGGTATAACGCAACAACCTGACAATGGATGGGCTAAATGGATACGTGCATGGACAGCTGAAGAAAATCGCCATGGAGATGTACTTAATAAATACCTATATTTATCAGGACGTGTAAATATGCGTGAAGTTGAAATCACGACACAGCACCTAATTTCTGACGGATTTGATATTGGTACAGCTACTGATCCTTATAAAAACTTTGTGTATACAAGTTTTCAAGAATTAGCTACCTACATTTCTCATTTAAATGTAGCTAAAATAGCTAAGAAAAAAGGCCATAAAGCTTTAGCTAAAATGTCAAAAATTATTGCTGGTGATGAAATGCGTCATCACTTAGCCTATTCTGAATTTGTAAAAGAAATTTTCAAAATAGACCCTAGTGAAATGATGTTAGCATTTCAACAAATGATGAAACATAAAATAGTAATGCCTGCCATGCATTTACGTGAATCATTTGGTACAAAAGGTAGTTTATTTGATGATTTCTCAACAGTAGCTCAACGTGTAGGAGTATACACAGGTTTTGACTATGTTGATATTTTAAAGAAGTTAAACACTACGTGGGAAATTGATAAAATAACCAACCTAACTCCTGAAGCAGAAAAAGCAAGAGATTATTTAATGAAGTTACCAGACAGAATGTATAGAATCACGGAACGTATTGTAGTGCCAGATACTAAATTCAATTTTAAATGGATGATTCCATCATAAAAACAAAAAGGTCAGAATTTCTTCTGACCTTTTTTATGTTTTCTTTTGACCTTATCACCTTCTTACTATTATTACTTACAATTAAGTTATAAAACCACACTTTAATTTCTAACTACTTACTCATATCCGCTACTAGTTATAAAAACTAGCAGTAGCATTACTCAAACATTCTAGCACCATCAGATTTTTTTCTGAAAAATTAATCTATAAGATAGTTTTATAGCAAAAAAGTCATAACAATAAAGTAATATGTTATGACTTTTTATTTTATTGACTTTATCATATACTCGTAACCAATTATAAAACAGAATAAACGAATATAAAACGTATACTTCTTATTATAAAACATGTTTTTCCTTATACAGAAACCATATTGTTTTCTTCCAATACTCCAACCTCTAACATACATGCTTTCATCATTTTATAAGTACGCTCAATATCGTTATCTAACCCAATAGAAAAACGAATTAAACCATCAGTCAATCCCATTTCTTCTTGTTCTTCTTCCGGTATTTCTGATGATGTTGATGTTCCTGGAGCAGAAAACAATGTTTTATAAAAACCTAAACTCACTGCTAAATATCCTAAATTACGCTCTTGCATTAATTCCATTAAAGCATTTGCTTTTTCTAATGATCCTGCATCAATAGTTAACATTCCACCAAAACCATACTCTTCATTCATCATTGACTTAAAAACCTCATGAGAAGGATGAGATTTTAATCCTGGATAAACAGTTTTTACTCCATCAGCTTCAAATCTACCAGCTAAAAAACTAGCATTTTTACTATGCTGTTTCATACGAATATGTAACGTCCTCATATTTTTTAAAATAGAAGCAGAGCGCAAAGAGTCCATTGAAGCTCCTAATAACATACTTGCTCCATCTATTACACTTTTTTGCGAGTTTACAAAATCAGAAGTACCACAAACAACACCACCCATAGTATCTGAAGAACCATTAATAAATTTTGTTAAACTATGAATTACTACATCAGCCCCTAATTGAACAGGTGAAATAGACAATGGTGAAAAAGTATTATCCACCACCAATTTTAAATTATATTTTTTAGCTAATGCTGACAGTGCTTTAAGGTCAGCCACCTCCAATAATGGGTTACTTACTGTTTCACAATAAATCACCTTGGTTTTATCATTTATAGATGCTTCAACAACATCTAACTTAGTGATATCAACAAAAGATGTTGAAATATTCATTCGAGGGGTGAAATTCTTTAAAAAAGCATACGTACCTCCATAAATAGTTCTACTAGATACTACATGATCACCAGCGCCACAAATCTGTAATATTGTCGCCGTAATTGCTCCCATTCCTGAACCTGCTACATTTGCAGTTTCTGTTCCCTCCATAGCTGCTAAAGCCTCTCCTAAATATAAATTTGAAGGTGAAGTATGTCGTGAATATAAATAACATCCATCGGTATTACCTTCAAAAGTATCAAACATTGTTTTTGCTTCTAAAAAAGTATACGTAGAAGAATCAGAAATAGAAGGGTTCACGCCTCCGAATTCTCCAAAATATTGTAGGTCTTGTATATTATTTGCTGGTTTAAAATTCATGTATAATTGTATTTAGTTGTTTTATTACCAAGCTAAATACCAGTTTTTTTGATAAAAAATCAATACTTTAGTAGTTATATAGATTTTTTTTCTGTTTTAATGTTTATTTTTAAATACCAGATTAAAAAAACACCTCTTTTAATATTAAAATTTAGATTTTTTTTCAGATGAAATTAGATATTATTGACAAAAAACTTTTAGCCCTACTACAAAAAGACAGCAAACAAACTAACAAAAGCTTATCATTACAACTTGGGCTATCAGTTACTGCTGTTTATGAACGAATAAAAAAACTTGAACGAGAAGACGTTATTACACAGTATGTAGCTATTGTTGACAAAAATAAAATAGACAAATCTTTATTAGTATTTTGTCATATAAAACTTGAAAAACACACTAAAGAATATATTGCCGAATTCGAAAAAGAAATCAATAAATTACAAGAAGTAACAGAATGCTTTCATTTAAGTGGAGAGTATGACTACCTTTTAAAAATTTACATTAAAAACATGGACTCTTACAGAGAATTTATGGTAAACAAAGTAACTGGCTTAAAACACATAGGGAGTACTCATAGTGTTTTTACAATAGGAGAAGTTAAAAACACCATTGCTATTGCTTTATAATTTTTAAAAAGGAAGCTTTATTACCTTTTTCTTTTTTGGCTTTTTTAAATATAAATATTTTTTATCATAATCTATAAAAGCCTTTCCACTTTCTAAAATATCAGCTCCTATAATACCATGCACCTCTTCAGCATCATGCTGAGTTAAAGCTGCGTTTACATGTGACAAATCAAAAAGTACTAGATCACACTTTTTAGTTTTCCAATCACCAATTTTAAGTAAATTATTTTCTGATTTTTGAGTCTCCATATCAGTAGCACCCGCACCGGCTGCTTTAATTTCACTTTCTTCAGAAATCAATTTAAAAAAACTAATTAAATCAAGTCCAACACATGAGTTTGACGCACCAGTATCTAAAATAAAACGCCCTTTAACTCCATTAATCGAAGCCTTTAACTCCAAATGATTCGTAACCATCTTCTTAAGCTTTATTTTAATATATTTCTTTTTCTTTAATACTTTTTTCAAACTTGCCATTTCTTGTACTTTTGCCTACGAATACAAAAATACGTCATTACAAGTAAATGTAATAATCTCATTTAAAATATTGATTTTTTCATGCTACTTGAGTACAACTAAAGAAAACAACTACAATGATTACTGATACTCACACCCATTTATATTCTGATCAATTTGATGAAGATAGAGACGAAATGATATTACGAGCAAAAGAAGCAGGAGTTTCTCGTTTTTTCATCCCAGCAATTGATAGCACTTACACTGAAAGAATGCTTGATTTAGAAAAAAAATATTCTGAAGATGTTTTTTTAATGATGGGATTACATCCTACATCTGTTAAAGAAAACTACAAAGACGAATTAGCACATGTAAAAGAATGGATTGACACTCGAGATTTTTGTGCAATTGGTGAAATAGGTATTGATTTATATTGGGACAAAACATTTTTAAAAGAGCAACAAAAGTCTTTTAAAACACAAATACAATGGGCTAAAGAAAAAAAACTTCCTATTGTAATACACTGTAGAGAAGCTTTCGATGAAATTTTCGAAGTATTAGAAAGCGAGAAAGGAGAAGGATTATTTGGAATTTTTCATTGCTTTACAGGAAATCTAGAGCAAGCAAAAAAAGCTATTTCTTACAATATGAAATTAGGTATTGGAGGAGTTGCTACTTTTAAAAATGGAAAAATTGATAAGTTTTTAAATCAAATAGACATAAAACATATAGTATTAGAAACTGATTCTCCATACTTAGCCCCAACTCCATATAGAGGTAAAAGAAATGAAAGTTCATTCATAACACAGGTAATTGATAAATTAGTTGATATTTACGGACTAACTTTCAACGAAATTTCCGAAATTACAACTCAGAATTCTAAAGATATTTTTAGCATTTAATTTATTCTTTTATGAAGAAAACATTCCTTTTTTATTTCTTTTCACTAACCATACTATTAAGTTTTGGGCAACAAAAACAATTTAGTTTACAAGATTTTCACACTTATAATATTGCTTTAGATAATAAAGTAAATGCTATATTTAAATCTCTAACCGATTCTGAAAGAGTCGTTCAAATGATTGTAACATCAGCAGGAGAACTTGGCAACTCTAACAAGGTTGTTAAAAAGCTAGTAAAACAAAATAAAGTTGGTGGTGTTATTTACCTAAAAGGAACGAAAAAGAATCATAAAAAATTAATCTCTGAACTAAATCAAATAGCTATTAAAAATAAGCAACTCCCTCTTTTACATAGTATGGATGCTGAACCTGGCTTATTGAAAGGTAGAATTAAAGGATCACAAAAACTTCCAAATGCTATCAAAATTAAAAACCCAAAACAATGTGATAGTGTTGTAAAAATTATTAACAAAGAATTACTTAATATTGGAGTTCGTCAAAATTTTGCTCCTGTTGTAGATATTAGCCCTAACAACGAAGCAATAAAAAGTAGAAGTTTTGGAAACGATAAAAATAAAGTTATTCAATTGAGTAAAACTTTTATTGAAACCTCACAAAAAGAACAAATAATTGCCACTGCTAAACATTTTCCAGGGCATGGATTAGTGAAAGGAGACACTCACAAACAATCAGTTTATATTGATGGAGAATTAAAAGAATTAGACATATACAAACCACTTATAAACGCTGGTGTTTTATCAATAATGGTAGCTCACATTACAGTAAAAAACAATACCAAATACACAACGAATGGTTTACCCGCTAGTTGCTCTAGGAATATTGTTACTGATTTACTGAAAAAGGAATTAAACTTTAAAGGCTTGATTGTAACCGATGCCATGAATATAATGAAAGCGGTAACCATTATAAAAGATGCTCCTTTACAAGCTGCTAAAGCTGGATGTGATATGATTTTAATGCCCATTAATGAAACTTCAACCAGAAATCAGATATTAAAAGAAATGCAAATTAATAAAGATTTCAAACAACAAGTATATCAATCTATAAAAAAGATTATTCGATTAAAAGTTTGTCTTGGCTTACTTTAAACAAGTGACTATTTTGAATTTAGAAACAATACATTATAAAACTCCTATAGGAATTGCAGAAATTATTGGAAATGAAGATGGCATACAGTCAGTTTCTGTAATAAACGACGACTTATTAACTTCACTAATTGCTTTTAGCTCTAATACATCGAAAACTCTACAAAATTGTGCTATTCAATTAGATGAATTTTTTAAAGGAGAACGCACTAAATTTGACTTAAAACTAAACCCACAAGGAACAATATTTCAACAAAAAGTTTGGAAAGAGTTATTAGAAATTCCTTTTGGAAAAACTAGATCTTACCTACAACAAACAAAACAAATTGGAGATGTAAAAGCTATTAGAGCGGTAGCTTCAGCAAATGGGAAAAACCCCATTTGGATTATTATTCCCTGCCATAGAGTTATAGGTTCTGACGGTTCTTTAACAGGATATGCTGGTGGTGTATGGCGAAAAAAATGGTTATTAGAACACGAAAGTGGTTGCAAGCAACAAACTCTTTTTTAAAACTACCTAACAAAAAAATTAATTTAAATTACGCTTTTCTATAAAAAATTTCTTTAATAAAAAACTACATTCTTCCTCTAATACTCCTGATATTACTTTTGTTTTTGGATGTATTTTAGTACCTAAAACACTAAAACCTAGTTTAGGTTCATTAGCTCCATAAACTATTTTCCCTATTTGCGTCCAATAACTAGCTCCCGCACACATTTGACAAGGTTCTAACGTAACATACAATACACAATCTTTTAAATACTTACCACCTAAAAAATCTGCAGCAGCAGTAAAAGCTTGCATTTCTGCATGAGCAGTAACATCGTTTAATGTTTCTGTTAAATTATGACCTCTAGCTATTATTTGCTCTTTAAATACCACAACCGCACCAACTGGCACTTCTCCTTTATCAAAAGCAAATTCTGCCTCCTGTAAGGCTTTTCTCATAAAATAAACATCATCAAACGGATTCATTACAGCAGTTTTAAAACAGTATTAAACAAAAGTAACCAAAAATTAAATGAGCTAGCTCTATTCAAATTACTTATTTTTGTGAAAATTCTTAAGTTTGATATCTATTCATATTCCTGAAAATAAAAAAGTTTACTTTGCTTCTGATCAACATTTAGGAGCCCCAACACAAGAGGCAAGTTTTCCTCGTGAACAGAAATTTGTTAACTGGTTAAATCAAATTAAAGATGATGCTGAAGCTATTTTCTTATTAGGTGATTTATTTGACTTTTGGTTTGAATACAAAACTGTAGTACCTAAAGGGTTTGTTCGTGTTTTAGGTAAACTTGCAGAAATACGAGATAGCGGAATTCCTATTTATTTTTTTGTAGGAAACCATGACTTATGGATGCATGATTATTTTGAAAAAGAATTAAATATTCCTGTATATCACTCTCCTCAAAAGTTTATATTAAATAATAAGACTCTTTTAATTGGTCATGGAGATGGTTTAGGCCCGCATGACAAGGGATATAAAAGAATGAAGAAAGTATTTACTTTTCCTTTGTTTAAATGGATGTTTAAATGGTTACACCCTGATTTAGGAGTTCGATTAGGCCAATATATGTCTGTAAAAAACAAACTTATTTCTGGTGATGAAGATGCTAAATTTTTAGGAGAAGAAAATGAATGGTTAGTTCAATATTGTAAAAGAAAATTAGAAACTGCTCACTACGATTATTTTGTTTTTGGACATCGTCATCTTCCACTTGACATACAACTACAAGAAAACAGTAAATATATTAATCTTGGTGATTGGATACAATATTACACCTATGGTTCTTTTGAAAAAGACAAACTCACTCTTAAAAAGTATTAAACAAAAAAAACTGCCATTTCTGACAGCCTTTTCATAGTTTAATTCAAAAAAAAATATTAAAACTTAAATGTTAGTCCCGCTTTAAAAGAGGTACCGTTAAAACCAAACTGGTTAACTTCCCATGGATATCTAAATCTTCCTCCTAAATCGGTAACTGGATCCCCTTTCGGATCAATTTCATCTGGAAAAACATCAAATAAATTATTTACTTGTGCTCTGAAAGAAATCTTATCAGTAAAGTCATATGCTACTGATAAATCAGTAACTACCTTACCACCAAACGTCTGATCTTTAAAAGAATCAGAAGCATGCCTCCAAGTAACTTCTCCAAAATATGTATTATTTAAATTTGCTGTAAAATCTCCAATTTTATAATCTGCTCCAAATAAAAATTTCATATTTGGTCTAGCACTTGTAATTCTAGACTGCTCTTTTCTATTGAAAATTTTATTTTTATAGTTATTCAGTTTAGTTGGTGTTTTTACTTCTCCTTCTAAATTAGTTTTATTTACATTTAAACCTGCATTTAATCCTAATTTACCAGAAGCAAAATTTATATTTTTATGGCGCAATGTAAAGTCATACCCTTGAGTTATTGTACTAGCTGCATTAATAAAGAACTTAATACTTGTTACATTATTCGCAGTTAATATTTGCTGAACATCAGCATTTGGATTTCCATTATCGTCTGTACCGTTAATTTCACCAGTAAATAATACTCTATCATCAACTCTAACATTATAATAATCAAATGATATGGTAAAATCTCTTGATGCTTTAACTGTTAAACCTGCAGATATATTTTTTGAAGTTTCTGCAAATAATGAAGCAACTCCTAAATCTTTAATTACTGGACTCACATTGTTAAATGTACCTTGATTAGAAATAGTACCTCCAGAAACTAAAGTTTGAACATTACTCAAATACACTTGGTGTAAAGACGGTGCCCTAAAACCTGTACTATAAGACGCTCTTAAAACTCCAGCCTCACCTATTTTGTATCTTGAGTTTATTTTCCAAGAGGTATTTCCTCCAAAATCAGAATAGTTTTCATAACGTGCTGCTCCACCAATTAAAAAATTATCGTTAACATCCCAATCAAGCGTAGCATAAGCACCTACATTTACTCTTGTTTCATTCAAAGCATTCCCTGGCTGTAACCCTGGAAAAGACTGTGCTCCTCCATTTACATATGATTCTTGTTGTCCAGCAGTAACTTCAAAGCGTTCTTGACGACCTTCAACCCCTAAACCAATACTTACTTCTCCAAAAGATCTATTTACATCAAAATTACCAATTATATTACTAAATGCATAAGCACCAGCATCAAAGCTAGTAGGACTATTTCCTCCTAAACTAGGGTTTATTGTGTTCCCTATTGTATAATCAACAGAATTACCTCCATAGGTAGCACTCAAATCTGCATTAAAACCACCAAGTTTAAATCTACTACCTGCAGTAAATAAGATATCTTTTATATTAGTTTCAAAAGTAGGCTGAAAACCATTATAAGTTTGACCTGAAGGTGTTAACAACCCAAAATCATCAGTAATCCAATAAGGTGGTCTGTACAAAGCAAAACTTTTTCCTTTTCTTAAATTACCACCACCAAAAGCATATATAACTGTATCATCATTTAACGGATACTCTGCATTTATATATAAATCTCCTTTTTTCATCTCTGGTTGTCCAACAATCATTCCTAAACCAGGATTATCTTTAGTCCATTGATTATTTACACCAAATAAATCATCTTTTCCAGGTTGTCCTGCTCTATTAGTATAATCTTGATAACCAAAACCAAGAGTTGCATTTAAAAAACCTCCATTACCAAATGTAAGTGTATGATTAACATCAGCATCCATGTTAAATCCATCACCTCTTGAAGTAACTCCTGAATTAATATTTACTTGTGTAAAATCTACATTTTTCTTTAATATTATATTTACAACACCCGCAACCGCATCTGAACCATACTGAGCAGAGGCTCCATCACGTAAAATTTCAACTCTTTCAATAGCTGCAGTTGGAATACTTTTCATATCTGTTCCAACCTCACCTTTTCCTGGTGTATCATTTACATATACTAAGGCACTTTGATTTTTTCGCTTACCATTAACCAAAACTAACGTTCTACTTGGCCCTAATCCTCTTAAATCTGCAGGGTCAAAATGCGCAGTTGCATCTGAAATTGTTTGGTTAGTTGAGTTGTATGATGGTACAGTATAGGTTAACATTTGATCGATATTTGTTTGACCAGTAGCTTGTAATTCCCCTACAGAAATATTATCAATTGGCACAGCAGAATCTAGAATTGTTCTAGGCTTTGCTCTATTACCTGTTAAAACTACCTCGTCTAACACACCACTATCTTCTTTCATTACTATAGAAAGATTAGCAGCTCCATTTACATTTTTCTCAATAGTAGCATATCCCAATGAAGAAAACACAAGTACTGAAGGTACTTTATTTAATTGAATAGTGAATTCACCATTATCATTAGTACTAACTCCATTTGTAGTACCTTTTTCTATAACATCTATAAAAGGAATACCTTGTCCAGTTTCATCTGTTACCTTACCTTTTACAGTTTGTGCAATCATAGAAGAAAAGCACAATAATGTAAAAATAGTAATCAGCTTAGTTATTTGTCTCATAATCAACAGTTATTAAGTAATAATATTTTTAAGATAATTTTTTAACAAAATTAACCACTCATTAACAAAAGACTTAAATTTTAATTATATACTCTCTAAAAATCATAAAATTTTATTTTTTTACAATTTTTATCACTTTTTTAGGTTTAACCATACTTTAACAATTGTTAAATTCATAATATTGTAGTTTTGTTTCACAGAAAAGCTAATATAATTCAAACACATATGGATGTAGATGTACGAGTAATTAATGAAAAAATAGAGCAAGAGAGTGCTTTTGTAGATTTATTAACTACAGAAATGAATAAAGTAATTGTTGGTCAAAAAGACATGATTGAACGATTACTTATTGGTCTTTTAGGTAATGGACATATTTTATTAGAAGGTGTTCCTGGTTTAGCTAAAACACTTGCTATTAACACTCTTTCTAAAGCTGTTCAAGGTAGTTTTAGTCGTGTTCAGTTTACTCCTGACTTGCTTCCTGCTGATGTTGTAGGAACTATGATATACAATGTAAAAGAAAATGATTTCTCTATAAAGAAAGGACCAATTTTCGCCAACTTTGTATTAGCAGATGAAATTAACCGTGCTCCTGCAAAGGTGCAGTCTGCATTACTTGAAGCAATGCAAGAACGTCAAATTACAATTGGTGATGAAACCTTTAAACTTGACGAACCTTTCTTAGTTATGGCAACGCAAAATCCAGTTGAGCAAGAAGGAACATATCCTTTACCTGAAGCTCAAGTTGACCGTTTTATGCTTAAAACTGTAATTGATTATCCGAAATTACAAGACGAACAATTAATTTTACGTCAAAACTTAAGCGGTAATTACGAAAAAGTAAATCCAGTTGTATCAATTGATCAAATAATTAAAGCTCGTAAAGTAGTTAACGAGGTTTATATGGATGAAAAAATTGAAAAATATATTTTAGATATCATTTTTGCAACTAGATACCCAGAAAAATACAATTTAGAAAAAATACAACCATTAATTAATTTTGGTTCTTCCCCTAGAGGTAGTATTGCACTAGCAAAAGCTGCCAAATGTTATGCTTTTATAAAAAGAAGAGGTTATGTTATACCTGAAGACGTTAGAGCTATTGCTTATGATGTGTTAAGACATAGAATAGGAATAACATACGAAGCTGAAGCTGAAAACGTTTCATCTATAGATATTATTAACACAATTATTAACGAAATTCAAGTTCCATAATTTCCCAATTATATTTTAGCTAACCATACTCTAGTAAGAAAAAATATTAACCCCCTTAAATTATAGCTAGAAATGACTTACAAATTAACAACGTACAAAACATTAACAGGAACAAAAGAAATTTTAGAATTAAAAAAGAGAAAAAGAACTGAAGCCATTGTTTACAAAGACAACAAACCTGCTTTTCATATAGACTGTTTTGATTTACAAACTGAATCAAATGTTATAATGAACAGTTTGGTACTTTGTCAGAAAAGAACCATTGGTGAGGTAGTTAAAGAAATTGCCAAAAAGAACAATGTAGATTTATCAATAAAAGAGGCTCCATTATTTTCAATTGAAAAATCATTTGAATTTAAAGAAGTAGAATTGCCTCCTTTACCTGAAAATTGGTTAAACTAATTAATGGATACAAAAGAGTTACTTAAAAAAGTTCGTAAAATAGAAATTAAGACACGTAGATTGTCTAATCATATTTTTGGAGGAGAATACCACTCAACCTTTAAGGGGCGTGGTATGACCTTCTCTGAAGTTAGACAATACCAATATGGTGATGATATTCGTGCTATTGATTGGAATGTTACTGCAAGGTACAACGAACCTTATATTAAAGTATTTGAAGAAGAACGAGAATTAACCATGATGTTAATGGTTGATATTTCTGGTTCTGAATTTTTTGGTACTAACCAACAATTTAAAAAAGATACAATTACTGAGATAGCAGCGACTCTTGCTTTCTCAGCTATTCAAAATAATGATAAAGTAGGCTTAATTTTATTTTCTGATCAAGTAGAATTATTTATTCCTCCTAAAAAAGGAAAAACTCATGTATTACGAATCATTAGAGAACTAATAGAGTTTGAACCCAAAAGCAAAGAAACTAGTATTGACGAGGCATTAAAGTTCTTATCGAACATTATGAAGAAAAAAGCTATTGTTTTTATGCTTTCTGACTTTTTAGATGAAGGGTACGAACGTACTCTTAAAATAGCTGGTAATAAACACGATGTTACTGGTATTAAAGTATATGACAAACATGATCAAGAAATTCCAAATCTTGGAATGGTACCAATGATGGATGCTGAAACTGGCAACATACACCTTGTTAATACAAGTTCTTCATCAGTTAGGTCTCAATACAAAGCTAATGCATTACGATTAGCTGATTATTTTAAAACTACATTTAGAAAAAGTGGCGCAGGTATTATAAATATTAGAGCTGATGAAAGCTATGTTAAAAAACTATTAGCCTATTTTAAACAAAAGGGATAATTGTCAAAAAATGACACTGAACAATGAAGCATAAATTATTTTACATATTTTTCTTACTTACGCTATCTATTAGTTATGCTCAATCTTCAATGGTTAAAATTGAAGCAGATACTACTAACATACGAATTGGAGAACAATTTGAATATAAAATAACTATTAGTGAAACAGAAAATGTTATTATTCCTAAGCTAGGAAATTTAAAAGGCCTAGAGGTAATTGACTCCTTAAAGATAGATACGATTAATAGTAAACTTATTAAAAAATATAAGTTAACTGGTTTTGATAGTGGTGCATTTTACATTCCAAGACAACAAATATTTATCAAAAACCAGGCTTATTTAACAGATAGTTTATTAATAAATGTTACTACAGTAGCTATTGATACTACAAAAATTAAAAAGTTTCCTATAAAAGGTATTAAAGGAGAACCTTATCAATTTGATGATTTTAAAATTTATGTTTATTGGGCTTTAGCTATATTATTAATAGCTATTTCAACTTTATATTTTGCTTTAAAAAGATCAGACAATAGTACATCAAAAACATTCATTCCTAAACTAGCACCTTATCAGGAAGCCCTAAGAAACTTAAAACTACTTGATGAAAAGTTACTATGGCAAAACAACAAAACAAAAGCTTATTATAGTGAGTTAACTGATATTGTTAGAAACTATATTGAGAGAGAATTAAATGTACCTGCATTAGAACAAACAACAAATGAACTGGTAGATAGCTTAATAGATTTCAGTAACTCAAAATCTATTGTAACAGATAAAGAAACTATAAAAAAGTTAAAGAATCTTTTACAACAATCAGACCTTGTAAAATTTGCAAAGTCGAAACCAATGGCTCATGAAATTGAAGCCGACAGAAACACAACTACACATATTATTAACAATCTGAAACCTTCTACTACAGAAGAAAACACAGAAACTAGTTATAGCAAACCTGTAGTTATTGTTCAAAAACCCGAAATCAAGAATCCTAACACAATTACCAAACTATTATTAATTACAATAACACTTCTTATTGTTACATTAATTTCATTTGGAATTTATAAAGCAATCTCATTGTCTAACTCTATAAAACAACCAGTAGAAAATGTTCAATAATTTTGAATTTCATAGTCCAGAATTTTTATGGCTACTGTTGTTAATTCCATTATTAGCTCTATGGAATTTTTTTACAAGAAAAAAAGACAGTGCTAAATTAAAAATAGCAAGTATAAAAGGGTTTAATGTAAAAAGTTCTTTCTTACCTAAATTAAAACCAATAGTATATGCATTAAGACTTTTTGCATTAGCATCTATTATTATAGCTTTAGCTAGACCCAGAAATGTTTCCATAAGTAAGAAAACAAAATCAAATAGAGGTATTGATATTGTTATGGCGATTGATGTTTCTGCTAGTATGCTAGCCAAGGATTTAAAGCCAAACCGTTTGGAAGCTTTAAAAAGAGTTGCTACTGATTTTGTAAACAGAAGACCAAATGATCGAATAGGAATTGTTGTTTATGCAGGTGAAAGTTTCACTCAAACTCCAATAACAAGTGATAAATCAATAGTTAAAAGAACTATTTCAGAAATTAAATGGGGACAACTAGAAGGAGGAACTGCTATTGGAATGGGACTTGGATCAGCCGTGAATAGGTTAAAAGAAAGTAAAGCTAAAAGTAAAGTTATTATTTTACTGACCGACGGAGTAAATAATGCTGGCTTTGTAGATCCAAAAACTGCTACAGAACTAGCGAAAGGAAATAATATTAAAGTATACACCATAGGTATTGGAACTAATGGAATGGCTGCTTTTCCTTGGGCTAAAGACCCAAGAACTGGTCAAATAACTTTTAAAAATCAGCAAGTAGAAATTGACGAAACACTACTAAAGCACATAGCCAAAGAAACAGAAGGGAAATACTTTAGAGCAACTAACAACACAAAATTAAAAGCAATCTATGATGAAATAGATAAACTTGAAAAGACAAAAATAGAAGAATTTAAATACTATAATTACACTGAGAAATATCGCTTTTGGGTATTCTTAGGAGGATTATTACTAGTATTCGAATTTCTATTAAAAAACACAATTTTTAAAAGCTTTATATAATTACCCTATAATTATGTATAAAATAGAAGAACCTATATATTTTTACTTTTTTGCAATTATTCCAATAATAATTGTCTTTTTTCTACTGGTTTTATGGTGGAAAAAAAGAACGCAAAAAAAATTTTCTTCTCCTGAATTACTTGCAAAGCTTGCTCCAAACTCTTCACGTTTTAAATCTATATTAAAACTAATATTTTTTTTAATAGGTATTTCTTTATTAATTATCTCTTTAACAAACCCAAAAATGGGTACTAAACTTAAAACAGTTAAGAGAGAAGGAGTTGATGTGGTATTTGCATTAGATGTTTCTAAAAGTATGCTTGCTGAAGATATAGCTCCTAATCGACTAGAAAAATCAAAACAAATAATATCAAAAATAATAGATAAGTTAGGAAGTGATAGAGTGGGTATAATAATTTATGCGGGAAATTCTTACCCTCTTTTACCCATCACTACTGATCATGCTGCTGGTAAAATGTTTTTACAAAACGCAAACCCAGATATGGTTTCAAGCCAAGGAACAGCAATTAATGAAGCCTTGAACCTAGCCAAAACATACTATAATAACGACGAGCAAACTAATCGTTTTTTAATTATTATTTCTGATGGTGAAGATCATCAGGAAGAAACTAAGCAAATAGCTCAGAATATAGCCAATGAAGGTGTAAAAGTTTACACCGTTGGTGTTGGTACTGAAAAAGGTGGACCAATTCCAATAAAATTAAATGGTTCTCTTATTGGTTATAAGAAGGATAGAAAAGGGGAAACCGTTATTACACAAAGAAAAGCAACGATATTACAAGAAATTGCTGATATAGCTAATGGAAGTTATATTGATGGTAACAAAACCGATAAACCTGTAAATTCTATTGCAGACATTATTGCAAATGCACAAAAAAGTGAATTTGAAACTAAACAGTTTTCTGATTACAAAGATCAATTTCAATGGTTTTTAGGTATTGGTTTATTATTTTTAATTCTTGACATCTTTTTATTTGATAGAAAGACAAAATGGTTAAAGAAAATAGATTTATTTAATGAAGAAGTTAAAAAATAAAAAGGTGAACAATTTAATAAAAATACTATTCAGCTTGTTTTTTATAACTATTTCAACAATAGTTAATGCACAACAAGACACTTTACAACTTCAAAGAGAAGCTCGTTCTTTAGTTCGTCAAGGAAACAAACTTTATAACAAACAAAAATTTGACGAGGCTTCAATTGCCTATAGAAAATCTTTAAGCAAAAACAGTAAGTACGATAAAGCTAGCTATAACTTTGGCAATACTTTATATCAAAGTAAAAAATATAAAGAGGCAGCTTCACAATTTGAGTTAACTGCAAAAACTACAAAAGATAAAATTTCAAAAGCAGAGGCTTACCATAACATTGGTAACTCTATGATGGAACAAAAGCAATATCAACAAGCAGTAGATGCTTACAAAAATTCTTTAAGAAATAACCCTAACGATGATGAAACACGTTATAATTTAGCTGTTGCTCAAAAAAAATTAAAAAAAGAGCAACAAAATAAAAAGAACGATAAGGATAAGAATAAAAAAAATAAAAAGGACAAGAAGGACAAGAAGGACAAAAACAAGAAGGATAAAAACAAAGACAAGAAAGAAGGAGACGATAAGGATAAAAAAGATGACAAAAAAGATCCTAAAAAGGATCAAAATAAAGATCAGCAAAACAAAAAAAATAAAGATAAAAAAGATAAGCAAAAGCAAAAACCCCAACAAGGTAAAATGACTCCTCAGCAAATGAAACAATTGCTAGAAAGTTTAAACAATGAGGAGAAGAAGACACAGAAAAAAATGAATGTAAAAAAATCAAAAGGAAGAAAGGTTAAGCAAGAAAAGGACTGGTAATCAAATGATAAGATTTTTTGTATTAAATAGTTAAAATATTATTTTTACGCACATTAAAAATGAACAGGGATTTGAAATTTTACATATTAATACTTATAAGTGTTTTTTCACTTACTATTAACGCTCAAGATAGTGTTTTAAAGGTAAGTGTCAGTAAAAATAAACTAGGCGTAAATCAACGATTTAGAGTCCAGTATATAATAAATAAGCAAGGAGCTGATAACTTTAAAGCTCCAAACTTCCGAAATTTTAAAATAGTTGGAGGCCCTAGTCAATCTGTTAGCCAATCATACATAAATGGTAAGAGATCCTTTTCTCAATCTTATACCTATATCTTACAACCAAAAAGAAAAGGAGAATTTGACTTACCTCCAGCTTCAATAGAAATCGACGATAAAACTATTAAATCCGAGACTGCAAAAATTATAGTTTTAGCTGCTGTTGACATTCCTAAAAACCCAAATGACCCTGATTATATAGCTTCTCAAAACATTCATTTAGTCGCTGAAATATCTAAATCAAAACCCTATGTAGGTGAAGGTATTTATGTAGAATATCGTTTATATTTTAGTGAAAATGTTGGTATTTATGACAATGCAATAACACAATCTCCTCAATATAATGGCTTTTGGAACCAAGAAATCAAAAGAAATGGAACTCCTGTAAAAGAAGGTACATATAATGGTGAAAAATATAGGTATGCCGTTTTACATAAAGCTTTATTAATTCCAACTAAAGCTGGAAAGCTAACTATTGACCCCATGAAAATGGATATTATAGTTGCTGTTCCTACAGGGCGTGCTGACTTTTTTGGTAATGTAATTACACGTCAGGTACGAAAAGAATTTTCTTCTGCTAAAAAAACAATTCAAACAAAAGCATTACCTACTTTAAATAAACCAGAAAACTTTACTGGTGCTGTTGGGGAATTTTCTTTTGATGTATCATTAAGCAAAGAAATTTTAAAAGCCAATGAATCATCACAAATAAAAATATCTGTTAAAGGAAAAGGAAACTTAAAACTCTTTGAACTTCCAAAAATCGAAACTCCAAAAGAATTAGAAGTATACCAACCTGAAAGAAAAGAAAAAGTAAGTGTTGCTTCAAGTGGATTAAGAGGAAATGTTTCAGACAGCTATACTGTTGTACCACAATATAAAGGTAAGTATAAAATTCCTTCAACTAGCTTCTCTTATTTCAACCCTAAAGAAAAAGTTTACCAAACAATTACCTCTGAAGATTTATATGTAGATGTTTTAGAAGGAAAAGAGTTAGTAACAAATTCAGACAATAGAAATAATGTTGAAAAACAAGATGTGAAAATGACTGATACTAGCTTTAGATACATTCAAACTTCATCAAGTTTTCATTCAAAACAACAATCAGATTTTTTCAAATCCATTTTGTTTTATATTCTGTTAATATTTCCAGCTATAGCAATTCCTTTAATTATTTTAATTTACAAAAAGAAAGAGGAAAGAGATGGTGATGTGCTAGGTAACAAACAACGAAAAGCTGATAGATTAGCAAAAAAATATTTATCTGAAGCATCTAAGCAATTAGGAAATAAAGAAGCGTTTTATGAAGCCTTAGAAAGAGCTTTACATAATTATTTGAAAGCAAAATTAAAAGTAGAAACTTCAGATATAAGTAGAGAAAAAATAACACAATTGCTAGAAGGTAAAAATGTTAACTCAACTTCAATAAAAGAATTCATTGAAGTATTGAATGATTGTGATTTTGCACGCTATACACCAATAGATAATACGCAAATGAATCAAGAGTATGAAAAAGCAAAACAAGTAATTACTCAATTAGATAAACAGTTATAATGAAGAATATTATTATACTATTAGTATTCATTACAAACATTGTATCTGCACAAAATGCTGATGCTTTATTTTCTAATGCTAATACTTTATACAAAATAGGGAAATACCAAAAAGCAATTGAGGTTTATAAAAAAATTGAAGCCTCAGAAGAAACCTCTTCAGAACTATACTTCAATATAGGGAACTGTTATTATAAATTAAATCAAGTTGCGCCTAGTATCTATAATTATGAAAGAGCATTATTAATAAACCCTTCCAATGAAGATGCAAAAAATAATTTAATCATAGCAAAAAGATTAACGCTAGATAGAATTGAAGAATTACCTAAATCTTTATTTCAAAAACTAAATATAAACTATCTTCAAAAACTACATTATAACTCATGGGCATTAGTTGTAATAGTATTTTCAATAATCGCTAGTGTTCTTTTTTTATTATTTTACTTCTCAACAAATTCAGTAAAAAAACGTTTTTATTTTGTAACAAGTATTCTTTCTTTTTTATTATTGTTAAGTTCTTTAATAATAACATACCAACAATATGATACAGCTAAAAAGACTATAGAAGCAATTGTTTTTACTAAAGAAGTTTCTATAAAAAATTCTCCTACACAAGATTCAGAAGAAATTTTCACTTTACATGAAGGAACCAAAATTAAAGTTTTAGACACTGTTGATGATTGGAAAAAAATTAAGTTAATTGATGGAAAAATTGGCTGGTTATTATCAAAAGATATTAAAATAATAACTATTTTTTAATTTTATTAACAAAAACACATAGTTATAAATACTATCTTTGTTAGTTGTTAAAATTATGAGCAAACAATTATTAATTTATTTTCTAACAATTAGTTTAATTACTTCTGTGGTAGTTCCCACATATATAACGTTGTCTGAAAAAAAATGTGAGAGCTCTTTAGTTAATGACACCTCTGATAATGATGAAAACATTGAAGAGTTTAAAATAAAACTATATTATAGCAACGACATACTTGCTTCTTATCAAGTTACAGAAATAGTTAGAAAGGTATTATATCTTTCTAAAACATATACTTCAATAAGTAGAAAACTTGAATCTCCACCACCTGAACTTTTAGGATAACATACTAAAAAAATCAATCAAAAAAAACTAAACACTCATTTAAAGTGACTTATTCTTGGTTTTAGCTAGGAAATGCTAATGAATAAAACTGAGTAAAAATCTTTTGATTGAATTAATTTATCTTAAATAATTTATAATTCGTCAATTCTTAAAATATAAAAAGAGTTGACTAAAAAAATATTTCATGTTCAAAACAATTAAAAATGATTTGCCCGCTAGTGTAGTGGTGTTTTTTGTCGCTTTACCTTTATGTTTAGGTATAGCATTAGCTAGTGGAGCTCCTTTATTTGCTGGTCTTATAGCAGGAATAATTGGAGGTACTATTGTAGGAGGCTTAAGTGGGTCTAAAATTGGGGTAAGTGGTCCTGCTGCAGGATTGGCTGCTATTGTATTATCTGCCATTGGTACATTAGGTGGTTACGAAAACTTTCTTGTAGCCGTAGTATTAGGAGGTGTAATACAAGTTTTACTAGGTGTTCTTAAAGCTGGGGTAATTGGTTATTATTTTCCTTCTTCAGTTATTAAAGGAATGCTAACTGGTATAGGAATTATAATTATAATAAAACAAATACCTTTCTTTTTTGGGTATGATAAATCTGCAGAAAGCATATCTCTAGATGCTATCAATTTAGGATCTACATTAATTGGTGTTCTAGGTTTAGCTATATTATTACTTTGGGATAAAGTATTATCAAAAAAAGGAAAAATATTTCAAATAATTCAAGGACCTCTAGTTGCTGTTGTTGTAGGTATTATTTTTTACGTAATCACTCAAGGTAATGATCAAATTGGTATCAATGCTGCTCAATTAGTAAGTGTACCTGTACCTGATAGTTTTGATACTTTTTTAGGTCAATTTAGTTTTCCTAATTTTGATGCAATTACAAATAAAGATGTTTGGGTTATAGCATTTACCATTGCTTTGGTTGCAAGTTTAGAAACCTTATTATGTGTTGAGGCAACTGATAAATTAGATCCAGATAAAAATGTTACTCCTACTAATAGAGAATTACTTGCACAAGGTACTGGAAATATCATTTCTGGTTTAATTGGAGGTTTACCAATTACTCAAGTAATTGTTAGAAGTTCTGCTAATATTCAATCTGGAGGTAAAAGTAAATTATCTGCCATTATTCATGGTTTCCTTTTACTTATTTCAGTAATATTAATCCCTACTCTTTTAAATAAAATACCATTATCAGTTTTAGCTGCAGTTTTATTAATTGTTGGTTTTAAATTAGCAAAACCAGCGTTATTCTTTAAAATCTACAAACAAGGACTAAAACAATTTTTACCTTTTATTGTAACGGTTTTAGGTATTGTTTTTGCTGATTTACTTATTGGAATTGGATTAGGTTTATCGGTTGGTATTGTTGTTATTTTATATAAAAGTTACCAAAACTCTCATTTCTTACATATTGAAGATAAAAGTAATGGTTTACATAAAATAAAAATGTCATTTGCTGAAGAAGTTACTTTCTTTAATAAAGGTGCAATATTAAAAGAATTAGATAGCTTGCCAGAAGACACTTATTTAGAATTAGATGTAAGAAAAACAAGGTATTTAGATAATGATATTATTGAAATTTTAGAAGACTTTGCTTTTAAAGCTAAAGAGAAAAATATTGATATTAAATTAATTTCTGAACGAGGTGTTGTTGAAAATCCTTCAAGTTTTATTGAATTTTTTAAGTTAAGACCAAAAGCCTCATAAGTATGAATACATCAAAACATAAGATTGTCGTACTATCTAATTTAAAAGATAGTACGGCTACATCTTTGAATACAGCTATTAGCTTAGCAAAGAAAACTAATGCTAGCATTCATTTATTTCACGTAAAAAAACCTAGTGATATAGTAAGTACTGATAATCAATTATCAGCAAACAGAGCTATTAACACTAACTTTACTAAAATTAACAAGGATATAAATGAGTTAGTTTCTACTTATTCAAAAAAGTATAATATCGATATCACTTCTTCCTTTACTTTTGGTAATATTAAAAATGAAATTGATACTTTTTTAGAAAACTCGAATCCAAACATTATTGTAATTGGAAAACGTAGAAATAAAAGTATAGTTGCTTTAGGTGATAAGATTAGTAGACATCTATTAAAGAAAAAAGGCAAAACAATTATTATAGCCTCTTCAGAAAATAATCTTACACCTGAAAATGAAATTTCTTTAGGTATTTATAATGAGTTAGAACAAAGAAGCAATGATTTTATTACTGAAATCATTGAAAATTCTAATAAACCTTTAAAAAACCTTAAAGTAGATAAAAAAGACATTAAATCTTTAGAAACAAAAGACATTAACTTATTACTAGTAGATAGAGAAAATGTAAAACCTAAATCTACAAAATCATTTAATAAACTACTTAGAAAAATAGACATTTCTTTAGTAGTGGCTAATTAAAAATGTTAATTTCAAAATAACCCAAATTAATAAATCGGTTTTGAACACGAGTATTAATAAATTACAGTTTTTTTAGTATATTTATTCCTACTCAACTCGAGAAATATGAAAAAACTATTTTCAAATCTTAAAGGAGATCTCTTTGGAGGGATTACAGCAGGAATTGTAGCATTACCACTAGCCTTAGCTTTTGGTGTTTCTTCAGGACTAGGACCAAGTGCTGGTTTATATGGAGCTATTTTTATTTCCTTTTTTGCAGCTCTGTTTGGAGGAACAGACACACAAATATCTGGACCAACTGCTCCTATGACAGCTGTAAGTATGGTTGTTATTGCTAGTATTCTTGCATCAAATGATGGTGATATAAATAAAGCTTTACCAACTATCTTGATTGTTTTTCTACTTGCAGGTTTCTTCCAAATTGGTTTAGGAATATTAGGTTTGGGTAAATACATCCGCTATATTCCTTATCCCGTTGTGTCTGGTTTTATGACTGCAATTGGAGTTATCATTTTAGTAACACAAGTATTACCTTCTGTAGGGTATTATGCAAAAGAAGATACTCAATTTGTTGAAAAATTTAAACCTTTAGCTGAAGAAATAATATTAGAAAATATTTTAAAAGATGAAGCAGGTGAAGGAGTATTAGTGTTAGAAAATTTTAAAGAAACAATAAATAGAGCTCAGAAAACTACACAAGCTGACATTTTAAAAGAAAGTAAAACATTAGCAGGTAAAGAGGCTTCTGGCGTTTTAGGAACCTTAAAAGTATTACCAAGAGCCTTAAAAAATATTAATTGGTTAGAATTAATTTTAGCTTTAGGTACTATTTTCATTATTTATGGTTTTAAACGAATTACAACTGCAGTTCCTAGTACGTTAGTTGCATTAGTAGTTATGACCTCTATAGCTTTAGGTTTTAGTTTAAACTACAGGCCTATTGAAGAAATACCTGGAGGATTTCCTTTACCAAATCTAGAAATATTTACTAACTTTAGTTTAGGTAGCATAACTCCATATATATTTACGGCATTAACACTTTCTTTATTAGGTGCAATTGATTCTTTGTTAACATCAGTTGTAGCTGATAATATGACCAAAACTAAACATAAACCAAATAAAGAATTAATCGGTCAAGGAATTGGTAATACAATTGCTGCTGTTTTTGGAGGAATTCCTGGGGCTGGTGCAACTATTCGTACCGTTGTTAATATTAACTCAGGTGGTAAAACCAAACTATCTGGTATGATAGCAGGTATAATGCTTCTTGTAATTTTATTAGGCTTAGGGCCTATTGCTTCAAAAATACCAGCTGCTGTTTTAGCCGGTATTTTAATAACAGTAGGTATTGGAGTTATGGATTATAAAGGATTGAAAGCAATTCCAAACCTTCCTAAAGATGCTAAAATTGGTCCTTTTAAGGTGAGCTCGGAAGTAATTATTATGATCGTAGTATTACTTTTATCTACCTTTTGGAATTTAGTTTATGCCGTTGGTATTGGTTTAGTAATTGCTTCTTTAATGTTTATGAAAAAAATAGGAGATTTAACGGGTAAATATTCTGATGTTAAACCTTTAAAAGAAGAATCGTGGGCAGATGAAAAAGATTTTCCAAAAAACTTATCTGAAGAAGTATTTATTAAACATATAAAAGGTCCTTTATTTTTTGGGTCAACTAGTGATTTTCAACAATTAGTTAAGCAAATTCCTAATACAGCATCTACCATTATTATAAGGATGGAAAAAATGCAGTATATAGATCAATCTGGACTTTACGCACTTGAAGATATTTTGGTTGATTTGAAAAAAGATGAGAAAAATGTACTTTTAGTTGATCTACTTGATCAACCCCGCTATATGATGGAACGTATTGATATTATTCCTGATTTAATATCAGAAGAATCAATATTTACAACATTTGAAGATTGTTTAACATGGGTAAAACAAAACGTAAAAGATAAATTTTAAAAAATATTTAAAAATGAGAAATACAGCTATTACAAAAAGCAAACAAGATACGTTAACTCCAAATGGAGTATTACAAGATTTATTAGAAGGAAATAAAAGATATACTGAAAATAACTTAACAGCATCTAATGTAACTGAATTAGTTAAGCAAACAACAGGTGGACAATTTCCTAAAGCAGTTATTTTATCATGCATCGATTCAAGAGTGCCAGTAGAGATGGCTTTTGATCAAACTATAGGTGACGTTTTTGTTGCTCGTGTTGCAGGTAATTTTGAAAATACTGATATTTTAGGTAGTATGGAATACTCATGCGCTGTTGCTGGAAGCAAGTTAGTTTTAGTATTAGGTCATGAAAGCTGTGGAGCTGTTAAAGCTGCTTGTGATGGAGTAGAACTTGGAAATATTACTGCAATGCTTGATAATATTGCTCCAGCTGCTAAAATGGCTTCGGATCAAGTTGAAGGTGTTACTAACTCATCAAATGATGAATTTGTAGCAAAAACTGTAGAAAATAATGTAAAATTAACCATTGAAAGAATCCGTGAAAAAAGTAAGATTTTACAAGAAATGGAAGATAATGGTGAAATTGCAATTGTTGGTGGAGTATACTCTTTAAAAACAGGAGCTGTTACTATGCTTTAAACAATAAATACATATTTCTTTTTATAGAGATTTTAAATTCGAATGGTTTTTCAAATAAAAACCATTCGAATTTTATTTTAAACTAATTATTAGTAAAGAATGACTTTCTTTCAAAGAAAAAGCGACTTCAGTATATTTTACAGAAGTCGCTCTTTTAATTTATGTTAACTTAAAATTATTTAAGTTTCTTTTTAACTGCTATTTCAGTATATGCTTCAATAGTGTCACCTTCTTTGATATCATTATATCCTTTAATTTGAAGACCACAGTCATAACCTTTCTTAACTTCTTTCACATCGTCTTTAAAACGTTTTAATGAAGTTAGTAAACCATCATGAACAACTATTCCTTCTCTAATGATACGTATTTTAGCATCTCTAGTTATTTTACCAGACATCACCATACATCCAGCAATATTTCCAACTTTAGAAATTTTATAAACCTCTCTTATTTCAATATTACCAAGAACTTCTTCTTTCATTTCCGGAGATAACATTCCTTCCATTGCGTCTTTCAAGTCATTAATAGCATCATAGATGATAGAATAAGTTCTAATATCTACCTCTTCTCTATCAGCAACTAAACGAGCATTACCTTGAGGACGTACATTAAACCCAACAATAATTGCATCTGAAGCAGTTGCTAATAATACATCAGATTCAGTAATTGCACCTACTCCTTTATGTAAAATATTAACTTGAATTTCTTCAGTTGATAATTTTTGGAATGAATCTGTTAAGGCTTCAACAGAACCATCAACATCACCTTTTAAGATTATATTTAACTCTTTAAAGTCACCTAATGCAATACGACGTCCAATCTCAGCTAACGTTAATGTTTTTTGAGTTCTTACAGATTGCTCACGTTGTAATTGAGATCTCTTAGCAGCAATTTGTTTTGCTTCACGTTCATCATCAAATACATTAAACTTATCACCAGCTTGTGGTGCACCATCAAGACCTAATATTGATATTGGTGTAGATGGTCCAGCTACTTTAACTTTATTTCCTTTATCATCAAACATAGCTCTTACTTTACCACTATGCTTACCTGCTAATAAATAATCTCCAATTTTAAGTGTTCCTGCTTGTACTAAAATAGTAGATACATATCCTCTACCTTTATCTAATAGAGCTTCTACTACAGCACCGTTTGCATTTTTATCAGGGTTAGCTTTTAACTCTAATACTTCAGCTTCTAACAATACCTTTTCTAATAACTCATCAACTCCTTGACCAGTTTTTGCAGAAATTTCTTGTGATTGAATATTACCACCCCAATCCTCAACTAATAAATTCATCGCAGATAATTGCGTTTTAATATTATCAGGATTAGCGTTCTGTTTATCTATTTTATTTATTGCAAAAATGATAGGTACTCCAGCTGCTTGCGCATGCGAGATTGCTTCTTTTGTTTGCGGCATTACATCATCATCAGCTGCTACAACAATAATAACTAAATCGGTAACTTGAGCCCCACGAGCACGCATCGCTGTAAAAGCCTCGTGACCAGGTGTATCTAAAAATGCTATTTTTTGATCTCCAACATTTACTGAATAAGCACCAATATGTTGTGTAATTCCTCCAGATTCTCCATCAATAACATTCGCTTTACGAATATAATCTAATAATGAAGTTTTACCATGATCTACGTGACCCATAACAGTAATGATTGGTGCACGCGTTATTAAATCTTCTGGTTTATCTTCAATTTCTTCAATTGATTCTTCTACCTCAGCTCCAACAAACTCAACTGTATAATTAAATTCTTCTGCTACTATAGATAGTGTTTCTGCATCTAAACGTTGATTCATTGTAACCATCATACCAAGCATCATACAAGATGATATAATGTTTGTTACTGGAACATCCATCATTGTAGCTACTTCACTAACTGTAACAAACTCTGTTACTTTTAGTATTTTACTATCTGCTTGTGCAGCTTCTAACTCTGCTTCACTTTGTTGACGGTGAGCATCTCTTTTATCTCTACGATATTTAGCTCCTTTTCCTTTTTTAGATTTACCTTGAAGTTTTTCAAGAGTTTCTCTAACTTGTTTTTGAATTTGAGCTTCAGTAAGTTCTTCTTTTTGAACAACAGGGCGTCTTCCTCTTTGGCCTCCTCTGTTAGGACCTCCAGTTCTTGCTCCACCTCTATTAGGACCTCCAGTTCTATTTGGTGTTCCTGGTCTGTTAGGACCTCCTCCACGGTTGTTTCCTTGTCCTTGCGTTCTAGTATTTCCAGTTCCAGTACCTCCAGCGTTAGGTTTACTTATCCTCTTACGCTTTTTCTTATCTCCATCTTTAGCTTTAGGATCTGGTTTTTTCTTTTTAGGTCTTTCAAATTGTTTTAAATCAATTTTTTGACCAGTTATTTTAGGACCATCAAGTTTTTTATACTGAGTTTTAATTTTTTCAGCATTTTCAGTATTAACCTCTACTGGTTGTTCAGTTGATTTTGGTTTATCTGCTTTTCTTGCTCGGTCTGTTTTAATTTGCTCAACAGCTTTATCAATACCTTTTTTAGTAAAAGTAGTTGTACTTTTAGGTTCTTCTACTTTCTTAACAGGTTGTGCAACCTTAACAGGTTCTTCTACCTTTTTCTCTACAACAGGCTTCTCTTCTTTTTTAGGCTCTTCAACTTTTATTTCTTTAGGTTGAACAACTTCTTTTTTTGGAGTTTCAATAACTTCTTCAACTTTATTCTCTGTTGATTCAGCAACTGGCTTTGGTTCTTCTTTTTGAACTTTAGGTTCTAAACTTTTACCAGTTTCAATATTTATTTTACCAACAGTTTTAAGTTCTAATTTTGCTGCCTTGGCTTTTAAAACTTCTTGTTTTTTAGCTTCGTCTTCTATACGTTTCTTCTCTTGCTCTACTTCTACTTGTTGACGAATTGCTTCCTTTTCTTTTCTCTTTTCTTCGCTTACCTCTTTAGAAGCAACCTTTTTAGATTTATCTGTTTGAAAACCATCAAGTAATATTTGATACTCTGCATCAGAAATCTTTGTCGTAGGACGCCCCTCAACCTCATAACCTTTTTTAGCTAAGTGTTCTACAGCTCTATCTAAAGAAATGTTTAATTCCCTTAAAACCTTGTTTAGTCTTAATTTGTTGCCTTCAGCCATAAATTATTTTATACTTTTTATTAAAGAACACACTTTATAATATTGCAATAGTTACGCTCTCTTTCTTAATTTTGCTAGTTTTAAACTTAAAAGTAAGGTAACTAACATCCTTATAATATTTTACTCTTCGAATTCTTCTCTTAAAACTCGTTGAACATCTAAAATTGTTTCTTCTTCAAGGTCTGTTCTTTGAACTAACATTGAAACATCTTTCTCAAGAACACTCTTAGCAGTATCTAAACCAATTTTCTTGAATTCAGCTATTACCCATGCTTCTATTTCATCAGAGAACTCTGTTAACTCAACATCTTCTTCTTCAATACCTTCTCTTTGAACATCTATTTCATAACCAGTTAATTCACTAGCTAAACGAATATTTACACCAGATCGTCCAATTGCTTTTGACACTTCCTCTGGTTTTAATAATACATTTACTCGACCTTTTTTACCTCCTTTTTCTTCTTCATAAGCTTCTATAGTAACAGAAAGAACTTTCGCAGGACTTAGCGCTCTAGAAATGAATAATTGCTCATTTTTAGTATAATTAATAACGTCAATATTTTCATTACCTAATTCACGAACAATACCGTGAATACGTGATCCTTTAACACCAACACAAGCTCCTACAGGATCAATACGATCATCGTAAGAATCTACAGCGATTTTTGCCTTATCACCAGGTATTCTTGCAACTCTTTCAATAGTAATTAAACCATCAAAAACCTCAGGTATTTCTTGTTCGAATAATTTAACTAAGAATTGAGGTGCAGTTCTTGACAAAATAATTACTGGTTTATTTCCTCTTAATTCAACCGTTTTAATTACTCCTCTAACAGTATCTCCTTTTCTAAAAAAATCAGAACGTATTTGTTCACTTTTAGGTAATACAATTTCATTACCTTCATCATCAAGCAAAATTACCGCATTATGACGAATATGGTGCACTTCAGCACTATAAATATCTCCTTCTAACTCTTTAAATTGTTTAAAGATATTAGTACTATCATGCTCATGGATTTTAGATATTAAATTTTGACGTAAAGCTAAAATAGCTCTTCTTCCTAGGTCAACTAATTTAACTTCTTCAGATACATCTTCTCCTATCTCAAAATCAGGTTCTATTTTTCTTGCTTCAGTTAATTCAATCTCTTCATTATCATCTTCCGACATTTCATCTGCAACAACAACTCTGTTTCTCCAAATTTCTAAATCACCTTTATCAGGGTTTATAATAATATCAAAGTTTTCATCAGACCCAAATCTACGTTTTAAAGCAGCTCTAAAAACTTCTTCTAAAATAGACATTAGTGTTACTCTGTCAATACTTTTATTATCTTTAAATTCTGAAAACGACTCAATTAACGCAATATTTTCCATCTCATTATCTTAATTAAAATATAATCTTCACTTTTGCACTTTTAATATCTTCATAAAGTAGAGTTTTTACCTTTTCTACTGTATGCTTACCTTTACCTATAGGTTTTGGCTCTCTAACTTTCCAATGTAACGTTATCTCTTCATCTGTTACATTTGTTAATGTACCTTCAAACTCTTCGGTTTCAGTTTTTACTTTTAATATTCTATTAATATTTTTCTTATACTGTCTTTTAACCAATAAAGGGTGTGCTATATCTGGTGTTGTTACTTCTAAAGAAAAATCTTCTTCTTCTCTATCAAGGTTATGCTCAATATTTCTACTAATACGAACACATTCACTCAACGGCACTCCTTCATCTCCATCAACTATTACTTTTATTTTACTATTAGCAAGAAACTCTAACTCTATTAAAAATAGCGATTCATTCTCACTTAATGCTTCCTGTAATAATTCTTTAACTCTCTCTTTATTCATTCTAGGTATAAAAAGAGGGGACAAACGTCCCCTACATCACTTAACTCTTTTAAATTCCCTGCAAATATACTAACTTATTAGTTAATACACAAGTAGCTTTTATCTAAAAAAATTGGTATATTTAAAGAGTATTTGTTTCTCTTAAATCCCCAAGAAAATTATGAAAAAAATATTAATACCCATTGATTTCTCTAAACACTCAGAATACGCATGTGTACTTGCTTCTAAAATAGCAAAAAAATCTAATAGCGAAGTTCACTTACTTCACATGGTCGAACTCCCCTCAGGTATAGTTGACATGGGAGCTGGTAATAATTTCAGTATTCCTGAAAGCATGCTTTATATTAGAAAAGTTAAAGACAAATTAATGAATCTAAAAAGTGCTTTCTTTTCAAAAATACCAAATGTTCACCACGCTATAAGATTTCAAAATCCTTATGAAGGGATTAGAGATTATTCAAAAAAAATAGATGCCGATTTAGTTATCATGGGTTCAAAGGGACACACTGCTTTAGAAGAGATTTTGATTGGATCTAACACGGAAAAAACAGTTAGAAGCCTTGATATACCTGTTTTAATAACCAAAAAGGAAAGTGATAATTTTAAATTTAAAAAATTAGTTTTCGCATCAACTTTTGAGAAAGATGAAGCTAGAGCTTTTGAAGGGTTCCTTGATTTCTCCACTAATTTTAAAGCCAAAATACACTTACTTAAAATAAACACTCCTCAAAAGTTCGAAAACACTTCTAGCTCTAAGAAAAAAGTTGAAACATTCATAGAAAAATACAATCTCGACAATTATTCAATTCACATATACAACGACAATTCTGTTGAAGAAGGAATTTTAAATTTTTCAGACGAAAAGGACGTAGATTTAATCTCTTTAGCAACTCACGGAAGAAGTGGACTTTCCAGGTTTTTTAACGGTAGTGTTTCTTTAAACCTATCTAAGAATGTATTAAAACCTGTCTTAACTTTTAAAGTATAAAAAAACAAAAGCGCAACTTAAATGTTACGCTTTTTGTACGGGCGGAGAGACTCGAACTCTCACACCTCGCGGCACTAGATCCTAAGTCTAGCGTGTCTACCAATTCCACCACGCCCGCTTATTTTTAATTTGTGCCTGCAAATATACACAAAGTATTCAATATACAAGCTCAAATTTTTATTTTTTCATTTTTTTAATTAACTAAATTTATCATTTAAAATTTATGAAAAAATATTACTATATAGATTAAGAGCTCTCCGAAGAGAGCTCACAATTAATCATCCTATGTTAAAACCCTTCTAAAAATTCTAAATAGAACACAAATGAGCGGCAAAAATCAACATTTTTTACCAATTTTTAAGTTAATAAATTATTAATTATTATTAAAAATAAACAACTGTTTGATTTTAAACAGAAACCGTTATTTCATAGATGAATCTAAACAATTAAAAAACATAATTTACCCATTATAAAAAAACATATTCTTATTAAGGTTAATTAACAAACAATCAATAATACTTAACAACACTCTTAGTTTGTGTTAAAAAAAATAAATTTTACGAAAAATAGTTAACTTAGCGTACTTAATTATTTTTCAATGCAAACTATTCAAGAATATATAGCTCAACACAAAGAGCGTTTTTTAAATGAACTTATTGATTTATTAAAAATACCATCAGTTAGCGCTGATCCAGCATACAATCAAGATGTATTAAATACAGCTGACATGGTAAAACTACAGCTAGTAAAAGCTGGGTGTGATAAAATAGAAATTTGTGAAACTCCTGGGTATCCAATTGTTTATGGTGAAAAGATCATTGACCCAAAATTACCTACAGTTTTAGTATATGGACACTACGATGTGCAACCAGCTGACCCAATTGATTTATGGGATTCTCCACCATTTGAACCAATTATTAAAAAAACAGAGACTCATCCAGAAGGAGCTATTTTTGCTCGGGGTGCTTGTGACGATAAAGGTCAAATGTATATGCACGTAAAAGCATTAGAATACATGACTAACACTGGTAATTTACCTTGTAATGTAAAATTCATGATAGAAGGTGAAGAAGAAGTTGGCTCAGAAAGTTTAGCCTGGTTTGTACCTAGAAACAAAGAAAAATTAGCTAATGATGTTATTTTAATTTCTGATACTGGTATGATAGCTAACTCTATTCCTTCTATAACAACGGGACTTAGAGGATTGAGCTATGTAGAAGTTGAAGTAACTGGACCAAACAGAGATTTACATTCTGGTTTGTATGGTGGAGCTGTTGCAAATCCTATTAATGTATTAACAAAAATGATTGCTTCTTTACATGATGAAAACAATCATATAACCATTCCAGGTTTTTATGATAAGGTAGAAAACCTTTCTAGAGAAGAACGTGATGAAATGGCAAAGGCTCCGTTTTCTTTAGAAAATTATAAAAAATCTCTAGAAATCGATGCTATTTACGGTGAAAAAGGATACACTACTAACGAACGAAACTCTATTCGTCCAACTTTAGATGTAAATGGTATTTGGGGAGGATATACTGGAGAAGGTGCTAAAACAGTGATCGCAAGTAAAGCTTATGCTAAGATATCAATGCGACTGGTACCAAACCAAGAATGGAGAGAAATTACTGAATTATTTAAAAAACATTTCGAAAGCATTGCTCCTAAAGGAGTTCAAGTAAAAGTTACACCTCATCATGGTGGACAAGGATATGTTACACCTATTGATAATATTGGATACCAAGCAGCAAGCAAAGCATATCAAGAAACATTTGGTGTTACTCCAATACCTCAACGAAGTGGAGGAAGTATACCTATTGTAGCTTTGTTTGAGGAAGAACTGAAAAGTAAAACTATTTTAATGGGATTTGGGTTAGATAGCGATGCTATTCATTCACCAAACGAACATTTTGGTGTATGGAATTATTTAAAAGGTATTGAAACTATACCATTTTTTTACAAATATTTTACTGAATTATCAAAATAAGATAAACCATGCAAGCATATTCAAGTAAAATAGCTTTGGCCATAATAATACTGTTTATTAGTTGTTCAAAAAACCAAAAACCAAAACAACGAACCGCTGAAGAATATAAACAAGCCTCTAAACTTATGAATAGAGGTTTGTCTAATTTAGTTTATAATCAAGTTTTTGGAAGCACTTTTGTTAATCAAGACTATTTAGTATACGCTACTAAAACTAAAAATGGTAAAAAATTTATTTTAGTTGACATAACTACTAAAACTAAAAAAGAAGCTTTTAATCATATTAAACTTGCTAAAAGTTTAGCAAAAGAACTTGGTCGAGAAATAGAACAAAACAACTTGCCTATTTCTAAAGTCTCTCTATCTGATGATTTAAAAACTGTTCAATTTATTATAAATAAACAAAGATATTCTTGCAATTTAGAAAACTATTCTATTTCTAAAGTTACTTCACAAAATGCAGAAGTTACTAGAAACGAACATGTTTCTCCAAATAGAAAATTAGCGGCTTACATAGATAATCATAACCTTTGGGTAAGAGATTTAATTACTAACAAAAAAACACAACTTACATTTGATGGTAAAAAAAACTATGGATACGCAACAAACAATGCTGGTTGGACTAAAAACAATGGAGCTGTTTTAAAATGGTCTCCTAATTCTGATAAAATTGCTACTTTTCAACAAGACTCACGTGAAGTAGGAATGATGTACTTAACCTCAACTAATGTTGGACATCCTAAACTTGAAGCTTGGAAACACCCATTACCTGGAGACAAAACCATTTTTACAATTGAACGTGTAATTATTCATCTAGGAACAAAACCTAAAACTGTTCGTCTAAAAATGGATAAGGATTATCAAAGAGGGACTACTACCGATCACATAGCTGACCGGAACAATGAACTACTAGATGCGCAGTGGAAAAAGGATGGATCTCAATTTGCTTTTGTTTCAGGCTCTAGAGACCATAAAATAGCTCATTTACAAATTGCTGACACGAATACTGGTGAAGTAAAATCTATTTATAAAGAAGAAGTTGACACCTATTATGAATCTGGTGTAAATGTTGAAAACTGGAAAGTTTTATTTGATTCAAACGAGTTTATATGGTACTCTGAAAAAACAAACTGGGGACATATTTACTTATATGATTTATCTACAAAACAATTAAAAAGTCAAATCACTTCAGGAAACTGGATTGTAAAACAAGTAAAAAAGGTAGATGAAATTAATAAGAAGGTTTATTTTACTGCTGGAGGAAAAGAAACAGGAAACCCGTATCACAATTATTATTATAGTATTAATTTTGATGGATCAAACCTAAAAAACTTAACTCCTAGTAAAGGAACTCATTCAGCTACCTTCTCAAGTGATTACTCATATTTAGTAGACACATATTCAACAACCACATCTCCGCCTGTTTCTGTTTTAAGAAATAATAAAGGAGAAAGTATATTAGAATTAGAAACTGCAGACATTACTGCTTTAAAAGAAAAAAATTGGCAAGAGCCTATTGAATTTTCAGTAAAAGCTCGTGACGGGAAAACTGATATTTACGGAATCATGTGCACACCAAGCCATTATGATGAACATAAAAAATACCCTGTATTAAACTACATATATCCTGGACCTCAATCTGGAAGTATTGGTAATTATAAATTCAGGCCTGTTTGGAGAGATTTTCAAGCAGTAGCAGAATTAGGTTTCGTAGTGGTTGCTGTTGATGCAATGGGAACACCAATGAGATCTAAATCTTTTCATGATGCCTATTACGGAAACATGGGAGATAATGGTTTACCAGATAATATTGCAGCTATTAAACAGTTAGCTAAAAAATATAAAGGTATGGATATTGAGCGCGTAGGTATTTGGGGTCATTCTGGAGGTGGATTTGCCTCAACTCGTGCTGTATTTGCTTATCCTGATTTTTATGATGTAGCAGTTTCAGGTGCTGGAAACCATGACAATAGGAATTATGAAGCTGATTGGGGTGAAAAATGGCAAGGCCTTTTAAAGAAAGGAAAAATAGAAGAAAAGGGAGATGGAACTACAAATTATGACAGCCAAGCAAATCAATTAATTGCTCATAATTTAAAAGGTAAACTATTAATAACTCATGGAAGCATGGATAATAATGTTTCTCCTTCAAACACAATGTTAGTTGTTGAAGCCTTAATTAAGGCTAATAAAGACTTTGATATGATTATATTTCCAAACAAAAGACATGGTTACGGAAATATGACGAAGTATATGACTCGAAAAAGGTGGGATTATTTTGTAACTCATTTACGAAAAGAAATCCCTCCAAAAGAATTTGATCTATCTAACTTCTAAAAAAAACGCTCGTTATGAGCGTTTTTTTAGTTTAAAACACAAAAAAAACACTTCTACACTTGTAGAGTCAAAAAAATACCTCTACATTTGTAGAGTTAATTATAATTAAAAGATTATGCAATTATCAAAAACCGAAGAACAAGTAATGCAATATTTATGGAAGTTAGAAAAAGCTTTTATGAAAGATATATTAGCTGAATTTCCAGAACCTAAACCAGCCAATACAACAGTTGCAACACTATTGAAAAGAATGTATGATAAAGGTTTTGTTAATTACAAATTACATGGGAAATCGAGAGAATATTTTCCTTTAGTTAAAAAATCAGATTATTTCTCGAAACATGTAAATGGGCTAATCAAAAACTTTTTTAACAACTCTGCAAGTCAATTTGCTTCATTTTTTACTTCCGAAACAAATCTTTCTGTTTCTGAATTAGAAAATTTAAAAAAACTGATAGACAACCAAATTAAAGAGCAGAAAAAATGATAAGCTATTTACTAAAATCTACAAGCTGTTTAGCTTTATCACTTCTCTTTTATCATATTATATTAGAAAGAGAGAAAATGCATAATTTCAATCGTTTTTACCTGTTAGGAAGTATCTTATTTTCTTTTCTTGTTCCACTAACAACGATAACTGTAGCTAACACAGCAAAAATTATAGAAGCTACACAGAATTTTCATCAATTAACAATAGCACAAAATAATACACCAATATTAGTTGAAAACAGCTTTAGCTATACTCAATTACTTGTTGTAGTATACCTCATTATATCAACTCTATTTCTGTTTAGGTTTTGTATAAACTTATACAAGATTACTCAAAAAATAAGCTCTAATAATAAAATAAAATATCAAAAAGCAATATTAGTTTTAGTAAATGATGAAATTCTTCCTCATACTTTTTGGAACTATATATTCATCAACAAAAAAGAATATTTAAATGGTAAAATTGAAGAAGAACTATTTACTCATGAACTAACACATGTAACACAAAGACACACACTTGATGTTATTATAATTGAACTACTACAAATTTTATTTTGGGTAAACCCATTATTTATTTTCTTAAAAAAAGCAATACAATTAAACCATGAATTTTTAGCTGATGAAAAGGTTATTAATCAACATAAAAACACATTCCAATACCAGCATTTATTACTAAATAAAGCTGCATGGAGAAACGAATATTACTTGGCCAGTAATTTGAATTACTCACTTACAAAAAAAAGATTAAAAATGATGACAACAAAAAGTTCGTACACAAAAATCTTGTTAAAAAAACTGGCGGTAATTCCGCTAATAACAGGATTCGTTCTTCTCTTTGCAGAAAGAATTGAAGCACAAGAAAATGATCCTAAAAAAAATTCGACTGTAACTATTACAAAAAATGATGGCGAACAATATCGAGATTTCACCTATCAGAATGCTAAACTTACCTACACCAACGAAAATGGAAAGAAAATAACAAAAAAGTTTTCAGAATTAACACGTGAAGAAAAACAAAAATTTTTACCACCACCTCCTCCTCCAATGGCGGCTAGAAAAAAAGTTCCTTCAAAAAAACTGATTGAAGACTTAAAGAATTCAAAAAAATATGCACTTTGGATTGATGGAAAGGTTGTAAACAATAAAGTTCTCAATAATTACAAAAACTCTGACTTTTCAAACTTCTTTGTAAGCTTAGTTCACAAAAATACAAGAAGCAAACGATTCCCTCAAAAGTACCAAGCTACTTTAAACACACGTGAATATTTTGATTATTTACAAAAAAAGAAAATAGCTAGGTTTAACAAATGGAAGAAAGGTAAAAATATGTTACCACCACCTCCTCCAACTAGTAAAGTTATTAAAAAAGGTGAAAAATCGGTTATTCCACCTCCTCCACCTAAAAAAACAATGGCTGAAAATGTTATAATTGAAGAAGATAATGAAATTGAAACAATTAGAGAAATTGAAACAGTTCACGAATCTAGCAATAACGCTTTAATAGAAGTAATTGAAGAAACTCCTAATATTCATTCTGCTCCAGGAGAAATCGAAATCATAGAAGAGATTTCTAACATTGAAAGAGTAGCACAAAAAAACGAAGAAAAACCAAAAACTGGATGGATTAACATTAAAGGAAAAACTTACTATTTTGTTAAATACAAAACCAAAACAAACTATTACAATCGATGGGGGCAAAGAGTCAATAAAGATGGGAAAATAATTAATGGTGAGAGAACAAAATCTAATAACGTCATAAAAGGACAAAATATTAGCAAGGTTTATAAAGATGATAAAGTTGTTGTTGAATTTCAAAACACTAATTTATCAAACATTCCACCACCTCCACCACCAATGTCTCCTTTAGAATTTATAAAAAAACATAAAGGAAAAAATGTAAGTTACTTTTATAATAATAAAAAAATTAACTATAGAAAGGCTATTAAATTACTGAAGAAAAATCAATCATTAAACATTGATGCTAGAAAGATTGATGGAAAACACGTGATTAAAATTTCACAAGAGCCAATTACAATTGATAAAATCAGTTCATTAACTAATGAGCAAATAATTAAGCTATCTAAAAACAAAGATGTAAAGGCCACCTATTATTTGGATGGTAAAGTCATAACCAAAAATAAATTTGATAAAATTAACCAAGAAAATGTCAAAACAATATATGTAAAGAAAAATAAAGATGGTTCAAACTCAATATACATTACCAGTAAATAAAAAATAATTTATTTTTTCTGTTAAAAGCCTCATAAATGAGGCTTTTTTTTGTAACATTTTATAAAAAAAATCGTTTTACTAATATGTTAAAGCAATTTTTCCTCATTTGCTCTGGTGTAGACTTACATTTAATAGATAATTGTTCTAATGGAGAACAAAATAAATATGTAGGCATTGGTGCAACAGTTTTTTTTACAGCACTTATGGCAACCATAGCTTCTAGCTATGCACTTTTCACTGTTTTTGATAATATATTTACCGCTATCTTTTTTGGTTGTGTATGGGGATTGTTAATTTTTAACCTAGACAGGTTTATTGTTTCGACCATCAGAAAAAAAGAAAAGTTTAGTTCTGAATTTTTACAAGCCTTACCTCGCTTAATTTTAGCTATGATTATTGCTATTGTTATCTCAAAACCCTTAGAATTAAAAATTTTTGAAAAGGAAATCAACCAAGTGATATTAGAAGAAAAAAATCAAATGACACTTAACAATAAACAACAAATAGCTCAACAATTTACTCCTGAAATAGAAAAAACTCAATCAGAAATTAATAAATTAAAAGAAGAAATTAATACTAAAGAGAATGAAGTAAACAACCTATATAATACTTATATAGCTGAAGCAGAAGGACGAAAAGGTACTAAACGTGTAGGTAAAGGCCCTGTATATAAAGAAAAAAGAGAGAAACACGATAAAGCACTTGCTGATTTAGGCTTACTTAAAGAAGAAAACTCAAAAAAAATAACTCAAAAAGAAGAAGCAATAAACACTCTTTTAAACCAACAAAAGAACATTGAAACATCAACTCAACCCATAATTAATAATGTTGACGGTTTAATGGCAAGAATAAATGCACTGAATAAATTACCTTGGCTTCCTTCATTTTTTATTTTTCTATTATTTTTAGCTATAGAAACCTCTCCAATTTTCTCAAAGTTAATTAGTTCTAAAGGAGAATATGATTACAAGTTTGAAAACCAAGAATCTATTGTTAAAACATGGATACAACAACAAACACATCAAAGAAATATTCTTCTAAAAACTGACACAGATTTAAACGACAAGGTGTATTCAGATATAAAAGACGAAGAAGAATTATATAAATACAAACAAAAAATAGCTCGTGACTTATTAAAGCTTCAAGCAGACACTTTTTATAAAAATCAACAAAAAATATTATAAATTTACTCACTAATATCTAATACTTATATTTTTATAAGCCATTTTTTTATAGATTTGCAGTCTATTTAAATTTAAAAATTGCATGAAAAATTTAAGTCGCACATTTGCTATAGTTGCACTTTTTTTTTCACTAAGTACTTTTTCACAAGAATTAACAGATTTCTCTTCTCTTCTAATTTCTAAAGAGTTGAAGGAGAATGCTAATGCTATTGTGAGGCTAAGTGAAAAAACAATTGAAATTAAAAACGTTGATAAACTCATTGTAAAAGAAAAAAGAATAGTTACTGTTTTTAATGAGTTAGGAAAAAAACACATTAAAGCATATCAACATTACGATAATGACACTCGAATCACCAAATTAACTGCTACTATTTTTGATGTTTTTGGTAAAAAAACAAAGAAATATACTAAAAGTGATTTTGAAGATGTAAGTGCTGTTGATGGTGGAACATTATATTCTGATGCTAGGTTAGTATACCTTGAACATACTCCGACCTCATACCCATATACAGTTGTTTTTGAATCTGAATACAAGAACAATAATACTGCTTTTATTCCAAAATGGTTCCCTATGGAAGGCTATAATGTATCTGTTGAAAAAAGCACCTATACATTAATTAACCCTTTAAACATTGAGTATAGAAAAAGGGAACTAAATTTTGAAGGGTATTTAATTGAACAATCTACAATTAACTCAGGTTTGATTTATAAGTTAACAAATCAACCAGCAATTAAATACGAAAGTAATACCATACGTTTTAACGAATTTACCCCTAACTTATCAATTGCTTTAAATTTATTTGCTTTAAAAGGTGTTAAAGGAGCAGCAAAAGATTGGAATGAATTTGGTAAATGGATGTACAATAGCCTACTTCGTAACAGAAATGAGTTATCTCCTTCAACTAAAGCAAAAGCTAATGATTTAGTTAAAGGAATAGAAACACAAGAAGAAAAAATAAAAAAAATTTATGAGTTTGTTCAAAATAAGACTCGGTATATCAGTGTACAAGTTGACATAGGTGGATGGGAACCAATTGCTGCTAACAAAGTTGATGCTGTTGGTTATGGAGATTGCAAAGGATTAACCAACTATACAAAAGCTCTTTTAGATGCAATTGGAATTAAATCACATCATGTAATTGTGTTTGCTCAAGGCAAAAGAGATATAGATAAAGATTTCACATCGATGCAAGGAAATCACATGATTTTAAACATCCCTAATAATGGAAATGATATCTGGTTAGAATGTACAAGCCAAACAAATCCTTTTGGTTTTTTAGGTGACTTTACAGATGATAGAGATGTACTAGTTGTTACCCCTGACGGTGGAATTATTAAAAGAACTCCTAGTTTTAAAGAAAAAAGCCTACAACTAATTGATGCTAATATTGACCTAAAAGTAGATGGATCACTGAATGCTTCTTTATCAAGAAAATCATACGGTATTCAGTATGACAATAAGTTTCATATTGAAAATTACACTCCTAAAGAACTAGATAAACACTACAAATCTTATGTATGGGATTATAACAATAACTTAGAACTTAATAAAACATCAATAACCAATAATAAAGATGACCTAGAGTTTACTGAAAAAATAGAGTTATCTATAAATGAGTTTGCTACTGTTAATAATACTAATTATTTATTTAGAGTAAATTTATTAAACAGAACAACACATATTCCTAAGCGTTATAGAAAAAGGAAAAGACCTTTAAAAATTCATCGTAGTTTTATAGATAAAGATGAATACACCATAAAATTACCAACTGGTTATAACATAAGTACCCTACCTAATAAAAAAGAAATCAAAACTAAATTTGGGATCTATAAAGTAACTATTGAAAAAATAAATGATAGGTCTATTATTTACAAAAGAGAGTTTTCTTTACAAGAAGGTGTTTACCCAAAAGAAGACTATAAACCTTATAGAAAATTTATAAAATCAATTGCTAAATACGACAACCTAAGAATTGAACTAATCAAACAGTAAAAACTAATTATGAAAAAGTTAATCATTATCCCTTTTTTATTTCTAAGTATCGTTATAAACTCTCAAGAAATAAAATTTGGTAAAGTATCAAAAGAAGAATTAACAGAGAAAACACACCCTATTGATTCAACAGCTGAAGCTGCATATTTATATAAAAAAAGAAGAACCTTTTTTGAATACGATTCTAATAATGGATTTATTATTGTGACTGAAATTCATGACAGAATTAAAGTTTACACTAAAGAAGGTTTTAAATATGCTGTTAAAAAAATAAATTATTACAAACCTGATTCTGGAGATCAAGAAAAAGTAACCAATCTAAAAGCATACACATTTAATATTGAAGATGGTAAAATAGTAAAACAAAAGGTCTCAAGAAAAAACATCTTTGATGAAAAGTTAAGTAAATATAGAAGTCAAAAAAAAATAACATTCCCAAAGATAAAGGAAGGTTCTATTATTGATCTTAAGTACAAAATAATTTCACCTTCACGTTCTATTAAAACATTAAACTTCCAATATAACATACCTGTTAAACAATTATATTGTAAGGTAGAAATTCCTGAGTACTATATTTACAATAAAAGAAACAAAGGATATTATGCTATTCCTTTTAAAGAAACATTTGCTTCTAAATCTATTAGACTTACAAACAAAAGAGAGGTTAGAAGTACAGGTACCACTAGTTCAAATTTTTCAACGAATAGAGTAGATTATAGATCTAGCATTTACACATTTACTAAAACTGACATTCCTGCAATAAAAGATAATGAACCCTATGTAAATAATATTGAAAATTACCGTGGAGGTATGGAATTTGAATTGTCTGGAACAAGGTTTCCAAACTCTCGTTATAAAAATTTCTCTACAAGTTGGGAAGATGTATCAAAAAGAATTTACAAATCAACAAGTTTTGGTGATCAAATAGAAAAAGATCGATATTTCAGAGATGACTTAACTATGATTTTAAAAGATGCTAAAAACGACACTGATAAAATAACTTTAATTTTCAACCACGTTAAAAACAAGGTAAAATGGAATGATTATTACGGAAAGTATACAGAAAAAGGCGTTAAAAAAGCATATAAAGACGGTACAGGAAATGTTGCTGAAATTAATTTAATGCTAACTGGAATGCTACGATCAATTGGTTTTGATGCAAACCCAGTTTTAGTAAGTACTAGGTTTAACGGAACTCCTTTATTTCCTACTTTTAAGGGCTTTAACTATGTAATTAGCAAAATAAATTTCCCTGATCAATCATATATACTACTAGACGCTTCTGAAAAATACTCAACCCCAAACACATTACCTATAAGATGCCTAAATTGGAATGGAAGGGAAATACATAAAAACGGAACCTCAAACTGGGTTAGTTTAATTCCAAAAAAGCATGCAAAAGAAACAAATACGTTGCATATAAAAATAAATGACGATTTCTCTATTAATGGAATGTTAAGAACTGTTTACACAGATCATGTTGCGATGTTGTATCGAGATAAAAACAACATTAAGAAAGAAGAAGATGTAATTACAGCCCTTGAAGACAAACACACTATTGAAATTGAAGATTTTAAGAGTCTTAATAAAACTGCTCTTTCAAAAAATATTGTTCAATCTTTTAAATTTGAAGGAGATGATTTTGTAGAAGGTATAAATGAAAAAATATACATTACTCCATTATTTTTCTTAACCCAAAAAGAAAACCCATTTAAATCAAATGAACGTAATTTCCCAGTTGATTTTGGATTGCCTTGGCAAGACAAACATACAGTATCTATAAATATTCCTGAAGGATATATTATGCAATCTATTCCAGAACCTTTAGCTATAGGTTTACCTGAAAACTTAGGTGTTTTCAAATTTCAAGTAATGCATAAAGGCAACAAGATTAAAGTAATGTCAGTTTTGCAGATTAATTCAAATATAATCTCTCCACAATACTATTCAATTTTAAAAGATTTTTATAAGCAACTTGTTTCGAAACAAAACGAAAAAATTGTTCTCATAAAAAAATAAAATATAGTAAAAACAATGTTTGCATTAATCTTCGAAAGCTATAGCTTTCGAAGATTTTTTGTGTAATTTCATTTGATTTAAAGCTTCTTATAGAACACAAATAGAATATTTTAACATTTCATATTATAAAAATTCTATATTTACATTTCTTATGAAATCTATAACTAACAAATATTCAATACTTTATTTCATAGCTTCGCTATTATCCCTATTTTTTATTGATAATGATGCTATGATAGAATTAGTTTTAAAACTACTTTCTTTGATTTTCTTATCTTTTTTATACTTAAGCACTTCTAGAGAAATAAACTATTGGTATGTATTAGTGCTTCTTTGTTCAATAGCTTCAGATGCTTCTTTAATATTTGACAGTGATTTATTAATGCTTGGCACTGGACTTTTAATAGCAAATAGAGTTTTATATATCATTATATCAAGAAGGGCTCTATTTAGAACTAACCTAAAAACACTTGTTTTTTACTTTACGGTTTGCTTACTTGTTTTTGTAGTTATTTATGTTGTTTTAAAACCTTATTTACAAGAAATTTCATACATATTTATATCACTAGGAATAACATCAGCTATTATGATATTATTCGCTTTTCTTAACTACTTAAATAAAATGAATACCCAAAACAAACTCTTTCTTTTTGGGTTGTTCTTAATAATTACAGGAGATATATTAATGGCTTTTAATAAGTTTTTAGATTATAACATGGCTTATGTACTAATTTATACGATAATTTATTACATAGCTCGTTACCTTATTTGTGAATCTATGATTGTTAATAAATTAAAAAAATAGCCAATATTAATAAACAATCCTTTATTTTCTCATAGGCCTCATTAACCCTTCTTGAGCCACAGAAGCAACCAAAACACCATCTCTTGTGTAAATATTACCACAGGCAAAACCACGAGCTCCAAAAGAATTTGGGCTTTCAACAGAAAACAGCATCCAATCGCTAAAATCAAAATCACGATAAAACCACATTGAATGATCTAAACTAGCCATTTGTGTATTTCCAAAATGAGCTTTACTCGCATTTGGATACAAACAAGCTGTTAAAATATTATAATCTGAGATATAGGTTAAAATTTGTTGCTTTACTGCTAATTCTAAATCTTCGACCTCTCCTTTTAGCTTAAACCAAACATCAACAATAGGAGGTAAATCTTTTTGATCTAACGGATTTACAATTTGTACAGGCTTAAAGTCTATAGGACGTTCAATACTTAAAAAAGATTTCATTTTCTTAGGCAAGAACGCTCCAAACTGATCTAACATATCATTCCAACTTAACAATTCTTCTGGTTGTTTTATGTCTTTTTTAATTGGCATTTGATGCTCATGACCTTCTTCTACCTTATGAAAAGAACAGGCCAATATAAAAATAGTTTTATCATTTTGATGAGCTGTCACACGCCTAGTAGAAAAACTTCCTCCATCACGAATTGTTTGTACATTATAGGTAATTGGAACTTCTAAATTTCCCGCTTCCAAAAAATAAGAATGTAACGAATGTAAAATACGTTCTTTAGGAGTAGTTCTATAAGCTGCATTTAATGCCTGAGCTAATACTTGCCCTCCAAAAACATTAGGACTTCCAATATCTTTACTTATTCCATTAAAGTTTCCTTCTCCTACATCTTCTAATATTAATATATTTAATAACTCCTGAGTATCTTTCATCTTTTTATTCTACTTTTCTATCAACGTTTTATCTTTGAACGGGTACTTTTGTTTAAATTCTGTTGGTTTTATTTTATTTAAAAACAAACTTAATATTTTATTAGGTATTGTTTTTTTATGACGCAAATAAATTGTCATTTCTTGAGGAACGGCACCTACTGAACTTTTAATTTCACTTGCAGTTCTACCAAAGTTTAAAGTAGTTAGTTTTTTAGTAATTGCCATAGAAACATAATCATACAACATTCTTTGATAAACAGCATATTGTCTATTCAAACTATAATCTATACCCACAAAATGAGCATCTAATGAATTTTGATTAACAATTCCTGATAAAAATCCAACTAATTTATTTTCTAACCAATATCCTTTTAAAATGTAATTATCTCCTAAATTTTCTTTGAGAACTTTATATGTATTTAAATTAAAATCTCCCAAATTAAAACTAGCACTACTTGACACTTTTTTATATAATTTCGTCATCTCAGGTAGTAAGCTATCTATATTACTTTCAGAAATATCTTTCACTTTTAAAGCATTACTTTGCTTTAATGCTTTCTTCGCCTTAACCCTAAACTTTGTTCTCATTGAAGCTAAATAGTCTTCAAAAAGCACCCAATCTTTATCTAGTTCCAATACCATATTGGGTTCTACTTTAAAAGAATAATAGCCTTCATTATGTAAATCATCAGTAATAACAAGTGACTCTTTAATGAAATCTTTTATCATAAAAGCGTCAATATCATTTTTTAATGATGTGTTTTGGTTTACAAAATGTAATAATGCTTTCACAAACTGTTGTAAAACATCCTTTTTATTTTGATTTGGGTGAATAAAAATACCATGCTCTCCAGTTACAAATGTATTTCCACAAGTAAGTATTTTAAATAGTTTTTCAGAAGATAAAACTTTTAATTTTCTACCCATACATTTTACCCACTCAACAATTGACTGCATTTCATTTTGAACACTATCTAAATAAAAATCTATAATTTGTATGGTAGAAAACCCTATTGCTTTTTTATCATCATCCAATAAAACAATATAAAAAAACTGAATTTGTGTATTGCTTTTCTCTAAAGCTTCTAAATATTTGGGATTAAAATATAGGTTATCTAAGCACTGTAGCTCTTTATAAATTTCATCAGGAATTTTATTTATTGATGAAAAATAACGAGCATTAGGGGCATTATTATTACAAGATAAAATGTTCACTAATATTTTATAATTTGAGTGTAAAATACTAAAAGTTTAGCATATATACCATCTTTAATGTATTATACAACTCCTGCATTCCAAACAGGAACATTTAACAATTTACTTATTTTAATCATATCACTCAATAAGTATTGTTTATCCCCATGATTTAACAAATTAAACCTATCTCCTTTATTCGTTACTAAATTTAACTCATAAGAAAAGTAACTTCCTGAAGAACTGCTGCCTTCTGTGAATTTCTGCAGCACTTGCAAGGCATACACTTGCTGGAAAGACAGAATTTCGCCACCTACAATAATTTTTCTTTTACGCGTATGAATATGCACTTTAGGTGAAAAAAGTAATGCTAAAAAACAGCCTATCAATAAAAATGGCCCTCCAGAAATAAAAAAGAGCTTACCACCCTTCATAAAGGTAAGTGGACTAGTATTAAACTGATAATATTCATAAAAAGAAAAAACTACATAATTTAAACCTATTAATAAAAAACTCCATGCAAATATCTTTGTAAATGAACTAGACGTTATTTTATACCCTTTTGGAGTTTTCTTAAATGTTTCACTTGCAAAATTACTACCAGAACTTTCTACAGCTTCCCATGAAATTTGCTCGCCTATAACATCATTTGTATAATCATCAAAAGTAAAGTTTACTTGCTTGTTTTTAGAGGAAGTTTTATTTCTATTAGAAATATAACTTGTTGTAACCATCCCAATACCCATAAATGCTAAAACAAGTAACATTCCACCAGTTTTAAAATAGAGAAACTTTTCTTTCCCATATACTTTTGTGTGTATTGGAACCGTAATTTCTAGCTTTTTTAGCAGATGTTTATCTTTAGAAGTAGGATGTTGCAACTGCCTTAAAGAGTCTAACTTATAAATATCTTTTTGAAGTGTTAATTGTTTTTCTGCATACTTTTTATATTTACCTTCAAACTCAGGTACAAGTACAAAAAAAACAATACCTAAAGGTATTAATAAAAACAGCCAAGAGCTTTTATAAGACAACTTTTTCATAGAATATTTTTTGTGCAAATTTGAGAATATTTTTAGTTTTAATCACAAAAAAACACCTTAGTTTAATTAAATAAACCAAGGTGTTTTACTACTTTGTAGTTCAGTGTTTTACTATCCTACTATATTAATAATTTTTCCAGGCACAATAATTACTTTCTTAGGAGTACGTCCTTGCAATTGAGCTTGCGTTTTTTCATACGCCATTACAGTTTTCTCTATCTCTTCTTTAGACATATCTAAAGGTAACTCTAACGTAAAACGCATTTTTCCATTAAATGAAACTGGGTAATTTTTAGAACTCTCAACTAAATGAGAAGCTTCAAATTTTGGAAAGTTAACTGTTGAAATAGATTCAGCATGTCCTAATTTACTCCATAATTCTTCTGAAATATGAGGTGCATACGGAGAAATTAATGTTAGCAACGGCTCTAAAATAGCACGTTTATTACATTTTAATGCAGTTAATTCATTCACAGCAATCATAAAGGTAGAAACTGAAGTATTAAATGAGAAATTCTCAATATCTTCTTCTACTTTTTTAATTGTTTTATGTAACGTTTTTAACTCATCTTTTGTTGGTTCATCATCAGAAATAGTAATTCCATTTTCACCAACATATAATTTCCATAATTTTTTTAAGAAAGAATATACTCCTGAAATACCCGAAGTTTTCCAAGGTTTTGTTTGCTCTAAAGGGCCTAAAAACATTTCGAATAAACGCAATGCATCAGCTCCGTATTCTTCGCAAATGTCATCCGGGTTTACAACATTGTATTTCGATTTCGACATTTTCTCAACTTCTCGTGAAACTTTAAAGGTATTATCATCTTCATTAATCCAAATAGCATTTATATAATCCGAATACTTATAATCAGATAGAAATGATTCATTATTTAATACATTAGTTTTTTCATCTATATGTTTTATATCTACATTTAACTTGTTGTATGGTAAATAATCAGATATTTCAACTAAATTAACATCTATTTCATCTAAATCAAATAACTTTTTATAAAGGTTTAAATCTTCTTGAGTTAAACTTTCTTTAACAAAATGAGTTATTATTTTCATTAACTTATCATTTTTGACACTAGGAAATATACCGTCGTCAAATAATTCAAATTCTTTGAATTTATCATAAGACACAATAAAGCTTTTCTCTCTAACACACTCAGGAAGAGATGTGCTAGCTCCTTTATAAATAAATGAACTAGGAGTAATTCTATATAAAAAAGCACTCGTTCCCAAGATCATTCCTTGATTAATTAGTTTTTTTGCAAACTCATCAACAGGTAGAAGTCCTTTATCAAACAAGAATTTTTGCCAAAAACGTGCGTATAACAAATGCCCTGTGGCATGTTCAGAACCACCAATATATAAATCAACCTCTTTCCAGTAATCAACCGCTTCTTTGCTTACAAATTCTCCATCATTCGTAGAATCCATATAACGGTTAAAATACCAAGAACTTCCTGCCCAACCTGGCATTGTATTTAACTCAAGTGGAAACACAGTTTCGTTATTAATTAAATCATTACTAACAACCTTTGCGTTTTCGCAGTCCCATGCCCAAACCTCAGCATTTCCTAGAGGTGGTTTTCCATCTTCTGTAGGTAAATATTTTTCAACTTCTGGTAAAACAATTGGCAAATGTTTTGCGTCAATCATTTGAGGCATTCCATTTTTATAATATACTGGAAATGGTTCACCCCAATAACGTTGACGGCTAAATACAGCATCACGTAAACGGTAATTTATTTTTCCATACCCAAAACCACGTTTCTCTAATTCATAGATTACGGTTTTCATTCCTTTTTTATAATTTAAGCCATCTAAGAAATCAGAATTCGCTAATTTAATTCCGTCTTTAGCATCATTTGCTTTTTCAGAAATATCAACATTTGCAAAAATATTTGGAATTTGTAATCCAAAATGATTTGCAAAATCATAATCACGCTGATCACCACATGGAACAGCCATAACAGCACCAGTTCCATAACTTGCCAATACATAATCACCAATCCAAATAGGCACTTGTTTACCAGTAAATGGATGCAAAGCATATGCACCAGTAAATACCCCAGATATTGTTTTAACATCTGCCATACGATCACGTTCAGAACGTTTAGCTGTTGCTTCTATATAAGTATCAACTGCCTTTTTTTGTTCAGCTGTTGTAATTTTTGCTACTAAATCATGTTCAGGAGCCAATGTCATAAAAGACACTCCAAAGATTGTATCAGGTCGTGTTGTAAATACATCAATTTTAGCATCGTACCCATCTACATCAAAAGAAACCATTGCACCTTGACTTCTACCAATCCAATTTGTTTGGCTATCTTTTAAAGGTTGTGGCCAATCTATATTTTGAAGTCCATCTAATAAACGTTGCGCATATGCAGAAATTCGCATAGACCATTGCGTCATTTTTTTACGAATCACTTCATGTCCTCCACGTTCTGAAACTCCATTTACAATTTCATCATTTGCCAAAACAGTTCCTAAAGCAGGACACCAGTTTACCTCGGTATCAGATAAAAAGGTTAAACGATATTGTAATAGTATTTCTTGTTGTTTTTCTGATGAGAAACTTTTCCATTCATCCGCAGAAAAAACATCAATATCTTCATCTGAAACTGCATTAATATTTGCATTTCCTTCTGCTTCAAATTTTAAAATTAAGGTTGAAACATCTTCTGCTTTATCGGTATCTTTATTATACCAAGAATTAAATAATTGAGTAAAAATCCACTGAGTCCATTTATAATACTCTGGACTAGAGGTACGCACTTCACGAGACCAATCAAAAGAAAAACCGATATTATCTAATTGACGACGGTATGTTTTTATGTTTGTTTCTGTAGTAATTGCAGGGTGTTGTCCTGTTTGAATTGCATACTGCTCAGCTGGTAACCCAAATGAATCATATCCTTGTGGATGCAATACATTAAATCCTTTATGACGTTTATAACGTGCATAAATATCACTTGCAATATACCCTAAAGGATGTCCAACATGAAGTCCTGCTCCTGAAGGATAAGGAAACATATCGAGTACGTAATATTTTGGTTTATCAGAAGTGTTACTGGCTTTAAAAGTTTGGTTGTTTGCCCAAAATTGTTGCCATTTTTTTTCTATTTCTTGATGATTGTATTGCATTCTTCTTATTTATTCCTATCGTTATAATTAACAAAAGAATGCAGTAATCTATTAATTAGATTTTAACAACAAACTCGTTACTATTACTACGATATTTATTTAAAGGTGCAAATTTACGTTTATTTGAGGATTATAAAAGTTTTATGATATTCAATTCTAAGTAAGTACTGAATTTTATAACAGTATTAAATTTATATTTTCTTTTTTATCCTAAAAAGGTTGACAAAAGTAGACGTCTCTACTATTGTCAACCTTACTCATGAAAGACAATCACATTGAATTAAAAATATTTTCCCTTAAAATTATTTTTACTCTATACATGTTTTATAATTAGACCCTTCCTTATATAATACTTGTAAAACCTCTTTATTAATAAAAAAAGATACAATCGTATTTTCACAACTAAACTCAACCTCATAACTCTTAATATTACTACCTCCATAATTGATTGTTAATTTTTCATTTGTTTTATAGTAATCGAATGTCCTTGGAATCGGAGTTGTAAACACTCCATCAATTCCATAAAATGTTGATCGTTTACCACTTTTAAAAGTATGCTTAACATTTTTCTCAAGCCCTTTCAACAACCAATCACCTTTTTCTAACAATTCAATTTTATCTTCTATTGTTAGTTCTTTAGGTAATTCATCTTCATTAGAGCTACAGCTTGAAAACCCAAGGAGTATTATAATTCCTATAAAAACAATTAGATTACATAAACTTTTCATAATTTCAGTATTTTGGATTAGTGATTTAAGACACTTCGAAATACGTATTATTTATTAAGTTTCACAGCCTAAAACTTAGCTAAGAGGGTTAAAAAAGAATTAAAGAGGAAAAAAAAGAGTTAAACTTTTAAGTAATTACTAATAAAGTAATACTATTATATGTTAAGCCATTGTTTAAATTCAGCTGCTTTATTTTTACTAATAATAATTGCTTCAGGAGTTTCTGATTGTAAAACAATTTTTAATTGACTCTTTCCATATTTAATTATTTTATCAATAGAAGCAATATTTATAATAAACTGCCTATTCGCTCTAAAAAACAAGGATTCATCAAAATTAGTATACATATCATCTAAACTTGCATTAGATGTAGATTTTTTTCCATCAAAACAAACTACATAAGTAATTGTGTTTTCTGTATAAACGTAAGCAATGTCTTTAATTAGCACAGGTACTAACTCATTTCTCATGTACGTTAAAATTCTATTTTTATTTTTTTCTGAATTTCCTTCAGTTTTATCTTGCTTAGTTACTTTTATTACTTTTTCCTTATAAGATACAAGATCAGTATTTAGCTTTGATAAATTCATTACTTCAGAAGTCAAATTAGAGTTTTTTAGTTCTAACTGTTTTTCATAACGACTACCAATTATCCTTACTGCAAATGAAGATAAAACAATAACTAAAATACCCATAATTAAAAAAATTAGGTAAAAATTTCGTCTTAGCTTTTTCATTTGAATTTTAATGCTATTCACATTAACATTTGCCGCTACAATAAGATCGGACGTTTTAGTTGGTGCAATATGAATTACTTCCGAAGTTAATTGAGCTGTATTTGATGAATTTGTAACAAGCAGTTCATACAAATCATCAGAATTATTCTTTCCTTTTAAAGATGATAACAAGTTTGAATTAGAGTTAATACTTTGTCCGATTTTAGTTATATCTGGATGACATACCTTTTGTCCAGACCAATTAAACACACTAATAAACCAACTATCTGAGCTAGTTTCAGTAATTGTTTCTTGAAGATTGTTAATAGCTTTATTCTTATCTAAGTTGTTAGATAATTGAAAATCTAACATCCTAGCTATTTCATTTGCTTCTCTTTTACTAGATTCAACTTGAACCTCTATAAGTTGATTAGCACTAGCTTTTATAAAATAATTAGAGGCAACAGTTGCCACTATTAAAAAGACAAATGCTATTGACAAAATCGTTAAAAAATACAATCTATCTTTTCTCATGTTTTACTTTTCAAAAAACGAAATATACTACTATTATTGGTTTTTTAGTGTTTATTTTTTCTTCTTCAACTTTTAATATTACCTTTTCACGTAGATTTGTTCTGTAATTTTGAAATAATTCTTTTTCTTTGAAAAAGAATTAACTTTTGAAAATGTGATTACCAAAAAGACTTTCTTTTTCGCTATTATTTTCTTATTCCTATTATTGATTGGAATAATTACATATCAGTTTTTGATTGTTAATAAAAAGCATTCAAGTACTTCAAAAGTTGAAATCAGTATTCAGTCAACTAAATTAGTAGAGGCTTTTATACATAATGAAACTAAAGCTGATGATTTATACATCAATAAACTAATACAAGTTACTGGAGTTATTAAAGAAATAAATTTTTTAAACGATAAAACTACCCTCATTTTAGAAGGTAACAACTCTAATAATTCTGGAATTATTTGTGACATTCATAAAAGTCAAACAAAAAAACTAACCAACATAAAAAAACATCAAAAAGTAACTTTAAAAGGAATTTGCAAAGGTTTTTTAAAAGATGTAATACTTTTAGATTGTTATATAGATTTTAAAATTAATGAATAAATTACTTGTACTCTTCCTATTCAGTGCTCTTTTTATTACTCAAATAAGTGCACAAAATCAATTTATTGCTCGGCAGGGGCAAGTTTCATTTTTCTCTTATGCTTCTGTTGAAAATATAGAAGCTAAAAACAATCAAGCTTTAAGTATTTTAGATATTGAAAAAAAAGAAATAGCTGTAAGTATGTTAATGCGTGCTTTTGTTTTTAAGAAAAACTTGATGCATGAACATTTTAATGAAAGTTATATTGAATCGGATGTTTTCCCTAAAGCAACTTTTGAAGGAAAGATCATTGATTTTGATCCATTAGCTTCTGGAGTTCAAACTAAATTAATAAAAGGTACCATTACCATTCGTGGTATCTCTAAAGAGATTTCTATAAAAACATCAATTAGTAAAACTCCAAAAGGATTTTATCTAGATGGTGAATTTAGTTTAGTTGTTAAAGATTTCGAAATTAAAATACCTCCAATTTTATCTAATAATATTGCCAAAATTGTTTCAGTTAAAATCAAAATCCAATACCTTCCTTATGAAGAAATCAATCGTTAAATATTTATTCTCTTTTTCTTTTATAGCAGGTTTGTTTTCCATGAATGCTCAAAGTTTATTAACTAAACTAGAAAAAGAATACCAAACAAAGCCAGTAAACGAAATAGCCACTTTTAAAACTACAAGAATTGGTTTAGGTCATTCTATTGAAACTAGAAAAAAGGGAGCTTTAGAAATCTCTCTTTATAGTAGATATTGGAATCATAAAGAGGGGAACACGCAACGTTTTTTAGCAGATGAAGTTAGTGTACGCTTTGGTTTAGACTATGCTATTACTGATAATTTTACAATTGGTGCTGGCTATACAAATTTTAATAAGGTTACTGATGGTTTTCTAAAGTATAAAATTATTAAACAAAAAAGAAACACTAACAAATCCCCTTTTAGCATTGTCCTTTTTCAAGGAACTTCTATTAGAAAGAATAAAAATTCTACATCTGGATTATACGGAAGTAGTACTTTAGATTCAAACATCTATAGTTTTACAAGTCAAGTTTTAATTGCCAGAAAATTTAACAGAAAGTTTTCTATGCAGTTAACGCCAACTTTAATTAATCGTACTAATAGTGTTTTTGAAGGTCAACCCAAAAGCCAATTTGCTTTAGGGCTTGGAGCAAGGTATAAAGTAGGAGGACATGTTTCTATTGTTTCTGAATACTATCATGTAACCAACCCTGTAAAATCACCTATAAAAACTTACAACCCTTTTATGGTTGGAGTTAACTGGGAGCTAAGTCATTTACTTTTACAATTTCAAATTACAAATGCTCGAAGTTTTTCTGAGGATGCTTTTATTACACAAACTCAAAATAATTTCAACTTTCATGATGGTAATTTCCATTTTGGTTTTAATGCAACATTTGTATTACATTTAAGTAAAAACAAACTTTAAATTAAGTTTTCAATACTATAAAAAATCGTCTAAAAGTAAATTCTAGACGATTTTAAATAAAAGTAGTTAGTTGATTTTGATAAATCATAAAAGGTAGTACTATGTTTAAATTTAATATTACCTATAAAATATTTCCCCTTCCAGTTATACTGGCTCATCAAATATCTATTTAATTATTAATTGTTTTTCACAAAATTCCTTAAGCGTATTATTTTTAGTCATAAACGAAAGTAATAGAATAGAAATATTTTATCTATTCTTTCTTACATTATAGTAACAGGGAGTAAACTAAAAGGTTTAATGCTCAATGGCGATTCCCATTGAGCATCAAGGGGTAAAATTGTAAGTTAAGTAGTTCTTATAAATGTTTCTTTTTAGTGACCTCTTTCTTATATGGTGAGATTTACTTTATGTTTCATTTATCTAGTAAATGTATTTGTTACTACTTACACTATTATGACACATTTCCACACAATAAGTCACTGATTATCATGATATTTTAACATTTTTTACTTTTATAATCTATAAGCTTTATATTAGCTAAAAAAACTGTTATGAAATACTTTTATCTATCATTTTTACTTTTTATTCTATTAAGTTGTTTTTCAACTCATAAAATAGTGTTTGAAAAATTTAATTTTATCCATAAAAGTGATACAACTTCTTATAACGAAATACGCTTTACAGGAGGTTCACCACTTGATACTCATAAAGTAATGTATGATAAGTTTGGAAAATGGAGTAAAAAAACATATTCAAATAATATAAAGCACCCCATTTTAATATGGGAAAATATAGACTTATTTTCAAATGGAAAAAAGTATACAATTATAACTAATGGTTATGAAGCGTTTAAATATTCTTACTCTTCGATTATAATATTAGATAAAAACGAAACAGATTTACTATCTGAATCATCATCTGAAAAAAAAGTCTTAGCTAATTTATTTTCACGTCTTATAAATAAAAACAATCTGAAAAAAAGAGATTTTTATGAACCCTACTGGAAAGAAGTAGATCCTGAAAAATATAAACGCATAAAAAAAAGGGGTTAAAATAAATTTTAACCCCTTTTTATTTTTCTACAAAAATTATCCTTTAACAGGAACTATAACTATCGTTTTTCCCCAACCTAAATTCATGGTAAAGTTATCGCCTTCACCACTAAAAGCTATTGAAAAAACTTCTAATTTTTCTTTTGCTGTTGAAACCTTTCCGGTTACACGAACTACATCTTCACTTTCTTTATAAAAATATGATCCCCAAACATTTTTAGCTGTACTTAAAATTACAGTCCATTTAGTTGCTCCTGGAATTGTAAATAAAGTGTATGTACCTGCCTTTACTTCTTTACCACCAAAATTCACATTTTTATAAAAAGTAATTTCTGCTGCTTCATTAGCTCCCGTTCTCCATACTTTACCTGCTGGCGCTAATTTATCTAAACCTCTTCCTTTTAACTGAGGGCGACTATATATTACTTTTACCTTCTTATTAGAAACTCTATAGCTTGAAGGGTATGACGCTGCATCCATAGGACTTTTATCTAATCCTGGAAATTCTTGCGCATTTATTTCATTTGAAAACACTAGCGCTATTGTAAATACAATAATTGATAAAATTGATTTTTTCATTATTCTGTGTATATGTGATTATTTCGTATTCGTCTACAAATCTAAATATCCTTACGTTAAACTTTTATTAATTTTAAAAAAATATTTTTACTTTTTAGCTACTAAAAATCTTCTTTGCTTCATTAACTCATATATAAACAATAACAATACACTTAGTCCAAAAAGAGGTAATAAAATTGCTAAGAACACTATAAATAATATAACTACTGCCCCCACTTTAAAATCTTTTTTTACTTTAGGTATTCCCCAGTTTCCTTTTTGCCTTCTTAATAAATATGAAAAAACAGCTCCAATACTCATTAATGTGAGTGCAATGGCTACCCCAAACATTAGCCACCAATTCCATACTCCAAACTGTCCTTGATGAAATACCATAACCCACATTCTTCCTCTCATTAAAATACCTACATCACTCCAGTTATGCGCCTTTAGTAATTTACCAGAATATTGATCAAAATGTAACATTTTTTGAGCTTTTAAGTTACTTGTTTTATTAGATACACTAAATGTGCTTTTGGACGATTTTGGTAGTCCTATACTTATTGTACCCTCTAAATTTTGCTGTTTTGCTATAAAAACCATTTTATCTAATGTTAATGATTTATTAGCAATCGCTGAAGATAACCCTCTTCCATTCCATGTTTTTGGATATCCTGTATTGGTTACTTTCTGCACCCATTTAAAATTACCTCCAAAAACATCAGTCCATGGTAAACCACCTGCTAAGGTTAGTAATAACAAACCTGAAATCCAAAACCCTAACACTGCATGTACATCTCTAAAAAGAATTCTTTTTCCTTCTTTGTATCTAATTGTAAAAACACCTTTAACACCTCTTTTAAAAGGCCACCAAATATATAGACCTGTAATAATAAGTACAATCATCCAACTTGCAATTAGTTCAATAATTTTTGTTCCTACTTTACCTCCTAATAATTCACCATGCAGTTTTCTAACGCTATACATCCATGTGTCTTTTGATGAAAACTTTCCTGATACTTCATTAGTATATGGATTTACAAATAGTGATTTTTTATGACTAAATCTACCTGAAACAAACTCTGTACTTTCTTCACTATTTACAGGTAAAACCATTGCACTTGGTTTCTTTTTCATATGCTGTATAGCAACATCCCATTGTTGTTGAAAGGAGTGTTTTACTTCACCTTTTCCTACTACATGTTGAATATTCTTTTTTACCTCCTTTTCTACTTTAGGATTAAACAAATAAATAGCCCCCGTCACCGAAAGCACTAATACGAAAGGTAATGATATTAAACCAGCAATAAAATGCCACTTCCACAACCATTGATTCAAATTTCTATTTTTCATTTTATTCGATTCCAAAAAAACAAACAGAGTTAAACTATATCAACTCCATTCATTTCATTCATTAAAAATTATACTTCACTCCAAAATGAAATGCTCTTGGGTTTCCAATACTGTACGTATTTTGTTTACCCCATTTACTATAAGAAGCTCTTACTGCATACAGCTTATCAAAAACATTTAAGGCTTGCCCCCAAATTTCAAACTGTTTGTACGTATAATTTGCTCTAAAATTAAAAACTTGATGACCACCATAAGTAGAAGTTCCAAAAACTGAATTCCCTAATCCATCTTTACCAACAACGGCTTGCCCTTCAAAACTAGTATTATATTTTCCTATTTGTTCATGTTCAAGTGTTACTAATAAATTATTAATAGGTTTATAATTCAAAGAAGTTGTTGCTATATATTTAGGTGCAGTTTGCATATCAGTATTAGAATAATCTACATTATTATCAAAAAAAGAACGATACTTATGAGTTGCATAACTACCACTATAATTCACCCATAAATTATGAATAAAATTATATTTAACTCCTAACTCAACACCTTTTGAACGTGTTTTTCCAGCATTCTTTTGAACAAAATCTCCGTTATCATTTCTAATAGAAATCAACCTATCAATTCCATCTAATTGATAAATAGCCACATCTACTTTTAATTTTGAAGGAATCATAAAGTACCCTCCAATTTCATAATTATGAAATTTAGCAGGTTGTAAAGAAAATGCATTTCCAGTTGTATTTTTTCCATTTCTAAACAAAGTTCCAACTTGTGGTGGCGTAAATCCTTTAGAGTAATTAGAATATATTCCCGCATTTTTACTTAAATTCAAGTTAACACCTAACTTCGGTGAAAAATTAGTATAGGTTACATTTGTATCTTGTACTCCTGAATTCCCTTCATCTTTGTTATCATACTTATATTTAAAACCATCATAACGAATTGCACCAGTTAACTTAACATTTTGTAAAGGTGATATTTCAAACTGTGCATACCCTGCATAATTAAAAATATCTGCTTCGTACTTTAAAATATAATCTCCTTTTTTAATAGAATAATATATATTTTTAGCAGATGCAACATCAACAGTTACATCAATATTTTCTGCTTGATAAGTTTGTGGTGAAAAATCAGTTGTAGCACCAACTATTAAACTTGAATTAGCAAAATTAAAATCTATTTTATGCTGAATTAAACCAACATAACTTTTAAATTTATTAACGTTAATTTCTCCTTTTCCTGTACCATCTAAAACTCCCCCAACTCTGTTTTGTTTAATTCTATAAGATGGTAATTGGTTCATTTCATTATTTCTGTATATAAAATTAAAAGAAGTTTTATTTCGATCATTCCAAAATTTATCTAACGTAGAACGAAACCTATAAGCTTTTGCCTTACGCTCAGTAAATGTTTGATTGCTTTTATAATTTCCATCTGTATAATTTTTCTCAGAAATTGATCCTGACATATCAGAGCGATAGTTTATATATGTTAAACTATTTGTCCATTGTAAGCTCTCAGAAAACTCATTTGTATTTTTAAATGAAACAGCCGTTTTTTCATAATCAGAATGCCCTACAATACCATTATCTCTTCGTACATGATGCCCTCCAATATAAAAACCATGCTTTTCTTTTAGTGTTGTTGAAGCTTCAAGCTCATATCTTGTTAACCCTAAATCATTAATTTGAAAACCTATGGAACCACCAAACTCTTTACTAGGGTTTTTAGTAATAAAATTAAAGCTCCCTCCAATAGCTTCACTTCCATAAATACTAGAAGCTGGCCCTTTCAATACCTCAACTCTATTAAAGGTCGTATTATTCATTTCTAACAAAGCATTATGATTAAACACTGCTACTGGACGTATTGGCAAACCATCTTCAACATATAAAAACAATGATTTTGTTGATATTGGAGATCGAGTAGCCATAAAATGTTGCTCATTACTTGATGCTTTTGAAGTACTCATAAAAACTCCTGGAACTTGATTTACCAGCTGCTCTATTCCAAATGCTTTCGTTTCCTTTATTTGGTTCGCTGTTAATAATCCAATAGAAGCCGAAACCTCTTGTCTTTTTTGTGTTTCTCTACTTGCCGAGATTATTACTTCCTCTAAGTTTTCAATGTCCTCGTCTAAAACAATAGTATTGTAACCCTCTTTTAAAATTACTTGTTTTGTTTTATAACCTATAGCTGATACTTGTACACTTTCATTTTTTAACTTTATAGAAAAGTTACCATCGAAATCGGTAATTGTTCCTTTCTTTCTATTCTCTTGTGATATAATTGTAGCTTGTACAATAGATTCTTTTTGCTTTGTAACTACTTTTCCTTTAAAAATAGTTTGAGCTGAAGTATTTATTACAACAAATAGTATTGTAATACATACCATTAAATATGTTTTCTTCATTCTTTTTAAAAATTGTAATTTAAATAGATGCTTGATCTATATTTTATTTTAATAGTTCCTTGCGCTAATTTTTGTTGTACTGGATACATTGCTAATGCTCCTATTGTTAGCTTATTTGTATTATACTCAGCTCCAAAACTTGTAAATAAAGCATGCCCTTTTGTATTTTTAATTGGTACATTAAAAACTTTATTACTATCATAAAACTCTCCTGATACTCCCACAGATGGAACAAAATTATTTTTGCCGACATCTTTGAACATATAAAAAAAAGTACTACTAAAGTTAAACTGGTTACCAAATTGGTACTCTTTGCTATTAGCAGTTTTTAAATAATAATTAAGATAGTTTGTTACTCCCCAGTTATTATGTTTATATACATATTGTACGTTGGTAATTACATCAATACTACCAGTACCTAACTGAAAACTTGGGTTAATTGAATTATTAACTGTTTCGTCATAATTTCCAGTAGGAAGCTTTATACCTCCTCCTACTTTTAGTAAGTGATTAGATGTTGAAATCGCATCTTTTTTTTCATTATAACTACTCTTTTTTTTATTTAAAACAGTGTAATTAATTAAAAAAGAGAGATCTCCCAACCCTTCAATTCTTGTTGTTTTTTTCACATAATCTCTTGAGTGAAAATGAAAAGGAACAAAAATTTGAGTCTCTAAACACCCTTTGATTATTGGAATTCTAGACCACACCTGTATTGTATTAAAAAATTCATTTATTATTGGTGAATTATTAAAAATACCATCTTTAGATTGGTACTTTTGATGTAGGTATCTTACCCCTATGAAATTATTATCAATGATTCCTCCCAGCCCTAAACTTCCTCCATTGTTACTACACCCACAGGCATCACAATCATCTAAAAATGAAGTATAATATTTAGGAAAAGGATTGTTTGCTTCTAATTTCACTGATAAAAGACACATTAAAAGCGCTACTATTATTTTATTCTGTAAACCTCTTATCTGTAATAAATTCTTCATCTGTTAATGTTTTTAAAAAAACAATTATTGCTGTCTTCTCCTCTTGTTTTAATTGAATTCCAACGATGCCTTTTGTGCTTTTAAGAATAGGATCTAAATTTTGTGTTTCTTGAATTCCATTAGAATAAAAATTAAGTACTGAAACTAATGAACCAAACCTTCCATCATGCATATAAGGAGCAGTTAGCTCAATATTTCTAAGACTGGGAACTTTAAACTTGTATTTATCTTCTTCTAATAAAGTAACTGTCATTCTTCCTAAGTCATTCAAATCTGGATTAATAGGTAGTCCATTATTCCTAAAAGCATCATTGGTAAATAAATCTGAAGTATGACATGAAGCGCATTTTTCCTTAAAAAGCGCTAATCCTTTTTTTTCTTCATTTGAAAAATCTCCACCCTTTTCCTTTCTAACATATTTATCGTATTTAGAATTCGATGAAACCATCATCAACATAAATTGTGACAATGCTTTAAATGTATTGTCTGCATTTATTTTACCATCTTTAAAAGCTTCACTAAACAACTGTTTATATACTTTATCCTTTTGTAACTTCCCAATAACATTCGTTACAGTTTCATCCATTTCATCTGGATTAGTAATTGGTATTATCGGAAAGAGATCTAAATGAAAAGCTGCTCCATCCCATGAAAATTGTTTTTGAAAAGCTACATTTTGAATAGGCTGAGTATTTCTTTTACCCTTTCTATCTTCAACACCATGACTAAACTGATGACCATGATGGGTAAAAGCAAATTTTTGTTGATGACAAAAAGCACAAGAAACCACACCATCACTAGACAATTTCCCATCATGATACAATTTCTTCCCTAACTCAAACCCTTTCTCAGTAATAGGATTTGATTTCAAATCATAATGTGGCTCAGGAAAATTACTGGGCTTTTCAAATACAAGCTCTACATTAGTATATACCTCATCTTTTTTACAACTAAGAAAAGTACATACCAATAATACTATCAATATTTTTTTCATTACGTATTATTTTTACAATTGATTAAGCTTAATCAATATCAATTAGTATAACAATTCAAAAGAATGGTGTTAAATACCATTCTTTTGAATTACGTAATGTTAATGATGAGTTGCATTATGAACATGATGCACCATGAACATATCTGTATAATTTTCAGATATATTTGAAGCTTTATCACCTCCCATAATAGTTGAGCCCTCAGATAATTTAATCTTTGTTTTTCCGTCTAGCATTTTGTTAGCATCAACTTTAATATGCAATTGAGGAGACGTTTCTTTGCTTACAATAGCAATATCCATAGGTAGGCTTACCTCCTTGTATAAGTCTACCGTAGTTCCTCTACTTGCTATATGTAGCATAAAAGGAGACGTTGTAGCTTGAGTGTTTTCTTTATAGTTCCCTTCTAAAACAAGAAATTTATACCCAGCTTGCCAACTCCAAGTTAAATTATAACCTTCAGCTAAAGTCCAAAAACCTTGTTGCACAGCTTGACCTTGCTTAAAACGCTCTTGATCTACACCTATTCCAAACTTAATTTTGGTATATCTCCCGGCAGGTATATCTTTAAGTGAAATTTGAACTTTTTTAGTTTTATTATTTCCTCCTTCACTTATTATAAAATAGCTATTATCTTTCGGGTAAATTACTTCTTTGCCTTCTTCAGTTATAAGTACAAAATTACTAACGATATAATCAAAAGAATTAATAGTTAATATTTCACCGTTTCCATTAGTATATGTTGAAGTTCCTAATAATAATTTATCATTTGAAAATCCGTTATCAAATTCAATTGCTACTTCATTTTTTCCTTCTAATTTTTCATTTCCTATTTCGTCATCACTACACGAAACAAAAGCCATAGCTAGCGCTATGAAAGTTATTATTTTTTTCATCTTTTATATTTTTTTACAGCAAATTTTAACATACATATTGTTATACTCTTCCATAATAGCTTTGATCATAGAAGAGGCTTCTTACTGTAAGAATTGTATTAAATAAGTTTAAATTATGTGAATAACTACCCTAACCTACTATTAAAAAAAGTAAGCCAGTTAGTTAAAAAAGTATGTAAAAATTAAACTGTAGGTGGATGAAAAATTTCTTTATTAAATAAGTAGTAGTACCCTTTTTTATAGGAAAATTGTTGTGTTTTTTTATAGAAACCTTCTCTTTCACTTTTAACCTTTAAAATACTAACAAATCCTATAGGATATTCTTCCATAGATATTCGTAAAGAGTTAAAATCATCTTCTTGCTGCTGTTCAAGTTTTTTCATAAGCTGACATTTTCCTTTACAGCTCATCTCAGGTTTATCTTTATTTATACATAATATTTTTGATATGTAATCATAATTAATTACATACTCTACAAATGGAGCAATTGGTCTTAACATTGCCACCATATATAAAATAACAAAAATGTATATGTTTATTTTTTTTAACAAACCTTGATTATATTCGGCGCAAAGATAATTTTAGTTTTTTAAAAAGAATATGATATTTAACATATTTCTTTATCTATTAAGAACCTGAACCTTTTAACAATTAATGATTTTCACAAGAATGAGATTCTCTAATTATTAGAAAAAGAATGCTTTGTAACTGCTATTTTAATTTATTCTAAATAAATTACTATATTTGCACTTTATATTAAAAGAATATGATTGTTTTTTACGTTGATAATAAAAAAGTTACGCCTATAGTATCTCTAAATAATGAGAAAACTATCTGTGACTCTATTTGCTCATCAAACTGCATAAAACCAAAAGGTAAATGTTGCAATAAGTACCTAAAAAAAGGCATCAACTGTAAGCGATGCCCTTTAACTTTTGATTTAAAAGCTGTATCTTAAACTAATTATTCAACTTTTAATAAGAAATAGTTTTTCTTACCTCTTTGTAATAACACGTATTTATCAGCTATTAAATCTTTTTCTGTAATTGTAAAATCTTCTTTTACTTTTTCTTTATTTACAGAAATTGAATTTTCTTTTAAAGCTCTTCTAGCATCTCCATTTGACTTTAAAAAATTTGTTTTAGCTGCTAAAGCTCCTATCATATCTAACCCCTCATTGATATCAGAAGTACTAACTGAAGCTTGAGGAACCCCATCAAATACATCTAAGAAGGTTTGCTCATCTAAACTTTTTAAATCTTCCGCTGTTGATTTTCCAAACAATATATTTGAAGCCGCTATTGCTTTATCTAATTCTTCTTTAGAGTGTACAAAAACAGTAACCTCTTCCGCTAATTTTTTCTGTAATACTCTCTGATGTGGTGCTTCTTTATGTTCTTCTATTAAAGAGCTAATAGTTTCTTTATCTAAAAATGTGAAAATTTTGATGTACTTTTCTGCATCTTCATCAGAAGTGTTTAACCAAAATTGGTAGAATTTATACACTGAAGTTTTATCAGCATCTAACCAAACATTTCCTCCTTCAGACTTTCCAAATTTAGATCCGTCAGCTTTAGTTATTAATGGACATGTAGCTGCATATGCTTTTGCATCTTCACCAACATTCATTCTACGTACTAATTCAGTACCTGTAGTTATATTTCCCCATTGATCAGAACCTCCCATTTGTAATTTACAGTTGTAGGTTTTATATAAATGGTAAAAATCGTACCCTTGAATTAATTGGTATGTAAATTCAGTAAAACTCATTCCTCCACTACCTTCTCCAGAGATACGCTTCTTTACAGAATCTTTTGCCATCATATAGTTAACAGTAATACGCTTACCTACATCTCTAGCAAATTCAATAAAAGAAAAACTCTTCATCCAATCGTAGTTGTTTACTAAAATAGGTGAGTTTTCACTGCCATTATCAAAATTTAAAAAACGCCCTAAGGTTCTTTTAATTCCCTCTACGTTTTTAGCAAGTGCTTCTTCATTTAATAAATTACGCTCATCAGATTTCCCAGATGGATCACCAATCATTCCAGTAGCGCCTCCAACTAAAGCAACAGGTTTATGCCCAGCTTTTTCAATATGAACCAATAAAATAATTGGAACCAAACTACCAATATGTAATGAGTCTGACGTTGGATCAAAACCTATATAAGCCGTTGTCATTTCTTTTTGCAATTGCTCTTCGGTTCCAGGCATCATATCATGTATCATACCTCTCCATTGTAATTCTTCAACTAAATTCTTGGTCATTATTATAATCTTTTTTGGTTTACAAATATAGTGTTTCGAAATTTTTTAACATCATCCACATTATGTCAATTTAATTTTAACCATAGAATTAATATTTACCAAACAAGGAACATGAAATCATTTTATATAAAAAACCCTTTTGAGCTTATTTAACAAGGTTGCTTTTTTTATATTTGATAGTTTATATTTTATCATATATGATTTTAGTTACAGGAGGAACAGGCTTAGTAGGATCGCACTTACTATATCATTTAACTCTAAAAAATGATACGGTTTTAGCTATTTATAGAACTGAGGAACGAATAAAGAATGTAGAAAAAGTATTTTCTTATTATACAAATGACACTAATTCTTTATTAAAAAAGATTCATTGGATCCAGGGAGATATAACTGACATTCCTTCTTTAAAAATTGTTTTTTCTAATCTTATAACTCAAGTGTATCATTGCGCAGCATTAGTATCATTTAACCCTAAAGATTATAAAAAAATGCGTAGAGTTAATATTGACGGGACTGCAAATATTGTTAATTTTTGTATTGATAACACCATAAAAAAAATATGCTTTGTTAGTTCAATTGCCACCGTAGGTGATAGTATTAACGATAAAATTATAACTGAAGAAAATGAGTGGCAAGATAGTAGTAATAACCATGGTTATGCTATCACAAAATATGGGGCTGAAATGGAAATTTGGCGCGCAAGTCAAGAAGGAGTAGAGGTAGTTGTTGTAAACCCAGGTGTTATTTTAGGTAGTGGTTTTTGGAAAGAAGGCTCAGGAAAATTGTTTACTCAAGTATTCAATGGGTTTAAATTTTACACTGAAGGGATTACTGGTTTTGTTGGTGTTAAAGATGTTGTTAAGATCATGATTATGCTTGCAGAATCTAATATTAAAAATGAACGTTTTATTCTAGTTTCTGAAAATAAATCATTTAAAGAAGTTCTCTCTTTAATAGCCAAAGGGTTTGATAAAAAAGGACCTACAATAAAGGTGAATAAGCTTGCTACAAAAATATTTTGGCGTATTGATTGGCTAGTAACGAAACTTACTGGAAAAGAACCATTACTAACAAAGAACTCTGCTAAATCATCTCATAATAAATCGTACTATTCATCACAAAAAATAAAAGACGCTTTAACTTTTGATCTTGAACCTATTCCTAAAGTTACTAAAGGAGTTTGTAAAGATTACCTATGATTTCCTTTATCTAATTCATATAACTTTTCTTGTAATTTTTTCCCCTCTTCTATTTCTTTAGAAGTTTCTTTCCCTTTTAAATTAAGAACATTTGGTCTGTCTAATGAATCTTGAATTCGTTGTTTAATAATATAAATATCATACAAGCTATCAATATTTTTCTTTACTAAGTTTAACATTTCAGAATACTCATCTATTCTTGAAGTATAATATTTATTACTTGTATCAAACCTAACAGTATCTATTTTATATTTTTCATATACAACTACCATATAATTCGATAGCTTTTTCAAGTTTTTATTCTTAATATTCTTTGCCGACGATGCCAAATACATATCGGTTAGCAAATTAACCATAGAATCTTTAGGTATCAAATCTTTTGGTTTCTTGTAAATAGTATTACTAGTACAAGAAACCAAAAACATTAATATAAAAAAATATAAAACTTTATTCATTACCTATTAAAAACTAGACGTTCACCTTTAATCTCTTCATTAAATTCTCCTTCATTATACATCAAATTTCCATTAACAAAAGTATGCGTAATTTTGTTTGAAAATTGTTGACCTTCAAAAGGAGACCATCCACATTTATATAAAATATTTTCTTTAGAAACTTCCCAATTTTGAGCAGGATCAACTAAAACAAGATCAGCAAAAAAACCTTCTTTTATAAATCCTCTTTTTTCAACACTAAACAATTTAGCAGGATTATGACACATTTTCTCTACTGCTTTCTCAATAGGTAATACTCCTTCTTTAACTTTTTCTAAAACAGCAGTTACTGCATGTTGTACTAAAGGACCTCCACTTGGAGCTTTGGTGTACACATTATTTTTTTCTTCAAGAGTATGAGGAGCATGATCTGTAGCAATAACATCTATTCTATCGTCTAATAAAGCCTTCCATAACCCATCTTTATCCTTTTGAGTTTTAACCGCTGGATTCCATTTAATATGAGTTCCTTTGACATCATAATCAGCATCTGTAAACCATAAATGGTGCACACATACTTCCGCTGTAATTTGCTTTTCTTCTAACGGAATATCATTTCTAAATAAATGAGTTTCCTTTTCAGTAGACAAATGAAATATATGTAATCGAGCTCCTGTTTTCTTTGCTAACTCTATTGCTTTTGATGAAGATAAATAACATGCTTCTTCACTTCGAATAATTGGATGATATTTAACTGGAATATCATCACCATACTTTGCTTTATACTCTTCTGTATTTTTTCTTATAGTTGCCTCATCTTCACAATGAACAGAAATTAAAAGCTTCGTAGATGAAAATATTTTTTCTAAAACATCTTCATTATCAACTAACATATTTCCTGTTGAAGAACCTAAAAACAACTTAATTCCTGCAACATTTTTAGAATCAGTTTTTAATAGTTCTTCTAAATTATCATTAGTTCCACCAAACATAAAAGAGTAGTTAGCATATGATGTTTTTCTTGCTACTTCAAACTTCTCTTCCAGTAATTCTTGAGTTGTTGCTTGTGGAACAGTATTAGGCATTTCAATAAATGACGTAATTCCTCCAGCAATTGCTGCTTTACTTTCTGTTGCAATATTAGCTTTATGAGTTAATCCTGGTTCTCTAAAATGAACCTGATCATCAATCATACCTGGAATTAAATACTTTCCTTCAGCATTAATAATTGTTGCTGTGGTTGCTTCAATATTAGTTGCTATTTGTTTTATATATCTATCTTCAATTAAAACATCGCCTGTAAAAACCTTGTTTTCGTTAACGATTTTGGCATTTTTTATTAAATATGATTGCATATTATTTTGGTAATCCGTTTAGTCTCATTTTTATAACTCCAAAAAGCGCTTCGTATACTATACCTCCACTCATTTTGGATTCTCCTCGAGTTCTATCAGTAAAAATTACTGATACTTCTTTTATTTTAAATTTATGCTTCCATGCTTTATATTTCATTTCTATTTGAAAAGCATATCCAACAAATTTAACTTTATCTAATTGTATTGTTTCTAAAACATTTCGCTGCCAACAAACAAATCCTGCAGTAGTATCGTGTACTGGTATTCCCGTTATAAAACGAACATATTTAGAAGCAAAGTATGACAATAATACCCTATTCATTGGCCAATTAACAACATTAACTCCTACAGAATATCTTGACCCTACTGAAACGTCTCCTCCCTCAATTGCACATGCATTATACAACCTTATTAAATCTTTAGGATTATGAGAAAAATCAGCGTCCATTTCAATAATATAGTCATACCCTTTATTTAAAGACCACTTAAATCCATGAATATAAGCAGTTCCTAAGCCATTCTTTTCTTTTCTGTTTTCTATATATAATCTATCAACAAATTCTTTTTGTAATTCTTCAACAATTGAAGCTGTTCCATCAGGAGAATTATCATCAACTACTAAAACATCAAAAGCCTTTTCTTGATCAAATGTAGCTCTTATAATTGCTTCAATATTTTCTTTTTCATTGTATGTAGGAATAATGACTATGGTGTCTGACCTCATAATTTTCATCTAAATAAGGGCAAATATACACTAATTTATCACTAATTTTGTGTTAATTAAGAGCTCAAAACACCAATTTTGCAAGCAATAGAACTTATTAATAACTCTGATAGTTGGTTTACCTTAGTAATTCTTTTTACTATCGTATTACTTGCTATACTTAAACTTATAAAACCAAATTATTTGTTGGGGTATACATTGGCTTTTTTTACACCTGGTTTCTTTCAGAAAAAAGCTGAAGAGAATATGTATCTTTTCTCGCCTTTTAAATTTATTTTGTTTTGCTATAGTTCAATTTCTATTTCTTTAGTTTTTTACTTAATAATACAACCATCAACAACTAACAAAAATAATTTCATAACATTTCTAATTATATTGGCTTCTGTATTTTGTTATTTACTTATTAAGTATTTTATAGAAAACATGATTGCTAGCATCTTGGCTATAAAAGGCAACATTAATTATTTTTTGCATGTTAAATATGGTTATTTATTTACTGTAGGTTTATGGATTTTACCTTTAATTATACTCTATAAATATAGTTTACACAGTAGCTATTTTTTACTTACTGGACTAATTACATTACTTATTTTCAGAGCCTTTTTAATAATAACCAACAATAAAAACATAGTTATAGGTAAGTTGTTTTATTTTATTTTGTATTTTTGCACCCTTGAAATAGCACCGCTATTGATTCTTTATAAAACAACAACTACGTAAAGAGAAAATTTATGAAAGTGAAAACTATTTTAGTATCTCAACCAGCACCAAAAACTGAAACTTCTCCATACTTTGATTTGGCAGAAAAACAAAAAGTCAAAATTGACTTTCGCTCGTTTATTCATGTTGAAGGTATTCCGGTAAAAGAGGTAAGGGCTCAAAAAATAGATTTAAATAACTATACCGCTATTATTTTAACAAGCAGAAATGCTGTTGATAATTTCTTCAGAATAGCAGAAGAGATGCGTTTTACGGTTCCTGATGATATGAAATATTTCTGTCAATCAGAAGCTGTTGCTTATTACCTACAAAAATATGTAGTTTACAGAAAACGTAAAATTTATGTTGGTAACAGAACTTTTCCTGAGTTAACAAAATTAATTAAGAAGCATAAAGATGAAAAGTTTTTATTACCTTCTTCTGATAAGTTAAAAGCATTAATTCCAGCTGAATTAGATAAGTTAGGAGTTGATTGGAAACGCGCTGATTTATACAGAACAGTAGTAAGTGATTTAACGGATTTGGAAAATGTTTTTTATGATGTATTAGTATTCTTTAGCCCTTCTGGTATTGATAGCTTATTTAAAAATTTCCCAAACTTTAAACAAAACGATACTCGAATTGCTGTGTTTGGAAATTCAACTATTAAAGCTGTCGAAAAAAGAGGTTTGCGTGTAGATATTTCTGCACCAACTCCAGAAACTCCATCAATGACAATGGCTTTAGATAAATATATTAAAGAAGTAAATAAAAAGTAATTTTTTATTTTAAAATATTTAAACCCCATCAGAATTAATTTTGATGGGGTTTTTCTTGTTCGTAAGTTTCACATAAATACTTCGTCAGAATTGTAACACAAAATATTTTTATGATACTAATTCTTCTTTTTATTTCTGCTTGTTTTTTAGCATATACAAATGGTGCAAATGATAATTTTAAAGGTGTTGCCACATTATTTGGAGCTGGCATAACTGATTATAAAAAAGCTATTAATTGGGCAACTTTAACAACCTTTGCCGGTTCAGTTACTGCTATTTTTCTAGCCAAAGAATTAGTTAAAAACTTTTCAGGAAAAGGGTTAGTTCCTAATGAACTAATACAATCTCCTACTTTTGCTATTTCAATTGCATTAGGAGCTGCAATTACAGTTTTTACAGCTACAAAAATAGGAATGCCAATTTCTACTACACATAGTTTAGTGGGTGCTCTTTTTGGAACCGGAGTGATGGCAGTTGGTTCACAATTTAATTTTGGGAAGCTAGGCAATACCTTTTTAATGCCACTTATAGTAAGCCCATTAGTTGCTACAACTTTAAGTTTAATCGCTTACTTAGTATTTAAGTATATAAGAAAACAAATTCCAAGTTTAAACACAAAAAAACCAACTCTAATTGGTGTATCTTCTCCTAAGATTTTAGACGGATTACATTATTTAAGTTCTGGAATTGTAAGTTTTTCTAGAGGATTGAATGATACTCCTAAAATAGTTGGTTTATTAATTATCATTAAAACAATAGACATCAAATGGAGTATGATTTTTATTGCTGTAATTATGGCTTTGGGTGGTTTAATAAATGCTAAAAAAGTTGGTGAAACAATGAGTGAAAAAATTACAAAAATGAATTCTGGTCAAGGTTTTACTGCAAATATGATTACTGGTTTATTAGTTACAACTGCCAGTATACATGGATTACCCGTATCAACCACCCATGTTTCTGTTGGCTCTCTATTTGGTATCGGTATAGTAACTAAAAAAGCTAACTATAAAACAATTGGAAAAATAATATTATCTTGGGTACTTACCCTTCCTATAGCTGCAATTATGAGCGCAATTGTTTTTAAAACATTAGAATTATTAATGTAACTTCTGATACAAATTTAATTGAAACAATTAGTTATTTTTGAAATAATGTAAATACTATTTATGAATAAATACCTGGAAATTATCAAAAATTCTTATACAGGATATTGGAATTACTTAAAACAATCTGTACTCTTTGAATTAAATTGGGAGAATTATTTTTATGGGTTGATTCTAATATCATTTGTTGTTTGGGGACTGGAACTAATATTTCCTTGGAGAAAAAAACAACCCATATTCAGAAAAGATTTTTGGCTAGATATTTTTTACATGTTTTTTAATTTTTTCATATTAAACTTGATTGTTTTAATTGCTCTATCCAACACCTCTGAGCAATTACTAAATGATTTTTTAAGCATATTTAATCTATCTGTATCTAGTTTTCAGTTATTTGAAATTAATAGTCTCCACTACATATTAAGGCTTTTTATATTCTTTATAATTATTGATTTCATCCAATGGTTTACGCACACCTTATTACATAAGTATGAATTTTTATGGAACTTCCATAAAGTACATCATTCTGTAAAAGAAATGGGGTTTGCGGCGCACTTACGCTATCACTGGATGGAACCTGTTGTTTATAACTCTATGAAGTACATCCCACTTGCTATAATGGGAGGGTTTACCGCTAAAGATGTAGCTATCATTCATTTTTTTAACATTACTATAGGTCATTTAAATCATGCTAACATTAATTGGGATTATGGTTTTTTAAAGTATATACTAAATAATCCTAAAATGCACATATGGCATCATGCTAAAGAACTTCCTAAAGAAAGAAAAAAAGGAGTTAATTTTGGAATTACCTTAAGCATATGGGACTACTTATTTAAAACTAACTACATACCTCATAACGGAAGAGATATTGAAATTGGCTTTGAAGGTGATGATACATTTCCTAAAGATTTTATTAGCCAAGAATTATACCCGTTAAAAAAATAAACACTTCTTTTTCCTTGTAAGTATTCAAAGAAAAAATCGATTAAAAACTGAATATGAGTAAAAATCTTTTAATAATTTTTGTAAAGAACATTAAGCTAGGAAAGGTCAAAACTAGACTAGCAAAAACTATTGGTAATGAAAATGCCTTTGAAATATATAAAGAGCTTGTAAAAATTACTGAAGATGTAACAGAAAAACTGACCATTGATAAACGTATTTACTTTTCTGATACTATTATTGATTCGAAATGGCAAAATCATACTAAAAAAATTCAAAAAGGTATTGATTTAGGCGAACGAATGAAGAATGCTTTTCTTGAAGGCTTTGAAGAAGGCTATGAAAACATCATTTTAATTGGATCAGATTTACCTGATATTTCATCAGAAGTAATTACCAAGGGATATGAAAACTTACAAAAAAATGAGATTGTTTTTGGTCCGGCCGAAGATGGCGGGTACTATTTATTAGGCTTATCAAAAATGATTAATACTATTTTTGATAATAAACCATGGAGCCAATCTAACTTATTAAAAGTAACTTTACAGGAATTAAAAACAACCCAAGAAAAAATTTCCTTTTTACAGGAATTAAACGATATTGATACTATTGAAGATTTATTAAAATCTGATTTTTACAAGAACAATATCCATATTCAAAAGCTAACTAAAAATGACGAAACAACAACAACTTAAAGAGACTAAAGAGTATCTTCAAAATAAAGGAATTACAAACCCAGAAATAGGAATTGTTTTAGGAACTGGTTTAGGTAAACTAGTAGATGAAATAGCCATTGAACAAGAAATTCCATATTCTGAAATTCCTCATTTTCCTCAGGCAACTGTTGAATTTCATTCTGGAAAACTTATTTACGGAGTACTATCTGAGAAAAAAGTAGTCGTTATGTCTGGTCGTTTTCATCTATATGAAGGTTATAATCTTTGGGAAGTTACCTACGGAATACGTACCATGCAACAATTAGGAATCAAAACCTTATTAGTTTCAAATGCTGCAGGAGCTATCAACTTAAACTTCAAAAAAGGTGATTTAATGCTTATTGATGATCATTTAAATTTACAAGGAGGTTCACCTTTAGCATTTAAAGGTGCAGGAGAATTTGGTGATTTATTTGCTGATATGCTTGAGCCATATTCAAAAAAATTAAACACCAAAATGAAAGCTATTGCCAAAACAAACGACATAGATTTGAAAGAAGGTGTGTATGCTAGTGTTGTTGGTCCGCAATTAGAAACTAGAGCAGAATATAGAATGTTACAAATTTTAGAAGTTGATGCTGTAGGTATGAGTACCGTACCCGAAGTAATAGTAGCCAAACACTTACAATTGCCTTGTATAGCTATCTCTGTTTTAACTGATGAATGCGACCCAAAAAACCTTCAACCTGTTAATATTCAAGAAATTATTGAAGTAGCAGGAAAAGCAGAGCCAAAAATGATAACATTATTTAAAGAATTGATACAACAATTATAATGATTAGAAATCAACAAATAGCGGTCTTAACAATTCGATTGTTATTAGGATTTATTCTTTTTTTTCAAGGTTTTGGAAAAGTCTTTACGTTTGGTTTAGATAACGTTTACAAAAACTTCTTTCAAGCAAGTTATTCAGAATTATTACCTGATTTTTTATTATTATTTACTTCTTATTATACATCTTTAGTAGAATTAATTGGAGGTTTTTTATTAATTATCGGTTTTAAAAGAGATTATACTTTATATGTTTTAGCATCAGTTTTAGTTATTGTTACTATTGGTCATGGTCTAAAAAATCCTATTTGGGATTTATCACATGTAATGTATAGAGCTATTTTATTAATAAGTTTATTACTATTACCCAAGAATTTAGATATATTTTCAATTGATAATTATTACATCAATTACAAATCAAAAAAACAAAGATGAGTTATTTAGAAACCACACATAATGTATATAAAGAAGCAGCGCTAACACCTGATGTTGGTTTATGTTGTACTACTAATCCTATCTGGGAATTACCTGGATTAAAAATTCCACGAATCATGCAAGAAATGAACTACGGTTGTGGTTCTACTGTTCATGCTCGTGACTTAACTAACAACCCTAAAATGCTATATGTTGGTGTTGGTGGAGGTATGGAATTATTACAATTTGCTTATTTCAATCGTTCAAAAGGTGGAGTTATAGGACTAGATGTTGTAGATGAAATGTTAGAAGCTTCTCGTAAAAATTTTGTAGAAGCTGAAGAAATGAATCCTTGGTTTAAAAGTGATTTTGTTGATTTACGAAAAGGGGATGCGATGAACCTTCCTGTTGAAGATAATTCTATAGATGTAGCTGCACAAAACTGCTTGTTTAATATTTTTAAATCAGACGATTTAAAAAAGGCTATTGCTGAAATGCATAGAGTATTAAAGCCTCATGGACGTTTAGTAATGAGTGATCCTACTTGTGAACAGCCTATGAATGACGAATTACGAAATGACGAGCGTTTACGTGCTTTATGTTTAAGCGGAAGTTTATCAATTGCTGATTATGTAAAAGCATTGACAGATGCTGGTTTTGGCACTATAGAAATTAGAGCCAGAAAACCGTATAGAATTCTAGATCCTAAAAACTATCCAACAGACGAACTAATTTACATAGAATCTATTGAAGTTGCTGCTATTAAAGATCCAATGCCAGAAGATGGGCCTTGTGTTTTTACAGGTAAAGCTGCGATCTATTTTGGTGATGAAGATTTCTTTGATGATGGCTTAGGGCACACTTTATTAAAAAATCAACCATTAGCTATTTGCGATAAAACTGCTGCGGCTTTAAAAGCTTTAGGCAGAGATGATATATTTTTCTCAGAATCAACTTACCATTACGATGGTGGTGGATGTTGTTAAGAATAAAATTTAAAAAAGTAATAAACCCTCGCATTTTGTGAGGGTTTTTCTTGAACAAATTTAACTTGATTCTTAAATTGTTTTCTAATAACTTCGCTAACTCCTGATATAACGAATTAAAACTCGACATATCATAAAGTTGTAAAATATTATGAAGAAAAGCTTATTTGGAATATTAATTTCTTTACTTCTAGTTTTTAGCTGTTCTAAAAAAGAAACTGTTTTAACTGGAGAAACAAAATTATACATAAGAGGAATTGATAGTTTGAAACGAGTTGAAAATTATAATTATAAAATTGAGAAAAATAGTGATTCTATAATTTATACTTATAAAAATCTGAATAATTCGGAAAAAGATTTCTCAATTAAATATTTCCCAAAGTCTAACACTCTTAAATGGTTTTCTGAAGAGTTTATAATTATAAAAAAAGAAAAGTACCTGAATGAAAAAATATCTAAAACAGCCTTTGATTTATACACTGAAAAAGAAACAAAAAGTCATAATAATCTAATATTATTTAATAAAAAAAATGGAGTTTTAGGAATCTCAAATATGTGGAATCCAGGATTGATTTTTTTAAATAATGAAAAATTAATAAATCAAAATAAAATTGTTGAATCATTAATTAAATGGTAACATTTTACAACAACGTGTATAATTCATAACTTAAGGATTTATTCCTTCGGAAAAATCTCGCAGACAATTAACTTCAAGTATTTTTACGCTAAAATTATGCAACTAACCATACACAAATACGTTAGCGAAAACATTTTGCAATCCTATATCAAATTTGTTTTATACCCAAATGAAAACACTGAGAAAAGTATATCTTTAATTTAACTGAAGAATGGAAAGTAAAAAGACTTATTGGTCTGTTTGTAAAGAATGCAAAGGTGAAGGTAGAAAAAAACTAAAAATCAGTGAAAAAACTAAACTACGTTACCAAAAAGCTCTAGAAAAACACGAAAAATCAAAAGAAGAAACAACAGCTCCTTCTCCTCCTAGAAATGGGATTTCTTTATGTGCCAATTGTACAGGTTCTGGATTAACCTCTGCTGCTAATCGTCCTATTGCTGATACAGAAAGTTATCCACACATTGCTATTATTGGTGGTGGAATAGGTGGTGTTGCCTTAGCTGTTGCTTGTTTACATCGTAAAATACCTTTTACGCTTTATGAGAGAGATAGTAGTTTTGATACAAGGTCGCAAGGTTATGGATTAACATTGCAACAAGCCAGTAAAGCTATTCAAGGTTTTGGTATTACTTCACTAAAAAAGGGACTTGTTTCTACAAAACATGTTGTACACAAAACAAATGGAGAAATTATTGGAGAATGGGGTGCTAAAAAATGGTTAGCAACCGACACAAAAAAGAACACTAAACGTACAAACGTACATATATCTCGACAATCTTTACGTTTAGAGTTACTTGAACAACTTAATAGCTATAATGCCGTACACTGGAACCATCAATTAATAGATTTTAAAGAATCTGAAAACAATGGTATTCAACTTAATTTTAACGTAAATGGTGAAGTAAAAAATGTAACAACTGACCTTGTAGTAGGAGCTGATGGTATTCGCAGTACAATGCGAAAAATATTAATTGGCGAAAAGACAACACCTTTACGTTACTTAGGCTGTATTGTAATATTAGGCATTTGTCCTTTAAAAGATATAGAAAACCTTAATAGCCCATTATTAGATTCATCTACCGTATTTCAAACAGCAAATGGTATTGAACGAATTTATATGATGCCTTATGATAAAGACACTATAATGTGGCAACTTAGTTTTCCTATGACTGAAAAAGATGCTATAAAATTAAGTAAAGAAGGTAGGCAGGCTCTTAAAGAAGAAGCATGTCGTAGAACGCAATGGCATCACCCAATTCCTCAAATTTTAGCAACAACTCACGAATCAAAAATTTCTGGTTATCCTGTTTACGATAGAGAATTACTTACTCCTGATTTATTAGAAAAAGGAAAACAAATAACACTTATTGGAGACGCGGCACACCCTATGAGTCCGTTTAAAGGTCAGGGAGCAAATCAAGCATTATTAGATGCGTTATCGTTAGCTCGAAAAATATTTAAAAATTGTGGTCCTTTATCTAAATGGAAAGAAATTGGAATACGAAAAAGTGTATTAACTGCCTTTGAACTTGAAATGTTAACACGTAGCGCTTCAAAAGTAAAAGGTTCTGCCGCCGCCGCGTCCTTTTTACATTCAGATATTGTACTTCAAAAAGGGAATAAAACAAGGGGAAGCTTTTTAAAAGAAAAAAAAGCGCAATAATGATTATTAGAAAATTTGTGTTTTTTTAGTTTAATGAACGTATTAAAAAACAACCCATCATTTTATAATTTCAATATCAAATCCAATAATATCTCTAATACCTTGTTCAGTCATGTCTACTGGCTGAATAGGTGTTACATAATGCCACAAATCATTACCAAAAGTTTTTTCTTCACCAGTGTCAGCCTGAAAAGCAAATTCTCCCAATTCTAATTCTTTATTAAAAATCAGTTCTCTTACCTCATCTTTTTTCTCAAATATTTGAGTTTCTCCTCCAAGTATATTTTTTCTATTTACAACCAATGCTGAAATAATATATTGCGCTCCATCTTCATGCATCCCTTCTGGAGAATTCTCGCCTTTCACTTCTCCTTTTGTTAGGGTTCTCATAAAATGACTGGTAATTTTTAGCTTATAAATTTCAGGGTGGATACTAGCTACTAATTCAAACGCCTTTTGAAGTAACTGATAAAACAATTCATTTTCAACAGCTTGTTCTGTTGCTTGTTTAAACTCTCGCTTCCAACTTCTAAAATCATTTACCTTTTGTTCAAAGCTATCTGCCAGAATTCGTTGAATTTGATATTCCTCTTTAATTTTTTCAATAGTAAACGTTGAAATGTTTCGCTGTCTTGTTACTGTAGAAATTTGTAAAAATTGTTCTTTTTGTTTAATAGTTAATCTAGAAACCCAAGAATCTAAAACCTCTACACCAACTTGTTTTTCAAAATAAAGTTTATGAATACTACTTATAGAATTAATGTCTTCAGAAAAGTTGTTTTTTAGAAACGTTATTTGATTTTCTTTCACCAAATGCTCATCGTTTTCTAAGTTTTCAAACAACGGCTGAAAATAGCTTAGAAACGCTTCTCTATTAATTTGTAACTCTGTTAAACTTCCTATGCGAATAGGAGATTTAATTTCTCTATTAATTTCTGTCGATATGTTTTTTTCGGTAACCATTTCCTAGTTTCTTTAATATATAATCAACACATGCTTTTTTATTTAACAACCAATAAGCATATGGTATTGTTATTATTTGCGTACGAATTCTAAACAATGTTTTATACTGTTCTATTGAAAAAGATCTTTCCATTTCTCCAGGGTAACCTATTAAATCTACACAAACTGTTTTATTATTATACGGTAGAACAATATCAAAAAAGTACCCAGCAACAGCATGATGAAATAATACCTCTTTTTTACTAATTCCTATATGCATTAACTCTTTAAATACTTCTTCAGCAAAATCATCTATAAAAAAATCTTCATTTCTAGTAGATACATTTTGATTTGACCTTGAATAATAATCAATTAATAAATTAGTATTACTAAAGCTTTTAGGTGAAAAAGAATAGTATAAATTTTGCTTTGATTTTGCTCTAGTGATACTTACATTAAATACATCTTCTCTATTTAAGTATTGAAAAACCATATTACTTGTGTTATCATCTATTGCAAAAGAAATAAACATAACATCTCTTTCTTCTCCTTGAAAATCAAATGGAGTTCCTACACTTATTTTATGTTTTTTAATTGTACTTATGTCAAACTCTTCTAATTTCTTTTTTAAATAATTTACCTGATCTCTAAAAGGTGATAGGATTCCTATACTAGTACAAATGGTACTTTGAAGTTCTCTTTCTTCTTCTATAATTATCTCTATATCTTTTAATAGTTGTGAAGCTTCTTCAATATTAAATCCTTTTTTATCTTTTATACCTTTTACATAATGCCAATGTACAGCCGTTTTAGTCTGATGTATTTTTATATCAGACATCACTTTTAGTTTCCCATCATAAAATTTGTCATTGCTATAATCTATAATACTAGGTACACTTCTATAATGTTCATCTAAAAAATGAATATTAGCCTGTGTATTTACACGTTGAATAACATAATCAAGAAAGCTATTTTTTCTATAATTAAACACATCAATATCATGAACTAAACCTAAATCAAGTGCTACATTTTCCATTGATGATGATGACAGAAAAGAAACATGTTTTAATTGTTTTGGATCTCCAACTACCACTACTTTTTTTGCCCTAGCAATAACAGGAATCATAGTAGCAATATCACTTTGAGAAGCCTCATCAATAATTACAACATCGAAAATATCGTTTTCTAAAGGTAGGGTATTACTAATATCTGTACTTTTAGAAATCCAAATTGGCAAACATTCTAATAGGTATTTAAAACTGATAGATTCAAATAGTTGTTCTTTAACTTCTGGATCAGTAGATTTTGTTAATTGCAACAAGTCTTTAAACATTTGTCTATTATAATTAATAGATTGTTGATTTTTATAAGACATAGAATAGGTTACAATCTTTTTTATTGTACTATTTTTTTTCTGTATGTAATTATTTAAAAGCTCAACAAGTTGCCAAAATGGAACTTCTTTTAATATTTTTTTAGAAACGTAGGTTTTCTTTATTCTTTTAAAAAATGAAGGATTATAGTCCAAAAATAGTTGCGCATTTTCTATTTCTTTTATTTCTCTTCTTGTAATTTCTTCTTCAATTTCTTTAATTTTTTCTTCTACTACTACCAGTTCTTTTTCATAAAAAGAAATAGTTTTTTCATTAATATTTTGACGAGTAGAAAAATTTAAAATTGATTCTAATTTTTTTCTTAACCTAGAATTATAGCCTCTACCTTTACCAATTCTTACTGTTAAACCTTTAATTCCTAAATCGTTTACAATTTTCTCATTTACAACATCTACAGCTTGATCAGATTTAGCACAAATTAACACACTCTTATTATTGTAAACCATATCTATAGCCAACGAAGCTATAGTATACGATTTCCCAGTCCCAGGAGGGCCTACGACAACTGTAAATGGAGATCCAGACTTTACTTCATGAACAATTTCTTTTTGAGCTACACTCAAATTAGAAGGCACATAAATTGTTTCTTTTTTATTCTTTTTAGGAACATCATAAACTGAATTTCTATTTCTAGAAAATAAGGCTTCTAAAGCATCATTATATAAATGATCCTCTTTTATTCTATCAATTTCAAACAAAACATCTCTGCTTGATTTTGTTTTATCTACAATTCCTAAGGCTACTGAATTATGTATTTCTAATGATGCAACTTTTTGTGCTTTTTTTAAAGAAACATCAGTAGTAAGTACAGGAAGCTTATTTAGTTCATCAGTATTTATAGGAATAATCTCTTTTAACTTATTAGCTAAATCAATACTATTTTTTTTATCTAAACTATGCTTAGTTACCAATGATTTTAGCATTAAAATAAAAGCTTCATCGATACTAAAGTTTTGTTTTAAAACATTAACTAAAGCTTCATTTAACCTATTTTCTTCAAATTTATAATCAAAAAAATAAACTCCATCACTATTAATTTTCAGCTCTACAGGGGTAACAATTAATGGTGCACAAATAGTTCTTTTTTTACCTAAGAAATTAAGTTTTCCAGTAATAAAAAAACTATTAGTAATAAGTGTTTTATTTTTTTTGTGAATTTCAAGATACCTATACAACTCTTCTCCTAAATCAAAATCAAGTAATGTACTTTCTTCTTCTCTAAAAAGATGATTTATATTTTGAAAGAATAATCGTTTATCAACAGCACTTCCAAAAAAACTTAATACATCATTCTCTCTAAATTCTTGTTTGTAGCAATTTTGATAATATGAAATTACCTTTTCAATATGCATCATGTTCTCCTCTAATTTTCCTCTTCTTGAAATTGTAAATACTCTTCTACTGTTTTATTTACCGGCGGAATATCTTCTTCAGCAATTGTTTTTAAAATCTCAACTGTTATTGGAGCAATACTTACTATTCTATTAGCTTGGTATTCTATTATTTTTTCGAATAAATTTCTTGCCACACGTGCATTTCCAAAATTTTTATCTTTCTTTTCGTAAAACTTATCAAAAATAAAATGCAATTTCTCTTTCGCATCCTCTGTTAATACAAAATCATTCTTTCTACAGAACAACTCAAAAATACCAATTAACTCACTTGGCTTGTAATGATCAAACGTAAAGTATCTATTAAAACGCGATTGTAGCCCAGGATTTGATGTAATGAAATTTTTCATTTCATCTGGGTATCCTGCAACAATTACCACCAACTCTTTTCGGTGATCTTCCATCTTTTTTAATAACACCTCTATAGCTTCATTCCCAAAATCTTGTTTATTATCTTTTGATAATGCATACGCTTCATCAATAAATAACACACCGTTTAAAGAGGTATTCACAATCTCTTCAACCTTCAAAGCAGTTTGACCAACATACCCAGCAACCATACCACTTCTATCCGTTTCTATTAAATGCCCTTTATCAAGATATTCAAGGTGTTTATATATTTTAGAAACCAAACGAGCAACTGTAGTTTTCCCAGTTCCTGGAGGCCCCATAAAAACAGAGTGCAATGAATTATTTACTGATTTTAATCCTTCTTTCTCTCGTAACTTTTGTACTTTTAAAAAGTTTGCTAATTCTTGAACAGCAGTTTTAATAGTATCTAACCCTATCAATTCATTCAATTCATCTAATACATCTTGCAACGTTTCATTTTCATCTACTTCAGTTTGTGTTACTCCTTGTAATTTTTGCTTAGGGTGTGATACGCTATTATTAATTTCTTTCAATGCTTTTTCTTCTTCTTCAGAAATAGTTCCATCAGCTTTTGAAATTAATGTTGCTATACGGTATAAAAAGGCTCCTGTATTTGTAAAGTGCTTATTATCTAGTTTCTTTAATATTGAAGGTAATAGAAACTCATTTTTATATGCTTCTCCTAAATCAAACAATGAAGCTTTTTGAATAATCTCAATATTTTTATCAAAACTATTAGACGTTACAAATTTATTAATTCGTTCAATTGTTAAACTACTAATAATATCATTTCCCTGAAGTTTTTCAAACAGAAAAGCTAGTAAGAATTTCACTTTTAAGGTTGCTTCCTCATTGGTAGCATCATGTAATCCATATGTTTTATTATATACTTTTATAATGTCTTGTAAAATTACATGTTCAGCTTTAAACTCTATAGCATCATCTGTTTTATTTACAATGGTATTGATTACATTAGAAAAATGTTTATTTCTATTTAAATCTTCAGCTAATTCCTGAATTTTCTCTCCTTCTTCTTTTAAGATTTCTAAAAAATCATGCTCAATTGCATAATCTTTATCTCCATTCTCTTTTTGATTTACAAAATCTTTAAACTTATTTGTAAAATACTCTAAATTCTTTTTTTCTTCTTTTTGTTGTAAATGAAGATTTTCTATTAACTTTTTTAAATAGGCTATATGCTCTTTAGGAAAAAAACTAAATGCAGTATGATCTAAAGAGTTTATTGTTAATGGCAACACCAAGTTTTTAGTATGTATTTTTTTTGATGTTACAATAAAATCTAGCTGACTTTGATCTTTTTTTGTAGAGTATAACAACAATAAATCTTCTTCTTTTAATTTTAATGAAGAAAAAACATTCGATAAACTTACTATTTTAATTGGATTTACTGTTTTTCCTTTAAAAAAAAACGGTTGAACAATTTCATTTAATTGTAAAAAAAAACGATCAACTATTTTATAGTGTTTTGTATTGTACATAGCATTTACCAATTATTTGTTTTTCTAATTTCCTGCATCAATTTGCATCATAGCATCTTCAACCTGATGTACTAACTCATCAAAATGTGCTAATCTTTTCGTTTCTCTAGTTCTATTAAAAGGTAGATCAACATTTATATGTTTTACAAAATTTGAAGGCGCATGCTTCATTATATAAATATCATCTGCTAAATACACTGCTTCTTGAATATCATGTGTTACAAACAAAATAGTTGGACTAAATTTCTCCCAAATACCAATTAATAAATCTTGCATTTGTAAACGTGTTTTCACATCTAATGCCCCAAAAGGTTCATCCATTAGTAAAATTTCTGGATTCGACATTAAACTTCTAGCAATTGCTACACGTTGTAATTGTCCGCCAGATAAGTTTGGATACTGAGCATACTTTTTTTGATGCCCATCTAAACCTACTAGTTGAATCATTTCCATTGCACGTTCATCTCTTTCTTTTTTAGAAACTCCTTGAAACTGCAATCCTAAACCCACATTGTCTAGCACCGTCATCCATGGTAAAGAAGAGTATTGTTGAAACACCATACTTACCCTATTTTCTTTACTTACAGGTTTTCCTTTTACTAATACAGAACCAGAAGTAGGCTCTTGCAAACCGGCTATATACCTAAGCAATGTAGATTTTCCACAACCTGACATTCCTAAAATTACACCAAATTGCCCCTGCATGGGTTTGTCTTCAATTAATAAATCTAAATTTTCAATTATTTGAGTTTTTCCATTATTATACGATTGATGTATGTTGCGTAACTCAATAATATTTCCTGTAGTAGGATTATCTATAAATTCTAATGCCATAGCTAATGTTTGTTACCTTTATTTACATGCTTAAACGGAAATAATACTTTATCAATCATTACAAAAATCTTATCTTGTAATACTCCAATAACTACAATAATTATTAGAATAGCAAAAGCTTTATCTATTCTACTTTGTCTTTTCGCTGTCCATATTAACTCACCAATTCCACCACCTTTATTTAACATTTCAACAATAGTAATGTAGGTCCAAGAAATAGCCGTTAACACTCTAATATCATCAATTAATTTAGAAAGTACATAAGGAATGTAAACCGTTTTTATTGTTTGCCAAGGCGAAGCTCCTAAAGTAAACACCGTATTTAAATATACTTTTTGAACCTCATCTATTCGTTGAACAACTACCGGAATTAAATATACAACTATACCAAAGGCTAAAAACGACACTTTCATCTGACTTCCTAAACCTAACCACATAATAAAAATACCGGTTACAGCTGTTAATGGAATAAAACGATACGAGTCTATAATTTTACTAAATAAGCCTCTAAACAAAGGTACTAACCCTAATAAAAAACCAATAGGAATAGCTACAACTATTGCTAATAAATAACCAAAAATATTTAATTTTATAGAAAAGAATGTATTTCCAATTACATCATCATCTCTATTTAATTCAGGAAATGCTTTAATTACTTTTATAGGAGAAGGTAACAATGGGTATACCTTATTTTTTATCAATCCATATTGCTCTAATTCTTCTTTATTTAAAAGTTCTAATTTATCATAACTAGCAACTAATATAGAATCATTTTCATAATACAGTTTATTTTCTTGCTTTAACGTTGAAACGTTTATGGATCCATTTTGTGTGATAACAGAATTTGATAAAACTTCTGCCATTAAGAACCATATTAAAACAAGAATTACGCTTCCCAAAATGGTAAGCGTAATTTTTTGTTTTGAGTCTAGTTCTCCACGTAACTCAAATAATTTTTTAAAATCAGTACTCATTAGTCTACTACTAATTCAAAGTCCGTTCTTCTATTCTTTGCCTTACAATTTGCGTTTTGATTCCTTTCACATCCAGCAATAGGCTTATCAGGTCCGTTACCAACAATAATAAATCTGTTTTTAGGCATGTTATGCTCACTTATTAAATACTGAGCAACAGAATTAGCTCTTCTTTTAGAAAGCGCAATATTAGAAGACCTTCCTCCTACATTATCAGTATTCCCTTCAATTCTAATACGAGCATTGGCAAACGCTCTTGCAATTGGGGTAAATTGAACATCTATTAATTGCTTTGCATTATCACTTAACTGATATTCTCCAGTTCTAAAAGTGATACTTACTTTTTTAGAAGAAAGTGATTCTTTTTTAGCTACGGTTTCACTTGCCGCAGTAAACTCTTTTTGTTTTTCAGAAGTATGATTGGCTCCTGTTAATGATTTTGTTTTAGACACTAAATCTCTTGTAGATAACAACCTCCAGCTTTTTGCTCCTGAAGTATTATATCCTAAGTTATTATACTTCACTTTCATTTTGTTGTATAAATCTTCTCCAGTAACACCATTATAATTTTGATTCATACCAAAAAAGTTTTCATTATCTCCATGAGTTGCTAAACGCACATTATTAATTGCATCATAACAAAAATCTTCAGGTTGTGATAAACCTTCAGCTAAAATTTTCGCTGCTTTTCTTTTATTCGCATCTGAATTATTAAGTTCAGAAGCTCCAATCATCCAACCTTCATATAAATCACGAAGTTGTTCTTTATTTTTTTCAATAAAATTTTTCTTAGAAACAAATACATCAGCAATAATATGTGTTGCATTTTTAGTACTTTCTAACACACGTGCTCCAGCAACTTTACTAACACAATCAGCATCATCTGGACTCCAAACTACTGCTGCATCAACTGTTCCACTTTTAAAAGCGTCTGCAGCATCAATAGCACTTGGTACCTCTACAATTTTCACCTGACTTGTTTTAATATCTCCAGCTTCTAATAACCAAATTAAAAACGAATGAGAAGGCGTCATAGGTGCTACTGCAATTTTCTTACCTTTTAAATCACTAACCTTACTAATTCCTCTTCTTGCAACAATTGCATCACCACCACGACTCCAGTCTGCTTGAAAAACTACTTGTGGTTGGTATTGTGATAATCCTTCAACTTCAGTAGGAAAAGCATCAATTGTTGCCCACATTAAATCAATATCTCCATTTTTAAATGCATCTCTTGAAGCATCAAAATCATCAATTACCTTAAAGTTTACTTTAAAGCCATAGTCCTTGTAAAATCTAGAGTTCGTATTTGCTTCAAATCCTTCATTAAAATATTGTCCACCTGCATAACCACCCCAAGTTACTACACCTACATTAATAACATCTTTGTATCCATCTTTTGATTTAGAACTAGATGTTGAAGTAACTTCATTTATTTTTTGCTTTACTTTAGGGTCACGTAATTTATTTAATAGGTAATACACCCCTCCAATTATTGCTAAAACAATAAGTATTTTTGAAAATGGAGTTAGTCTTTTTCCTGCCATAATTTATAATTTGATTTGTTGTTAAAAGTTGAATAAATCTGAATATTGATTATCTTGATTTCCTCTATTATTTTTTAATATTGGTGCATCTAAATCTACACTATGACTATCATTTACCAATATATCTTTTTGGTTTCCTAATATTAAAGAAACTCCTTCTTTTTCCCATTTTTCTAATAATTCCAGTCCTTCTTCTTCAAAAATACCGTTCTGTAAATCAATAGAATCCATGAAATTATTTGACATTTCCATAAAACGCTCCATTTCACCAATTTTCATACTTACATCATCTGCAATTGCTTCCAAAGCTCTATCGAACATTTCTTTTTTATCAGAATTTCCAGCAATAATATCCATAGCTGATTTCATAGCTGAATGGCTTGCTCGTATTGCTTTTCTTTCTTGTTCCTTAACAGTTACCTGATCTTCAATATCTTCTACTAAAATTTCAGAATTTTCATACATTTTGGTTAATACTCTATATAAAATTTCTAATTTTCTATAGAGTTCATCCAATCGTAAATTAGATTCTTTTAAACGACCTGCTTTTCTAGACTTCAAAATCATTATTCCTTTCTTGTCTTTCTGCTTAGCTGCGTTTGCAAGTTTTAAATTACTATTTATACTTTTCTTATTTTCGTTAATAATTTGTTGTAAACGTCTCATCTGTCCTTTTAAAACAGCAATTTGTTTATTCATTTTTTTCAAATTGCTTTTTAAATCGTCTACATAACTTTTTAAAATACCAATTGGATCAATCTGAATAAATATACCAGTTATCCAACGCATAAATGATTTATACATATAGAAAATCAAGTTTCTCATTTTAGGATCTAAGATCATGTAAATAACAGCTCCCAAAACAGCTAATAAAACTCCTAAATACAAAGTATTTTCAACAATAGTTATTAAATATGGAAGTACTTTATACAACCCGTATAAAGCTCCTGCTCCTAATAAACCTGTAAATAACATTCCTGTTTTTCCTTCAGGTCTTTCCCAAAAAGATTTTGGTTTTAAATTTTCCATATTACTTTAAATATTGTTTCATTTTTTCTACATCTTGCTCTAATTGTGTTCTTAGATGGTGATAAGAAAGCTTAAAATCATTTTTAGTCTTATCTATTTTCGCTTTACTCTCATCAACAACCTTTCTTAATTCAGAAATTTGTGCCTGATGTTTTGTTATTTCTTCAGTAAGTTGTTTTATTTTTTGTGATTTTTCTTTAATTATAGCATCAAATTGAACAATCTCTTTTTCTTTGTCTCCAACCTTAGTGGTTAACTGTCCTTCAAAAGCTTTTGTAAAAGAGTTGTTTTCATTATCTAAAACACTAATATAATGTTTTGTTGAATCGATTAACTTACTTAATGTAACTCCCATTGTTGATGCAGTTGCATAAGTTGATCTGTATTTTGTTGCTTCATCCATTGGGATTTTTTCTAAAGCCTTTAATGCTTTTTTAAACTCCAAATAGTCAAATCCTTCTAAATTATTTTTCTCTATAGCTTGTAGTAACTTATCAATAATAGCATTATCAACGGCTCCCTTACTTGTAGGAGGTACATTTACAGTAGTTTTATTTTTTGCAGGTTGTTCTGTCTTTTTTACAACAGTCTCTTTTCCTTCTTTATTTTCAGGCTCTTTCTTTTCATCTGATGAATCATCTACTATAAATAGTGATTTTAAATTTTTTAGCATAAATAATCAAATTTTAACAAATTTAAAAAAAATAACGAATTATAAGGTATACAAAGGCATTGTTATTACTTAACAAACCTACTCCAACCTATTTTTAACACAATAAGAAGCACTATAAAAATACCTATCAAGTGTATAAAGCTCCCAATAAAAAAGATACCTATAAAAATTCGTTGAATAAAATAGGTAACAATAAATGCTATGAAAATCATAATAAATAACCCTGACAATCTACTAAAACCAGGTATTCGTTGTAACGGGATTGTTTTTTTTATGATTAATAACAATACAATCATAGCTATAATTGGCAAATAATAAGTTACCACTTGAAGAGTTATCAAGTTTTGGCCTAAGAAGAAAAAATTATAAACCACTAAAATTATCGATAACAATCCTGGTATTACAGCTGCATATATTAAAATTGTGTATAAATAATTGATCGGAGCTTTAAAATCCTGTGCCTTAACAAACAGCAATCCACATAAAGAAATAATAAGTAATGTAACGTAGTAATTAATAATTATATTAGATTTATTACTAAGTAAGTTTATAATATCTTGTACAGTCATTTGAAGTAATTTACTTGTGTTTTATAGCTCTATTAAGGTTAAAAAAAATGATTCAGCAATATACTTATAAAAAAATTAGGGAATATTTGTTACTTTTAATCTATGAAAAACGCAATCACACTTCTTGCTTTACTTTTATCAATTTTATCTTTCTCCCAAGAATTAACTGGACTCGAATTACTAGAGAAATCTATTCAATATCATGATCCAAATAATAAATGGAAAACATTTAAGGGCACATTATGGGTGAATATGGTTACTCCTAATTCTCCAATTCGAAATAGTGAAATTACAATTGACCTACCGTCTGATTATTTTTATTTAAAAGCTTTTAAAAATAAAAATACTACAGAGTATTCTATCAACAAAGGTATTTGTAAAATCGAATTTAACAAGAAAATCAACCTCTCAGAAAAAACAAAAAAAGAACACAATCTAAGCTGTAAACGAGCTAATCTTTATAAAAATTATTACACCTACTTATATGGTCTTCCTATGAAACTAAAAGATAAAGGAACTATAATTCACAATAAAACAACGCGAAAAAATTTTAAAGGACAAGACTATATCGTTTTAAAGGTTACTTATGAAAAAGACGTTGGCAAAGATACTTGGTATTTCTATTTTAATCCTACAACGTATTCCATGGAAGTTTATCAGTTTTTTAAAAACACTAAAGATAGTGGTGAGTATATATTATTGTCAGAAGAAGAGATTATTAACGATATTAAAATGCCTAAAAATAGAGCTTGGTATTACAATAAAAACAACAAGTATTTAGGAAGTGATATTTTAGAAAAAAGCAACTCGATTTAAATTAACTATGCCTAATACTAAAACGTTATTTAAAAAAATACTTATTTGGAGGTACAAAAACATTTCTGAACGTCAGTTTATTTATGTTTTAAGTATTTTAGTTGGTTTTTTGGCTGGAATTGGCACACTAATTCTAAAAAACTTAACCTACTTTTTCCAATATATTTTAGAAGGAAAGTTTATAAAAGATATTCATTATTCTTTGTATTTTATCTTTCCAATTATAGGATTATTCTTAGTTTACTATATTAAAAATAAAATTATTAAAAAGGAAATTGGTCATGGTATCTCAACAACTTTGCATGCTATTTCCAAACGTAGCGGAATTATTGAACAATATAAAATATACGCTTCACTTATTACAGCACCAATAACTGTTGGCTTCGGTGGATCTGTTGGTTTGCAAGGCCCTTCTGTAAGCACTGGAGCAGCGCTAGGATCTGGAATAGCACAGCTGTTTCATATGAACACCAAAACTAGAATGTTACTAATTGGATGTGCAACAGCTGGAGCAGTATCATCTATGTTTAAAGCCCCAGTTGCTGCTATTATTTTTGCTGTTGAAATTTTTAGTTTAGATTTAGCTTTTGCATCTCTCATCCCTCTTTTATTAGCTTCAGTTTCTGGAGTTATTGTTTCTTATTTTTTCTTAGGAAAAGATGTTTTACTCGGTTTTAAACTTCAAGACGACTTTTTAATTAACGATCTATTTTTCTACATTTTATTAGGCTTAGGAACTGGTATCGCATCTGTATATTTTTCTAAAATTTATTTTAAAATCACTCGTTTTTTTAACCACTTCAAAAGTGATTTTCACAAATTGATTATTGGTGCTTTTGCTATTGGTTTTATGTTATATTTAATACCACCTTTGTACGGTGAAGGTTATAATATAATTAATAGCTTATTAGAACACAATGCTCAAGAAGCACTTAACGACCTTCCTTATGAGATTGATTTTAACAACGTTTGGATAGTTGTTCTTTTTTTACTTTTAATAACAGTCTTTAAAGCTATTGCAATGACCACTACTTTTGCTGCTGGTGGAGTAGGAGGAATTTTTATACCTACCTTAGTAATGGGGAGTGCACTAGGTAATGTATTTGCTAAAATTATAAATGAGTTAGGTGGTCAAGTTTCTGAAAGTAACTTTACATTAATTGGAATGAGCGGCCTAATGGCAGGCGTACTACATGCTCCTTTAACTGCTATTTTTTTAATTGCAGAAATTACTGGTGGTTACGATCTTTTTGTCCCTTTAATGCTTGTAGTTGCTATATCTTTCGCCTTAACAAAATACTTCGTTTCAAACTCAATATACACAATAGAACTAGCAAAAAGAGGGGAACTTATTACGCATAATAAAGATAAGAATGTGATGATGATGATGCGTATTGATAAATTAATTGAAAAAAATTTTAAAATAATTCACCCAGAAATGACACTAGGGAAAATGCTAAAAGAAGCCGTTGCAAAATCATCAAGAAACATTTTTCCTGTTTTAGACAATGAACATCGTTTTTTAGGTATTGTTTTATTAGACGATATTCGTCCGTTAATGTTTGAACAAGAAATGTATGACACGCTAACAATTCAAGTACTTATGAAAAGTGCTCCAGCTATTATTTTTCATGATGATAGTATTGAAAAAGTAATGCAGAAATTTAAAGAAAGCGGCGCATGGAATTTACCCGTTATCAAAAACAAAAAATATATTGGTTTTATTTCTAAATCTAAACTACTATCTGCGTACAGAACTAAATTAATTGAACTTACTGTTTAATAGAAAATAACTAAGCAAACAATGTTGCAAAAGCCTCTTCAATCTTCCCTACTAAAACAAGCTTAATATTATGATTTTTTAAAGTGATTTTATTATATTTTGAAGCAACAAAAGTTTTATATCCTAATTTTTCTGCCTCTATAATACGTTGATCAATTTTAGATACTGGTCTAATTTCTCCAGCCAAACCAACTTCAGCCGCAAAACAAACGTTCGGATTAATAGCTAAATCTTGATTTGATGATAAAATTGCCGCAACTACTGCCAAATCAATTGCCGGGTCATCTACTTGAATTCCACCAGTTATATTTAAAAACACATCTTTAGCTCCCAATTTAAAGCCAGCTCGTTTTTCTAATACTGCCAAAATCATATTTAAGCGCTTTAAATTATATCCTGTTGTAGAACGTTGTGGCGTTCCATAAACAGCCGTACTCACCAATGCTTGAATTTCTATCATAAGTGGACGAACACCTTCTAATGTAGAAGCTATTGCTGTTCCACTTAAATCAGCATCTTTTTTTGAAATTAATATTTCTGAAGGATTTGAAACTTCTCTCAACCCAGTAGATAACATTTCATAAATTCCTAATTCAGCTGTAGACCCGAAACGGTTTTTTTGCGAACGTAAAATCCTATAAGTATGATTCCTATCACCTTCAAATTGCAATACCACATCTACCATATGTTCAAGAATCTTTGGCCCAGCTATATGCCCTTCTTTATTTATATGACCAATCAATAAAACTGGAGTAGCAGTTTCTTTAGCAAATTTAATTAACTCTGCTGATGTTTCTCGTATTTGTGAAATACTTCCTGGAGAAGCTTCAATAGAATTTGTATGTAATGTTTGAATAGAATCTATTACCAAAACATCGGGTTGTACTTCTTCGATATTTTTAAAAATCTGTTGAGTTTTGGTTTCTGTAAGAATTAAACAGTTAGAGTTTTTCATATCTAATCGTTCTGCTCGCATTTTTATTTGCGATTGACTTTCTTCACCAGATACATACAAAACTTTCTGTGGGATTTGTAACGCAATTTGTAATAACAAAGTAGATTTACCAATTCCTGGTTCACCTCCTAATAACACAACTGCACCTTTTACCAATCCACCACCTAAAACTGTATCTAGCTCTTTATTTTTAGTACCAAAGCGCTCTTCAGGATTCAACTGTATTTCTTCAACTCGTAATGGCTTTGACACCCTTCTTTGAGTGTTATCAGTTGTCTTCCAACTTCTTTTCTCTTCTTTTTGCAGTACTTCTTCTACAATTGTATTCCATTGTTTACAAGTATTGCATTGTCCCACCCATTGAGCATGTTGGGTTCCACAATTTTGACAGAAAAAAGTAGTTTTGGTTTTGGCCATTCTAGTTGTAAGATTTACCTACAAAGAAAAGAAAACTATTTGTTTTTATTATAAATCGGCAATAGTAAAAATGCCAATCCACCAAAAACAATAATCATAGCAGTTTGAGCAGTCCACATAATCCAACCAAAAGCATTTGCTGGCTCTTCAGGAATACCAAATAAAGCAAAAGCACCTGCTACAGCTATAGGATATAAACCTACACCTCCATTGGTAGCAGCAATACTAAATCCTCCTGCTATAAAACCAATCAGTATAGCTCCAAACGGAACATTTAAACTTTCTATTGCAGGAATCGTAGCCCAAAACATAGCCACATACATTGCCCAAATAAAAACAGTATGAAAAATAAATGCCCACTTATTTTTCATTTTAAAAATACTAGTAGCCCCTTCAACCAAACCAGTAACAAAATTCTTGATTTTTAAACCAATTCCTGAATTTGCTTTTTTAACAAACTGTGAAAAAATTAGAAAACCTATTATTAAAACACTAAGTAGTATTACAATTTTTACTGGTGAAAAATTCTTTGTGAGTAATTCATAAATAAAATCAAACTGAACAAACAAAGTAATGCAAATAATTAATAACATCATTATTAGATCAGCTATCCTCTCAGCTACAATAGTTCCAAAACCTTTCTCAAATGGTATTTTTTCATAGTTTGCCATCACTGCAGCTCTAGAAACTTCTCCTGCTCTTGGCACTGCGTAATTCACTAAATAAGCAACCAAAACCGCCATGGTACTATTACCAAAATCAGGTTTATACCCCATTGGCTCTAGCAAAAACTTCCACCTATACGCTCTAGATAAATGGCTTAGTATTCCAAAAAACAACCCTAAAGCTATCCACCAATAATTTGCACTTTTAAAATACTCCAATAAAGTATCTATAGATACTTTAGATAATGAATACCAAACTAAAAAACCTCCCAAAATGAGAGGTATTATAACTTTTAATATCTTTTTTAAACCCACTTCTAATTAAGTAAATTAGTTTCTTCATTTGGAAAAACTAATTGTGGTTTGAATTTTTTAGCTTCTTCTAACTCTAAAAAACCATACACAATTAAAATTAACACATCTCCTTTAGCAACTTTTCTTGCAGCTGCACCATTTAGAGTAATTTCACCACTTTTTCTTGGCCCTGGTATTGCATAAGTTTCCAAACGTTCACCATTATTATTATTAACAATCTGAACACGTTCTCCTTCTATAATACCTGCAGCATCCATTAAATCTTCATCAATGGTTATGCTTCCTATATAATTTAAATCAGCACCTGTAACTTTTACACGGTGGATTTTAGATTTTACTACTTGTACTAACATACTACAAAAATAGTTGTTTTTAATGATTAACGATTTGTTTTCTAATGAATTTATTTTAGTCCAACATTATCAATCAAACGAATATCTCCAGCAAAAACAGCTATAAACGCTCTGTATTTCTTTTTCGCTTCGATATTTTTCGGAGTTTGCAACGTATTTTCGTCAGCAATAGCGAAATATTCTAACTCTAATAAAGGCTCTTTTTTAAATTGCTTTTTCACCCACTTTGTTAACTCTTCAATATTTTTTGCTCCAAATTTTTTCTTTGCTTTCTTTAAAGTCTTGTATATAAAGGGAGCTATTTCTCGATGTTCTTTAGTTAACCTTGCGTTTCTAGAACTCATGGCTAAACCATCATCTTCTCTATAAATAGGTCTTCCTTTTATCTTTACAGGAAGATCATATTTTTCTGCAAGTTTTTTAACTATTTGTAGTTGTTGAAAATCTTTTTTTCCAAAATAAGCTGTATTTGGCATTACTATTTCAAGAAGAGCTTTTACTATGGTTCCCACACCGTCAAAATGACCTTCTCGAAATTTACCTTCCATTTCATGTTCCAAACCGTCAAAATTGAATTTCTCAGAGCTTATATTGTTATCATAAATCTCTTCCACTGAAGGCACAAATAAAACATCACAGGCTACACTCTCAAGTAATTCCTTGTCGTTCTCTAATGTTTGTGGGTATTTTTTTAAATCTTCATTGCTATCAAACTGAGTTGGATTTACAAAAATACTTACCACAGCTATGTCGTTTTTTTCTTTCGCTCTTTTAACAAGTGATAAATGTCCTTGGTGTAAAGCACCCATTGTAGGCACAAATCCAATTGACTTAGCCCTTTCTTTTTGTTCAGCTAAAAACGCTTTTAATTCTAATTTTGTGTTAAATATATTCATTGCCTATTCATTGAAATGCATGCAAAATTAGCAATTTAACATCATTTTAGCATAAAAATTCGTATTTTTGCATCCTCATACAAAGAGTTCGATTTAATGAAGGATAAGAGAATATTATATGTTTCATCTGAGGTGATACCATATTTACCAGAAACAGAATTATCGTCAACTGCATTTAACGTTGCAAAACAAGCACATTCTAAGGGGGTTCAAACACGTATTTTTATGCCTCGTTTTGGGGTAATCAATGAACGAAGACATCAATTACATGAAGTTATTCGTTTATCTGGTATGAACTTAATCATTAACGACATGGATATGCCATTAATTATAAAAGTGGCTTCTATTCCTAAAGAACGAATGCAAGTTTACTTTATTGATAATGATGAATACTTCAAGCGTAAAGCCGTTTACTCTGATGAAGATGATCAATTATTCAATGATAATGATGAGCGTATGATCTTTTTCGCCAAAGGCGTTATTGAAACTGTAAAAAAATTAAATTGGGCACCAGACATTATTCATGTTCATGGATGGATGGCTTCCTTACTACCATTATATTTAAGAGAATTTTATAAAGAAGAACCATTATTTACTGAAAGTAAGATTGTAACTTCGCTTTATAATAATGGTTTTAAAGGTGAACTAAATAACGAACTTGCAAAAAAAGTTTGTTTTGACAAAATTAATAAAGACAAAACAACCGTATTTGAAACACCTAACCATATTAACATACTAAAAAGTGCTATTGAAAATTCAGATGCAATAGTAAAAGGTAGTGAAACATTACCTAGTGAAATTGAAGACTTTATTGGAAACAATGATACAAAAGTTTTAGAATTTCAATCTGAAGAAAATTTAACAGAAGCATATTTAGAATTTTATAAAGAAAACGTTTTAGAATTAAGCGAATAAGAATGGTTAGAAAAATTGGTATTTTAGGTGTAAGCTTACTTTGTTTAGCTTCTATTATCTCGTGCGAAAAAGATCTTAATGATATTGGTACTGGTATTGTTAAAAACACAAAATTTAATACAAATCAAATTGACCTGGAGTTAGAAATTACTCCAGTAGATTTAGAAGTTGATTCAAATGGTAATCCATCTGCTATTAGAGCAGACAACATTAATACAGCTGTTTCTGAGTATTGGCTAGGGGTTTATAACAGTAAAGATTATAAAACTGTAGAATCATCATTCATTAGTCAGTTAGGTTTTGTAACCGACCTTAAAACACTAGATACTAATCCTGTAGCAAAAGATGGTGATATAGATTCAGTTTTTATTTTAGACAAAGTAATATTAAAGTTACCATATAGAGCTACAAGTAAAGGGAAAGAAAGTGACGGAAAGCCTAAATTTCATTTAGATTCTGTTCTTGGAGATCCAACTATAGCTACAAGCTTAAAAATTATCAAAAATGGTACATTTTTAAATACATTTGATCCAACAAACCCGTCAAAAAACAATTCTTTTTTATCTAATCATACCTATATAGAAGATGAAGTCCTAAATGAAGACCCTAATTTTAGTTTTAAACCAAATACTAGAGATACTATGTATGTATTTACACGATCTACTAGTACTGGTGTTACATTTAAAGACACTATAAAATTAAGTAACAAAGCTCCTTTCATAACAGTTCCTTTAAAAATGAACAGAATGAAAGAACTTTTTTGGGACAAATTTAACGATAGTGAGTTTTCTTCATCACAAGCTTTAAACGAATACTTTAGAGGCATCTATGCAAAAGTAGAAGGTAGTAACGGGTCAATGGTTCCATTAAGTTTATTAGGAACTAGTGAGTCAGCAAGTTTAGAATTTTATTACACAATTACTCGTTTTGAAAAGAAAGAAGGAATAACAAATTCTGTATACAAAGACACTGTTCCAACCAAATTTTCTTTTCCTTTAGCTGGTGTTCGTAATTCTAAATACAAAATGTCTGCTGCAACTAATAGCATTCCTTCTAATAATTTTGTTATTCAAGGAACTACTGGTTCTATGGCTAATGTTAAAGTTTTAGGCGTTAATTTAGGTAAATTAAAACTTAATGACCCTAACAATACAATTTTGAAACATGAAGCAAAAGACAATAATGGTGATGGTTATTTAGATTTAGAAGAATTATCAAACATTAAAGACCTTGCTAATGATCAATATGGCTTATTAGTTAACGATGCTGTTTTATCTTTTTATATAAACCAAACTGTTAATACTGATAAAAATATTTTACCTCAAAAACTACACCTTTATCTTAATAAAGATAATGGAAGTGGAGGCATAACTCCAACACAAATTTCAGATACATATAAAGAGTCTAACACCTATGGTGGTAACTTAATTTTATCTGATGATAAACCAGAAAGATACACTTTTAGAATTACCGATTATGTAGCTAGTTTATTTGACAAAACTTCTACTGATTTCGCACCTCTTGTTTTAAAAGTTTACAACAACCCCACTGATGCTTCTCTTAAAAATAGAGCGATAGATCTTAATGTTGAGTCTTACAATTGGAACCCTAGAGGGGTTACCATTTTAGATGAAAACGAAGCTGCTAACGGAACAAAAAGAGCAGTTTTAAAAATTTCATATTCAGAAAAAAAATAAAGAATTGATATGTGTGGTATAACAGGTTACATAGGCTATAGAGATGCTTATCCGATAGTAATTAATGGTTTAAAAAGACTAGAATACAGAGGGTATGATAGTGCTGGAATTATGATGTATGATGGAGAGAAAATGCATTTATCAAAAACCAAAGGTAAAGTTTCAGACTTAGAAGTAATTACCAATAATGATGACTCTAAAAAAGAAGGAAAAATAGGAATTGGACACACTCGTTGGGCAACTCACGGAGTTCCTAATAATACAAATTCTCACCCTCATTTTTCTCAATCTGGAAATTTAGTTATCGTTCATAATGGTATTATTGAAAACTATGATACTATTAAAAAAGAATTAATCTCTCGTGGATATAGCTTTCAAAGCGATACTGATACTGAAGTTTTAGTTAACTTAATTGAAGAAGTTAAAAAAAATGAAGGTTGTAAATTAGGAAAAGCGGTTCAAGTAGCATTAACAAGTGTTATTGGAGCTTATGCTATTGCTGTTTTCGATAAAACAAAACCAAACGAATTAATTGTTGCAAGACTAGGAAGCCCAATAGCGATTGGTGTTGGGAAAGATAATGAAGAGTTTTTTGTTGCTTCTGATGCTTCTCCATTTATTGAATACACCAAAAACGCTATTTACCTAGAAGATGGTGAATTAGCTATTATCAAAAAAGATAAAGGTATTAAAGTTCGTAAAATTGACAACGATAAAGAAGTTGATACCGATATACAAGAACTTCAATTAAACTTAGAGCAAATAGAAAAAGGTGGCTATGACCACTTCATGCTTAAAGAAATTTACGAGCAACCAAAAGCAATAACAGATACTTATAGAGGTAGAATGTTAGCGAATGAAGGTGTAATTCGTATGGCTGGTATTGATGATAATATTTCTAAGTTCTTAAACGCTGATAGAATTATTATTATAGCTTGTGGTACTTCATGGCATGCTGGATTAGTAGGTGAATATCTTTTTGAAGATATGGCTAGAATACCTGTAGAAGTTGAATATGCTTCAGAATTTAGATACAGAAACCCTATAATTACTCCAAAAGATGTGGTTATTGCAATTTCACAATCAGGAGAAACTGCTGACACTTTAGCCGCTATAAAATTAGCAAAAGCAAAAGGTGCTTTTGTTTTTGGTGTATGTAATGTTGTAGGTTCATCAATTGCTAGAGAAACTCATGCTGGTGCGTATACACACGCAGGGCCAGAAATAGGTGTTGCTTCAACAAAAGCATTCACTACTCAAATCACTGTGCTTTCTTTAATTTCATTAAAATTAGCAAAAGCAAAAGGAACATTATCTACTTCTGCTGTTAACAATTACTTACAAACACTACAACAAATCCCATCTCAAGTTGAAAAACTTTTAGAAATTGATCCTGTTGTCAAAGAAATTGCGTCTGTATATAAAGATGCTAAAAACTGTTTATACCTAGGTAGAGGGTTTAATTTCCCTGTTGCTTTAGAAGGTGCTTTAAAGTTAAAAGAGATTTCTTACATTCATGCTGAAGGTTACCCTGCTGCTGAGATGAAACATGGACCTATTGCTTTAATTGATGAAAATATGCCTGTTTTTGTTATAGCAACAAGTAAAGGACACTACGAAAAAGTAGTTAGTAATATTCAAGAAATAAAATCTAGAAGCGGTAAAATTGTAGCTATTGTCACTGAAGGTGATGTAACAGTTAAAGAGATTGCTGATCATGTTATCGAGATTCCAGATACTGAAGAAGCATTTACTCCTTTACTAACCACTATTCCATTTCAATTACTGTCTTATCACATAGCAGTAATGTTAGATAAGAATGTAGATCAACCTAGAAATTTAGCAAAGTCGGTTACTGTAGAGTAGTTCACTTTCATTAAAAAAATAATTAAAAGTCTCAGAATTCTATTTTCTGAGACTTTTTTTATTGAAAGTTAAATACACAGGAAAATGATCTGAAAAACCACCTTCATACCATGGGCCAATATATGTTCTAAAGGGACTACCTTTAAATTTACCTTTATAAATTCTCATCCAAGGTTTCTTGAAAATTTTAGCCTTCGAAAAAATTAAGCTACTTTCATCATTATCAAAATTATTTGATATAATTATCTGATCAAATAAGTGCCATTCGTTATAAAAAGTTGAAGTTCCATTATTTTTTTTATGCATAGTATACATAGGGTTGTAAAATTCATTAGTTACAAGATGTTTTTTAACACTCTCACTTGATGGATCATCATTAAAATCTCCCATAATAATAAACTTAGATTCAACTTTTTCTTCACTCTTTATTTCTTCTATAACTTCATGAACTAACTTTGCTGCCTTAATTCTTTTATGTTGAGTTTTATCCTCTCCATCTCTCCTTGACGGCCAATGATTAACTAAAACATGCACTAAATCACCGTTTAAAACTCCTTTAACCACTAGTAAATCCCTGGTGTAATCATGATTCCCATCAGTACCGCTTAAATGTAATGGATGCGTTTTTGATGATAAAACAGTAAATAAGTCATTCTTATATAGCATTGCAACATCAATACCTCTTTCATCAGGTGAATTGTAATGTATATAACTATAATTATGATTTATAAGATTTTTATGCCTTATTAAATCTTTCAACACTTTAGCATTTTCAACTTCTACTAAACCAATTATAGCTGGAGCATACTTTGATTCTTGAGCACCTAAAAGAGGTAATATTGAGCTAATTTTTTTTATTTTATGTCTATATCTATTTTTATTCCATTTCTTCTTTCCTTTTGGAGTAAAGTCATTATCCATTGTTAATGGATTATCAATGGTATCAAATAAATTTTCAACATTATAAAAAGCAACTGTAAGAGTGTTTTTTCGTTTATTTCTAGACATTTAATCAAAAAAATTTCATCTAATTTACAAAGTAAATATTACAATTAAACATTGTGATAACACAAAGTATTGAAAAATTTTTATTAATTTTTTTTAAAAAAATATCAAATCAATAAAACTATACAACAACAATTTAATTATTAACTATAAATGTAAATAAAAAACAAGCATAACTCAATGTTAAGTAATTGTTACGCAACACTATAAAGAGTATTAAATAACATAAAAAACATTTTTACATAACACAAAAAACAAACTATAAACAACTAATACACAGTATTTTTACAACATAAAATAAACAGAATATTTAACCCTCTATTTATAAAAACCAAGAAAGATGAGAAAATTTGTTTTATTAGTATTTGTTGCTTTGATGAATGTCTCAGCATTTGCAATTAATGAAAATCCAGTAAAAGAAGAAATCAGAACCAACATTGTAAAATTATTAGGAAAAGTAGATTTTACTATTGAGAAAGATGTTAAAACTACTATAGATTTCTTAGTAAACAAAAAAGGTGAAGTAGTTATTTTAGACGTAGATTGTGCTAGTCCAGAAGTTTGTGCTTACATTAAAAGTAAACTAAATTACAAAAGAGTGTATAAAAACATAAAAAAATCAGTACAAATATATAAAATGCCTTTAAAGATCGTTAGAAGTTAATTAATGAAAGTTGTGTATAATTAAAACCTCGCAAAGTCGAGGTTTTTTTATACTTTTTTTATAACGCTAGTTACCACACCCCATATAACAAAATTATTTTCCTTTGTTATTTTAATAACAGGATAGTCAGGGTTCTCTGGTTGTAGCCATACATTGACTCCCTCAACTCTTAATCGTTTAACAGTAAATTCACCATCTAAAAAACATACTGCTATTTTGTTATTTGTTGGTTCAATACTTCTATCAATAACCAATAAGTCATTATCATCTAATCCTGCCCCTATCATAGATTGACCACTAACTCTCGCAAAAAAAGTTGCTTCTTTGTTCTTAATTAATTCTTCATCTAAAGAAATACGAGTCTCTTTAAAATCATCAGCGGGCGAAGGAAATCCTGCAGAAATCCCTATATCTATGTACACTGAACCCTCATTTTTCAAGTCTTTAATAGAAAAAAAAGTTAATGCTTTAGATGCTTTCATATTATTTTACTTTAATAATTTGATTAATATTCGTTGTAAACTTTGGAGACAAATGTTCTTGACGCATTTTCCAAGTACGTTTTAAATCTTGACTAGCTAATTTTATTGCATCTGATTTAAACTTTCTATTTACAGTATCTATTACCTTCATTAAAGGTTTATGTTTTGGGTTCTCCATTTCAAAAAAGTTTAATTGAAAATTTTCATCTGGTACTAGACCTGTAACTATAACGCCAGCTCTTTTATAATTTACACCTTTTTTAAAAATTGTCTCAACAGCGTTAACAGCCTCTTTGCTAATTATTAAAGATGAATTTGTTGGATGCGAAAAAACAATTGACTTACTAGCCCGATATCTTTCATTTTCTTTTTCATGTTTATTACTACTTAAAGATACAATAACCATATGACAACATGAATTTTGCTTTCGTAATTTTTCAGAACAAGACATTGCAAAAGTAGCAATACGCTCTTTTATATTGGCCAAATCAGAAAAGGTATATTCAAAACTTCTTGTAGTAGCAATAGCCTTTTTATTTAACACATCCTCTAATTTCAAAACAGATTTACCTCTTAAATCTTGTTGTAACTTCCACTCAGTTATAGAAAAATTTTTTCGCACCCATTCACTATCTAATTCTGCAAAATCTAATGCCTTAAAACAACCTTTCTCTTTTAGCCTTTTTTGAAGACGATAACCTATTCCCCAAACTTTTTCTATAGGCATCCATTTTAAAGCCTTCATCCTTTTCTCTTCAGAATCTATAACATAAACACCTTCTGTTTCTTCTGGAAAACTTCTTGCTATTTTATTAGCCACTTTACTCAAAGCTTTAGTAGGAGCAATACCAACACAGGTAGGGATTCCTGTCCACATTGAAATTCGTTGTTTTATTTTTGTCCCATAATCATTAAAATTAACTTTATCAAAACCTTTAAACTCTAAAAAAGCTTCATCAATTGAATATACCTCAATATCTGGCGTAAAATTGGATAAAATATTCATTACACGTTCACTCATATCTCCATACAAAGGATAATTTGAAGACAAAACAGTAACATTATAACTTTTAAATTCCCTTTTAAATTTAAAAGCCGGTGCTCCCATAGGAATAAACTTTTTAGCCTCATCACTGCGTGAAATAACGCACCCGTCATTGTTACTTAACACAACCACAGGCTTCTGAAGTAAATTCGGATTAAACACCCGCTCACAAGAAGCATAAAAATTATTACAATCAACTAAAGCAAACATCGTGTAAAGATAAGAAATTCGTACTTTTGCACTCTATGATAGAAACACGTAAGGCCATATCTGAAAAAGCGGTTTTAATTGGTATTATAACCCAACAGCAAAATGATAAACAATCTGAAGAATATTTAGATGAATTAGAATTTTTAACATCTACTGCTGGTGGTGTTACAGTAAAACGTTTTGTTCAAAAACTAGAAAAACCAAATCCTAAAACATTTTTAGGTACTGGAAAATTAGATGATGTAAAAGCATACATAGAAACTCATAATATTGGTACTGCTATTTTTGATGATGAACTTTCTCCTGCGCAATTAAGAAATATAGAAAAGATTCTTGATTGTAAAATATTGGATAGAACAAATTTAATTTTAGACATCTTTGCAAACAGGGCACAAACCAGCTCCGCAAAAACTCAAGTAGAACTAGCTCAATATCAATACCTTTTACCTAGGCTAACAAAAATGTGGACTCACCTTGACAAACAAAAAGGTGGTATTGGAATGCGCGGTCCTGGTGAAACTGAAATAGAAACAGATCGTCGTATAATTAGAGATAAAATTACCCTTTTAAAAAAGAAATTGACCACCATTGATAAACAAATGGCCGTTCAACGAAAAAACAGAGGTAAAATGGTTCGTGTAGCTCTAGTTGGTTATACCAACGTTGGAAAATCAACTTTAATGAATGTTATCAGTAAAAGCGATGTTTTTGCTGAAAATAAATTATTTGCAACACTTGATACAACTGTTAGAAAAGTAGTAATAAAAAACATTCCTTTTTTAATGACTGACACCGTTGGTTTTATAAGAAAGTTACCTACGCAATTAGTAGAGTCGTTTAAATCTACTCTTGACGAAGTTAGAGAAGCTGATTTATTATTACATGTTGTTGATATATCACATCCAAATTTTGAAGATCATATTTCTTCTGTTAATCAAATTTTAGATGAAATTGACAGCGCAGACAAACCTGCTGTTATGGTTTTTAATAAAATTGATGCTTATACACATGAAACAATAGATGATGATGATTTAATTACAGAAAAAACTAAAGCGCATTATACTCTTGAGGATTGGAAAAAAACTTGGATGAATGATTTACAGAAAGAAAGTATTTTTATTTCAGCACTCAATAAAAGTAATTTAGAAGAATTTAAAGAGAAAACATATAATGAAGTTAAAAAGATTCATATTGAACGCTTTCCGTATAACGATTTCTTATACTTAGAGTAGTTTTTTTCTTTTAACTCAACATCATATTATTAACATAAAACACCTGAAATTAGTTTTTTTAATTATTTTTCTATATCTTTAAATTATTATTTTAATATAATATTAACATTTTAAGCCCCCTAAAAATGAAAACGCTCATAAATTTAACACCTTCACAAAAAAAAGAACATCAAAAAAGTAATTTTTTAGTTTTTCAAATACAAACATATAATTATTAAAAAACTTCCTAACTAATAATTAGCAAACTAAAATACCCCCTTTTAGAATTAGTGACTATACACTAAATCTATTTTTTTAGTAAGCAAAATTTATAGGATTTAATTATAAACGTATGAGAAAACTAACCCTATTATTACTAGCCCTACTCGGTTTTCAAGTAGCATTTTCTCAAGAAGTGTGTACTTCAAAATCTGATGTAGAATCCATTAATGAAATTTCTAATATAACAAAGTGCATAGTTACTGGCACTAACAAAATAGATGGTTCAAAAAAAGCATCTAAAGTTATTGTTGTATCTAATAGAAGTAGACATAAAAGACGTCTATTTGAAAATAAAGAAGTTCATACTGCCAACCAATTACGCGCAGCTAATATCAACATCAAAGCAGAAAACAGCAACAATCAATTAAAAATAAATGACTTAAAAAGTAGAATAGCTAAAATAAACAATGCAATAGAAGAGGAAAATTCACGTAGAAAAATATCTTTTGACACTGTTGATCAAATACCACAATTCCAATCTTGTTCAGATAGTTCTTTAAGTATTGTTGATTGTTTTAATCATGAAATGCAAAAACACTTAGTTCAAAACATTGTGTACCCAGAAGACGCAATTAGAAAAAAAATTACTGGTGATATTTGGATAAGCTTTGTAATTACAAACAAAGGAACAATAAAGAATATTATTACTACTGGACCTAAAGACAGCGACTCTTTAGAAAAAGAAGCCATTAGAGTAGTTTCATTATTACCTAAATTTATTCCTGGTAAACAAAATAATAAAGATATCAATGTTACATATACATTTCCTATAAGCTTTAACCTTGATAATTCACTAGATTAAAGTTATTGAATATAATATAATATTAAACAGAAAAGAGTCTAGTTTTTTTAATTAAAAAAACTAGACTCTTTTCTGTTTAATTAGTGAACAAGAGAATAAAAACTCATAATAAAACCTATAACACCCTATTGTAAAACCAACATAAACAACACTTTATCTATTTAGACTTTATACAAATAGTGAAATAAAGTTAAAAAAATAACTTGATTTAATTTTTTTTCATAAATTTGCACCCGCTAAAAACAGCTAACTAACTAACAAGCTACTAACAAGTATATTACAATTTTAAGGTTATTAATTTTTGAACTCCCCTTTTATGAAAAAAACACTTTTACTCGTAGTATTAGTAATGATTTCAGTTTTTAGTACTACAGCTCAAGAGGTCTGCGCATCTCCAGAAGATGAATCATTAGATTTAAATAGTATCACAAAATGTACTATTAAGCCATCTAAAAATTCGAAAGACAAAAAAACTAGACAAATTACAGTTAAAGTTTCAGCAAGAAGACGTTTTCTAAAGAAAAGAGAACCTATAAAAAAGCGTGCAGCTTCTAGTCTTGGAACATTAAACACAGCTGGTGTTAGTAAAATTGAAACTACTCCTAGTATTCAAAATGAAAAAATAAAAACTAAATCAGTTAGTTTAAAAAACAATATCGAAAGCTTAAAAGAAAAGTTATCTAAAGAAGAAGTTAGGAAAGCTTCAAGATTTACTGCTGTTGATAAAATACCTTCTTTTGACACTTGTAATAGTGTAAAAAAAGAAGATAGAATGAATTGTTTTAACACAGAAATGATTAAACATATTCAAAAGTATTTTAGATATCCTAGTGAGGCTGTAAGAGATCAAATTCAAGGTGAAGTTTGGGTTCGTTTTATTATTGACAAAAATGGATATGTAAGAAATATAAAAACTCTAGGGCCTAAAAATGGAGAAATCCTAAATGAAGAAGCTAAAAGAGTTGTAACCAAACTTTCACGTTTTAAACCTGCAAGAAGAGAAGGAGAAAAGGTATCTGTTAAATACGGCTTCCCTATTAACTTTTCTTTAGAAGAATAATTCCCAATCACTTTTATATTATAATTAAAATTAAAAAAAATGTTTAAAAAACAGTTAGCAATGATTGTTTTTACTTTATGCGTTATGGTTAGCTATGCGCAAGTAAAAATTAATGGAGTCGTTTACGATGAGTATTTAGAGCCGTTTTACAATGCTAAAATTACAAATGGTAAAAACTATGCATTATCTAATGAAGATGGAGAGTTTTCTATTACTATTAGTAACAAATTACCTCAAACGATAATTGTTTCTTCTTTTGGCTACAGAACTGAAACAATAGAAATTACTTCATTAGATCAAGAGGTAAACGTAATTCTTAAAGAAAATTTATTATTAGATCAAGTAGTTATTTCTGCTTCTAGAGTTCCGGAAAGAATTATAGAATCACCAGTAACTATTGAAAGATTTGGTCTTAATGATATAAGAAAGAACACTTCAAATTCTTTTTATGATGGTTTAACAAACTTAAAAGGAATTAGCTCAAGAGAAGGTAGTTACGGTTTTAAATCTATTAACACAAGAGGTTTTGCTGATTTTAGCAACTCTCGTTTTGTTCAATTAGTAGATGGAATGGATACAGCTGCTCCTGCATTAAATTTTAGTGCGGGTAACTTATCTGGTGTATCTGAATTAGATATAAAAAGCGTTGAAATTTTACCTGGTGCGGCTTCTGCTTTATATGGAGCAAATGCATATAATGGTATTATGCTTTTAAATACTAAAAGCCCTTTTGATTTTACAGGTATCAACATACTTCTTAAAAGCGGGGTAATGAGTCAAGAAGCTGCAGGAAACAATACATTTTATGATGTTGCAGTAAGAATGGGTTACAAGTTTAGCGAAGCGTTTGCAGCAAAAGTTAACTTCTCATATTTTGAAGCTGAAGAATGGCATGCTAATGACACTAGAAATAGAGAAGTAGATACAAACAAACTAATTGATGGATCACTTAACTCAACTCCAAACTATGATGGAGTTAATACTTATGGTGATGAATTATTTTATGGTTTATCTAATTTTAATGCATTTTTACAATCTGTTAGACCTGGAAGTCCAACGATACCAGCAGATCTTCTTCTTAGAAGAACTGGGTATGCTGAAAAAGATTTATTAAATAGCTATAAATCTAAAAATTTAAAATTTTCAGGTTCTTTACACTACAGACCTTTTAAAGATGAATCATTAGAAATTCAGTTAGCAACTAGACTAGGTATGGGAGACAATCTTTTCCAAGGAACTAGTAGATTTGCACAACGTAATTACTATATAGGACAATCAAAATTAGAAGTTAAAGGAGATAATTTTTATGTAAGAGGATATTACACAAGAAATGATGCAGGAAATAGTTATGATTTAACCAGAACAGGTATATACCTTACTGAAGCATCTACTCCATTTGGATCATATATCAATGATTATTTCATTCAAAGATACCTTAATAATCAAACTGTTGAAGCTTCAAGAAATTATGCTGACAGAAACAGATTACAGCCTGGCACGACTGCTTTTAATAGTGCTTTTAATAAAATAACAACTACTTTAATAACTGAAGAAGGTGGTAGTGCTATATATGACAAAAGTTCTTATCAACATTTAGAAGGTAACTATAACTTTAGAAGTTTATTAAACGATTGGGCTGATGTTCAAGTTGGTGGATCATTTAGAGAATACAACCCTGAATCTAAAGGAACTATTTTTAATGATAAAGATGAAGCAATAAGCGTTCAAGAATATGGTGTATACACCCAAGTTCAAAAGAAATTAATGGATGAAAGGTTAAAATTAACTGCTTCTCTTCGTTATGATAAATCAGAAAATTTTAAAGGAAATGTTTCTCCTCGTTTTGCAGTGAATTACTCTTTAGGTCAAGATAAAGATCATATCTTAAGAGCATCATTTCAAACTGGTTTCCGTAATCCTACGATACAAGAACAATATTTATTTTTAAACACAGGTGTTAAAACTAATGTTGGTTCTACAGCTGACAACTTAAGAAGAATTCAATATAGAAATGAGAATTTCTTCCCTGGTTTTGGTACTGTTATTACTGAAACAACTGGTAGTGATATTATAAACAATGCTTTATTAACAAGATCTGTTTATGACACAAACTTTATAAATGCGAACGGAAGCTTAATTAAATCTGATTATAAAGAAATTCAAGCTGAAGTTGTTAAAACTTTTGAACTTGGATATAGAAGCATACTACGTTTAAATAACAACACTAATTTAGATATTGATGTTAATGGTTTCTATAGTCAACATGATGATTTTGTGTTTTTTCAAGATGTAGTTGTTCCAAACTATGGAACAGTGATTGCAACTGGTCAATTAGATGCTGATGCTAATTTAGCTTTAAACCAAGGACACGTTCGTGAGTTTTACTTAATTACAAATAGTAAATCACAAGTAAAATCATACGGTTTCGGATTAGGAATGCATACTAAGTTCTTTAGAAATTATGACTTCGGAGTAAACTATAACTTTATTGATTACTCTTTCGAAGATGCTGATTTTGGTTCATTTGAACCTAATTTCAATACTCCAAAACATACAGTAAAAGTTCAGTTAGGTAATGATAAACTTTTCAAAAACTTTGGATTTAACATTAACGGTAGATGGTTAGATAGTCATAAATGGGTTTCACCTTTTGCTAAAGGAGATGTAGAAGCTAGAACTGTTCTTGACGCTCAATTAAACTATAGAATTCCTTCGTTAAAATCTAAATTTAAAATTGGTGGTACTAATATCTTTGGAAAAGAATATTTAGTTGCACCAGGATCTGGGAGAATTGGTAAATTATATTACATTTCTTGGACAATCAATAATTAAATCTCAATATTGTAACAACTTTTAAAAGTTACATATAAATATACTAAAGGTAGCAATATTAAATTGCTACCTTTTTTCATTTTACGAATTCATAAAAAGAGAATAATCAAAATTAAAACATATTTACAACGACTTCTCTTTCTAATTCAAAACATTAAATGCAACTAAGTTTTTTTTGTTTTTATTAACAAAAAATATAGTTAAAATTCTGCATCTTTGTAGTTATGCGAATATATCCTATAGAAACAGGAAATTTTAAACTAGATGGTGGAGCCATGTTTGGTGTTGTTCCTAAATCCATTTGGCAAAAAACCAATCCTGCTGACAGCAAAAACATGATTGATATGAGTTTGCGTTGTATGCTTATTGAGGATGGAGATAGACTTACACTTATTGACACTGGACTTGGAAACAAACAATCAGATAAATTTTTTGGTTACTATTATCTATTTGGAGACTTCTCTTTAGACTCTTCATTAGCTAAATATGGATTTCATAGAGATGATATTACGGATGTTTTTTTAACGCACTTACATTTTGATCATTGTGGTGGTGTTATTCAATGGAACAAAGACAGAACAGGATATATGCCTGCTTTTAAAAATGCTAAAGTTTGGAGTAATGATCGTCATTGGCAATGGGCTACTGAGCCCAACCCAAGAGAAAAAGCTTCCTTCTTAAAAGAAAATATATTGCCAATTGAAAAAAACGGACAGTTAAATTTTGTTCATAGAAACACGAAAGATCAAGTAGGATTTGATGTTGTTTTTGTTGATGGACATACAGAAAAACAAATGCTTCCTAAAATAATGTATCAAGGAAAAACCATTGTTTTTATGGCTGATTTACTTCCTACAGTTGGACATATACCACTTCCTTATGTAATGGGTTATGATACTAGACCATTACTTACAATAAAAGAAAAACAAGTGTTTTTAAACGAAGCAGCAGATAAAGATTTTTATTTGTTTTTAGAGCATGATGCTCATAATGAACTTTGTACTGTACAACATACAGAAAAAGGAGTTCGTTTAAAAGAAACTTATAAATTTATAGACATTTTTGGTTTATAAAAAGGAGGAGTCAAAACTCCCCTTCTTTTTATGAATTTCGTAATAATTAGTGGTTACATTTACAAATTCTACTCCAGACAATTCTTGAAGTATTAAGTTTATGTTCTAAATCGCTTTCATAACCATAATTACCAGATTTTAACTCATAATTACTAGGAACTTCTCCCCCGTTAACAACTTTTAATTGACTCATATTAAGAGCAAATTTTTTAAAATTTTCCATATTTAATATATTTTCTTCGGTTAAATGTAATAATAATAAAAAACAAAAAGTGTTAATTTTATGCAAATTCATAAAATATAAAAGTATAAAATCATATTTAAACCATAAATTTACTTTCTTTAAATAAGAAATAAATATTATGAGAGTTTTAAAGCCTATTCTTTATTCGGCAATGGCAATTACAACCTTAGTAGGTTGTTCATCGGTAAGCAAAATGGCTGTGCCAACAGGAATTAATACAGTTATTAACATTCCTGCTAAAAAGGCCCCTTTAACAGATTTCCAAAAAGACAATTGGCAACATTTAGATTTAGCTACTGATAGTATTCCTGGAATGAGTGTTGACAAAGCGTATACATTTTTACAAGGAAAAAAAAGTATTGAAGTTATTGTTGGTGTTGTTGACAGTGGTACAGATTTAAAACATGAAGATTTAAAAGATGTAGCATGGGTGAATAAAAAAGAAATTGCGGGTAACGGAATTGATGATGACAAAAATGGATATGTAGATGATATTAATGGATGGAATTTCTTAGGAAAATCATATAAAGAACATTTAGAATATGAACGTATTTTAATGAAACCTTCAGTTGCAGATGCAGCAACATTAGCAGAAGTAAAAGCATATCAAGAAAACAAAGTTAATGAAGCTAAAAAAGCACAAGAAAAATTAATCCAAAATAAAACTAGATATGAACAATTATTACAAGGTGTAAAAAATGCTGACGAAGCATTTAAAAAGCATTTTGGGAGAGACAACTACAGTAAAGAGGAAATTTTCGCTTTAAATGATAATAATTTAAAACAATATGTAGAGATTTCAAAACAAGTATTTGGTTTTGGTTTACCTAATTTAAAAACTGCTAAAGACGAATTAAAAAGAGGTGTTGAGTACTTCATTAAAAGTATAGAAAGTGGTAAAAAGACAATCAACGGAGATAATTTAAAAACAGACTACAGAACTGTTGTTGGTGATAATGCATATGACATTAACGACAAACCAGGTTCGGGTGATGGAAACACAGGTCATTCTAAAAAAGATGAAGCACATGGTTCACATGTGTCTGGAATTATAGGAGCTACTAGAAACAATGGTAAAGGTATGAATGGTGTTGCTAATAATGTTAAAATTATGGCAGTACGTTCAGTATCGGATGGTGATGAGTATGATAAAGATGTTGCTTTAGGTATTCGTTATGCTGTTGATAATGGTGCTAAAGTAATTAACACTAGTTTTGGTAAAGCGTTTTCTCCAAATAAAGAATGGGTATATGATGCTTTAAAATATGCTGCCAAAAAAGATGTGTTAATCGTAAACGCTGCTGGTAATGATGGGGCAAACATTGACATCAAAAAAACATTCCCTAATGATGCTCCAGATTTAGTAAATGAAATTTCCGACAATGTATTAACTATTGGGGCTATGACAGCAAATTATGATGAAAACTTACCAGCTAGTTTTTCTAACTATGGTAAAATAAATGTAGATATTTTTGCTCCAGGTTATAACATACACTCTACTTTCCCAGATAATACATATCAAAAAATAAGCGGAACCTCAATGGCTGCTCCTTGTGCGGCTGGAGTAGCTGCTTTAGTTCGTTCATACTACCCGCAATTATCTGCTAGTCAGGTAAAACATATTTTAATGAACTCAGGTACTAAAATTGACTTAACGGTTACAAAACCAGGTTCAAAATCTAGAACAAATCCAAAAGGAGAATTAGTTCCTTTTTCAAGCTTATCTGTATCAGGTCGTGTAGTTAATGCATATAATGCTTTAAGAATGGCAGACAGAATGGTAAATGGAAGAAAATAATTACCAGAAAATAAGTATATTTGAAAAGAGCATTTTAAAAAATGCTCTTTTTTTATAAATAATTAAATAGAATGAAAAAATTATTTTTAGGGGTTTCATTAATATCGATGTTAGCTTGCGCATCAACCAACCAACAACAAACAATTTCAACTCCTCAAACAACTAAAACAAGCAGTAGCACATATTGGCAACAACGTGTAAACTACACAATGGATATTGATATGAATGTTAAAACATATCAATACAAAGGAATACAAAAATTAGTATACACCAATAACTCTCCTGATGTATTAAACAAAGTATTTTATCATTTATACTTTAATGCATTCCAGCCAAATTCTCAAATGGATGTTCGTTCTAGAAACATTAAAGATCCAGATAAAAGAGTTAACGACAGAATTAGCAAATTGTCTCCTTCTGAAATTGGGTATATTAAAGTTAATACATTAAAACAAAATGGATCTGCAGTAAAACATGAAACTGTGGGTACTATTTTAGAGGTTACCTTAAACCAACCTATTCAACCAGGTGAAAGTGTAACTTTTGATATGGTTTTTAACGCTCAAGTTCCTAAACAAATTCGTCGTACTGGAAGAGGTAACAAAGAAGGGGTTGCTTTATCAATGACACAATGGTATCCTAAAATGGCTGAATATGATTTTGAAGGATGGCATACGCCTCCATATTTAGGTCGTGAATTCCATGGTGTATGGGGTGACTTTGATGTAACTCTTCATATTGACAAAAATTATGTTGTTGGAGGTACTGGTTATATTCAAAACCCTCAAGAAGTAGGTCATGGTTACGAAAACAAAAAAGAAGAACTAAACATTCCTTCAGGAAAAAAATTAACTTGGAAATTTAAAGCTCCTAATGTACACGATTTTACTTGGGCTGCTGACCCTGAGTATATTCATGATACGTATACTATGAAAAATGGTATTGATTTACATTTCTTATACAAAAAAAACTTATCCGCTTTTTATCAAGAAAACTGGAAAAAATTACAACCTAAAACTGCTGAACTAATGAATTACTTTAGCAAACATATAGGAGCATATCCATACAAACAGTACTCAGTAATTCAAGGTGGTGATGGCGGAATGGAATATGCTATGTGTACTTTAATTACTGGTAAACGTAAATGGGGTAGTTTATTTGGTGTTACAGCCCATGAATTAGCACATACTTGGTTTCAATTTTTACTAGCAACCAATGAAAGTAAGCACCCATGGATGGACGAAGGATTTACAACTCACATTTCAAACAAAGCTACCAATGAAATTTTAGAACAAGGAAGAGAAAATCCTCAATCAGGTTCATACAGGCATTATAACTATGTTGTAAACAACAATGCAGAAGAACCTTTATCAACTCATGCTGACAGATACCATACCAACATGGCTTATAGCATGGGAAGCTATTCTAAAGGAAATATCTTTTTAACACAACTTCAATACATTATTGGAGAAGAAAATGTGGCTAAAACTTTAAAAAAGTATTTTACTGATTTTTCTTTTAAACATCCAACACCAAATGATATTAAAAGAACTGCCGAAAAAGTATCTGGAATTCAATTAGATTGGTATTTGAATGAATGGACACAAACTACTCACACTATAGATTATGGAATTAAATCTGTTACTGGTAAAGAAATTACTTTAGAACGTATTGGACAAATGCCGATGCCTATTGATGTTACCGTTACTTATACAGATGGAACTAAAGAATCATTCAATATTCCATTACGTATGATGAGAGGTAAAAAACCAACTTCGGCAAAAACTCTTGAAGACTGGACATTTGCTCACCCAACTTACAGTTTTTCTACATCAAAAAATATTAAATCAGTTGAAATTGATCCATCAAAGTTAATGGCTGATATAAATCAAGAAAACAACGTATTTCAAACTAAATAACTTTTGAAATTAAAAAAGAATAAAAAAGGCGAAGAATATTCAATTTCTTCGTCTTTTTTATTCTTTTAATAATTCCTTTTGAAGATCAGTTGGAGATAACCCTGTGTTCTTTTTAACAAACAAGCTAAAATTTGAAGGACTATCAAAATTATAATTATAAGAAATCTCTTTAAGGTTAGTGTCTTTAAACATTAAATCTCTTTTTATTTCTAAAAGAACTGCATTATGAATAAACTTTAAAGGTGTAATACCATATTTATTTTTCACAATATCAGTTAATTTTTTAGACGTAATATTTAATTTCTCAGCATATTCATTAACCGTTTTGGTATTCAAATTTAGATTTACCAATTCAGTAAACTTAATTAAAGAACGATCATTTGTATTTTTAAACTTTCCTTTTTTAATTGTGCATTCTTCTAATTCATAAAGTAACGTAGATAATAAGTGAATAGATTTTTGTTTCAGAAAAACACTTTCTTCTTTTGTAATATTCCTTATAAGATTTAAAAAGGAAATACCTTTATTTATTAATAACTTATCGTTTTCAAAGATCACTTTAATATCTGAATGGTATTGAAGTGTTAATAATGAACTAACTTCTTCTGAAAAAATAGAGGTATTAAAAAACTGAATTAAAAAACCATCAGCCTCCTCTTCTCTTTTTACTAAATGTACTTGCCTTGGTTTAATTAAATAACAACTATTATCTACTATTGGAACTTTATCAAAATCAATCAATTGGTAGCCTCCTCCTTTAACAAAAAACATAATTTCATAATAATTATGCCTATGAACAACATTATAATCATAGGTGTTTTTATGTGAAATAGGTTCAATATTTATAGTGAACTCATCTTTAATATTATGAAGAGGTATTTGATTGTTTAGCTTCATTAAAAAAAGGGGGTTAAATTAATAAGAAAAACGCTTTTTTTCATAACTCAGTGCCACTAGCACCAAGTTACTTTTGCTAAAAGTATAAATTTAATAGTAATTATGATGAAAAAAATATTTATTACACTTATTCTAATATTTTCTATAAATGTAGTTAGCGCACAAAACACATGGAAAGTTGACAAAGCACACTCTTCAATAACTTTTTCAGTATCTCATTTTATGATTTCTGAAGTTACTGGTAATTTTAATAGTTTTGACATCGATGCTGAAACAAATGAAAAATTTGAAAAACCAGTTTTTAAAGTATCAATAAACGCTGCCAGCATAAATACAAATCAAGAAGGTAGAGATAACCATTTAAAATCTCCTGATTTTTTTAATGTTAAAAAAAATCCTACAATTACATTTAATAGTAGTTCTTTTAAGGATTTAAATAATGGAAACTTCGAAACTAGTGGTACCATTACTATTAATGGAATTGCTAAAGAAATTACTTTTAAAGGAAAATTAAATGGTATTATTAAAGCACGAAGTGGAAAAAACAAAGCTGGATTAAAATTAACCTCAACTATTAAAAGAGAAGAGTTTAATTTAGGTAAAGGAATGTCTCCAATTGGTAAAGATGTTACTGTTACTATTAATATAGAAATGAACCAGCAATAAAAACTCCCTTATCCCTCTTTATTAAAGAGTGATGTTTTTTAAAGTCAAAAACTTGCATAAGTTTTTGACTTTTTTAATTATTTGAATGTATTTTTATACATATGAATCAAATAACAATAGACTTTTCATTCTACAGTATTTTAGATATTCTTTCAATATCTACAGCTTTTATGCTTGGTTTACTTTTTATAACTTCAAAATCAAACAATAAAAAAGCCAATATTTTTTTAGGTTTATTTCTCTGGTCATTAACTATTGAAATATTTGGTTCTTTTAGTCAATCAGTTAATGAACTTGAAAATTACAATAACATTCAATCATCATTATTTACAATCCCTTTTTTACTATTATATACTATACAAACCTTAAATGAGAAGATTAAACCTTATTGCTATTTATTATTCATCCCCGGATTTATTTTAAACTTTGTTCCTGTAGAAAATATAGCCACAAAATATTTTGAATATTTATTTAATATTCTGCTCTTAATTAATATTACAATAATTCTTAAGAAAAATCAAAATAGAATTGGTGATTTTTACTCTAACATAGAAAATAAAACATTTGTATGGCTTAAAGCCATAGTATACATATTTTTCACCTTTCATGTTCTTTGGGTTTTAGAAGATATTATCGAGTTAAAAAGTATAAAACTTACCCAATACTTTGCTTTTTTATCAACCATTTTAACCTTTATTATGATTTACTGGATAGGCTATAATGGTTTTACTCAATCTGATTTATTTAAGTTCTCTCTATTTATTAATGACAAAGCCTCTTTAGAAAAAACATATTCAAAAGAATCTTTTAGTATAATCTATGATAAAATTGAAATGGATAAGCTTTTTTTAACTTCTAATCTCACATTAAAAACATTGTCTGAAAAATTAGATATTAGAGAAAAAGAATTATCAAAACTTATTAATACCCACACAAATAAAAACTTTTACAATTTTATAAATCAATTTAGAGTGAATGAATTTAAAAAGCTTCTTTTATCACCTAAAGCTAAACAACTTTCAATTTTGGGTTTAGCAGAAGAAGCTGGTTTCTCCTCTAAATCAACTTTTTATTCTGCTTTTAAAAACCTAGAAGGAATAACCCCAAAACAATACCAAAACAATGTAAAAATGTCCGAATAAGAGTTATTCGGACTCATACTAATACTTCTAATACACTTTTGGTGATAGTTTTGTAGTTAAACCAAAAAACATATAAAATTAGAAGTTATGATTATCACAGTTAATAAAATTATTACTTTTTCACTACTATTCTTTTGTATCTCTTGCTCAGATAACAATCAGGTTAATAGCAATTCAACTTCGTTAGAATCATATTTAAAAGCTAATGCAGATTATGTACATAATATTAATGGTTTTTTCATAGTAGCTAGTGCAGTTAAACCAACATCAAACGAAACAACACCAGGAACAACTGGTAAAGATATTTTTGAGCATAGCGTTCGTTTATTTAGTAATTTCTTAGATCAAAATAATGACGGTTTAGTTGATGATGATAAAAAGGAATTAAACAAATGGTTAGCTCAAAAACTAGTTTTCATATCTGGTCCTTTAACTATGGTTGATAAAATATCAGCAGCAAACCTAGTTGAAGGGAAAGGGTTATACGGAATGAGTATGCAGACAGACAACTGGCCATATGTTAAAAACTATAACGGTAAAGGCTGGGAGTTTACTAAACTAAACTCTTCCACTTGGCGACCTGAAATTTTTAATGCTCTTTGGGAAGAAACATTCCATACAATTACTGAAGCTTTTAGTAGAACAGACAGCGAGTTTAAATTTACCGAAGGAGGTACTTTAAGAAAATATATGGATGATGATATTTTAGCAAAAACATATGATATTTCAGAACAAAATGCTGCTGAAAATGGTAATTATGATAAAGTAACGGCAGTAAATGAATATATCCATCAAATTTGGGCAATCAACTTTGCAGGTCATAGTAGCAAATTAAATGCACACCAAAAAAAAGCATTAAATTTTATGGTTAAAAAAAATGTTCCCATGAAATTATCTGCATCTTATAAACATATATTAGGCAAAAGAATAAAATAAAAAAACTTTAAATAATGAAAAACGCACTATACATAATAACTTTAATCAGTGTTATAGCTTGCTCAAGAAATAACATAAACTCAACATTAAATACCAAAATTTCGGCAGGAAATGACCCTAATTTTAAAATCATTAAAAATGATGATTCAGAACTTGCTAGTTTCAATAGAAAAGTAGTTGTATTTGGCATCGATATTTATGCAGCTCCGAAAGTTGAAGATAAAAAACTATTACATGCAGCAAATTTAATGGCACAATATTTAGATAATAATGAAGATGGTATAATTGACAACAAACTTGTAGTAGATAAAATGAAAGAAAATAAAGCGTTTCTTTTTTTATGGAAAACTCAAAATGACATGCCTTCAAACCAACCAAATGGAAGGCTTGGTCAAGATTTAGGTAATGACGAAACAATTCCTGAATGGCACACCAACGGGTATACAGGAAGGTTTGATGCTTCAATCGAAGAGGTTTGGCATATTATAACTCATGCTGGCTATGCTAAAGCGTATCCTACAATTTTTGGAGAAAACTCAGGAACATCATTAAGTAATGCTATGGATATAGCTAGAGGAGGCAAATTTAATAGTATTCCAAATAATTATCCTACGAATGCTTGGTATACCTATGACGATACTACATGTACTTACGATTGTCAATCTACCGAATACATTTATTGGGCGATGACATCAATTTTAGGAGCGCAAAAAAACAGATTAAATGCTATTCAACATGAATGGAAATTAAACACAAAAGAAAAAGTAAAAACTACTGACAATACTATTTATACCTTATTAACAAATCCAGTTTACAAATTTCCAACAGTTCTACCTGATGGTACTTATAAAAGGTAAAGTGCATTAAATTAAGGTTTTTAATGAAATATAAATCACCTCAACATTTTTACGTAATTTTGCACTTCAATTTTAGAGAAAATGTCAGAAGAAAAGAAATCATTAAACTTTATTGAACAAATAATTGAAGAAGATTTGGCTAATGGAATGCCTAAAGAAAATTTACGTTTTCGTTTTCCTCCAGAACCAAATGGATATTTACATATTGGACATACAAAAGCTATTGGAATTAGCTTTGGTTTAGGTGAAAAATATGATGCTCCTGTGAATCTTCGTTTTGATGATACAAATCCAGCAAAAGAAGAACAAGAGTATGTTGATGCCATAAAAAAGGATGTAACTTGGCTAGGATATCAATGGGAAAATGAATTATACTCATCTGACTATTTTCAACAATTATATGATTGGGCTGTTCAATTAATTAAAGATGGAAAAGCATATATAGATTCTCAATCTTCTGAAGAAATGCGTACACAAAAAGGAACTCCTACAGAGCATGGAGTTGCTAGCCCATATAGAAATAGAAGTGTTGAAGAGAATTTAGATTTATTCAACCGAATGAAAAATGGAGAGTTTGAAGAAGGCACACATGTTTTACGTGCAAAAATTGATATGACTTCTCCTAATATGTTAATGAGAGATCCATTAATGTATCGTATTCTAAAGAAAGCGCATCACAGAACAGGAAATGATTGGGTTATTTATCCTATGTACGATTGGACACATGGAGAAAGTGACTATATAGAACAAGTTTCACATTCATTATGTTCTTTAGAATTTAAACCTCATAGAGAATTATATAATTGGTTTCGTGATAATGTGTATGAATATAGTAAATCAGCATACCCAAACCCTCCTAAACAAAGAGAGTTTTCTCGTTTAAACTTAAGCTATACTATTATGAGTAAGCGAAAGTTATTAAAACTAGTTGAAGAAGGTGTAGTAAACGGATGGGATGACCCTCGTATGCCTACTATTTCTGGTTTACGCCGAAGAGGATACACGCCAGCTGCTATTCGTAATTTTATTGAAACTGTTGGAGTATCTAAACGTGAAAACATTATTGATGTTGCTTTACTTGAATTTAAAATACGTGAAGATTTAAACAAAACTGCCAATAGAGTGATGGGGGTTTTAGATCCTGTAAAAGTAATAATTGATAACTACCCTGAGGATAAAGAAGAAATTCTAATTGCAGAAAACAATCCTGAAGATGAAAACTCAGGAACAAGAATAGTTCCTTTTTCTAGAGAAATTTATATAGAACGTGAAGACTTTAGAGAAGAGGCTAACAAGAAGTTTTTCAGATTAAAGCTTGGTAAAGAAGTACGCTTAAAAAATGCTTATTTTATTACAGCTACTAGTTGTGAAAAAGATGAAAACGGAAATATTACAGTTATTCACTGTACCTATGATCCGTTAACAAAATCTGGTAGTGGTACTGAAGAGAGCAAACGTAAAGTGAAAGGAACATTGCATTGGGTTTCTATAAAACATGCTGTAAAAGCTGAAGTTAGAGCATATGATAGATTATTCTCTGATGAAGCACCAGACTCTCACAAAGACAAAGATTTTATGGAGTTTATCAATCCAAATTCTTTAGAAAAAATAACCGCTTTTGTTGAACCTAGTTTACAAACTTCAAAAATTGGAGATCGTTTTCAATTTCAACGCCTAGGGTATTTTAATGTAGATGATGATTCTACACCTGAAAATTTAGTGTTCAATAAAATTGTTGGATTACGTGATAATTGGGCAAAAACAAATAAAAAATAAGAATTACACATTTTTAATAAAATAAAAAACACGCTTTATTTAGCGTGTTTTTTTTATTCTATTACAAAACTTTCATTCTGTATCCAATTGGCTCTTAACTTAAATTCCTTAGGAAAATAAATAATACGTTCAGGGTGAATTCTTTTTAAGAAGTTACCAGTATCCCATTTATTATTATTGTTATCATCAATAATTGCTTTTACAGTATATTTTTTAGGCTCTAATAAGTTAAAAGTTAATTTTTTAGAATCTTTAATATATCGCGTTTTTATAACCTTATTCTTTATCAACAATTGAATAATAACGTTCTTCTTAGTCTTATTTTGAATATCTAAAATTATACTACCATAGTCCTCTACTTCTTTTGTACTAAATTGATAATTTAATGAATCATTTTTTGTTTCATATATATCTTTAAACCCAGCAGGTAAAACACTAAAATCGTAATCCATTTTAGGTTTTTTCTTAAATATTAAAGCTAATTTATTAATGTCCATTCTTTTTAACTGATAAGGTACATTAATAGTGTCTTTATCTACAAAAGAAACTTTTGATGTATCAATAGCTACAATAGGATTATTCCCTTCTAAAAATAATGTATCGTTTAAATGTAAAATTCCACTTACATTCGAATTAATTAGTAACGAATCAATTTTCTTTTTTCTTAAACGAACAGTAATTGTATCAACAAAATCTTTATTACTAACAATAAAATTTAAAGAGTCTTTTTTTAATGGAGTATGCCAATATAACAGCGTATCTTTCTCCTTTTCATATTGAAAATAAGACTTAAAATTAGCTGGCACTTTTGATAGTAATGATACTTTTAGGTTTTTTCTTTTACCATTAAAACCAAATTGAATTTTTCCTTTAAAAAGCTCTTTTCCTCTTTTAAATTTAAAAGGTTGTTTTTCTTTAAAAATCCTGATATCTTTTTTAATAATACTATCTCTAGGTAACATGATTGTATCTTTCAAAAAACCAATTTTATCAGTCTTAGCATTAAAAATATAATCATTATTTGGTTCTTTTAAAGCCAATAACAAATATTTCCCTTTTTTAATATTTGAAAAGTTAAAATTAGTAGAATCTAGGGTACTAGTAACATAGTCGGGTTTTCTCTTGTAAATAATTGAATCGTTAAAGCTACTATCAATTTTATATAATAAAACACCTATACTATTTGCTGTTTTCTTCTTAAAAGCATCTGATATATTTCCTTTAATTTTTAATGAATCGATATATTTTCCAGTAGACAAAACATATTTAAAACTTTCTAGTTTATTATTCTCATTATTATCTTGAACTGCATTACCAAAATTAAATGTATACGTAGTATTAGCTTTTAAAGTATCTAAAATTTTAATATTTATATATTTACTTGGAGTACCCTGAGGAGTTATTAATGGAGGATTTTTTAAAGGTGGTGAAACCACTAATTGTTTTGTTAATTCTTTTAAAACAATATACTCATCAAAGTAAATACGTATGTTATCTTCCTTAAACTCTATACTTTCATAGGGTGGATTAGCAGTAACCATTATTGGTGCATCTTCATCTTTAGGGCCTCCTTCAGGCCTTCCTTTACGGGCACAACTTGTTATGAAAATAACTAGTAAAAGAATGTAAACTTTAATTATTTGCTTCACAAAATAAGTTTTTAATTCAACATCAAAAGTAGTAAAATAACATAAACGAATGTTTATCCTTTTTCAGTATATGCAATGGTACAAATACTAATACTTATATGCGCTGTTTTTAACAATTCATTACAACATGCTTCCAGTGTAGCACCAGTAGTAACAACATCATCTACTAATAATACATGTTTATTTTTAAAAATCTCAAGGTCGTTCAATTGAAATTTAGTATTATTTTTAGAAAAACGCTCAAACCGCTGATGTAATGTTTGTGTTTTAGCTTTTGATGTACGTAAAAGTTTGTTTGGAATATAAGTAATTTCTAAATCAGTACTTAACGTTTTAGCAAATTTTGTAACTTGGTTATACCCTCTTTGCTTTTCTTTTGAAATATGTAAAGGCACAGGAATTATATAATCAACATTAGAAAAAATGTTTTTCTTTTTTAATTCATAGGCAAACCAACTTCCTAAAAAAACGCCAATGTTTTCTTGATTTTTATATTTTAGTTCATGTATTATTTTTTGTGTAATACCCTCTTTATTATAATATAAAAAAGAGTGTATGCTGTTTATAGGAACTCTACCATAAAAAATAGCTTGTAACATTTGTTGTGTTACCTCGTTATTATTTATAATTGGTAAGCTATGTTTACAACTTGTACATAAAAACAATTCTGTTTTTAATAAGTTTGTTGAACAATTTATACATAAATTAGGAAAAAATAAATAGAATATATCTTTTAAAAATTGCATCTTTACTGGCAAGTTTTTAAGAGAAAGATACAAAAAATTATAACACTTTATTTTGGGGAGAAAATTCAAGTTTTTTAAAGAGGCCGTAAAAAATTATAAAACTTCTGGTACTGTAGTTCCAAGTTCTAAATATTTAGCAAACAGAATGACAACTACAATAAATTTTGAAAAAGCAGATGTTATTGTTGAACTAGGTTCTGGTAATGGAGCAATTACTAAAAATATATTACAAAAAATACAACCTCATACTACTTTAATTTGTTTTGAAATAAATGATGCTTTTTATAATGAATTAAAAAAAATAAATCACCCACAATTAATTGTATTAAAAGAATCTGCCGAAAAAATTGACGAACTACTTAAAAAATTAGGATTTAATGATGCTAGTTATATCATTTCTAGCTTACCCTTAACAATTATTCCTAAAAAAATATCTAATACTATTTTACAAAAAAGTTATACTACTTTAAATAAAAACGGATTATTTATTCAATATCAATATAGCCTTTCTTACTACAAAAAACTTAAAGATGTTTTTGGAAAAAACATTACTTTAAGTTTCGAAACTTTAAATTTTCCTCCTGCTTTTGTATACAAATGTGCTAAAAAATAGTATTTTAGCGCAGAACACGTTATATTGTTCATCATAATTTCCCCTTAGTGATGGCTGTAAAAAATTTTAAAAACAAAGGTTTAATCGCCTTTTTGCTTTTTTTAATAATTGCAATAGGTTTTTTAGCATATCAAAATGCTAGAGATTTCTCGCAACTTAAAGGCGCCTTTGACTCTGAAAAACAAGAGTTAGAGGGAGAACTAGATAATGTTATTAAAGACTATCAAAGCGCTATTGACAGAAATGACAACTACACTTTAAATCTTAATAAAGAATTACTAAAAGTAGTACTACTTAAAGATACTATTAAAAACTTAAAAACATCCAATTATAGTTTATTAAGATTTTACAGAAAAAGAATTACTACTTTAGAAGAGGAAAATAAAAAACTATTAGGTAAATTAGACTCTTTAAACTCTATAAACAAGGAGCTATTCACTGAAAATGACAGTGTTAAAGGTGTTTTAACAAAAAAAGAACATTTAAATTCAAGACTCTCTAGAAGTAATAGAATTTTAACAAAAAAAGTAGCTTCAGCAGAAGTTTTAGAAGTTGAAAAAGTAGTTATTGATGCCATGAAAAAGAGAAGTAGTGGAAAAATGACTACTACTTATAGATCGTGGAAAGCTTGTGGTTTTAAAATACAATTTGATTTACTTGAAAATAAAATAATTGACAAGGGATCTAAACCAATTCACATACAATTAATTAACCCTAAAAATGAAATAGTTGCTATAAAAGGAAAAGTAAAACTAAAAAATGGTAAAAGAATTATTTTTAGCGACTTTATAAGTGCTGATTACTATAATAAAAAGTTATCTGTAATGTCATTTATTAAAGTTAATAAAGATAAATTAGAAAAAGGAATCTATAAAGTAAACATATATGTAAATAAGATATTTATAAAAAAATCAACTATTAAACTAAAATAAACTTTTAAATCCCCCTTAACATGAATTCAAGAACCATTAAAAATATCGCTTTAATCGTTTTATTAATCTTAATTCTATTTTTAACTCTAAATTCTTTCAAAAAATCTAGTGATCTAAAACATTTACAAAATGTTTTTACAGAAGAAAAAGCTGATTTAAAAAACAATTTAGATGAGATGATTAAAGATTACACTGATGTGGTTATCAGAAAAAAAAGTCTTTCTAAAAGGTTACGTGTAGAAATACAAAAAATGAAAGATTTAAGAGATTCTGTAGCAAACTTAAAAGGAGATAACTACAACTTAATAAGACGCTATAGAAGTAAAATAAGTAGCCTTGAAAGAGAAAACAGAAGGTTATTTATTAAAATCGATTCTCTTAATACAGCAAATGAAGTATTAGCACAAGAAAACGTTATAACAAACGAAATTCTTAGTCAAAAAGAAACAATTAATACTGAATTAACTGAAAAATATAAAAAACTAGAAGAAAAAGTAGCAGTTGCTTCAAAAATTGACATAAGTCCTTTAAAAGCCATTGCTATGAAAGAAAGAAGTAGTGGAAAACTAACTTCTACTTCAAGGTCTAGTAGAACTGATGCTTTTAGAATAAATTTTGATTTACTTGAAAATGAAGTTACAAAATCAGGTAAAAAGATGGTTTATATTCAAATAATTGATAAAGACAAAAAAGTAATTACACCTAAAGGTAAAGCACGTTTAAACAATGGAGCAAGAATTATGTATAGTGATTCTGTTACTGTTAACTATAACAATGACAAACTTAGCTTAGTATCATTTGTATTGGTAAATAGAGATGATATTAATAAAGGGAAGTATACTATTAGCGCTTTTGTTGATGGTGAATATTCTGGTAACTCAGTCGTAAGTCTTAGATAAAAATCTTTAAAAATGAAAAAATGAAGTGAAGATTAAAAAATCTTCACTTTTTTTTATGTAATTAACAATAGTTTAAAAGCTTATTATATTTTTGCAGTATGGCAAAACAAGAAGATCAATTTAAAAAGGTAATATCACACGCTAAAGAATATGGTTATATTTTTCAATCATCTGAAATTTATGACGGATTAAGTGCTGTGTATGACTACGCCCAAAATGGAGTAGAATTAAAGAAAAATATTCGCGACTATTGGTGGAAAGCAATGGTACAAATGCATGAAAATATTGTTGGTATAGATGCCTCTATATTAATGCACCCAACCACATGGAAAGCTTCCGGCCACGTAGATGCTTTTAATGACCCTTTAATTGATAACAAAGACAGTAAAAAGCGTTATAGAGCAGATGTTTTAATTGAAGACTATTGTGCTAAAATTGAAAACAAAATTGAAAAAGAGGTTAAAAAAGCTGAAAAACGATTTGGCGACTCTTTTAATAAAGAAGAATTCGTTACAACTAACGGACGCGTTTTAGGATATCAAGAAAAAATTAATACCATTTTAAGTAGGTTAGGTAAATCATTAGAAAATGAAGATTTAGCCGACGTAAAAACTTTAATTGAAGAGTTAGAAATTGCTGACCCTTTAACAGGAAGTAAAAATTGGACAGATGTTAAACAATTTAATTTAATGTTTGGAACCAAATTAGGTGCTTCTGCTGAAAGTGCCATGAATTTATATTTACGCCCTGAAACAGCACAAGGTATTTTTGTTAACTTTTTAAATGTTCAAAAAACTGGACGTATGAAAATACCTTTTGGAATAGCACAAACTGGTAAAGCTTTTCGTAATGAAATTGTAGCTCGTCAGTTTATATTTAGAATGCGTGAATTTGAGCAAATGGAAATGCAATTTTTTGTAAAACCTGGAACTCAAAAAGAATGGTATGAACAATGGAAAGAAAACCGTTTAAAATGGCACTTATCATTAGGTATAAACAAAGATAACTACCGTTTTCACGATCATGAAAAATTAGCTCATTATGCTGATGCTGCTGCTGATATTGAATTTAAATTCCCTTTTGGTTTTAAAGAGTTAGAAGGTATTCACTCACGTACTGATTTTGATTTAAAAGCACATGAAGAGCATTCTGGTAAAAAATTACAATACTTTGACCCTGAAGAAAACAAAAACTATGTGCCATATGTAGTTGAAACTTCTATTGGATTGGATAGAATGTTTTTAGCTGTTTTTTCAAATTCTTTACAAGAAGAAGAATTAGAAAATGGAACTACAAGAACTGTTTTAAAATTACCTGCAGTTTTAGCTCCTACAAAAGCTGCTATTTTGCCTTTAGTTAAAAAAGATGGATTACCAGAAGTGGCTCGTAAAATTGTTGAAGATTTAAAATGGGACTTCAATGTAGCTTATGATGAAAAAGATGCTGTTGGGCGTCGTTACCGTCGTCAAGATGCTGCTGGTACACCTTTCTGTATTACAGTTGATCATGATACTTTAGAAGATAATATGGTTACTATACGTCATAGAGATACTATGGAACAGAAACGTGTTAAAATAGAAGAACTAGGAGCCATTATTAAACAAGAGGTTGATGTGCGTTCTTGGTTAATGAAAATGTAAGTTTTCTACTATATATATTAAAAAGCCTATCATTAATTTGATAGGTTTTTTGATTTATCATTTAACACTTGAAAATGATATACAAAAGCAGAATTCTTAAAAAATCGTCATTACAAATGAAACCTAGTGAAATAAAGTAATCTGATAATTGATTTACAGAGTGCTTCTTTCATTCCTCAATAGCAATGACATTTAAATTATTTATAATGTTCTAGTAAGTAGCAACAACAAGGTAAAACAGCAATTTATATTTTGTTACTCTCACTGCTTACCATATACACCACTAGTTACAAACTAGCGAGAGATAGGACAGTGTTCTAAGGACATATTCTTTCAATTTTATACCATGGGTCTAAAAAATCTATATCTTCATTTTTATACCCTTTAAGGAGGATTATTTTTGATTTTTTGTCTTCAATAAGCGTCAAATATATTCGAATACAATACTTCCCTTTTCCAGTATCAATATCTACAACCGCTTTGTTTTTTACTATAGAAACTATTTTATACTTACTTACATTAAAAAAGTCTATTGTATAATCAGAACTATTTTTTACGTACTTATTAAGACTTTCCATTTGCTTCATGTCTTTCATGAACTTTTGAACGAAAATTCTCTTATTAGTAGGTAAATCTTGAGCAAACAACGTGAAAGAAAATAATCCTAAAATTAAAACCTTAATATATTTCATAAGTTAAATTTTCTACGAAAAAAATCAAAAAATAATTTATAAAACGAAAATAAAAGAAGCAAGCTAAATAATATCACCAAAATCAATTCATCATTACGAAAGGGAACGTAATAGCTATTGAAACTCTTTATATAATAGAGATTGATAACACTACCTATTGTTATATCTCTACATTTTTTACTTGACACTTCGATAGTATAATTTTCTCCTTTATGGTTTATTATTAATTTACTACCTCTATTAGAGTGACAATATTTTTTAAGAACCCTTTTTTTTACTTTTTTATTATTCTTTATTGACTCTTGAATCATATATAACTTACTTCCATTGTAAATAATACCAATAATTAATAATATTCTAAAAATGACTGTACCTCTACTCATTTTGTAAATTTATTTTTCTCCCATTTACCAAAAGTTATATTTACTGTAATTTATCTTACAACTAATTACAATATGACTCTATCCATATTTTTTGATTTTTTTCGTAGAAAACTACATAGTTTTTTTTAAAACTCCCAACTCACAACATTTTACAGGTATCAATGTATGTTTTTAATATTGTAGCTAATAATTAATACTCATTATTAGTTTTGAAAACAAACAAGAATTGAGTTTTTTGTTTTTAATTTAATACTTGAAAAGTTCAAAAAAAAAATAAAAACTATCCGCAGTTACACCCTTTGTTACAATTAGTATCTTTTTTAGTTTTAAAAAAGAATTTTCTAACTAGAAAAACAACTGCTAAAACAACAATACTATATGTTATAATTTCTTGCATTAGCTTAAAGTTTGATAAGATATTAATGCTACTACATAGGCCAAAACTCCCATACCAACCAATTGTATTATAGGCCATTTCCAACTTTTTGTTTCACGTTTAACAATAGCCAGTGTAGCCATACATTGCATAGCAAACGCATAAAATAAAAGTAAAGACATACCTGTAGCAAAATCAAACCTTTTTTTACCTGTGTCTGGATTTAATTCAGATTCCATTTTTTGCTTAATAGTTGTAATATCTTCATCATTATTTTCTACACTATAAATAGTAGCCAACGTACCAATAAACACTTCTCGTGCAGCAAAAGAAGCGATTAAACCAATACCTATTTTCCAGTCATACCCTAGAGGTTTTACTATTGGCTCAATAGTTTTACCCATAATACCTATATAAGAACTCTCTAATTTTGCTGAAGCTATTTTTTGATGTAGCTCTTTATCTGAAAGCTTCATCTCTACATTCTTTTCAGTAATCACTTTCTCAACATTTTCATAAGAAGATGGACCGTGTGATGCTAAGAACCATAAAACAATTGAAATAGCTAAGATTATTTTTCCTGCTCCAAAAACAAACGCCTTTGTTTTCTCCAAAACATCTAAAAAAACATTTTTTAAAGAGGGTAATTTATAGTTAGGCATTTCAACAACAAAAAACGTATTACTTTTTATTTTTAAACTTTTATGCAGTATGTATGCTGCTATAATAGCAGCTACAAAACCTAAAAAATATAAACTTAATAAGGTTAATCCTTGTAAACTTAAAAAACCAAAAACTTTAGTATCAGGAATTACCAAAGCAATTAAAATAGCGTATACTGGTAATCTAGCTGAGCAAGTAGTAAAAGGAGTTACTAAAATGGTTATTAATCGTTCTTTCCAACTTGATATAGTTCGAGTAGCCATAATAGCTGGTATAGCACATGCTGTTCCTGATATTAATGGAATAACACTCTTTCCGCTCATTCCAAAACGACGCATTATTTTATCCATTAAAAACACTACCCTACTCATGTATCCTGTTTCTTCTAAAACAGCTATAAACAAAAATAAAATAGCAATTTGTGGTATAAATATAACTACACCTCCTATTCCGGGAATAATTCCTTCGGTTAACAAATCAGTAAGTTTTCCTTTCGGAAATATATCTTTTGCCTTATCAGTGATATCAGCAAATAAACCATCAATAAAATCCATTGGAGTAGAAGCCCAATCAAAAATCGATTGAAATATTAATAATAGGAGTCCAAAGAAAATAATGTACCCAAAGATTTTATGGGTAAAAATGGCATCTAATTTACTTCTTAAATCCTTAGCTTTTGATTTATCTACGCTGTATGTTTTTTTTAAAACTTCATTTATTAGTTGGTAACGATAGATAGTTTCTTTATGCTGATATTTTTTTTCTTTTGAAATATCATTCTTTAAAAAAAGTAACTCCTTTTTTTCTTCAGCCGTTAAAAGTGAAGTTTGATTTTTTGTAAGCATTAACCATAATTCATACACTGAAAAACGATTGCTTATTCTTTTAAAATTTTCAAAATATTCTATGTCAATTTTAGAATAAATTTGAGCAAAGTTTGAAGAATAAGTTGACTTACTTGAACTAATTATTTCTTTCTTAAGCACATCGATTCCTTTCTTATTTCTAGCAGAAATCAACACTACTTTTGTTTGTAATTCTTTTTCTAAAGCTTTAATATCAATTAAAATCCCTTTCTTTTCCATTTGATCGGCCATGTTTATTGCCAATACAGTTGGAATTTCTAAGTCTTGAATTTGGGAAAAAAGCAGTAAATTTCTTTTTAAATTTTCTACATCAGCAACAACAACAATTACATCAGGAATATCTTCTTCATTTGTACTCATTAATGTTTTAAGTACAATACTTTCATCTATTGAAGTCGGATTTATACTATAAGTACCTGGCAAATCAGTTATAACTGCTGTTTTACCTTCTGGTAACTTACACGTTCCTTGTTTTTTATCAACTGTTACTCCAGGATAATTTCCTACTTTTTGATTTAACCCGGTTAGTTGATTAAATAAAGATGTTTTTCCTGTATTTGGATTTCCAATTAATGATACTTTAATCTTATTGCTCATCCTTAAATTTTAGTTACTACTATTTGACAAGCGGTTTCTTTACGTATCGCTAAATGACTACCATTAACACATATATACATAGGGTCTTTAAACGGGGCAATTTGTAATAATTCAACCTCAGTTCCAGGCAAACATCCCATTTCTAATAATTTTAAAGGTATTCTATCTAAACAGCTTTCAGATATAATGCCTTTTTCCCCGATTTTTAACGATGCTATTGTGCTCAAAAAAAGTTTGTGTTAGCTTGCAAATATACTAAATAGAACGATTCTAAACTACTTATTGATCGTATTAATTCTATTTACAAAATACTTATTGTTCACTCTTGGTGAAATAGTATATTTGTAATATGACTTTCGAGGAAATTATTGGACAAGAGCACATAAAAAATCATTTAAAAAAATCTGCTGAAAATGGAAGAATACCACATGCTCAATTATTCATAGGCAAAGAAGGCTGTGGCACCTTGCCAATGGCTATTGCCTATGCACAACATTTACTATGTAGTTTTTCTGAAAATAAAGAAGCATGTACAATAAAATGTAATAAACTTCAACACCCTGACTTACATTTTGCTTTTCCAGTAACTACAACTGACTCTGTAAAAAGGCACCCAGTAAGTAATTTATTTTTAGAAGAATGGAGGTCTTTTATTAAAGAACAACCTTATGGAAGTTTATTTAATTGGTTACAACATATTGGTGTAGAAAATAAGCAAGGTCAAATCGGTGTTGATGAGGCTGAAGATGTTGTAAAAAAATTACAATTAAAATCATATGAAGGAGGTTTTAAAGTAATGATAATTTGGATGGCAGAAAAAATGAATATTGCTGCATCAAATAAGTTATTAAAGTTAATTGAAGAACCTCCAAATAAAACTATTTTTCTATTAGTAACAGAAGATGAAGGCCAAATAATTAACACTATAAAATCAAGATGTCAAGCTTTACATTTTCCTATTTTAGGTAATGCTGATCTTGTAAAAAGTTTAATTCAAAGAGAAGGTATTCAAGAGAATGAAGCTTTAAAATTAGCACATCAATCTGAAGGAAACTATAACAAGGCTGTTCATTTATTACACAATAACTCAAACGATACCATCTTCGAAGAATGGTTTATTACTTGGATTCGTAGTGCCTTTAGAGCTAAAGGAAATGCAGCTGTAATACAAGATTTAATTGGTTGGTCAGAAGCAATTGCAGGATCTGGTAGAGAAACCCAGAAACAATTTTTACAATACTGCTTACAATTTTTCAGACAAGCACTGTTATTAAACTATGGTACTCCTGATTTAGTTTTCTTAGAAACAACCTCTCCTAGTTTTGATTTATCTAAATTTTCACCTTTCATTCATAGTGGGAATATCTTAACTATAGAAAAAGAAGTAAGCGATGCTCAATATCATATTGAGCGTAATGGAAATGCTAAAATAATTTTATTAGATTTATCCATTAAACTAACGCGCCTTTTACATACAAAAGAAGAAAAAATTAAAGCATAATGAAAAAAATTAAAATAGTCATTTCCTTTATCATGATAATGCTATTAGCTTTAGCGTGCAAAGAGAAAAAAAAATCTTTATCAACTTATATGATTGGTAATTGGGAAACTTCATATATTAAAATTGAAATGCCAACTGTTAATAAAACAGATAGCACTAGTGTATTTGAAGATGATTTTAGTAAACCTAATTCTGGTAAAGCTCAATCTAATTATAAAAAAGATGGAACTTTTACCGCATGGTTTAAACTTGCTGATGGTAAAAAAACTGGTGAAACTGGCGGTATATGGAAAACTAGAAATGATAGTTTGTATGTTGAATATCCTTATTTAGGAAAACAAGTAAAAGCTTGGTATCATATTACACAGACCTCTGAAGGGTTTGATGGAAAAGTTATTTACGATTGGGATAATGACGGTGATTCTGATGATATATTATATATGAAATCTAAAAAAATAGCTCTTAAAAATTGATAATTCTAAATAACATATCACTACGTATTCGAATATTTTTATCAATGATATTATTAATATTATTGGCATCAATATTAATTGTTTCTGTTACTATTTTACAATATGACGAGCAAACAAAAGAATACAACACTCAACGTTTTGGAAGAAAAGAAGAAGCAACCAAGCAAAACATTGAAATAGAACTAAATACAACCACATACGGAGTTACTACAAATAATCTTTCAAAAATTTTTCAAAATAAAATTTATGAAATAGCAACAATACACAAACTTACTATTTCAATGTATGATATGAGTGGAAAACTATTAAAGTCATCCATTCCATATAGTTTTGACAAAGCTAAAGAAATAGCCCTTTCAAAAGAGATATTAATGCAACTTGCTTTAAATTCTGAACACAGGGTTGTGCCTCCGGGAAAAAAAGAAAAAGAAGTAACTTATCAATCATCTTATACATACATAAACGATTCAAGATATAAACGGATTGGTATTCTTCAATTACAAATTGCACAAGATAACGAAGATCAAAAAAAGGAATTGCGTGAGTTTATGTCAAGGCTTTTATTCGTGTATTTATTCATGTTTATTTTAGCCATAATATTAGCTTATTTTCTTTCAAGTTACATTACTAGATCTATTCAAACTATATCACAAAAAATTAAAGAAACTCGTTTAAATAAACGTAACGAAAAAATCACTTTAGAAGCTGCTAGTTCAGAAATAAATTCACTTGTTGAATCATACAACAATATGATTGATCAATTAGAAGAAAGTGCAGTAAAGCTAGCACAAAGTGAACGTGAACAAGCCTGGAAAGAAATGGCAAAACAGGTTGCTCATGAAATTAAAAACCCATTAACTCCAATGCGCTTATCTGTTCAAAGTTTTGAAAGAAAATTCAATCCTGAGGCACCAAATATAAAGGAAAAACTTACAGAATACAGTCAAACACTTATTCAACAAATAGATGTTATGAGCTCTATTGCTTCTGCTTTTTCTGACTTTGCAAAAATGCCTACACAACGTCGAGAAAAATTAGATGTTATTGATGTTGTAAAACATGCATTAGATATTTTCACCGAAAACTACATTATTTATATCGCTGAAGAATCAAACTTAATGGCTAACTTAGATAAAACACAATTAATACGTATTGTAACTAATTTAGTTAAAAATGCTACTCAAGCCATGAAAAAGGATGGTACACCTCCTAAAATTGAAGTAAAAGTAGCATCAGAAAACAACAATGTAAAAATCACTGTTTCAGACAACGGTAAAGGTATTATAGAAAAAAATAAAGATCTTATTTTTGAACCAAAATTCACTACCAAAACAAGTGGGATGGGACTAGGATTACCTATGATTAAAAAAATTATTGAAACTTACGATGGCTCTATTAGTTTTTCATCAACTGAAGGTATAGGAACAGTTTTTACTGTGATTTTACCAAAAACTTAATGGATAACTAATAAAGAAGCTTTATATAACATAACTTACTATAACATGAATTTTGAAAATATTTTAATTGAACAAAGTAACGGACTAGCAACTATAACTATTAATCGTCCTAAAAAATTAAATGCTTTAAACAAAAAGACAATTGAAGAACTTCATGACGCTTTTGAAACATTAGAAGACGATTCATCTACTAAAGTTATCATAATTACTGGTAGTGGAGAAAAAGCTTTTGTTGCTGGTGCTGATATTTCTGAGTTTGCTCATTTTTCAGTTGAAGAAGGAGGGAGTTTAGCAAAAAAAGGGCAAGAAATGTTATTTGATTTTGTTGAAAACTTATCAACTCCAGTTATAGCTGCTGTAAATGGTTTTGCCCTAGGTGGTGGGTTAGAATTAGCTATGTCATGCCATTTCAGAATTGCTTCTGACAATGCTAAAATGGGACTTCCTGAAGTTTCTTTAGGCGTAATTCCAGGATATGGAGGTACACAGCGTTTACCACAGTTAGTTGGAAAAGGTAAAGCTATGGAGTTAATTATGACAGCAGGAATGATTGATGCTAATGAAGCTAAAGATTGTGGCCTTGTAAACCACATAACAACCACAGAAGAATTACTTCCTCTAGCTGAAAAATTAGCTAGTAAAATTATGAGAAACTCATCAGTAGCAATTAGTGCAGCTATCAAAGCTGTTAATGATAATTTTAAAGATGGAATTAATGGATTTGAATCAGAAATATCTGAATTTGGAAATTGTTTTGGTACTGAAGATTTTAAAGAAGGAACAACTGCTTTTTTAGAAAAAAGAAAACCTAATTTCCCAGGAGCTTAATTTATGAAGTACCTAAAGGTAATAATATTATATTTTTTATTTTTCTGTGCAGTTACAATTTCTGCACAGGAATTTAAAGATAGCATTTATAAAAAAGAACTTATACAACTTTCAGATTCTTTACAAAACAGTACTGAAATAAGGAAGAGTATTTCTTTTATGAAAAAAATGCTGTTTTTAGCAGAAAAAAACAAAGATACTTTTAGAATAATACAATTTTTACACACCATTGGAAGGAGAAGTCAGTTTATAAGTGAAAACCATTCTTCTATTGTTTTCTTTAAAAAAGAACTTGCTCTTTTAAAAAATAACAACTTAAACTTTAAAGAAAAAGACTTACTAAATAAAGCTAAAATAGCTCCAATAGAAGTTTTAGCACAATTAGGAAATAATTATTCTGCAATAGGAAACACTACATTAGCTTTAGATTATTTTTATAAAAGTGAAAGTATTGCAGAAAAAGAAAATTTAGAATTTTACAAAGCCGTCATACCAATACTTATTGGTGGAGTAAAATTTAAAGCTAACAACTACAAAGATGCTTTAAAAGAATATAAAAGAGGGTACAAATTTCTGAACGAAACAACTAAAATAGATACTGCTAACAAACGATTTAATTCTTCTTTAACTTTAATATCTATTAGTAATACTTATCTAAAACTAAACCAATTAGATTCTGCAAAGCTTTCTATAAAAAAGGGTATTGAAAAAGGCTTAGATACCATCAATGGTCTGGTTCGCATTAACTTTCAATCGCAAATTGGGCGTATACTTTTAGAAGAAAAAAAGCACAATGAAGCTCTTACTCAGTTTTTAAAACTAAAGAAAATATCTGATGAATATGATATAAATTCAGGCATTACCTACTATTACAAAGATTTATCTGAAGCATACACTAAGATTTTTCAATACGACTCAGCAATTGCTGTTATGCATAAAGGTATTGATATAATGAAAACCAAAACTAAAGAGTTTAATTTGGTTGAAGACTACAAAGCCTTAGCCAAAATATACAAGCTTTCTGGGAATATAGAAAAATCAAATAACTACTACGAAAAGTATGTACTAAATCAATCTATTTTAGACAAAGAAAGAAGGGAGATTCTTACCTCTTTCCATAATAAAGAAATAGAAAATTTAGCATCAGAAAAAAAAGTTCAACAAAAAAACATTTCTTATTTAGCAATAAGCGGTGCATTAATAATTGCCTTATTACTCTTATTTTTATTTAAAACTTCTAAAAAAAACAAAAAGGACTCAGCTTCTTTTAATGAGCTAATAAATAAAATACAACAGTTAGAAGAACAGCAAAAGATTATTGACACTAAAGATAAAACAATAGAAGAAAAAAATACTTTAGATATAAACCCTGAAACTTATCAAGAAATTTTATCTGGCTTAAAAAAACTAGAAGAACACAATTATTTTTTGAAACAGGATTGTAATTCATATAATGTAGCTAAAAAAATAAAAACTAATACTTCATATTTATCTAAAGTAATAAACGCGCATTATCAAAAAAATTTCAACACATACATTAATGATTTAAGAATTAATCATGCTGTATTAAAGTTAAAAGAAAACAAACAATTTAGAGCTTATTCTATTCAATCTATCTCAGAAGAAATTGGATATAAAAGTACAGATTCTTTTACTAAATATTTTAAAAGAAGAACAGGATTACTTCCTTCAGTTTATATTAAAAAACTGAATTCCATTTCATAAAATAATACTTTATAAAAACAAAAACTATGAGTTTTCACCCTAAATTTATAAAATTAGGGTTTAGTTATCTTCTTAAAAAACATTTCCACAAATAGAACACAATACACTGAAAAACAATCAGTTATAACCATACTATGTTCCCTATTTTTCTAAAAACAGGCTTCATTAACTTGTAATACACATTTTTAAATCAAATCTTTGTACAAGAAATTAAACACAAGATTAATTCTAATAATGATGAAAAAAACACCAAAAACAATATTTATACTTTTTATATTTTTAATACTAGGAGGTTTATTTGGTTACACTGTTAGTTCTTCATTACATTCAATTGATAAATCTAAAAGCATACTTAAGGCATTAAAAGAAAATTGTAATTGTAAAGAAATAAACCAAGTTCTATATGCTACAGGTATTCAATATGGAAAAAACGGTTTAAGTACTGAGAAAGGAGAATATGAATTAATTGATTGTGAGTTTTTATCTTTAAAAAAAGAAGTTGAAAGAATTCAACAAATATTAAATAATAAAATTGACAACTTTAATCAAGTTGATTTATTAGAATTCGACTTCATAAATGGTAAAAACTCAAAAACTGTAATTATTAAAAAAGGGATTATTCAATAAATAAAAAAATTATGATAGTAGTAATAACAAAAATAATATTGGTAACTGTAAGTTTTGTTTTAATCGTTTTACAAAATATTTTTCGATAATGTTCAAAAATCAATTACACAATAAAAATCAACTTTACGTTTTTATTATTGCAGCAATAATAGCTGCAATAAAATATGTAGTACTAGAGATGTTCTTTAAATAAACAGCATATTTAGGCTAATGAGTATTTACTATATAAAAAAAACAGCATCTGAAAAAAATCTAAATGCTGTTTCTTAACTTAAGGGAAAAAAATTTTATCGGGGATCGATGTTTCAAACATACACTATTTTTTTAAAACACACAATTAACATAAAATTTATTTTTTATTAACATATAATTTACATTGGATATAAATAATACTTATGCCCATTCAATAAAAAACTGTTTCAAAAACACTTCCATAAAATCATGCCTTTCTTGAGCTATTTTTCTTCCCGTATTGGTATTCATTTTATCTTTTAACAATAAAAGCTTTTCATAAAAATGATTTATTGTTGGTGCTTTAGAGTTCTTATACTCTTCTTTAGTCATAGATAAATTAGGAAGTATACTAGGATTATAAATCTCTCTATTCTTAAACCCTCCATAATTAAAACAACGAGCAATTCCTATAGCACCTATTGCATCTAACCGATCAGCATCTTGAATAACATCAAGTTCAGCAGATTTAAATTGTTGCTTAAAATTACCTCCTTTATATGAAATATTGGTAATTATATTTTCTACATGTACTATAATATCATCATTAACCTTTTTAGTTTCTAAAAAGAATCGTGCTTTTTTCGGTCCTACTGTCTCATCTCCATCATGAAATTTACTATCAGCTATATCATGTAATAAAGCACCTAAAGCTACTACAAATTCATCTACATCTTCTTTTTCAGCAATTAGTAAAGCATTTTTATAAACCCTTTCAACATGAAAAAAATCATGTCCTCCTTCTGCTCCTTTAAGCGTTTCTTTTACAAAAGTTATTGTACTATTTATAATTTCTTTTTTATCCATAAAACAAAAATACATCAAATAAAAAACCCTAAGCTAATGCCTAAGGTTTTCATTTTTGTTAAAAATAAAAGTTTACGCCAAAACTTTATTTTTTAATATGCTGTTTTTAACCAAATACTCAGCTATTTGAATTGTATTAGTAGCAGCTCCTTTACGTAAATTATCAGAAACTATCCACATATTTAATGTATTTGATTGAGATTCATCTCTTCTAATTCTACCTACAAAAACTTCATCTTTATTATGAGCGTTAATAGGCATTGGATAAACATTTTCTTTTACATTATCTTGAACTATAACTCCTTCAGTTCCTGCCAAAATCTCACGTACTTTAGTCAAATCAAAATCATTTTCAAATTGAATATTTACAGATTCTGAATGCCCCCCAGCTGTAGGAATTCTAACCGCTGTAGCAGTAATAGAAAAAGAATCATCACGTAAAATCTTTTTTGGTTCCTTTACCAACTTCATCTCTTCTTTAGTATATCCGTTTTCTAAAAAAATATCACAATGAGGTAAAGCGTTTCTTCCTATTGGGTGTGGATAAGCCATTTCTCCTTCAACTCCAGCTTCTTCATTATCTAATTGCTGAACAGCTTTTACTCCTGTTCCTGAAACTGATTGATACGTTGAAATTACAACACGCTTCATTCTATACTCTTTATGCAATGGGCCTAATGCCATTACCAATTGAATTGTAGAACAGTTTGGGTTTGCTATAATTTTATCTTCTTTCGTTAATACATCACCATTAATTTCAGGCACCACTAATTTCTTAGTCGGATCCATTCTCCATGCTGATGAATTATCGATAACCGTCGTTCCAACTTCAGCAAATTTTGGAGCCCACTCTAAAGAGGTTTCTCCCCCAGCTGAAAATAAAGCAACATCTGGCTTCATTTCTACAGCTGTAGCTAAATTTACTACTGAATACTCTTTTCCATTGTAAGGTAATAATTTACCTACTGAACGTTCAGACGCAACAGGAATCAACTCTGTTACTGGAAAGTTTCGTTCTGCTAATACTTGTAACATTACATTACCTACCATTCCGGTAGCTCCAACAACTGCTACTCTCATTGTTTTTTAATTTTATAGTGTGTTATAACTGTTTATATAATAGTTACAAAGGTTTAAAAAATAACTATTAGTTGTATATTAAATTTAGGTTTTTTTATAGCCACGTTTAATTATTATCAAATTAAGATCAAAAAGCCATATTTTAAACAACAAAGTTCAAAAAAGCAGTATCTTTGCCATGATTTTATAAAGAATCACAATATATTTTGTTTAACTAAAAAGTATAGCATGCAACTGTACAACAAGTTAAGTGCGATAGAACGCGCTGCACTAATTGACGAAGCGGGAAAAGACCGTTTAACTATTTCATTCTATCAATATCATAAGATAGAAAACCCACAATTATTTAGAGATAAATTATTCCTAGAATGGAATGAATTAGATGTACTAGGAAGAACCTATGTATCTAACGAAGGTATTAATGCTCAAATTTCTGTTTCTTCTGACAGAATGATTGAATTAAAAAATCAATTAGATGCCATTTCTTTTCTAAAAGATATACGTTTAAACGTAGCTGTGGAACAAGACAATAAATCATTTTTAAAATTAAAAGTTAAAGTCCGTAATAAGATTGTTGCTGACGGATTAAATGATAATACATTTGATGTTACTAATAAAGGTGTTCATTTAAGCGCTAAAGAATTTAATGATATGTTAGCAAACCCTAACACCGTTTGTGTAGATATGCGTAATCATTATGAAAGTGAAATTGGTCATTTTGAAGGAGCTGTAACACCTGATGTTGATACTTTTAGAGATTCTTTAGATATTATTGAAGAAGACTTAAAAGACCATAAAGAAGATAAAAATCTTTTAATGTATTGTACAGGTGGAATTCGTTGTGAAAAAGCATCTGCCTACTATAAACACAAAGGATTTAAAAATGTTTTTCAATTAGAAGGAGGTATCATAGAATACACTCGTCAAGTAAAATCAGAAGGCATAGAAAACAAGTTTTTAGGAAAGAATTTTGTTTTTGATCATAGAAGGGCAGAAAAAATTACTGATGATGTAATTTCAAACTGTCATCAATGTGGAAAATCTTGTGATACACACACTAATTGCGCCAACGAAGGTTGTCATTTATTATTTATTCAATGTGATGATTGTGCTGAAAAAATGGAGAATACATGTTCTTCTAAGTGCCAGGAAATAATTCAACTACCATTTGAAGAACAAAAAGAGTTGCGTAAAGGAACTCATGCTAGCAACAAAATTTTCAAAAAAGGACGTTCTGAAGCTTTAAAATTTAAAAAGTAAGACAAACGTTTTTTCACGAAACAATCAAATACTCTTTAAAAGTAAAATAGTTTAACTAAAAAGCTATAATTACAATTTCAACCATAAATTCTAAAGCTCTCAATTGAGAGCTTTTTTTATGCTTTTTTGTATCTTTGTAAAAACTTTTTTGGATGAAAAAACATTTTCCTCTTATAGTAAAAATTTCATTAATTTCTGTTTATTTAATTTTTTTAGCTGGTTCTGTTGTTCGTATGACTGGATCTGGAATGGGATGCCCTGATTGGCCAAAATGTTTTGGATATTACATTCCACCAACTTCTGAAGAACAAATTACCTGGCAACCTAATACAGATTATAACAAAGGGATGATTATTGTTAAAGATGATATGCTATTTGTTGCCGAAAACAATATAAAAACTACTAATGAATTTAATACTAATAATTGGGAAAAATACACCAAACACTCGTATGCTAAATTTAATAAATATCATACCTGGACAGAATACATAAACCGATTAGCATCAGTTTTATCTGGCTTTGTCTTTTTATTTTTAATAGTTGGAGCAAGTAAATTCTGGAGAGAAAATAAAACAATTCCTTTAGTAGCCTTTGGAGCTTTCTTTTTAATGTTATTTGAAGCTTGGCTAGGAAAAACTGTGGTTGACACAAATTTAAAACCAACAGTTATTACTATTCATATGGTTGCCGGGTTAATTATTGTTGCTTTATTATTATGGCTCTTATTTATAGTTTCAGGGAAAAACCAAGCAAAAGTAAATTCAGAAGATACTCCAAAATACAACTCCTTATTTAATAAACTTTTAATAGCTTCAGTAGTTTTTTCATTGATACAAATTGCTATGGGAACACAAGTAAGACAGTTTATCGATGAACAAGTAAAGTTATTTGGATTTGACAATAAAGAGTATAGTTTAATGGAGCCTAATTTCAAATTTTACTTTCACAGATCTTTCACTATAGCTATTGTATTAGTTAACTTAGGAATGTTTTATCTAAACCAAATTAAAAACTTAGGTTATAATTTAGTGAACTGGATTGTTTTTCTAATCTTTTTAGAAACCATTACAGGTATTTTAATGTATTATGCTGAATTTCCTTTAGGAACACAAGCAACTCACCTATTAGCTGGAGCAATTTTATTTGGTTTACAATTTTATTTATGGTTGCAAAGTAGACAGTGAATTTAACAATTAAGCTTCTCCATTGGGCATAATATACGATACGCTTTTTTCAGATAAATTCATTCTAAATTGAATCATTGAATTCCCACCATCAAAGACTTCATACCATTCCTTTAATGAACCCAAATCTGGGCAACTTCCATTTGTCAAATAACCATTAATAAAGACTAGCTTATTCCTTTTTTCATCAAGACACGAAGAAAGAATATAACTGTATTTTTTAAAATTCGGTAACGCCTCTCGCTTATATCCTTTTATCTTTAAGTTATTATTATACTCTCTAAATGCTTTTTTAATCAACTTAATTGACATCTCTAATTCTTCATTAGATAACTTATATTCTATTAATGATTGATAAAAACCATAATTCAAATTATCTTTTAAAAACAATTCTTTCATTTCATTAATAGATCTCTCTTCATAACATAGTTTGTTCTTACAATTATAAAAAAGAGCTAGTAAAATAATAAGTATATATTTTTTCATTGAAATAATCTTCTATTTAATTCTCCCACTGAAGACTTTCCATCATACGAACCATATCTTTTTTAATATGTTCTACAGCTGGTAAAATAGAATCATAATTGGGTTTTATATAGAAAAACAAAGACCCTTTCATAAAATGCTTGGTGCTATCAGTTACATGAAACTGAATTTGTGATGCAGCATTCCCTGCTATTTCACACATTTTCCCATATACTTTATTCTCTTTATTAGAAAAATCTCTCCATGAAATATGATCAGCTTTCACTGTATGTTCTAGCACTAACTTTTCAGCCTCTACTAACAACTCTTTTAAATTATTATCTATTGGTCTATAGGTTATATCAACAGATGCTTTAAGTTTTGGATACTGAATTTTTAACCAATTTTTAGGTAAATCTTTTATTGTTGCGCTTTTAGCTACATCAAAATAATAAGGCTTGCCCATGTTCAACTTATTATACCCCAACTCTGGATATTCTAAACTTAAATATGCTTTAGGTTTTGGTGTAGTTTCTTCTCCACAACTTATCATTATAATTGCTACTAAAAGCAAAATTGTTTTACGCATTTCGTGTTGCTTTAACTTGTTTTATACGTTTTTTATCTAACGCTTCAATAGTAAACGTATAATTACTAAAGTTTATTTTCTCTCCTTTTTTTGGAAACTTTCCTGAAACTTCTAAAATAAATCCAGCTAAAGTTTCACTCTCACCTTTTTCTTCCTCAAATTTTTCTTCGTCATCATCTCCTAAAACTTTACAAAAATCTCTAATTGTTATTTTTCCATCAAAAATATAATTGTTTTCATCTAACTTAGAATATGATAAATCTTCATCATCAAACTCATCATTAATATCACCAACTATTTCTTCAATTACATCTTCAAGTGTAACAATACCACTAGTTCCTCCATACTCATCAACAACAATTGCTAAATGTTTTTTCTTCTCTTGAAATTCACTTAATAAATCATCTAACTTTTTGTTTTCAGGAACAAAAAACGGTTCTCGAATCAAAGATTGCCATTTGTAAGTAGTTTTATTTAAATGCTTCAATAAGTCTTTTGCATATAAAACACCTACAATTGTATCAATATTTTCATGATAAACAGGGTTACGCGAATACCCATTTTTTAAAATAATTTTAAGTACTTCTGCATAACTAGTTTCATCAGAAATAGCACAAACATCCGTTCTTGGTTTCATTATTTGTACTGTTTCTGTATTTCCAAAAGTTACTATTCCTTCTAAAATTTTCTGTTCTTCCTTTGTAGTGGCATTATCTGATGTTAATTCTAACGCCTGAGATAGTCTTTCAACTGACAAATTATTGTTTTTATTTCCTAGTTTATTTTCAACAACACTTGTTAACTTTATAAGCGGAGAACTTAATGGTGTTAAAATAGTATTTAATAGTTGTATCGGTTTTGCCATAAAATTAGCAAATTGCATAGATCTTCTTGTTGCATATACTTTAGGTAAAACCTCTCCAAACAATAAAATTAAAAAGGTCACTAATACTAGTTCAATAAAAAACTTCACCCCAGAAGATAGTTCACTAAAGAGAATCTCACCAAGTGAAGCAAAAATTAGAACAATTAAAATATTTATAAAGTTATTAGTTATTAATATTGTTCCTAACAGTTTCTTAGGATTCTCAAGTAGCTTTACAACTATACTTTTTCCTTTCGATTTTTCAGAAAGATTATCAATTTCAATTTGTGAAATAGAGAAAAAAGCAACTTCTGTTCCTGATATTAAAGCTGAACAGATTAGTAAAACTAGTAAAACAACAAAATTAAGTGTTGTTAACCAATTAATACTTAAGTAGATATTTAAAAACAGTTCGGGGTCTGGGTCCAAAATTTAAATTTTAATTAAACTAGAATGGTAAATCATCGTCTTCACTTGAAGCAACTTTAATATTTTCATTATTATTTGCCTGAGGTTGTGTTTGGCTTTGCTGAGGAGAAACCATAGCATTAGGATCTTTCTTAGTAGACAAGAAAGTCATGTCCTGTACCTGTATCTCAGTAGTATACCTTTTTTGGCCATCAACCTCATACTGACGGTTTTTAATACGTCCTTCAATATAAACTTTATCTCCTTTTGTTAAATATTTTTCACAAATTTCAGCCAATTTATTACGTACCACTATATTATGCCATTCAGTATTCGTTATTTTTTCTCCAGTTTGACGGTTGGTATACGTTTCATTGGTAGCTATAGGAAAACGACCAATTGCATTTCCTCCTTCAAAATAGTGCATTTTTACTTCATCTCCAAGATGCCCAATTAAAATAGCTTTGTTTACTGTTCCAGCCATAGCTTTATAGTTTTGTGTAAAATCAAATATACGAAAATTACTTTTCTAACTTTAAAAATTCATTTAAAAACTTGTCTATTAAAACAGGCACAGGTTGTTTTTTTATTTCGTTCCAACTTGTTGTAGCTTCCTTTATAAAAGGAGTATTAACAATCCAAAATTGAGTATATAAATGTTGATGTGATAGTTTATGAATTATTTCTTTTTTATTGAATAGCTTAATAAAGATCTCTTTTGAAAATAAATTTTTGAAATCATCTAAATCAATTAATTCATTAACATCAATATATTTTTCAGTTTCAATTAAAGGAAACTGATATAATCCTTCCCAAATACCTTTTCCTTTTCTTTCTTCTAAAATTGTTTCATTGGAATCTGTTACAACCACTAAATAATTAAAAAATCTCTTTTTAATTTTTAGCTTCTTTTCCTTTTTTGGCAATTCTTTTACCAAATCTGAATTAAAGGCAATGCAACTTTCTGAAAACATACAACTATCACATAAGGGGTTTTGTGGCTTACAATGTAATGCTCCAAAATCCATAATGGCTTGATTGTAATTTCCAGGATTTTTAACGTCAATCAAACTTTGAGCTAATTCTTTAAACTCTTTAATTCCTTTAGTTATATTAATAGGTGTTTGTATTCCAAAATAACGTGACAAAACTCTATATACATTCCCATCAACAACAGCAACAGGTTCATTATAACATATAGAAGCGATAGCTGAAGCGGTATAATCGCCCACTCCTTTCAACTTTAACAAAGTTTTATAATTATCAGGAAACACTCCATTTAATTCATTTGCAATATGCTTTGCAGTGTAATGTAAATTCCTTGCTCTAGAGTAATAACCTAAACCTTGCCATAGTTTTAACACCTCATTTTCTTCAGCTTTTGCTAAATCGAAAACTGTTGGGAAAGCCTCTGTAACCCTTAAAAAATAAGGCAATCCTTGCGCAACTCTTGTTTGCTGTAACATAATTTCGCTTAACCAAATGAAATAAGGATCCTTTGTTTTTCTCCAAGGCAAAGATCTATTATTTTGTAAATACCAGTGTATTAATTCTTTATGAAAAACCATCAAATAAAATTAGTTCTACAAAACTACTGTATTTAGTTTGTTTTTTTTTAAGTTTAATTTTTTTCGGAATAGATTAATTATCATATATTTGCATCCTCAATTTTTAAAGAAAACAAATCAAAATATATTTACAATGACAAAAGCAGATATCGTATCTAAAATTTCAGATAAGAGTGGAATTGAAAAAGCAGATGTATTAGCAACTGTTGAAGCATTCATGGAAGAGGTAAAAGAAGCATTAGAGAATGGCGATAATGTTTATTTAAGAGGTTTTGGAAGCTTTATTATTAAGCAAAGAGCAGAAAAAACTGGTAGAAACATTTCAAAGAACACAACTATTAAAATACCAGCTCATAACATCCCTGCATTTAAACCTTCAAAAGTTTTTACTGAAGGAGTTAAAGCTAAAGTAGCTGTAAAGTAATTTTGTAAATAAAAGTATTAACCGAAAACCAAGTATCATTGGTTTTTATAAAACATTATTAATTATGCCAAGTGGTAAAAAAAGAAAGAGAGCTAAGATCTCTACACACAAAAGAAAGAAAAGAGCAAGAGCAAATCGTCATAAGAAAAAGTAAGCTACCGCTTACTTTTTCTTCGTTTGCTAAATAGCTTACAAAAGTTCATTGACATTAAGGTTTAAACACCTTAAAACGGTATTAAAAATACCTGTTTACAAATTTTAATCCGTCTTCGTATATATATTACGTTGGCACAAAAACTACATTCAGATGAAAACAGAATTAATAATTCGTTCAAATTCTTCTGATATTGATTTTGCCTTACTAAGAGATGGTAAACTTATTGAATTAAATAAAGAAACAAGCGACAATAAATTTTCAGTTGGAGATATTTTTCTAGCAAAAATTGGAAAAGTAATGACTGGTTTAAACGCCGCTTTTGTAAACGTTGGATATCCTAAAGATGGTTTTTTACATTATCATGATTTAGGGCCACAAGTACAATCTTTAAATAAATTCATTAAAAAGGTAAGCACAGGTAAATATAAAGAATTCACTTTAAAAAACTTTCGTTCTGAAGATGATATCAATAAAGACGGAAGCATTAATGATGTACTAAAATCAGGTCAAAATTTATTAGTACAAATTGTAAAAGAACCCATTTCTACCAAAGGTCCTCGAATTAGTTCAGAGTTATCTATTGCTGGTAGATATTTAGTATTAGTTCCTTTTTCTAATAGAATTTCAGTTTCACAAAAAATAGCTGATACCAAAGAAAAAGAACGTTTAAAAAGATTAGCAAAAAGTATCAAACCAAAAGGGTTTGGACTTATTTTACGTACTGTTGCTGAAGGTAAAAAAGTAGCAGAACTAGATAAAGATTTACAAAACTCTCTTGAACGTTGGAAAACAACTTGCAAACACATTGCAAACACAAATACTCCAACTAAAATATTAAGTGAGTTAAACAGAGCATCTTCTATTTTAAGAGATGTAATGAATGATTCTTTTACAAACATAGTAACCAACGATGAAGCCTTAAAGGTTGAAATTAAAGAATACCTACAGGAAATTTATCCTGAAAAAGAAAAAATTGTGAAACTACACAAATCACAGATGCCTATTTTTGAAAAATACGGTATTGAAAGACAAATTAAAACATCGTTTGGAAAAACAGTTTCGATGAGCAAAGGTGCTTATTTAGTTATTGAACATACAGAAGCTTTACATGTTATTGATGTAAATAGTGGAAATCGTTCAAACAAAGCATTAAGTCAAGAAGAAACCGCTTTAGAAGTCAATTTAATAGCTGCCACTGAAATCGCTAGACAATTACAGTTAAGAGATATGGGTGGTATAATTGTTGTTGACTTTATTGATATGAAAAGTGCTGAAAACAGACAAAAACTATTTCAGCATTTAAAAGAAGCGATGGCTTTAGATCGTACAAAGCATAAAATATTACCTCCAAGTAAATTTGGATTAGTACAAATTACAAGACAACGTGTAAGACCTGAATTACACATAAAAACAAGAGAACCAAATCCTAATAAAAATGGAGAAGTTGAAGCTCCAATAGTTTTATTAGATAAAATTGAAGCAGAATTAGAGCGATTAATTAACAGCGAAAAAAATTATACTGACATTACTTTAAATGTACATCCTTTTATTGCTGGTTATTTAACTAAAGGTCTAAACTCTATTCGTTTTAAATGGTTTTTAAAATACAAAAAGTGGATTAAAATATTACCTAGAGATGCCTACCAATACTTACATTATAAGTTTTTTTATAAAAAAACTAAAAATAATAATGCTAAGTAAGGTTTAATCTTATTATGAAATAAAAAGCCCTTTCAAGTAATTGAAAGGGCTTTTTTTGTACTCAAAAAACTACATACTTCATTCTGAAATGAAGTATATTTTTGGTTTTAAAAATACTTTTGTAAAAAATTTAAAACCATGAATTCAAAAAAAATTATTCTATTAAATTTTAAAGAAACCAGAAGACGCAGTATTAACTTGTGGAATGAAATTCCATTAGAATATTTAAATTGGAAACCAGATCAAAAAGCATTTACTTGTATAGAAATGGTTCGTCATGTATTAGAAGCTGAACATTTATTTCACACAGTTATAAATAATAGAGGTAATTTAGGCACTTATATTTCTCCCTGGAAAAATTTAGAATATATCAATGTGACTCATGAATTAAAGTTTGCAGAAAATTACAGAAATGATTTTTTTAGTATGATTGAATATTTAAATGAGTTAGATTTAGAAAAAATTACAATAAATAGAACAGAGGTAAATCAACATAAAAAATTAGGAGATTATTTAAATAGAATGGTGTATCATGAAGCTGTTCATACAGGTCAACTATTAAGCTATTTAAGAACTTTAGGAATCAAACGTCCACAAATTTGGGATTGATAAATTATGGAATATTTAGAGAAGGATTTTAGCGAAATTGCTGCTTTATTAGGTGATAAAGCAAGAGCCAAAATGCTATGGAATTTATTAGATGGAAGAGCATATACAGCAACTGAATTAGCTAACTGTGCTGATGTATCTTTACAATCTGCTAGTAATCATTTATCAAAATTACTTCTCAATAATATCTTAATTGTAGAAAAACAAGGCAGACATCGTTATTATAAGTTTAGCACACCAGAAGTTGCTCAAGTTATAGAATCAATGGCTAGTTTATTATCACTAAACACAAATTATAAAAAAATAAAAAAACCAGCAATAACAGCATTTACATATGCTAGAACCTGTTACAAACATTTAGCTGGTGAAGTAGGTGTTAAAATTACCAATGCTTTACTTGAACAAAACATAATTAAACCTTCAGAAAAAAAATATCTAATAACTAGTTATGGAGAAAACTGGTTTTTAAAACTTGGTATCCAAATAGAAATTACTAAAAATACCAAAAGATCATTTGCACATCAGTGCTTAGATTGGAGTGAGCGAAAACATCACTTAGCTGGTGCTTTAGGAGATGCTTTATTAATAAAAATGTTAGAAAAAGATTGGTTTAGAAAAAATAAAAATACTAGAGAACTTATTTTAACAACTCATGGAAAACAAGAAATCAAGGAGCTTTTAAATATTGATTTATAATAATTTTCAATTGTCAATAAACATATTGTTTAACTAATATCATACTATTACTATAATATTAAAACCCTACATTTGACTTAAAATAAAAAAAAGTTTTATGATTGGAAGCTTATTAGTTATACTTCTTTGCTTGTATTTTATTAACAAAAACATCAATACAAAATTTGAAAAATTAGAAGATACAATTGTGAACCTTAATAAGAGAATAAGGTACTTACAACAAAAAATAACTTCGCAAGAACAGAAAACTAATAGTATCAAAAAGGATCCAGTTATAAAAAAACCAGATTCTATTATTGAAAAACCTATAGCTAACAAATCTATAGATGACATTTCTAAAAAAACTACAGTTGCTGAAACAATTCCTGATAAATCTTCTTCAGTTTTAAAACTAAAACCAACAAAGAAGGAGGTTATTGAATCAATATCAAAAGTAGTTTCAGAAAAAACAAAAACTGAACCTAAAAAATCTTGGTTTGAAGCATTTAAAGAGAAAAACCCAGATTTAGAAAAGTTCATTGGAGAAAACTTAATTAATAAAATTGGTATTCTAATTTTAGTGTTAGGTATTAGCTTCTTTGTAAAATATGCTATAGATAAAGATTGGATAAATGAACCTGCAAGAGTTGGTATTGGTATTTTATGTGGTTCACTTGTTATGGCAATAGCCCATAAACTAAAGAAAAACTATGTCGCTTTTAGTTCTGTTTTAGTAGCCGGTGCTATTAGTATTTTTTATTTTACTATCTATATTGCCTTTCACGAATATCAATTATTTAGTCAAACAATTGCTTTTAGTATTATGGCAATTATAACAGCTTTCAGTACACTTGTTTCTGTTTCATATGATCGTCAAGAGCTAGCTATTTTATCATTAATTGGTGGTTTTGCAACACCTTTTATGGTTAGTACTGGAGAAGGAAACTATGTTGTGTTATTCACTTATATAGCTATTTTGAACATAGGTGTTTTAGGTGTTTCCTATTTTAAAAAATGGAGAATAGCCACCATTCTAGCTTTTATTTTCACCATATTATTGTATACTGGATGGTTAGGTTCAAAAATAAATGATCCTTCTTTTTCACATAAAGGAGCTTTACTTTTTGCTACTCTTTATTATTTTATATTTAGCATTACCATAGTTTTAAACAACCTTAAAAATAAAGGTGTTTTTTCAACTATTGAGTATTTTATATTTGTTGCAAATACGTTCATTTTTTTCGGAATTGGGATGGTTATTTTAAAAGATATCAACTCGAATTTCACAGGAATTTTCACCTTATTATTAGCTATTTACAACTTGGTATATGCTATCATTTTATTCAAAAAATTCGGATTAGATAAAAATGCGATATATTTATTAATAGGTTTAGCTCTTACATTTGTAACATTAACGATACCTATTCAATTCGAAGGAAACCAAATCACTTTATTTTGGGCATTGGAATCTGTATTATTATTTTGGTTATCCCAAAAATCAAAGATTAGTTCTTTTAAATTTGGCGCTATCATTGTACAAGTTTTAACCATTATTAGTTTACTAATAGACTGGGGAAAGTATTACTCTAGTGAAAATTTCACTGTAATCTTTAACCCTTTATTTATTTCTGGGTTTATCGTTAGCGTTTCTTTATTCATAACATATTGGTTATTAAAGAAAGAAAAAGATGTTATAACAAGGTTTTTTACTTTCTCAATTAAGTTTTATAAAAATGTATTAGTATTAGCAACCGTCATTATAACCTATTTTACCGGTCTTTTAGAAATTAATTATCAAGCGCATCAATTTATAAGTAATCAAGCATCTGCCTTGTCATTCCCAGTGATGTATCATTTTGTATTTGTTTCTCTTATCCTTTATATAGCTTCTTTATTTAAAAAGAAAAACATTTCAAAAGGAGCTTTAATAGTAAGTACTATTTCTATTATTTTATATATAGTAAGCTTTTACAAATTACCAAAAACCGAAATTATTAATAACCTTGTTGAAAATACAACCTCTAATTATGCATTTTATTTTCATTATATTATTTTGGCTTGTTTAATTTATTTTGGATATCAATTACTAACAACAACAACTTCTTTATTTACTATAAATACTAAACAGAACAAATGGCTTCCGTGGTTATTTACTTTTGCAATAGTATATGTATTAAGTAATGAAATAATGGTTCATGGTTTATATCTATCTAATAGTTTAAGTAGTGATGAAATAACAAATCAATTTTCTGACAGTGAAAATAATTGGTATGAAAAATTTAATTATGCAAAAAAACAAATAAACAATACAGCTACACAAATTATAAAAATTGGGTATCCTATTCTTTGGGGTGTGTTCTCTTTCATTTTTCTAATTATCGGTATTAGAAAACAATGGAAAAACTTAAGAATCATTGCCCTCTCTTTATTAGGGTTAACAATTTTAAAATTATTTGTATACGACATTAAAAACGTTTCAGAAACAGGGAAAATAATTGCTTTTATCCTTTTGGGTATTTTAATATTAGTTATCTCTTTTGTGTATCAAAAAATAAAAAAATTAGTAATAGATGAAAATTCAGAAGATGAATAAATATAGTTTTTTTATAACTTGTTTAATAGCTATAAATAGTTTTAGTCAAAATTATAAAGGAACGTTAGAAAAAACAAACTTTAATGGTTTACATACCTTAAACCTCAACACGGAAATACGCTCGGCAAGCAATGAGAATTTTTCTTCTCTAAGAATTAAAGATATCAATAATAATGAGGTTCCTTATATTATTGTTTCGCCATCAAATAAAAATTTTACTGTTTTTAACCCTATCAAAATCACCACGAACAGGGTTGTTAAAGATTCTATTACTAGCATTGAAATAGAAAACAATACTAACACCCCTTTTGAAGAATTAGTATTAGAGATCGTAAATACTAAAATCACTAAAACATATAGTGTTTTAGGAAGTAATGATTCTAAAAAATGGTATGGTTTAGTTTCAAATAAAACCTTATCAAATATAAACTCATCAAATAACACATCGGTAAAAAAAACTATTCAATTTCCTTTAAATAACTATACGTTTTTAAAAGTTATTTTTAGTGATAAAAACTCATTACCTATAAATGTTATTGGTGCAGGGGTTAATAAAAACAAGTTTTTTAAAACCTCTTCAACTAAACTAGAAAACTATAAAAAAGAAACAGTTTTTCTAAAAGAAAAAAAAGTAACTCGTATTAAATTTTCAGCAGAAGAATCTCATAAAATAAATACTATTTCCTTTAAAATTAACACTGAATATTTTCTGAGAAAGGCAAAAGTATTTGTACAAAGAATACATAAAGTAAAAAAAAGAGAAGAAATATATACCAAAATACTTTCTACTTTTGAGTTAAATGCCAAAAACGAAAACACATTTACTATTACAAATTTAAATGAAAAAGAGTTCTTTATTGAAATTGAAAATGACGATAATCCACCGTTAGACATCGAGCATATTCAATTATTACAAAAGCCAAAGTACCTTATTTCTAATTTAAAAAAGGATGGAATTTACACTCTAATAATAGATACCACTCTAACTAAACCTAAATACGATTTAGGAAACTTTATTTCTGAAAACACTAAAGTAATTAGAGAAATAGCTGTATCAGATTTCTCAAGAATTAAAAAAACCACAAAACCTAGTAAAGCCAAAAGCTTTTGGCAAACTACTATTTTTATGTGGATTTGTATTGTTATTGGTGGTATATTGGTAGTTTATTTTGCTTTAGGGTTGTTAAAAGATGTAAATACTCAGGAGACAAAATAGATTTTAATTTTACTAGAAAAGAATTATTAAAAAATGAATAAAGAATTATTTGAAAAAGTTATTGATAATTACGAAAGTTTAAAATACGGACTTTTAGATGCTCAAACTTTTAATGAAGCTCATTATGGTTTTCCTGAGGTATATTATAAAATAATGGAAACTGATGAGCAAAGAGTGAATGCTTTTAAAAAGGCTTTTGAATTAAATAACAATTTTAAAGACGCTGTAGTTTGTGAAATAGGGGTAGGAACAATGCCTTTAACAAAATTATACATGCCTCATGTAAAAAAAGCCTATTTAATAGAAAACAATCCTGATTTAATTCCATTTATAAAAAAAGAAGTTGCCAAACATCCATGGGCAGCTAAAGTAGAAGTTATTTTTGCAGATGCCTTAACTGTTGAACTACCTGAAAAAGTAGATCATGTTATTGGTGAATTGATGAGTATTTACTGTGCTAATGAATTTCAAGTACAAATATTTCAGCACATGCGTAATTACTTAAAACCTGAAGGAAAGTTGTTTCCTAACAGAATTGTAAATTTTGCACGTTTATGTGAAGCAGAAATCGATGAAGATATTCATCATTATCCTGTAATGTTTACCAGGCATCAACCAATGTTTTTATCACAACAATTTTTAGTAAACGAAATTGAATTGTTAAAAGAGAAAAAACAAGGTGTAAAGCTTAGCTTTTCTGTTCCTGTTTTATTTACAGGAAAAGTGAATGCCTTGTATTTAGAATCGTATGTAGAAGTTAGTGAAGGAGCTAATTTTACAGGTACTGATAGTTTAATGCCTCCAACAGTATTAAAAACAACTAACACACTAGATGTTAAAGCTGGCGATTTAATCCATATTGATTTTAGTTTTGATTATGGTTCTTCACTTGATAAAATAAGCTGTTTTTTATCGTAATTACCCACATTTATAAAAACAAAAAAGAGCCTGTAAATATATTTCACAGGCTCTTTTCTTTATAAATAGTCATAAAAATTACTCAATTTGTGTTTTAATTTCTAAAAACTAATATTTTTCTAAAATTAAAAACCCTGAAAATCAAAAGATTTACAGGGTTTTTTGAGGTGTCGAGCGGATTCGAACCGCTGTAGATGGTGTTGCAGACCACTGCCTAGCCACTCGGCCACGACACCTAATTAATTAGGACTGCAAATTTACATTTTTTATTGTTTAATCCAAATGTTTTTTAACTTTTACGAACATCTTTTAAAACAATAACAACTTCTTCAACATTTCCGCCTATTGGAGGGTTAATTTTAGCAACACTCACCTCAGCTTCATCTACCATTGGTATTTCATGAAAAACTCTATCTAAAATACGTTTTGCTACATGTTCTAATAGCTTCGATCGTATTGCCATTTCTTCTTTTACAATATTGTTTAAATGTACATAATCAACAGTATCGGTAAGCTCATCTGTTTGTGCAGATTTTTGTAAATCAGCCTTTACTTCTATATTAACTTTATATTCCGAGCCAATTTTAGCTTCTTCATCTAAACATCCGTGGTTTGTATACAAACGAATGTTGTTTACACGTATTATTCCCATAAGAACAAAGGTATATTAAAAATAGCTGTATTTTTATCAAAAGAATTGAATTTATTAGAGAATTTTGAATAGAAAAAAGTTTTTACAATTAGCAGGATTATCATCGGTGTCAATGGCAATGAAGCCAATAACAGATTTAGAAAAAATAATGGATGTGCTACCAAACACACCTAAAATGCCAGTGCTTTTTCTTGGTCATGGGACACCTATGAATGCTATTGAAGAAAATGAATATACCTTAGGTTTTAAAAAAGTTGCAAAAACATTACCTAAGCCTACTACTATAATTTGTGTTTCTGCTCACTGGTTAACTAAAGGAACAAAAATTACTGCTATGGAAAATCCAAAAACAATTCATGATTTTGATGGTTTCCCTCAAGATTTATATGATGTAAAATACCCTTCAAAAGGTAATTCCTCTTTAGCTAAAGAAACACAAAAAATACTTTTACCGAACACTAATCTAGAGTTAGATTATGATTGGGGGTTAGATCATGGTGCTTGGTCGGTATTAAAACACTTATATCCAAAAGCAGATATTCCTGTACTACAATTAAGCATTGATTATTACAAGCCTGCCCTGTATCATTTTGAATTAGCTAAAAAGCTAACAAAACTTCGTTCTAAAGGAGTTTTAATTATTGGTAGTGGTAATATTGTACATAACTTAAAACGATTAGATAGTAACACCTCTAAACATGATTGGGGAAATGTGGCTAGAGAAAAATTAAACAACTTAATTTTAAATGAAGATTTCAATCCTTTACTAGATTATCAAAAATTAGGAAAAGAGGTTCAACTAGCAATTCCAACTCCTGATCATTATTATCCATTAATTTATGCATTGGGCTTAAAAGAAAAAGGAGAAAATATTGAGTTATTTAACGACTCTTTACAAACTCCTAAAATAAGTATGACCTCTTTAAAAATAAGTTAAAAAAAAACCTTTCTAATTAAAGAAAGGTCTTTTTACTATTATTTTATTTCAAATTTCTGTTTGGAACTATTCATTACAGCTTTATATTTTCCTTTCGGTAAATAATAAACACCATTTTTTGCTTTTTTAAGAACCCTATCTTCTTGCTTTTTTAAATAAGCCTTCTTTCCTTTCTTAGAAAAAGAAACATCGAATGAAACTTCGTTAAACCCTTTTTCAGCATCTACTTCAATTTCATTAATCAAAGTATCTTCATTAAATATATTTATAGTAACTTTCTTAGTTGAATTTACATAAAAAGGGATTTTTAATTTAGGAGTATTTGGTTTTAACCATTTACTCCATGAGTTCCCCCAATAAGAACTTTTTCTAATATTTCTTATTTTAAATAAAGCATCTTCATTTTCAGCTTTCAACTTTTGTAGCGAAGTAATGTTTGCTTTGTATATACTTCTTCCATGAGTACCAACTACTAATTCTTTTGCTTTCGGTTGAATTACTAAATCATGAACTGCTACATTTGGAATATTCGTAAACGAATGCCATTGTATTCCTTTATTTAAAGTAACGTACAATCCATTATCCGTTCCAACATATAATATATTTTCTTTTTCAGGATCTTCTTTAATAACATTTACTGGAGATGTTGGAATATTTCCAGCAATACTCGTCCATGTTTTACCATAATCATCCGATTGATAAATATATGTAGTAAAATCATCAAAACGATACCCATTTAAAGTAGCATATACACGTTCTTTTTTATGCTTTGAGGCAATTACTCTACTTACCCAAAGGTTTTGAGGCAACGTATTCGAAATCTTCTCCCAAGTACCTCCACCATTTTTTGTAATATGAATATACCCATCATCAGAACCAACATAAATTACCCCAAACTGAAACGGACTTTCAGAAATACTTGTTAATGTTCCATAAGCTACATTTCCTTTTTTACCACCTTGAGTTAAATCGCCTGAAATAGTTTCCCAATTACTTCCTTTGTTTAAAGAACGATGTAATTTATTACCTCCTAAGTATAAAATATCTTGATTATGTTTTGACAACTGAATTGGAGTTTGCCAATTAAATCTATAAGGATTTTCTCCTAAAGTATGTTTTGGTTGTATATACGTTTGCCTTCCTGACTCTCTATTTATTCGATAATAATTACCAAATTGATATCCTGTATAAACAATATTTGGGTTTCTATCATCAACTGCTACTTGCATTCCATCACCTCCCATTAAACTCTCATATGGGTTTTTACCGGTTTGCTTCCACCTTTTATTAACCTTCGCATTATTATTGGCTACCCAAACTCCATTATCTTGCAAACCTCCATAAATTTTATAGTTTTTTTGATTATCTGCATATACAGAGTAGAATTGTCCTACTGGAGGAGTATTAAGTTTTATCCAATTTTCACCATCATCATATGAAATATTTAAACCTCCATCATTCCCTTCAATTAAATGACCTTGTTTTTTAGAGTTCACCCATAAAGCTTGATGATCAGCATGAACATTTTCTTTACTGATAGATTTAAATGTTTTTCCTCCATCTTTAGATTTTAAAATTGGAACTCCTAAAACATAAATAGCATTCTTATCTTGAAGATCTACTCTTACTTCTCCAAAATAATATCCATACGAATAATATAAATCATCTAAATACCCTTCATGTGTTTTCTTCCAAGACTTTCCTCCATTCTCGGTTTTAAAAACCTCAGCTCCAATTACTGGTGTATCAAATAATAAAGAATTTGCATTTTCTAAATATTTAGCTAAATCAATTGGCTTTACGGATCCAGACCTTACCATTTGTTTTACATTTTCAGCTCTATATTTCTCTTGGAATCCATTCATTTTTAAATATGAATTCAACTTTTTATCTTTTAATTTTAAAAACTCTGCTTTTGACATAGTTTTAAAATCGTCTTTTGTTAAAGCATTTGACTTTCCTTTTTTCTTCTTTCCTTTTTCTCTTCTAAATTGGTTGTCATGAAAAGCATACACCGTATTTTCATCAAAAACTGCTAAACCAATTCTTCCTACTCCATTTCCTTCAGGAAAACCATTGTCTTTCGAAATTTTAACCCAAGTACTCCCTGCATCCATACTCTTGTATATAGCAGAATTTTTTCCATCACCATCAAAATTCCATGCCTTACGTTCTCTTTCCCATGAAGCAGCATATAAAACATTAAAGTTATTTGGACTCTGTTGAACATCAATAACACCAGTATTTTCGTCAACAAACAATGTTTTATTCCATGTTTTTCCTCCATCTGTAGTTTTAAATATTCCTCGTTCGTTATTAGATGAATATAAATGACCAATTACACCAATAATAACTTCGTCAGAATTATTAGGGTTAATTAATATTCTACCAATATGATGACTATCATGTAAACCTACATTTATCCATGTTTTTCCTTTATCTGTTGATTTTAAAATACCTATTCCAGCATACGACGAACGCGATGAGTTGTTTTCACCAGTACCTACCCAAATAGTACCTTTTTTCCAATCTACAGCAATATCTCCTACATTTTGGGTTGGCGAATTATCTAAAACTGGAGTAAAAGTAGTTCCATTATTATTGGTATACCATACACCTCCAGAAGCGTAGCCCACATAAAATTCAGTCGTATTATCAGGATTTACATCAATATCAACAACACGTCCACTCATTACAGTAGGACCAATATTCTCGAAAGGGATGTTTTTTACAATAGAAGCTTTACTTAACTCTTCTTTTTTAAGTAGAGCTTGCTGTATTGTTTTTGCGGAAGTTGGAACTTGTTGTTGACCTAAAAGTGTAAGAGAAAACAACGCTAAAATTGTTTTTAAAAGCGTTTTCATTAGTTATAGTTTGGTTTTTCAGGTTATGAAATTACTATAACTAGTATCGAATTCAAAAAAATTAACAGAAATTATGATTCCCTTCAACTTCTTGACACATTTCTACAACAAAAAAATTGTTAGCTTTGTAATGTCCTCATTTAAGGATTGTACGTATGAAATTTAATTATTAGTAGATACCTATAAAGGATAATCATTACTTTTAATATCTATTACAACCCTGTTGAATACCTAGTAATAAAGAATTTTTAACTTAATCTTTTACTTATTAAAATCTATGAACATTTTTATTCTATCGGTTAGTGAACAGATTTATTCTACTAAGCGAATTTATGATGAAGCCATTAGCCGTGGGCATGATGTTAGTATTATAAATCACACTCAATGTTCTATTAAATTAAGTGGGGGGAAACGACAAATTATTTATGAAGGTGAAGATATTATTGATGAACCAGATGTAATTATTCCTAGAATTGGAGCATCAGTTACAAGTCATGGAGCTGCTGTAGTAAAAGAGTTTGAAATGAATGGAGTTTTTAGTACCGCTCGTTCATTAGGAATTTTAAGAGCTCAAAATAAGCTACGTACCTTACAAATAATGAATAGAAAAAACATTCCAATTCCGGACACTGTTTTTTCTGCAAATACTGAAAATATTAGTGAACAAATTCAATTACTTGGAGGAGCTCCAGTTATCATAAAGTTACAAGAAGGTACTCATGGCATGGGAGTTATCTTAGCCGAAACTGAAAAATCAGCAAAATCTATTATCGATACACTCTATAGTATGAACACTAGTTTTTTATTACAAGAGTTTATTAAAGAAAGTAATAGTGAAGATGTTAGAGCTTTTGTAATAGGTGATAAAGTAACCTCGTCAATGAAACGAAAAGGATTGGAAGATGATTTTCGTTCAAATATTCATAGAGGTGGAAGTGGCTCTAAAGTCGATTTAACTTCAAAAGAAAAAGAAATGGCAATAAGAGCTGCTCATTATTTAGGGCTACCAGTAGCGGGAGTAGACTTAATAAGATCAAAAAGAGGAGCTTTACTAATAGAAGTTAATTCAACCCCAGGTTTACAAGGAATAGAAGCTTTTACTAAGGTAAATGTAGCTGAAGAAATTATTAAATATTTAGAGAAAAAATGTTCAACGAAGAATTCAAAAACGAAGAAATAATAATTCGTGGTGAAAAAATAGGTTTAGGAGAATCTAAACTCATAAAAATTTCTGTTGACAGACTACCAACAGGTACCTATATAGAGATTCCTGTATATATTTTTAATGGTGAAAAAGTTGGGCCAACAGTTTTACTTCAAGGAGGGTTACATGGCGATGAAACTAATAGTATTGAATTAGTTAGAAGAATGCTAATTGATAAAAGATACAAAATTCATAGAGGTTGCGTAATTGTAGTTCCTTTATTAAATGTTTTTGGCTTTTTAAACCTATCTCGCGACATGCATGGCAAAGATGTAAACCGAAGCTTTCCCGGATCTAATACAGGATCTTTAGCTAGTAGAATGGCACGTTATTTAATGAAAGAGCTTATTAAAAATGTAGATTTTGCTATTGATTATCATACTGGAGGAGCTCAAAGAAGTAATTTTCCTCAAATTCGTTTTACACCGCAAGATGAAAGAGCTTTAGAATTATCTAAAATATTTAATGCGCCACTAATGTTTGGTTCTAAGCTAATCCCGAAATCCTTCAGAAATGAATGTTATAAAAATAACATTCCTGTAATTGTATACGAGGGAGGAGAATCATTACGTTTATGTGAAGATGCTATTCAACAAGGAATTAACGGAACGTTACGTATTTTAAAACACTTTCAAATGATTAATGAAAATGTTGAGATTTCAAAAACCAAACAAAGTATATTTCTTAAAAAAAGAAAATGGATTAGAGCCAAAGTGGCTGGGTTATTTACAGCCAAAGTGGCTAATGGCGCTTTTATAAAAAAAGGAGAAACATTAGGACATATTATGGATACTTATGGTGAAACAAATTTTACAGTAAAATCACCAATTAATGGATACATAATTGCCAAAAATAATTTCCCCGTAATTAACATGGGAGACGCATTATTTCACATAGGAGAGCTTTAAAGTGCTGATTTTATTTGTTTTATTCGTTTTTTTTTAGTTAATTTATAATCCATTTAACTAACAAAAATCAATTATGGAATTAATTATTAGCCTACTCACAGGTGCCCTAGGTGGAAACCTAGCTGGTGCTTTACTAAAAAAATTCTCTATGGGTACTTTATGGAATTCTGTTGTTGGAATTCTAGGAGGCGCATTAGGAAGTCAATTATTAGGAACATTAGGAATTGACTTAGGAGGAATATTAGGAAGCATTGCTGGCGGTGGAGTTGGTGGAGGAGTTCTAATGGTAATCATTGGACTTATTAAAAGTGTTATGGGTAAGTAAAGAAAAAGTAGAATGAAGGGTAAAAAGATGCTATTTAAAGCATCTTTTTTTTACATTAGTTTGTCATAAAAAGCTAAAAATGATAAAAAGTCAACTAACTTTTTTCAGCTACTTAAAAACTACAATAAAAAGCAAGTTGTTAGAAGCTCTCATACCTGAAATTATATCTTATTTTTCTAAAAAAGAACTTTCAAAGAATGATTTTTTTGTTAAAACTGGTAAGATACCTACTAGTTTTTGCTTTGTTGAAAGTGGTATTTTGCAACATTCAATACTAGTAAACGAGGAAGAAAAAACCACGTACTTTGCTTTAAAGAATACTTGTACAACTTCTTTAAAAAGTTTTTTACAAGAAATACCTTCCAGAAAAAACATAAAGGCTTTAAGTAAGTGTGTATTGTGGGTTATTGAAATTAATGACTTTAAATACCTTTTAAAAAACAATAAAGCTTTCTCTCAATTCTATTTTAACTTAATAGAGAATCAAATTTTTTTAATCGATGATTACCGTATCGATTTACTAACACTTAGTCCAGAAGAACGTTACCAGAAACTTCTAATTAATGAACCTGATTTATTACAAAAGGTTCCTCTTCGTTATTTAGCTTCTTTTTTAGGGATTTCAACTAGAAATATGAGCAGAATTCGAAAAAACATAAAATAGTGCCATTTGGCTATAAACTATAAAGGTCTTTTTATGTAGTTTTGATTACTACATAACTTCTAAAAAAGAATATAACTCATGAAATATGATCCAATAAATAGCAGTTTATTTATTAATAACAGAAAAAACTTTATGGCACAAATGAAGCCAAATAGTATTGCTGTTTTTAATTCAAACGATATATATCCTGTAAGTGCTGATAGTACTTTACCTTTTGAACAACATAGAGATATTTTTTATTTAAGTGGTGTTGACCAAGAAGAAAGCATACTAGTACTATTTCCTGAATGTCCAAAACCACAATTTAGAGAAATTTTATTTTTACGTGAAACGAATGAACATATTGCTGTTTGGGAAGGTGAAAAATTAACTAAAGAAAAAGCGTATACATCTAGTGGTATAAAAACAGTTTTTTGGCTACAAGACCTAGAAAAAATAATGTTTGAATTAATGAGTTATGCTGAAACTATATACATTAATACTAATGAACATTATAGAGCAAACGTTGAAACTGAAACTAGAGAAGATAGATTTACAAAATGGTTGCGTGAAAAATACCCTGCACATTCAGTAGCTAAAAGCAATCCTATTTTACAACGTCTACGTTCTGTAAAAGATAGTATTGAGCTAAACTTAATACAATCAGCTTGTGATATTACAGAAAAAGGATTTAGGCGTGTATTAGGGTTTGTAAAACCTGGTGTTTGGGAATATGAAATTGAAGCAGAATACATTCATGAGTTTGTTAGGAACCGTTCAAAAAAGTTTGCTTATACACCAATTATAGCTTCAGGAAATAACGCCAATGTTCTACATTACATAGAGAACAATCAACAGTGTAAAGCAGGAGATTTAATTTTAATGGACGTAGGTGCTGAATATGCAAATTATTCATCAGATATGACCAGAACCATTCCTGTTTCTGGACGTTTTTCAGATAGGCAAAAAGAAGTATATAACGCTGTGAATAAAGTAAAAAATGAAGCTACAAAAATGTTAGTTCCTGGAACTATTTGGGCTGATTACCATATTGAAGTTGGAAAAATTATGACTTCAGAACTTTTAGGTTTAGGGTTATTAGATAAAGCTGATGTACAAAATGAAGATCCTAATTGGCCTGCATATAAAAAATACTTTATGCATGGAACATCACATCATATGGGATTAGATACTCATGATTATGGATTATTACATGAACCAATGAAAGCAAACATGGTATTTACTGTAGAGCCTGGTATATATTTACCAAAAGAAGGCTTTGGAATTCGTTTAGAAGACGATGTAGTAGTTCAAGAAAATGGAAATCCATTTAATTTGATGAGAAACATTCCTATTGAGGCCGATGAGATAGAGGAATTAATGAATTAAAAAATAACTATAAAATGGGGATAATTGTTTAATAATAATTATCCCTATTTTTTTTGATAAACATTTTAGTACCTTCGATTAAAATTAAAAGTATATGTACCTAAGTATTCAAAGTTTAGTTTCCGAATTTTCTTCATGGATATGGGGAATTCCGTTATTAATTTTACTAATTGGTGGAGGACTATATTTGTTTGTATACTCTGGACTAGTTCCTTTTAGGTATATGGGACATGCCATTGCCATCTTAAGAGGTAAATACGACAAACATGACTCTCCTGGAGACTTATCACACTATGAAGCTTTATCATCTGCTATTGCAGCTACCGTAGGAATGGGAAATATAAGTGGTGTAGCCATTGCTATTGCCATGGGTGGTCCTGGAGCAATTTTTTGGATGTGGGTAAGTGCTTTTGTAGGAATGGCTACTAAATTTTTTACTTGTAGTTTAGCTATAATGTACAGGGGTAAAGATGAAGAAGGAAATACAAAAGGTGGCCCTATGTATGTAATTACAGAAGGGCTTGGTAAAAACTGGAAAGGACTTTCTATATTTTTTGCATTAGCAGGACTTATAGGTACACTTCCTGCATTTCAAGCAAATCAACTTACACAAACATTAGTTGACGTTTTTGAAGTAAATAAAGCCAATGAATTTACTGCTAAGTTAATTTTAGGAATTTCAATAGCAATTATTGTTGCTACTGTTATTTTTGGAGGAATTAAACGTATTGGAAGTGTTGCTGGAAAATTAGTACCTATTATGGTGGTAGTATATTTATTAACTGTACTTACAATTTTAGTATTAAAAATAGAAGAAGTTCCTTCTATTTTTTCATTAATATTTACTGATGCATTCACAGGAAAATCCGTTTTAGGTGGTGCTTTAGGTGCATTAATAATTACAGGAGTAAAAAGAGCAGCTTTTTCAAATGAAGCTGGTTTAGGTACTGCGCCTATGATGCACGGAACTGCTAAAACAAACGAACCTATTAGAGAAGGTTTAGTAGCTATGTTGGGCCCAGCAATTGACACCTTATTAGTATGTACATTAACAGCTTTAGCCATATTAGCTTCAGGAATTTGGAAAGGTTTTGAAGGAGATGGAATTACTATGACCTTAGCCGCTTTTAATGCTGTATTACCTTTTAATTCAGGAAGTATTATTTTAACAGTTTGTGTATTAATTTTTGCATTTTCAACCTTGTTTACCTATTCATTTTATGGATACAGTTGTTTGAGCTACTTGACCAACGCTAAGATTGGAAAATACTATAATTATATTTACATACTAGTTATAATAATAGCATCAGTTATTAAGCTAGATTTCGTAATTAATTTAATGGACAGTGCTTATGCTTTAATGGCAATACCTACCATAATATCAACATTAATATTGGCTCCTAAAGTAAAAAAGGCAGCAACTACTTATTTTCAAAAATTAAAAACTAATTCATTTTAGTTAGCTTTAGTTTTTCAATAATTTCAGCAGATATTAAATTAATTCGTTTTTGAGTTTCTTCAATTTTTTTTGTTAGCTCTGTAGAGTCTTTTGCTATATCTAAAGTAGTATTTGCTGTTTTGAAATACCAATCATTCCATGCAGAAATAATAGCTATTTCAGTATTTAATGAATCTCCTTTTTTAAGTGATATTTCGCTAAGTTTTTGTTCTTGTTGAAGTCTAGAAACAGCCTTGTTTTCAATAGTTTTTAAAATGGATTTTGCTGTAGTATTATTAGCATTCAATAAGGTATACGCTGAAACTAACGAAGTAACTCCAACATTTTTCAAGGTCGTTTTTGATACTTTATCTATTCTATCATTATCTGTATGATAAAACTGATCAGTGAAGTGCCAAAATAGTACACTAGGTATGTTTGCTTTTAAAAAAGGAACATGATCACTTCCTCCTTCAAAGGGATTTGTATTAACAGTCCAATTAGCTCGTTTACCTTGTTCTTTAAATTTATCAATTAAAAAATCATTTAAATAATGAGGTTTCATTTGATCAAGTTTCATTTTAAAACCACCCCATTCTGTATGTTTATCATTACCTCTTGTCCAAATTGCACTTGGGTCAGGCATTTTTTCAATCAGAAAAGTACCTCCAGTTTTTTTAGTATCTTCACCAACCATGTCTAATGAAATTCCCCATTTAATATCTTTAGCTCTAACACTATCTTCTTTAACATACCTATTGGTTGAAACTATTTCATCACCCCATAAAAAAGTTAATGTTCTATTGGGTTCAAATCTTTTTTCTTCTATTAATTTTGCTGTAAGCGTAGCCATTTCCAAAGCAACTCCAACACCTGTGGCATTATCATTTGCTCCAGGTTCTTGAATGTGTGCACTAAAAACTAAACGTTCTTTAGAAATAACACTTCCTTTGATATCTGCTATTATCGTTAATTCTTCTGATGGATAAATATTAGTTGCTATGGTTACTTTTAAAGAAACTTTTCCTTTTAATAATTTAGCTTTTAATCTTTCTTTAGCTTCATAAGACATAGCAATTCCCCATGACTGTATTTTTTCATTTAACGGAATCGATCTAAACTGAATAGAAGTTGTGTTTTTTTCTGGTTGTAAATATTTAGGGTTACTATACGAAATTACACCAACAGCTCCTCCTTTTACAATAGCCTCATTAAAAACCCTGGAAGGACTGGTTTCTACAAAAATAATTTTTCCTTTTACATCAAGAGTTTTGATTGTATTCAAATTTTTTACATAAATAACTTCAGCAACTACACCTTCTTTTGGAGTACTATAGGAATTTAACGCAATCATATTTCTATTAATACTATGTTGTAGAAGCGGAATGTTCTCACCTTCAATTTCAACTATTGCATTTACAGATTCCCAAGTTGGTTTTTTTAAAGGTCTCTTTTCAATTCTATAGGTTAAAATATCTTTTTTCGTAGCTTTATCTTCATTTACAAACCCTGCTTTTTCTAATTGTTCTGCTATTCTATATACGCTTTTATTAAACCCCGTATTACCAACAACTCTCCAGTATTTTTCAACAAAAGAAGTAGTTTCGAAGGCTAAATCACCCGTAAACTCTTTATTTAGAACATCAAAATAATTTGAAGAATTTAAAAGTTGCACTTCTTTTTCTTTCTTACAACTTATAAAAACGAATAGAAAAAGTGTACTTAAAAGTAAATTTTTAAACATAACCATTTTTTTAAAGGATTTAAAAATACACTTTTTAATTTGATATTTCTGAGTGTTTTCAATAACTCAATACTAATACCATTTTTGAATGTATTATCTTTGGTTGGGAAGTAATTTTTTTTTTCAAAAAAACAGAGAAGATTTGCATAAAATTGATTAAATAATATGAAAAACAACATCACTAAAGGAATTATTTTTGGCGCACTTCTTTTTTTAATATCTGCTATAATAATTCCATACATAGAAGGAGTAACAATTACTAATCAAATACTATTACAAGGGTTTCTAATTTATTTTTTATTAGGTAGTACTCTATATATTATAGTATATACTCTTTTAAACAAGCTCAAAAAAAAGTAAAATTCTTAATTTTTCTTAGTCAAAACTTCATCTTCAAAAGAGACCCCCTCAAAACCTGTATTCATAAAATTACGTATATTTTGATGATCAGTACCATTTGGATTTTCTAATACATCTTTAAAATAATATTGTCCAAAACAAGCTAAAGTCTCCTCTTTTGTAAATTGTTGTTTCATTCCAAAAGCTAATACTTTACTAGATCCTAAATTTTCAGTTTTACTATTTTGTAAATTTCCATTTGTAAATGCAGATGCATTAAAATTATATAGCGCTTCAATAGTAGAAATCGTTTCTGAAAACACAATTTGAGAAGGTGTGTTTTTTAGTTTTTTTATAAAAGATTCTAAAGTCATTTTGATAGTATAAGTTTTGTTACAAAAAAACAAAAACTACTAGTAGAAAACGAGCAAATAGAAAATTTACACATACTTTTTAGTCTCGTTAAAAATGATGCCTTTATTTTCTAAAATAGAATCGAATACTTTTAACCACCAAATAAAAACTAATAAGTATTATAATTATAGCCCACATCCAATATGTACCAATAGTATTCTCTGCAATAGCTTGTGTGTCTGAGTTTTGAATTTGACCTCCCCTTTTAAACTGTTTCGTAAATAAATAGTTTAATTGAAGGTAACTACTCAAAATAGATTGTAGTCCTAAAAACAGTAATATTCCAACTTCTATATTTTTGTTTTTCAAAAATGTTATTCCCACAAAAACAATAGCAAAAGCTCCTAATACAATAACTCCCCAATATGATCGAATCCATACCAGTAATGAAAGAATAATCATACCTGTTAATAATCGCAATAATATGGTAGCACTTCTTGCATTTTTTGCTCCAGCTATTAATAGTGCTCCAGCTATTGCCGGACCTAATAAACCACCCATTGCAGTAATAGCCTTTCCTATATTTAAGGGTAAAAACCTGTTAGTTAATGTAAAATACGCTACACCTCCTCCATTTTCATAAATTTCTAAATATTTAAAACTACCTCCAGTACATATTGCAGTAAGTCCATGGCCCATTTCATGAAACCAAGTTCCCAGTAATCTAAAAGGATATTGAATAGTAGTAAAATAGGGCAACTGTAACAATAAAAAAACAATTATGGCCGTAGCTAGTATAATATAATTAAGTTGTTTAGTCATTTTTTAAGAGAGTTTTACTTATAAAGTAATTTTAATATTTTTACTTAAAACGTTTTAAATCGTGTAGTTTCAAATTCCTTTAGGTTAATTCTAAACATTTTCTTTGAAGGAACTCTTTGTAAAGGATCTACTTCATAACCTCCAAGTAAATATAAATAACCCTCCGATAAAAACATCTCACAAGATTCATATAATAAATTAATTTTAAATTCTTTTAAAGAAGAATTCAATGTATTAAAGACATAAACATTTGATTCGCTAAAAATATAAATAAGGTTTCCATTAACTTCAATAGCTGGTTTACTCATTTTATTCGGTAGTCTTTTCTCAACTCTCCACTTTCCAGTTCTTAAATTAAAAGAAGTTATTTTATCTATTTTCTTATTATTATTTCCTCCAATTAGATAAACTTTTTCTTTTATTCTAACACTTTCCGTTTCTTTAGGATCAGGCAATTTACCCAATATTCTCCACTTGTTTTGTTTCGTGTCATAAAGTGTTACATCATTAGAAAACTTTTGTTTTCCACTTTTTAAACGTTTTACGGATCCACCTAATAATATAATTTTATCTCCAAATCTTGAAACTCCTTGATTAACTGCTTTGTGTTTATTTTTTAATGATTTTTCTTTACGTTTAGTAATAAGATTAAAAACTTCAATATTATCCGTTAAGTATTCCCTTTCTTTATTTCTTGATATTTTTTTTCCTCCTATCAAATACACTTTATTCTGTATTAAAACTGCTTTATGATTTGCTTTAGGCTGAGTTTTTGATTTGAGTTTTGACCATCTTTTTGTTTTTATAGTATAGACGTAAATAGTACTACTATACCTTATAAAACTTTTATAAAGAAGAAGACTTTTCATGGGAGTATTTGATTCACTAGCTTCTTTTAAAGCAATAGTAGCTGCATCTTTTAAAATTGATTTGTCTCCTCCAAAAACATAAATCTTACCCTCATACAAAACAGATGCGAAACTATGTATTCCCTTTTCTAGCTCAGGTAGCGTTTCAAAGGTTAATTTTCTTTTCTTTTTATATGAAATTAAGACTTCAGAAAGTTTATTATTTTGTTCAATTAAAAAAATAGTGTCATTTAGTTTTTGACTTAAAACGATTGTTCTATCTAAATATTTAATATGTGAAAAATAAAATTTTCCTGTTTTTAAATTCGGAACGGTAACATTTCCTATACTATCAGAAATAAATACATTGCCTTTGTATTTGACATGAACATTCTTTATGGGTTTCTTTTGAATTGAATCAAAAAGAACTAAAACTCTGTTTTGACTTGACAATAAATAACATTGAAATAGCAATAAGATAAATGGCAATTTTTTCATAAAAAATAAGCATCAAAAATTATACCTAAATATCTAATAAAATATTCTGAAGTAAAAAGTTAAAATCCGTAATTTTGCAACTTCTAAAACAAGAATACAATGTACAGAACGCATACTTGTGGCGAGTTAAGAGCATCGCACATTAATACTGAAGTAACCCTTTCTGGTTGGGTACAAAAATCACGTGATAAAGGATTTATGATTTGGGTAGATTTGCGTGATCGTTACGGAATTACACAGTTAATTTTCGATGAAGAACGTACTTCTAAAGAGTTAATGGAGAAGGCTAAAACTTTAGGTCGTGAGTTTGTAGTACAAGTTACAGGAACAGTAATTGAGCGTCAATCTAAAAATTCAAATATAAATACTGGTGATGTTGAAGTATTAGTTGCTACATTAGAAGTATTAAATGAAGCTAAATTACCTCCTTTTACTATTGAAGATGAAACAGATGGTGGAGAAGATATTAGAATGAAATATCGTTATTTAGATATTCGTCGTAACCCAGTTAAAGACAGCTTAATTTTCCGTTCAAAAGTATCAATGGAAGTTCGTAAGTATTTATCTGACAAAGGATTTATAGATGTTGAAACTCCATATTTAATAAAGTCTACTCCAGAAGGAGCACGCGATTTCTTAGTTCCTTCACGTATGAATTCTGGTCAATTTTATGCTTTACCACAATCACCTCAAACCTTTAAGCAATTGCTAATGGTAGGTGGAATGGATAAATACTTTCAAATAGTAAAGTGTTTTAGAGATGAAGATTTACGTGCTGATCGTCAACCAGAGTTTACACAAATAGACTGTGAAATGGCTTTTGTTGAACAAGAAGATATTTTAGAGATTTTTGAAGGAATGACACGTCATTTACTAAAAGAGATTAATGGTGTTGAGGTTGATAAATTCCCACGAATGTTGTTTGATGATGCAATGCGTTTGTATGGAAACGACAAACCAGACATTCGTTTTGGAATGGAGTTTGGTGAGTTAAATAAGGTTGCTCAACATAAAGAATTTAAAGTATTTAATGATGCTGAATTAGTGGTTGGTATTGCCGTTCCTGGTGGAGCATCATACACACGTAAAGAAATTGATAAATTAATTGATTGGGTAAGGCGTCCGCAAGTAGGAGCTTTAGGAATGGTATATGTAAAATGCAACGAGGATGGTTCTTTTAAATCATCTGTAGATAAGTTTTATAACCAAGAAGATTTAGCTAAATGGGCTGAAACTACTGGAGCTAAAGCAGGAGATTTAATCTGTATTTTATCTGGTAATACTACTAAAGTAAGAGCACAATTAAGTGCCTTACGTATGGAAATGGCAGAACGTTTAGGTTTACGTAAACCAAACGAATTTGCACCTTTATGGGTAATTGATTTCCCTTTATTAGAACTAGACGAAGAGACTGGGCATTATCATGCAATGCATCACCCATTTACATCGCCAAAACCAGGTCAGTTAGAAATGTTAGATACTGATCCAGGAGCAGTGAAAGCAAATGCATACGATTTGGTGTTAAATGGAAATGAAATTGGAGGAGGATCTATTCGTATTCACGATAAGGAAACTCAAGCAATTATGTTTAAGCATCTAGGATTTTCTGAAGAAGAAGCTAAAGAACAGTTTGGTTTCTTAATGGATGCTTTTGAATATGGAGCACCTCCACATGGTGGTTTAGCTTTCGGTTTAGATCGTTTGGTTGCTATTTTAGGAGGACAAGAAACTATTCGTGATTTTATTGCTTTTCCAAAAAACAATTCTGGTCGTGATGTAATGATTGATGCACCAGCTACATTGAATGATGAACAGTTAGAAGAGTTAAGTATTAAACTTAATGTAAAAGAATAAATAACTTACATAGCTTAAAATAAAAAACCTGTTCTAAAATTAGAACAGGTTTTTTATTTTTATGTATTGATTTAATTTTATACTAAATCAAATCCGATATCTTTTCTATAATTCATCTTTTCAAATGAAATTTCATCAATGCTTGCATATGATTTTTCTAATGCTTCTTCTATAGAATCTCCAAAAGAAGTAACTGCCATTACACGACCCCCATTAGATACAACCTTTCCGTCTTTTTCAGTTGTTCCTGCATGAAAAACAATAGAATCATTAACAGAATCAAAACCTGTTATTTCTTTTCCTTTTTCATATGCTTCAGGATACCCCCCTGAAACCAACATAACTGTAGTTGCAATTTGATTTGTTACTTCATATGATTTACTCTCTAAAGTTTGATTTGCTACACCTTCAAACAAGTCTACCAAATCAGATTGAATTCTAGGTAACACAACTTCAGTTTCAGGATCTCCCATACGAACATTATATTCAATTACTTGTGGGTTTCCATCTACATTCATTAATCCTATAAAAATAAACCCCCTATAATCTATTCCATCTTTCTGTAACCCACTTACCGTAGGTTTAACCACACGTTCTTCTACTTTTTGCAAGAATGCTTCATCTGCAAAAGGAACTGGAGAGATTGCTCCCATTCCTCCCGTATTTAATCCAGTATCTCCTTCTCCTATACGCTTATAGTCTTTTGCTGAAGGCAATATCTTGTAACTTTTACCATCAGTTAAAACAAAAACAGAAAGCTCAATTCCATCTAAAAATTCTTCTATCACAACTGTTGATGATGCCTCTCCAAACTTTTGATTAGATAGCATTTCCTCTAATTCAGTTTTGGCTTCTTCTAACTCATTAAGAATTAAAACACCTTTACCAGCTGCCAACCCATCGGCTTTTAATACAAATGGAGGGTTCAACGTTTCTAAAAAAGCAAAACCTTCTTTTAAAGTATCTTTAGTAAATGATTGATATCTTGCAGTAGGAATATTATGTTTTTCCATAAATTGTTTAGAAAAATCTTTACTTCCTTCTAACAAAGCGCCATCTTTTTTAGGTCCAATAACAGGAATTTTTTTTAACTCATTATCTGCTAAGAAAAAATCGTGAACCCCTTCTACTAAAGGTGCTTCAGGCCCAACAATAACCATACTTATTTCGTGTTGTAAAACAGTTTCTTTTACCTTTAAAAAATCTGTAGGGTTTATTGGTAAATTTTTGGCAACTGTAGCTGTACCAGCATTTCCTGGGGCTACATATAAGTTAGCTATCTTATTACTTTCTGAAATTTTTTTAGCAAAGGCATGTTCTCTACCTCCTGAACCTAATATTAAAATATTCATTGTTGTGTGTTGTTATTTTGTAATGCAAATATACTGTGTGTAAATGGGTTGTTTTTAAGTTATTCCCCATTTTTTAAAATATTTTATTGCAGATGATAAATGGTAGAAAAGTAATTTTATTTTTTTTGAAGATCCTTGTTTAAGAATATGATACACTTCTACTTCTGGAAAATACAGTTTCTTTTTGCCTATAAAATCAATTTTTTTACAAATATCTATGTCTTCCATATATAGAAAATAACGCTCATCAAAACCTTTTATTTGTACAAAATCTTTTGTTTTATATAATTGAAAACAACCTGTTATATATTCAGGATAGAATGGTTTAGATAGGTTTCTATTTCTATATTGCCCTTTTTTAATACGACTAAAAAACAACGGTTTTAACAATCCAAATCGCCTTACTAATAACTCAATAATAGTAGGGTATCTTCTACATGAAAACTGGTGTTCTCCATTTGGAAACAATACTTTAGGAGCAATCATTGAAACATCAGTATCTATATTTAATTGAGTTATTAAATTAGGTATAACCTCCTTTTTAAAAACTACATCTGGGTTTAAAATTAAATGATATTGTGAGTAGTCAGTAATGGTCTCAATTATTTGATTATGTCCTTTACCAAAGCCTAGGTTTTTTTTATTTTCAATGTAAATTATTTCATCATTTTTAAATTCATTTTTAAACAGAGAATTCTTTGTATTGTCTATTAAATATAATTTTTTTGATATAGGAGATGATAAAAAGCTATTAATAGTTTTTTTTAACTCATTAATATCTTCTTTGTATAAAACAATTGAAGCCGATATGATTACTTGTTTTTTCAAATTTCTAATATGCTTTATCTTCTCCTTTAAAAACGTTAAAAACTGTTTGAAATATTATTTTTACATCTAACATAAGTGACCAATTTTCAATATAAAAAATATCAAACCTCACTCTATTTTCAATATCAATTCTATTGGTAATTTCTCCTCTATAACCACTTACTTGTGCTAATCCAGTAATACCTGGCTTAACAGATTTTCTTTTCATATAATTTCTAACCTCTTTAGTAAACTTAAAAGACTGTTCATTCATATGTGGTCGTGGTCCTACAACACTCATTGAGCCGAGTAAAACGTTAAAAAACTGAGGAAATTCATCTAAACTTGTTTTTCTTAAAAATGCTCCAACCTTAGTAATTCTCGTATCATTTTTACTTGTATGAATTTTATCAGCCATACTATTTATACGCATTGACCTAAACTTATAACAAACAAACTCTCCTCCATATAACCCCTCTCTTTTTTGTTTAAAAACCACTGGTCCTTTTGACTCAAACTTTATTAAAATAAATAATAAAGGATATAACCAAGACATTACAAACAAACAAATTAACAATGAAAACACTATATCAAAACTTCTTTTTATTATCCTATTCTCAATCAATTCGAAAGGCATTTTTTTTACCTTTAAAACTACTGTAGAACCTCCATAATATTCAGAAGTCGTATTCTTATTATACAGTTCGTTTGCATTTGGAATTAGTTTTACAACCCTGTTTTTTTTTGTAGCAAACTTTGTTATTTTTTTTACTTGTTTTTCTGTTAATTCAGTTAATGAACAATATATCTCATCTATCTGATTTTTTATAACATACTTCAAGCTACTTTCTATAGTTCCTATATGCTCATTACTTCCTTGTGATTCATCAGAAAAAAAACCACAATATTCATATCCTAACTCTTTGTCTTTTTTAAATAAATTAATTAATTTTTTAGCTGAGCTATCATATCCTAACACAATTACTTTTCTATAGTTTTTACCATAGGTTCTATATTTTTTTAACAAGAAAATACCTAAGAACTTAAATATAGTTATTGATAAAAAAATAGTAAGTAAAACATTTGCTTGATTGTTTACTATTTCTCCTTCTCTAAAAATTGAAAAATAAGAGAAATACCCTAAAGTAAATATAGATAACTGGATTATTATAAGACTTAAAACCTTAAATAAAGAAGTGAAGCGATATACATTATAAAAACCAGTAAACAAAGAAGATAAAATCCAGAATAAAGAAGCATAGCCTAAAAAATGAATTTGCAAATATTGTTGATCATTAATTAGAAATACCACTAAATTAATGATTAATATATCATTTAGTAGAAATAGAGAATTTATGTATTTTGAGTATCTTTTTCCCATACTTTATTTCATAGATTTATATATTTCTTCTAATAAGCCTATATTCTTTTCTATTTTAAAAGATTCTTCAAAATATTTCCTTGAATTTACTCCCATTCTTTCTCTCTCCTCCTCATTATTAATTAATGTAAGTACTTTATCAACTATTTCATTCTTGTCTTTTTTTACTTTAAAACCATTAAAATTATCTTCAATTAAGTCTTTATTACCATCAACATTAGTAACTACGCAAGGCTTACCTAACGCTAATGCTTCAATAACTGCATATGGCAACCCTTCATATCTAGAGGTTGAAATGTATAAATCTGCTTGTTTTAAAATACTCAGAGCTTTTTTTCTCTCTATCCATTCAACTAATGTAATGTTACTTTCTAAATTTTTATTTTTTATTAACTCTTTAATTTTAACTAAAGAAGGCGAATAAAAACCAACCCCCAAAACAACTAAATGGATATCTTTTCTCTGTTTCTTAATTTCAACAATTGTATTAATTAATAACTCTGTGTTTTTTTGATATGACGGCCTACCAATTGTACATATATACTTTTGGGGTAAATTGTATCCAGATTCATTAACAACTACATTGGCAACATCTTCTATTGAGTTATTCCATAACAAGACATTTTTTTTATTAAAATTTAAATCATTTACAGTTCTATTATACTCTGATAAAGAGCAACACAACGTTTTAGCAGAAGAAAATTTAAACGCTTTTTCAATTTGTTTATATGTATGTTTTTTTAATTTAGAGTTTGTACTTAAATAGGAATATGCATGAGGAGTATATAATGTTGGTATTTTTAAATATGTTCCAACCAATCTTCCTAAGATGCCAGCTTTAGCACTATGACAATGAATAATGTCTGGTTTTATTTTTCTAATTTTTTTAATTATATCTATTAAGCATTTGATATCACTTAATGGTTTTATCTCTCTATTTAAATTAATATGAAACGTTTCTATTTTTTCTTCTAAACTGTTTTTAAAAGTGGTTATTTTATCATCTTTATTACACAACAGTACATTACAAAACTCTTCAGCTTGTAAGTGTTTAGTAAGTAATTGAATATAAACTCCAACACCCCCTATAGGTTTTGCTATATGAAGAATTTTAATCATTTAAAGTATTAAGGGTTTTATTCATTAAAAAACTTAGAGTAAAAAGAAAAAATAAAGACATTCCTTTTCCTCTAACTAAAATAGATTCGGTTGACATTATTATTATGAAAAAAATTATAAAAAGAACTGAATGATTTGGTGTTTCTTTTATAAAATAAAAAAGGAGGTATATAAAAAAAAGGAACCCGAAAATTCCTAAACCAATCATAAAATGTAAAAATTGATTATGTGAATTTATAGGATAAAAATGAATATATCCATCATTTTTTATTTTACTAGATATTTTAGTAGTTACATTTTGTATGCCAATACCTAATATATAGTGCTGTTTAAATTCATTAATAGTATATTTGGTAACTAAATATCTTCTATACATATTAAGCCAAGAGTTTTTTATAATTTCTTCTTTATTATTCTTAATACTAGATTTATAAATAGTCATAATTTGTTTTGTACCTTTCGTAAACCTAGCAGTTTTAGTAAACAAAAAAAACAAAGTAAATAATGAGAGCCCCAATAAGAGTATTTTTTTATAAAATGAAATAGATAATTTTTTAAATATAATTATAATAACAATAACAATATTTGCTATCAAAGACATCCTAGCTCCAATATATGTTAATATTATTAAAAAGCATAAAAAAATAAAAAAATCAATGGTATATGATAAGTACTTTTCTTTATTTAAAAATAATATTAATAACAAAATATTTGCTGAGCCAACAAACATACCATAATAAACATGTGTTAAGTTTAAATACTTTGAAAAAAAAGGATTAATTGAAAGTGTAAGTTTATTCAAAAATAGATTAATAACTAATAATATTATTATTGAAACAAGTATTGAAGTAATAAAATATTTAATCGATTTAATAATAGAAAAATTAAACCCATTCTTTTTGATACAAATAAATAATAAAGGTATTAATAAATAGTATAAGTAGATATCGATTCCTTTTAAATATGGTTTAAAAATAACTGTGCTTAAAACAATTAAGCCGAATAATATCAAAACTAGTTTTTCTGGATAATATTTTTCAACTTTATTATTAATACGCTTCTGTTTTTTTTTAAAAAAAAGAAAGAATAATAACAAATTCAAAAGGATAATTTTATTCACTTCATTAGAAAAAATAGGTGAATATATTAAAAGATAAAAATAATTGTAAAAAAAACACTTCTCACTAACCATTCCTTTTTTTAGTCTAAAAAATTGAATTGTTGTTAAAAACAACACAATAGGTAAAATAAAAATATTAGTTCCCAAAAAGTTGAATGACACAGCTATAAAAAGCACCAAAGTATAAACATCTACTTTAGTATTAATGAAAAAATTATATTTAGTATTAATAATATTACTCAACTTTCTTTTTTTTAGAATCTAATGAAAAATCTTGATAATATAATGCTAAATAAATTATTGGAAAAAAACCCATTTTATGCCTAATAGCTGACCCTAAATCTGGTTCAAAAATTCCCTGCACAATAAAAAAAGAAAACAATATATAATAAACCCATAATTCATAATTGTTTTTCAATCCTTTTTTAAAGCTTTTCTCATATCTAATTAAAAGAATTATAAAAAGTAATGATTGCCATAAAACAAAAGCAATGATTTGTGGAGATAAATAATGCTTCAAACCATTTAATGGCAAGTTAACAGAAAAGAAACCATAAACTATTCCAAAACTTTCTCCATACCAAGATTCGGTATTAAGTGGTGAAATTATCATCGAATTACTAGCTTCACCATTCATTCTTAAAGCATTGTAACTTTCTCTAGTTTTTTGGGATATGAATTCTCCTTTTATAACTCCATAACTTAATGATACAAAAACAGCAGTCAATAACCCATAAAAAATAGTTGCTAGTTTTTTCTTTTTTATATTTACTTTACTAACAAGGTAAAAAATAACACTTAAAAAAGCAACTAACATATAATATTCCCTAAAAAAACTACCGAAAACTATTAATGATAATAACACAAAAATTATATTTTTTAACAAGTTGTCATTACTTTTCTTTAAAAGAAGAGCTATAAAAGTAATACATAAATAGTTTATAAATTCTTTGGTTGGCATGCATAAAAAAACAGCTATCATAATAAAACTTAAATAAGTTAATATATTTTTCACTCTTAACTTATCAAAATTTTTAGGCACACCTATTTTATAGGTCAGAAATGCTACTATAGAATATTGTATAATACCAATTAACGAAAAATGGAGTTCTTTTAATCCTGTTATCTTATAAAATAAAATTGTAAAAGGGTAACTACCTCTCCAACCTAATTCTTTATACTTATCATATAATATTATTTTAGTATCAAAAAAGAAACGTTCCGGTAAAACAAAAACCCCAACAACAGAGACAAATAACCCTAAAGTTATAAAAAAAGCAAAAGTAAGTTTTGATTTATTTACAATGATTCTCATCTATTATAGACCTTTTATATTTAAAAATTAAGAAAACAAAAGTTTTTCTATTTTCATAGAAATTGTTTCCCAAGAAAGATTTCTTTTCTTTTCTTTTAATTTTTGTTTTATTTCTTCACACTTCTTTGAATTACAAAACGCTTCCTTTATTACCTTCGCTAAGTCATATTCATCCACATCGCTCCAAAAACATTCATCATCACTTAATTGTTCTGAAAACCCACCAACCCTAGTACAAATCATTGGCTTTTCAGCAAAAATCCCTAATGCTATTACTCCAGATTGCGTTGCTTCTGTATAAGGTAATATTAATATGTCTGCCCAACTTAAAAGAGTTCCAATTTCTTCTTCTGAAAGATATTTATCAATAGTTTTAATTTTTTGACTTTTTAAAGTATTAAACGAGTAGGTACTTTTTCCAGCAATTATTAACTCATCAAAAAAAAGTGAAGATTTGACTGCACTATTCATTAACATTTCAACACCTTTATACCTATCTATTCTGCCTAAAAAAAGTAGGTTTTTAGTTTTTACTATTTGTTTTTTTTCTACAAAAAAAGAATTTTCTATAATAGGATGCGGAATTATATGACTTTTTTTTAAGTTATTATATTTATTCTCAACTAATCTTTTCACATAACTTGTTAGAAATATAAACTCTGTTGAATATTTTAATCTTATATACATTAATCCTTGAGTTATAATATTTTTTTCTCCTTTATGAAGAATACCGTCATGCACAGTAAAAACTATTTTTCTGTTTAATATTTTAAATAGTAAAATAAATGGCAAGTCCCAAAAATGCTTATATGGTAAATAAAGAACACTATACTCTTTATATATTTTAGGCATAAAAAATAAAAACTTAATAGGGAAATATATTAATGTATTTAAAATAAAGGTAAACTTATTTTTATATGTCTTTATTTCAATCGCATTAATTAATTTTCTTTTTTGAATTCTATCTTTAGATACTAATATATCAAAATTTTGATTTTTGAATCTTGAACTTATTTCCTCTCCATAAATAGGTAATGACCCAGTTCTTCCTAATGATAAAATCAATATCTTTTTCATAACTACGTTACCTAATAAACACTTTTAAACTGTCTTTTTTATAAACAACTATTGTTGCTAATATATTCCAAAAAAACAAACTACAACTAAAGGCTATCGCAGCACCCTCCATGCCATAAACTGGAATTAAGATTCTATTTAAAATAAAATTAATGACAACAGAACATATTAAAATATTTTGAAAATATTTTTGTTTTCCTGTCATATTTAAATAAACATTAACACTTCCAAATAAAGTACAAATACCTTGACTGACAACCATAATTAACAAAGCTCTGTTAGATGATTTATAGTTATTTCCAAATAAAAACAAAATGTCCTCAGAAAAAAAAACAATCATTAGTATTAATGGTAAAGACAAGAAAAAAATTAACCTAGAGCTTTTTTTTAACAAATTTTCTAGTTCTAAAAAACGTTTTGACTTAAACAGCTCAGCTATTTTTGATGATATATTAATATTTACAGTGTTTATTATCATTGATAATATTAACACAAACTTTACGGCTACACTATAATATGCTACAATTTCATCACTTCTATATTTCTTTAAAAAAATTATATCTATACTTAATAACAAAAAAAAACCCATGCTGCTTATTGCCATGGGGTATGAAGCTAAAAAAATTTCTTTTGTAAAAACATTTATTTCCTTCTTATTATTAGATATATCCTCCAGTTCTTTAATCTTTAAAAAAGATAATATTGTTGAGATAAAACCTACTAAAACAAATGATAGCAAAAAAAAAGTAATTAAGTACTCTTCTTTATTTATTAAAAATAATATTATTGCGCTTAGAAAAAAAGGAACATATTTTATTACATTTCTAAAAATTTCAGAAACAATAATCAAATCAAGAGCTCTAAAAAATTCTGTGTTTAATATTGTTAAACAATAAAAAAACAACACACATACTCCATTCAAAATCAACACATAAGTACTTTGATCTTCAAAAAAAGTAATAATCAATTGTTTTGCTACAATTATTACAATTGCTACAATTATAGATGTGATGAGTATAATTTTCATCATTCTAAAATATATATTTTTTATCTCTGTTAACTTGCCTTTGCTTTTTAACTTTCCAGAAAAATACAATATAGAATGGTCAGTCCCTAATAAACATAAACTACCTATTACTAATATAAATGATCTTACAAAATCATATTTCCCAACAATTTTAGCCTCGTAATTATTTGTTAAGAATAACGTTAAACCAAATAACAGGCAAACTCCCAAAACTCTAAAAAAAATAACTTTAATTATTTTATATGTGAAATTATCTCCTCTCATTGTTTTGTTTATACCACTCATACATTTTATCAATACCTTCCTCTAAAGCTACAGTATGTTTCCATCCTAATGAATGTATTTTTGTAACATCAGTGATTTTTCTCATAGTTCCATCGGGCTTACTAGTATTAAACAACAAACTCCCTTTAAACCCTATTCTCTTTTTAATAAGTACTGCTAAATCTTTAATAGATATTTCTTCTCCAGTACCAATATTAATATGCGTTTGTTCTGTTTTTTTATGATTTACTTTTTCCATTACAAACACACAAGCATCAGCCATATCATCACTCCACAAAAACTCTCGCTTGGGTTTACCTGATCCCCAAATTTCAACTTGCTGCTTTGTAATTCCAAATTTTGATAAGTAAACTAAAGCTTCATCTAAGTTAGCTACTCCTACGTTTTTAATAACTTCTTCTTCTTGATTATCTTCAAGTAATTTTGCTAAATAAATTTTCCTTATTAAGGCTGGTAAAACATGTGATTTTTCAAGATTAAAATTATCATTAGGCCCGTATAAATTAGTAGGCATTACAGAAATAAAATTAGTGTCATATTGAATATTATAATTTTCACACATTTTGATTCCTGCTATTTTTGCTATTGCATAAGGCTCATTAGTATATTCAAGACTACCTGTTAAAAGAGAGTTTTCTTTAATTGGTTGTTCGGTGTTTTTTGGATAAATACAAGTGCTCCCCAAAAACAACATTTTTTTTACATCATTAACATAACTTTGGTGAATTACATTATTTTGAATCATCAAATTGTCATAGATAAATTCAGCCCTATATGTATTATTAGCTATAATTCCACCAACTTTTGCCGCTGCTAAAAAAACAAACTCTGGTTTTTCGCTTTTAAAAAAACCTGCAGTAGCTTGTTGATTTGTTAAGTCTAATTCTTCTTTTGTTTTAGTAATAATATTTACATAACCTTTTTCTAAAAGTCTTTTTAAAATGGCGCTTCCAACCAAACCTTTATGCCCTGCTACAAATATTTTAGCTAATTTATCCATTACTTTTAGCTCGACTTATTTACCAAGTTTTTATAGACTAATTTAATATCATTTTCCATCATTTCTCCTATCAAATTTTCAACAGAATATTCTGGAACCCACCCTAGTTTTTCTTTTGCCTTAGATGCATCACCTACTAATAAATCAACCTCAGTAGGTCTATAATAATGTGGATCAATACAAACAACTTCTTTCCCTTTTTCTATTTGATATTTAGGATTACTACAAGATTTTACATAGCCTCTTTCTTCTTTATCTTTTCCTTTAAATACAATTTCAACTCCAACTTCAGAAAAAGCTATTTTTACTAAATCTCTAACTGATGTAGTTTTTCCAGTAGCAATAATCCAATCTTCAGGTTTTTCAGCCTGTAATATCATCCACATCATTCGAACATAATCTTTAGCATGCCCCCAGTCTCTTCTGGCATTAAGATTCCCTAAATACACTTTCTCCTGTAACCCTAACGCTATTTTAGAAACTGCTCTTGTTATTTTTCTTGTAACAAAAGTTTCTCCTCTAATTGGTGATTCATGATTAAATAAAATCCCATTACAAGCATACAAACCATATGCTTCACGATAATTTACTGTGATCCAATAAGCATACATTTTTGCAACTCCGTATGGACTGCGAGGATAAAACGGTGTTTTTTCTGTTTGCGGAACCTCTTGTACCTTACCAAATAATTCGGAAGTAGAAGCTTGATATATTTTTGTTTTCTTTTCTAAATTTAAGATTTTAATAGCTTCTAATAATCGTAAAGTTCCTAAACCATTTGTGTTTGCTGTATATTCTGGTGTTTCAAAAGATACATGAACATGGCTCATTGCTGCTAAATTGTAAATTTCATCAGGTTGAACCTCTTGAATGATTCTGATTAAATTAGAAGCATCAACCATATCTCCATAATGTAAAAAAAGATTCCTTTTTTCTTCATGAGGGTCTTGATACAGGTGATCTATACGATCTGTATTAAAACTAGAAGACCTTCTTTTTATTCCATGAACTTCGTAGTTTTTCTCTAACAAAAATTCTGTTAAATATGCTCCATCTTGCCCTGTTATACCTGTAATTAAGGCTATTTTTTTCATCCCTTTTAAAGATTTGGTAATTGCATGTCTTTATCAGATAGTATAACTTCTGTATCTAATAGATTCCAATCTATATTAAGGGTTTTATCATTATAAATAATACCTCCTTCAGACTCCTTATTGTAATAGTTATCACATTTATAAGCAAAAACCGTATTATTTTCTAATACCGAATACCCATGAGCAAAACCTCTTGGCACAAATAACTGTTTCTTATTTTCACCTGATAAAACAATTGAAAAATGCTGCCCATAAGTTTGAGATTTTTTTCTTAAATCTACAGCAACATCTAATACTTTACCTGTAATAACTCTTACCAATTTAGCTTGTGCAAACTTTCCCTTTTGAAAATGTAGACCTCTAACAATTCCTTTATTTGAAAATGCTTCATTATCTTGAACAAAATTAAGGTCAATACCTATTCCTTTCTTAAATTTTTCTTCATTAAAACTTTCAAAAAAATAACCTCTATTATCTTCAAATAACATTGGTTCTATTACAAAGCATCCTTCTAAAGGGGTTTGAACAATATTCATTAGTATTACTTTTTATAATTATAATTTTCTAAATATTTATTAAGCTTAATTAATAATAAATATAAAATCATTAATCCTAATGATAATAAAGCTAGTTGTACAGATCTATTTTCAGAAACACCTTTAATTTCATAACCTATAGGTTGAAAATTAGATATGATATTCACAACCTCAGATTTTTCTGATTTCTCTTCACTTATTGTTTTAAGTTCCTTGTTAAGTTTTAAAGTCGTTGTAAACAAATCAAGCTCTTTACTATTTTTTCTAGTACTTCCTAAATCTATATTGGTGCCTTGTTTAGATGATTTTGCTTCTTCTAGAAGAACTTTTTTATAAATATGATGTAAAGAATCTGTTTGAGCTAAGTTTTTTCTTAATAAATTATCAGTTCTATTTAAATTCTCATTTGTTAGTTCTTTTAACTTATTAAAATAATTATTTTCTATTATTGAAGATATTATTACTTCGTCTAGCTTAGAAAACACATCATTCTTAGTTGATAAAACACTAATATTATGAACTTTGTAGTTATATTTAGTAAACGTTCTTTTAAAATCTAAAAAAGAATAACTTTTCACTGTTAGGGTATCTATAGATAATATCAGTTCATCATATGTAGTTATAATATCATTTCCGTTTTCTATAGGTTCAATTGAAAATTTCTTTAATGATTTAGCTTCTTCTTCATTTAAATTAAAGGTTTTAGCTAGTAAGTTTTCATTTTTTTGCTTTACAAGATTGTTATAAAATTCAATGTTATTATATAATTGTCTTGCACTATCAAAGTTTGTTTGAACTAAAAGATTTGAGCCAAACTTATTTTCTTCCTTTAATTCAATTACTAAACCAGCGATAGCACCGATAACAATAGCTATTCCTAACTTGATATAATTTTTCTTAAAGAAAAGAAGTATTAAAATGAAAAAATGAAAAAGACCAGAAAAAACACTTCCAATAAAATTAAAAAAATTAGAAATACCCTTGCCTATTATTACAAACAAAGAGCCTAAATCAACTTCTTCTTCGTTTTTATTATTAGCCATGCTTTAAAAAATTTGTTCTATTATTTTTTCAGTTATTGCATAAGTAGGTGTTACCCCACTCATTCCTAATCCTCCCGAAGCTAATGTAGCTCCAGTTTCTAATGGGTTATCAGAAGCATAGTACGCATAACGAACTTTTACATTTTCTGAAATATTTCCTCTAATTTTAGAAGCAGATTGAATTGCTTTCTGGTAATGAGCTCCTTCCATTTCTAATCCTATAACATTCCATGTAGAATCATGGAAAAATTTTAATAAGTCTTTATTCTGTAGTGAAGTTCCTAGTACAGAAACCATCGCTCCATCAAAAACCTCAACGCCATAACCTTCTAAATTATCTTTAGACAATTCATTTTCAAAAGGATAATTATCTGCAGTTCCTTCAAAAATATGAGATGATGGAATCATAATATCTCCCTTTCCTCCTTCTAAAATTCCTGCCTTTCCCATTATTGAAACAGATTCAACATCTAAATGTATCTTTCCTTCTCTTGTTTTATAAGGCTTTAAAAGCTCATCCATTGTTTCATATGCTTGTTCTCCAAAAGCATAATCCATAACAATAATAACTGGTTTTTTATTTATTGAATTTTCTTTCTTAAATGAAATAGTATTAAAGTCTATTTTATCAGTATCAATAATTTGAACATTAATATTCGTTCCAGAAGTATCTTTTATATAAATCAACCCTTTTTCAGAAGCATATTGTTTAACCTTTGTTTGTAATGCTCCACTATCAGAATTACTTAACAATTCAAAAAGCTCAAAACCTTTATACTCTTTTGCTTTAGTTGGTAAAGCGTTTTTAGCATAAATAGTATTCATTACACTATGCATGTTAGCACTTATTATATGTATTGGTCTATTTATTAAATCGTTTTCTAGTAAAGTTTTCTTTATGTTATTTGCCCAAATTTCTCCATAAAAATGATGTCCAATTTCTTCTATTAAAACTGAACTAAATTTTATGGATCTTTTTTGATCTAAAACCACTTCATTAATAGCTAATTTCCCTAACCAATAAATAAGGTGTAAAAAACGATTTGGATTTTCATCAGTGGCAAATGAGTTACATACATCATATACTTCATCGTAAGTTCTTCCTAAAATGTTACCTAAATGTACAATTATCACATCTTTTTCTTCATCTGTAAGTGTTTTATTATACAAAACAACCTCTTCAAGATGTATCCACTCTCTAATAAATTTTTCTCCAGAACCATCAATTGTAACTCTATCTTTTATTTTATGTGACTCAATAAATAGAAAAGTAAGGTGAGTAAGAATATCATATATTTCAGACCTTCCTCTAGTAATTTCAATGTTCATTTGGTCTTTATCAATACGATAGCAATTTCTCCTTCTTTTAGGAGGTACAATTGCTTTAAAATGTGAGTTTCTATAACCCTCATCAGCTGTTAAGTTGATAAATTGACATTCCTCTATTCCTTCTGGTAAACGCTCTATTACATAAATTAACCCGTTTAATTCGGTTTTTTCTTCAGCTATAGATCCATAAATTTCTGGACGTAATGCTAAAAGTGATTTTCGTAAAGTTTCTCCAGAAATCCCCATTGGCTTATAAAATCCACGACTAAACAAATGCCTCATAGAAATGTATAATTTTTCTATTGCATTTGTTGACTCTTGCGCTCTCGTTCTTTCTTTCTGGTTTGGTTTCGACATAAATTTGTAATCAAATAAGTTATATAAACTACTCAGTTTTGAGTATTTTATTGTATCTGTTTTTATTTTTCAACAATGAAACTGCTTGCTTTATTGTTTTATCATTTTTTAATTGGTGTTTATACATTCCTTCTTTATAATAAGAAAGTTTTAATATTTCTTTTTCAATTTTTGCTAATAAAACATCTTTATTTTTTGTTATTTCTGTTACTTTTTGCTGTTGTAACTTTTTCAAAATATTATCATAATCTTTTTGTATACCAATTTTGTTTTTTAAAGTTTTATAAGCTCTCTTGAACATTTTTTCTTCCTTTGTAACAAAAGAAGTATCGGTACTATATAAATATGTTTTGAACGTATTAAACTTTTGCGAATCAAATGAAAAATTTAAAGAGTCTACAGCTGTTTCTTTTTGAATATAATCAGTTACAAAATTAAAAATAGCTCTTGATTTTAATAATGCTTTAGTTGTTTTGTTTTTTTCTGAATATTTTATTTTAATATCGGGAGTTACTCCACCACCATCATAAACTATTCTTCCATTCTGTGTTGTAAACTTATTAACTACCCCTTCAGAAAATTTTGGTACTTTTCCTGTTTTTGAATCTCTATTGGCATAATCCAATTCTTGAATACATCTTCCACTAGGTGTATAATATTTTGAAATTGTAGCTTTCATTTGGGTTCCATAATTCAACTTAAAATAGCGCTGCACCAATCCTTTTCCAAATGAACGTTCACCCATAACAACAGCCCTGTCATAATCTTGTAGCGCTCCAGAAACAATTTCAGAAGCTGAGGCTGATCTATCATCAATAAGAACAACCACGGGCATTTCAACATCTAATGGTTCTCTATTTGTTTTATATGTTCTACTATTCTTTTTAATCTTCCCCCTTGTATCAACCACTTTTTTCCCTTTAGGTATAAACAAGTTTGTAATGTTTACTGCATCAAAAAGTGAACCTCCAGGATTACTTCTTAAATCAAACACTAACTTGTTCATTCCTTTTTCTTTCAACTTTTTAATTGCTTTTGCTACTTCCTCAGTAGCTTTCTGACTCGTAAATTGAGTTAAAACAACATATCCAGTTTCTTTGTCAATCATGTCATAAAAAGGCACTGGATTTACTATAATCTTATCTAATTTAAGTTTAACATTTATATTTTCTCCTTTTCTATTTACTTTTAATATAAGTTCTTTGTTAGGGGTTCCTTTCAGTACTTGAGAAAGCTGACTTCTTTCAAGATTTTTTAAATCTTGGCCATTAACATTTATAATAATATCTCCTGCTTTTAAAGCTGCTTTGTCGGCAGAAAAGCCTTTATATATTTCTGATAAAACAATTCCTTTTTTAGTATAATACGATGTAACACCTATACCACCATATTCACCCTCTCTTCGTATTCTTGCATCTTCAACATCCTGTTCGTTATAAAAATTAGTATATGGATCTAAGCTTTTAAGTGTGTTTTTAATAGCTTTATCTGTTACATCACCAGGATTTATTTCATCAATATAATTGATATTTAATATTTTAAATAGATTGTTATATATTTCTATTTGTTTCGCTATCTCAAAGAAACGAGATTGAAACGAAAATAAAATTCCAATAATAACTATGCTTCCTAAAAAAAGTACTTTTCTATTTTTCATTTGTATTAATTTCTGCTACAAAAAGCGACATTAATTTACTCATTTTCTCTTCAATATCTTCATATTTCCACTCTTCTCTTGCAATATAAGAAATCATATACACATATGGTTTTTTAGCTTCCGAATACACCATTCCTTTTTCCCTACGGTAGCTTTCTCTTAATAAGCGTTTAATTCTATTTCTATCTACTGCCCTTTTAAAATTACGCTTGGGCACAGACATTCCTACTTGAGCAGGGTATTTAGAAGTGTGTTCTGTTTGTATATAAACCATTCTCAAAGGAAAAACCCTAATAGATTTCCCTTCTTCATATAACTTACCTATAAGTTTCCTACTTTTTAATCGCTCCTCTTTTCCTAAAGTAAATCTCATCATATACAAACATACGTAAACCTATAGGAATAACCATTTTTTTGAGTATTTTTGAGGAAATCATTTTTAAAAATCACCACAACTATTTTATAAATATCATTTACTAACTCATATTGTAATCTTTATAATTAGTAAGTAAAAAAATTAAAAAAACAAACACATATGAAACCAGACTTATTTCAAGCTCCTGATTACTATCAAGTTGATGATTTATTAACCGATGAGCATAAGTTAATTCGTGATACTGCTCGAGAATGGGTAAAGAAAAATGTATCTCCTATTATTGAAGATGCTGCTCAAAATGCTAAATTTCCTGAACAATTAGTTGGTGGTTTAGCTGAAGTAGGAGCTTTTGGACCCTACATTCCTGCTGAATACGGAGGTGCTGGGTTAGACCAAATTTCTTATGGTTTAATAATGCAAGAATTAGAACGAGGTGATAGTGGTATTCGTTCAACTGCTTCAGTGCAGTCTTCTTTAGTTATGTGGCCTATTTTTAATTACGGAAACGAAGAACAAAAAAGAAAATATTTACCAAAATTAGCAAGCGGTGAATGGATGGGATGTTTTGGTTTAACTGAACCAAACCATGGATCTAATCCTGGAAGCATGGAAACGAAATTTAAAGATATGGGTGACCATTATTTATTAAATGGTGCTAAAATGTGGATTTCTAATGCTCCTATTGCTGATGTGGCAGTAGTTTGGGCTAAAAATGAAGAAGGCAGAATTCACGGACTCGTTGTAGAACGTGGTATGGAAGGTTTTACTACTCCTGAAACTCATAACAAATGGTCATTAAGAGCTTCTATTACTGGAGAATTAATTTTTGACAATGTAAAAGTTCCTAAAGAAAATCTATTACCAAAAAAATCAGGACTTGGTGCTCCTTTACAATGTTTAGACTCTGCTCGATATGGTATTGCTTGGGGTGCTATTGGTGCAGCTATGGATTGTTATGATACTGCCTTACGTTATGCTAAAGAGCGTACACAATTTGGTAAACCAATTGGACAGTTTCAATTACAACAAAAAAAATTAGCTGAAATGATTACCGAGATTACTAAAGCTCAATTATTAACATGGCGTTTAGGAGTTTTAAAAAATGAGGGTCGTGCTACATCTGCACAAATTTCAATGGCTAAACGTAATAATGTAGATATGGCTATAAACATTGCTCGTGAAGCCAGACAAGTTTTAGGAGCTATGGGTATTTCGGGAGACTATTCTATAATGCGTCACTCTATGAACCTAGAAAGTGTTATTACTTATGAAGGAACACATGATGTGCATTTATTAATTACAGGTTTAGATATTACTGGTTTAAATGCTTTTAAATAAAACTAAAAAGAAGTGTTCTAAAAAGAAAAACAACTCGGGCTTTTAGAACACTTCTTACAATCAACTATTAAAAATCACTAAATAATAGTTACCCTTTCTTTTTACCACTATTCATAAAAATTAGTAGAGTAGCTATTAAGCCTAAACTAACAATACCAAAAACAATCAACATAATAGTTCCATTTGTCCATGAAACTGCAGGAATATTAACTAATTGTATCATATCGTAAACTTTTATACAAAGGTAAATACAATGAAAAGGTTAGAATATGACTTTTATCAGGATTTGGAAAATTTTGTTTTTAATCCATCAATGCTTTCTTGATTTTTTTCCTCCCAATAAGATTCAATTCCATCTTTCCCTTTATCTTCAGCCCATTCATTTAACTGATTTCGTTCACCTAAATATTCATAAAAAGGTATAGAAGAACCACAGGAAGTTTGTGCAGATATTATTTCTACTACAAATATTTGACGTGTACCTGGTAGCTTTGGAAACAAGTTTACATAAGTATTCCAATCATTATCTTTTTCTTGTATCTCTGTTGCTTCTCCATACAACCTAAGAATATTAGGAGCTCCTTCAAAAGCACAAAACATAATTGTTATGCGATTATTTTCGATTAAATGTGCAGAGGTTTCATTACCACTTCCAGTAACACTTAACCAAGCAACTTTATTTTCATCCAAAATTCTAAAGGTATCCATTCCTTTAGGAGATAAATTAATTCTTCCTTCTTTAGGTGCTGTAGCAACAAAAAACATTTTTTGGTTTTCAATAAACTTTTGAAGTCTGTTTGTAATTTTTTTATAAAATTTAGCCATAGTTTAACTGTTTAATCTTTTTAAAAAATTGATTTTAAATTTTTGTCCAATAGGTATTTTTTTTGAACCAATAGTAACTTGATTTCCTTCAACAAAGTCTAATTTACTTTGATTTATAATATATGATTTATGAATTTGCATATATTTATTATCTGGTAATAATGAAAGTATATTTCTAAGTGTTTTATAACTCACCAAAACTTTATCTTTTGTATATATTTTAATATAATCTCCTAACGCTTCAACAAATAAAATATCATTTACTTTTAGTTGGTATAGTTTCTTATCTGATTTAATAATTATAAACTCTTTTTCTAAAACTAGTTTGCTTTTTACTTTTTGAACTGCTTTTAAAAACCGTTCAAATGAAAATGGTTTTAATAAATAATCTATTGCATTAACATCAAATCCTTCTATTGCATACTCAGAATAGGCTGTAGTAAAAATAACTAAAGGAGGGTTTTTTAACATTTTATAAAATGCAATTCCCGATAAGTTAGGCATATTTATATCTAGAAAAAGAAGATCAACCTTAGTTTCTTTCAAAAACGTCATTGCATCAACTGCATCATTACAAATTCCTGCTATCTCTAAAAAATCAACATCTCCTATAAGATGTTTAAGTATGTTTTGTGAAGATGGTTCATCATCTATAATAACGCATTGTATTTTCATTATTTTAAATCTATTACAAGTTTAACCTTATAAGTTTCATTTGTTTTTTCAATTGTTAATTCATGTTTGTTTGGATATAGTATTGCTAAATTTTCTTTTATGTTTTTTACACCAATACCATTATACTCTTCTGTATACTTTAAATTATTCGCTTTGAAATTATTCTCTATCTCAAATAATAAAACATTTTTATTAAATTCTAAATTAATAATTACAAAAGGGTTATTTATATTGCTTTTTAATCCATGTTTAAAACTATTTTCAACTAATGGCAATAACAACATTGGTTGTATTTCTGAATCCGTATCAATATTGGATATAAATTTAATTGTTGAATTTACAGTGTGCCTGTTTTTTTCAAATGCTATATAATTTTCAATTAATTCCTTTTCTTTTTCTATTGTTGTTTTTCTTTCAGAGTCATACAATACATATCTTAAAATATTAGATAATTGCAACGTAGCTTCTGTAACTTCTTTATTTTTCCCTACAGATAATGAATATAAAACATTGAGTGAATTAAACAAAAAATGAGGATTTATTTGCCCTTTTAAAACCTTTAACCGCTCTTCAATTTCTCTTCTTTCATTTTGATTATAGTGTATCCAATCTTCTAACAATTTAAAAAATGTAGCAATTAAAGAAACAGCAGCAAAAACAATAAGCGTTTGTACGTCATTATAATATGAAATGAAATAATAATCAGTGAAAATCTTATCGATTATTAACTGGTGAAATTGAATATTAAGATATGAAAATAATGATATTATTATTATTGATAAAATTACAAATACCACATACTTCTCTTTTTTAAGAAACTTAGGCACCAAATAATAGATTAATAAACTTACTGGAGGAATTAAAGTAAGTAAATAACTAACCACATAAATAAAATCAATTTTTTTTAAAGGGAAATCAGCAAACAAAAACAGTATTACAAAAAATAAAAGCACCCATAATAAAAAGTTAAATATCCATTTATTATGATGTGCTTTATATCTATTTAATGAATTCTTATTCATTATACTTTAGTCAATGTAAATTTAATTGAGGTTTCCCATTTTTTTGAGGCATTAGAAACAATATATTTTTCAACAAACTTCTGTAATTCTTTTGATGAAGCCGTAAGTAAATACTTGTCGTTTAACAAGCCTATTTTTTCATGTTTGATTTTAATTTTACCTTCTTTAAAAAGATCTTCTATTCTATCTTCATCAAACCATTTAATTTTTATACTTCCATTTGAAAACACATCAAACTTAACTAATGAATGCGCATACACAATATGACTAAATGTTAATGAGTTAATACCTTCACTATCATAATCAACAGGAATAAAATCTAAAAAAAGTTGGTCTTTAATCTTAAATGGAGTAGCAATAAAAAAAGCTTCTTTTCCTTTTTTTTCAAAAGACACAAAGTAAGAATTCTTATATAAGCTTATTAACTGCTTGTCTTCTTTAGATACTTTTCCTTTATATCCTTTTAATATTTCACTTTCAAAGGTTTTTACCTCCCATTTTCCTTTTTCATTGTCTTTCCATTTTCCTAAAAACTCTTCAGTAAAACTAATTGTCTCTTTAGTATAAAAAGGTGATAATGATTTTACAACACACGAGTTTAAAAAAAATAAAATTGCAAGTGAACAAATTATACTTCTAATTTTCATAAAATTATATTTTAAAATTCTTTGTTCAAAAGAAAAATATTAAACACTTAATACCTATTTTTTTCGATAACCTTGTTCATTTTCTCGGTGAAAAATTAAACCTAATCTATCCAGTTTTTAGTTCTTTCTACAGCTTTTTGCCACTTTTTATATAACCTGTCTCTTTTTTCTTCTGAAAACGTAGGTATAAACTCTTTATTAATTTTCTTTCTATTAATAATATCTTCTTGTTTCCAAAGTCCTACATAAATTCCGGCTAAATATGCTGCTCCCATTACTGTTGTTTCTATAATCTCTGGTCTTTCAACAGGTACATTTAATATATCAGATTGAAATTGCATTATTAAATCATTTGCACAAGCGCCTCCATCAACTTTCAATGATGTTAAACCAACCTCACTATCTTTTTGCATTACGTTTAATACATCTTTAGTTTGGTAAGCTAATGATTCTAACGTGGCTTTAATTAAATGGTTTTTTCCTGTATCACGTGTTAAACCAAATACAGCTCCTCGTGCATACATATCCCAATAAGGCGCCCCTAAACCAGCAAAAGCAGGTACAACATATACCGGGTTTTCACCAGTAACTTGTTTTGCAAATTCCTCACTCTCTTTAGCGCTTTTAATAATATCCAATCCATCTCTTAACCATTGAATCGCTGAGCCAGCAACAAATACACTTCCTTCTAACGCGTAATACACCTTATCATCAATACCCCAAGCAATCGTAGTTAACAATCCATTTTTAGAAAATTCTATATTCTCTCCAGTATTTAATAACATAAAGCATCCGGTACCATAAGTATTTTTAGCCTCTCCTTTATTAAAACATGCTTGCCCAAAAAGCGCGGCTTGTTGATCTCCAGCAATTCCTGCTATAGGGATTTGAATATTATTTAAATTAAAGTTTCCAAAATGATATGATGATGGTTTTACTTCAGGAAGCATTGTAGTTGGAATTTCTAATTCTTCTAAAATTTTAGTATCCCAACAAAGGTTTTTTATATCATAAATCATTGTGCGAGAAGCATTACTATAATCGGTAGCATGCACCTCTCCATTAGTTAAATTCCAAAGTAACCAAGTGTCAATTGTTCCAAACAAAAGATTTCCTTTTTCAGCTTCATCTTTTGCTCCTTCAACATGATTTAATATCCAATGTATTTTTGTTGCAGAAAAATAGCTATCTATAATTAACCCTGTTGTTTTACGAACATGATTTTCAAATCCTCTTTGTTTTAATTTTTCGCAAATATTTGCAGTACGTTTATCTTGCCAAACAATAGCATTATATATTGGTTTTCCTGTGTTTTTATTCCAAACAACGGTGGTTTCTCGTTGGTTTGTTATTCCAATCCCTGCTACTTCTGAAGCTTTTATATTTGTTTGTTGTAATACTTTTTTTAATGTTGTTAGTTGAGACTCTAAAATCTCTTCTGCGTTATGTTCTACCCAACCAGGTTCTGGAAAAACTTGAGTAAACTCTTGCTGATTCATTCCTATTATTTCTCCTTCTTCATTGATAACAACTGTACGAGAACTTGTAGTTCCTTGATCTAAAGCTATAATATACTTTTTTGCCATTCTAGGTATTGGGTTAAAAACAGCAATTTACAATATATCCTTTTTAAAAATAAAAAAACCTTCTAGAATTCATCTAGAAGGCTTTGGAGTCACCGTTAAGTGGATTTTAATGTTTAAGTGCATAACTTGCACCTTTACCTAGTTCAGCTAAAGCTGACATAAAACCCACAAAGGCGTCGTTTGCTTTTTTTACTAAAGTTTTCCCCATTTTAATAAAATTTAAATTTCCCTTAAGTTTTTGTGCTTAAATAAACACGTTACAAATGTATACTTGATTACTAGGGTAAAAAAGGGGTTTCCCGCATGTAAATCTGTAATTTTCCGCAATAAGTATATTTCTTTATAAAAATTAAACTAGAAGAATTTTTGAATTTTTATTCACTTAAAATACAATACATTATATTAGATTTATTATAAAAAAGACAAAACCTTCTAGAACTTATCCAGAAGGTTTGTTTTCCCCTTAAATCATCTGCTCATAATAATGAGTGACATGGCAAATGTACTTGCAAATTCAGGACCAGAAAAGGGGATGTCCGCATCTAAAAATGTAACTTTCCGTAACTGTTATTTTTTATACAAAATAAAACCTCCTAGAGTTCTTCTAGGAGGTTTTACAATGAATATTAATTTAATTTTAGTGTTTAAGTGCGTAGCTCGCTCCTTTTCCTAAATCGGCTAAACTTTCTAATAAATTAACTAATACTTCATTTGCTTTTTTAAGTAACATTTTTCCCATTTTTCTAAATTTTTTAATTTCCCTTGTTTTTTGTGTTTAAATAAACAACACTACAAATATATACCTGATTATCAATATCTAAAAGGGGATACCCGTGCATAAAAACGTGATTTTCCGTAACTTACATTTTCATTAACCTTCAAATAAAAAAACTGCCTTGTATAATTCATAGTCTATTAGAGTAAAAACTCTATTATGTATAAAAGACAAAACCTCCTAGAACTTATCCAGAAGGTTTGTTTTCCCCTTAAATCATCTGCTCATAATAATGAGTGATATGGCAAATCTACTCGCAAATTCAGTGCCAGAAAAGGGGATGTCCGCATCTAAAAATGTAGCTTTCCGTAACTGTTATTTTTTATACAAAATAAAACCTCCTAGAAGAACTCTAGGAGGTTTTACAATGAATATTAATTTAATTTTAGTGTTTAAGTGCGTAACTCGCTCCTTTTCCTAAATCGGCTAAACTTTCTAATAAATTAACTAATACTTCATTTGCTTTTTTAAGTAACATTTTTCCCATTTTTCTAAATTTTTTAATTTCCCTTGTTTTTTGTGTTTAAATAAACAACACTACAAATATATACCTGATTATCAATACCTAAAAGGGGATGTCCGTGCATAAAAACTTGATTTTCAGTAACTTACATTTTCATTATCCTTGAAATAAAAAACTGTCTTGTGCTATTCATAATTATTAAGTAAAAACTCTATTATGTATAAAAGACAAAACCTCCTAGAACTTTATCTAGAAGGTTTGTTTTCCCCTTAAATCATCTGCTCATAATAATGAGTGACATGGCAAATTTACTTGCAAATTCAGTGCCAGAAAAGGGGATGTCCGCATCTAAAAATGTAGCTTTCCGTAACTGTTATTTTTTATATAAAATAAAACCTCCTAGAGTTCTTCTAGGAGGTTTTATAATGAATATTAATTTAATTTTAGTGTTTAAGTGCGTAGCTCGCTCCTTTTCCTAAATCGGCTAAACTTTCTAATAAATTAACTAATACTTCATTTGCTTTTTTAAGTAACATTTTTCCCATTTTTCTAAATTTTTTAATTTCCCTTGTTTTTTGTGTTTAAATAAACAACACTACAAATATATACCTGATTATCAATATCTAAAAGGGGATATCCGTGCATAAAAACGTGATTTTCCGTAACTTACATTTTCATTAACCTTCAAATAAAAAAACTGCCTTGTATAATTCATAGTCTTTAGATGTAATCTATTATATATAAAAGACAAAACCTCCTAGAACTTATCCAGAAGGTTTGTTTTCCCCTTAAATCATCTGCTCATAATAATGAGTGACATGGCAAATGTACTTGCAAATTCAGTGCCAGAAAAGGGGATGTCCGCATCTAAAAATGTAACTTTCCGTAGCTAATATTATTCTCTTTATTGTATATCTATAAAATGACAAAACCTTCTAGACAGCTGTGCCAGAAGGTTTGTTTTCCCCTTAAATATCCGCTCATAAAAATGAGTGATGCAACAAATATAGTACTGGTTAACAAGTTTATAAAGGGGTTTTCCGCAGAAAAAAATGCGGTTTTCCGCAAAACAAGTTCTTAATTGATTTTAAGTCAGGTTTTTACAATACATAACAAACTTGACTTCTTCCATTATTACATACAGCTACTAAAAACAAAACCTTCTAGACAACTAAGTCAGAAGGTTTCTTTTTCCCCTTAAATTATCTACTCATAATAAATGAGTGACATGGCAAATGTACCTCGCAATAAAAACTCCTAAAAGGGGATTTCCGCATCTAAAAATGTAATTTTCCGTAGTTCGTTTTTGCCCATAAAAAAACCTCTTAGATAAAGTTCTAAGAGGTTTTATATTTTTTATTGAATATATATTTAATGCTTAAGTGCGTAGCTGGCTCCTTTTCCTAACTCGGCTAATCCTGTTAATAAAGTTACCACAATATTGTTTGCTTTTTTTACGAATATTTTCCCCATTATATACTACTTTGAATTTCCCTTGATTTTTGTGTTTAATTAAACAACACTGCAAATGTATATTGAAATACAAGTGTACAAAAGGGGATTCCCGCACTTTAATATGTAACTTTCCGTTACCTTAAATTTACTGCATAAAAAAACCTTCTAGTAGTATGAGAAACTAGAAGGTTTTGTTTTTCCCCTTAAAATATCCGCTCATTAAATGAGTGATGTAACAAATATAGTTTTCATTTACTTTTAAAAAAAGGGGATATCCGCAGAAAAAAATGTAGTTTTCCGCAAAACACATATTTAACATTTTTTAAATCAATTAGTTAAATATTAAAAAAGTAATTCTCCTTAATGTTATAATGTACTTCTACTAAAAACAAAACCTTCTAGACAGCTAAGTCAGAAGGTTTCTTTTTCCCCTTAATTTATCTACTCATAACAAATGAGTGACATGGCAAATGTACCTCGCAATAAAAACTCATAAAAGGGGATTTCCGCAGAAAAATATGTAATTTTCCGTAGTTTGTTTTTACCCATAAAAAAACCTCCTAGATAAAGTTCTAGGAGGTTTTTATTTATTATTGAATATTTTTTAATGCTTAAGTGCGTAGCTCGCTCCTTTTCCTAACTCGGCTAATCCTGTTAATAAATTAACCATTACATTGCTTGCTTTTTTTACGAATATTTTCCCCATTATATACTACTTTGAATTTCCCTTTATTTTTGTGTTTAATTAAACAACACTGCAAATGTATATTGAAATACAAGTGTACAAAAGGGGTTTCCCGCACTTTAAAATGTAACTTTCCGTTACCTTAAATTTACTGCATAAAAAAACCTTCTAGTAGTATGAGAAACTAGAAGGTTTTGTTTTTCCCCTTAAAATATCCGCTCATTAAATGAGTGATGCTACAAATGTAGATTTCATTTACTTTTTAAAAAAGGGGATATCCGCAGAAAAAAATGTAGTTTTCCGCAAAACACATATTTAACATTTTTTAAATCAATTAGTTAAATATTAAAAAAATTATTCTTATACTATAAAAACAAATTCCTTGTAGAAATTTAAAAGGAATATTTAATTATTCAGGAAAGTATTTTAACACAAAAAACCTTTTAACTAATATGCTAAAAGGTTTTTGATCTTTTCTCTTCTTTTCTAGAATTTCTCCCTTACAGTGTTAATTCTATAACAAAGATATCTTTTACTTAAAAGTTACAAAAGGGGATTTCCGCAGTAAATAGTGTGATTTTCCGCAAAGGATTAGTCAAGTATCCCTAACTCCTTAGCTTTCAAGACCAAATCTGTATTATTATTTGCATCTAAATCAGTACGTAGCTTGGCTAACTTACTTTCTATAGCTCTAATTTTAACAAGGTTTCCATCACTTTTAGTGATAATACCTTCCATATTAGATATTTTTGAATGCTTTGGTAATTCTTTTAAAATTTGAACAGCAACATCATCCATTTGAATTTCAATCAATGCTCTTTTTAGTAATTTTTCATGAATTTCATGGGTATAATACACCTGATCTGCTAACATTTTTTGGATTGCAAAATTCAATTCGGTAGTATTACATTTTCCTTTTAAAATATAAGCTAACGGGTTTAAGTTACGCACTACATTATACACTCTATTTGTTTCAGAGTGCCCAGTTATTACTCCTATTTTTATAGGTACATTTTCTTTTTGAAGTGCTTTAATTAAGTTTTCACCTCCATCAATATTTGAGTTATCACTGGCATTATCAAAACTTAAGTCAGTAAAAAGTATTTGATACGGATCAGTATTTAAGTGAGATTTCACTAAGTTAAATGCTTCATCACAAGAATTGGTACTTGTAATTTCTAGACCATCAATATCTTTTAGATAGGAAAGAATTCCTTCTATAATTAGTTGATGATCATCAACAAAAAGTATTTTAATTTTTTCAGACATTTAAAGGTATTTGAATGTGTGTTTCGGTTCCAGCCCCTACAGTACTAGTAATTGATAGTGTTCCATTTAACTCTTCAACTCTTTCTTGTAAATTATGTAAACCGATCCCTTTTTTACTAACAGAGGTATCAAAACCTATACCGTTGTCAGTAACATCCAAAAATACATTTTTTTTATGTATTGAAAAAGCGATCGTAAATTTTGTTGCCTTGGCATGTTTTTTACTATTCTGTATGCTTTCTCTTATACTTAAATACAATAATCTTTTTATTGCACTATTAACTTGCGACCAATCTTGCTCATGCAATCCTTTTACTGTTATTTTAAAAGTAAGTTCAAAATAATCAGAAATTAAGTTTATTATTTGGTCTTTAAAGCCAACTTTTTTAAAGCTCACACTACTTAATTGATGCGATAGTTGACGTACATTTTCTTTAACCGCATCAAGCTTTTGAGCCTCTTCAAACAACTGCGATTTTTCTAATTTTCTATGTAATAAACGTAAATCCCCTGCTACCTCATCATGTAATGATTTTGCAATTTGTTTACGCTCTTGCTCTCGTGCTTGTGCTTTTTGTAACTGTGCTTGGTATAGTAATTTTCTACGTCTTAATACAAAAAACAAAATACTTAAACCTAAACTTAAAAAACCAGCAACTGCCACCAGCCATCCAATAACTTTTTGTTGTTTATGGCGAACTATTTCAGTTTGCTTTTTATCATTTTCTATTTTTAAAAAACTGTTTTCTTCTTCTTTCTTCGTTGTTTCATACCTAATTTTAGCAAATTGATTTTTCTGCCTACGTTCTTTTTGTACCAAACTATCATTTAGCTCTATATGTTCTTCCAAATATTTTATAGCTTGTTTTCCTTTACTTAATTTTGAAAGTAAACTTAAAGCTTCTAACCAACGTTTATTATTATGTGATTTTTTTGCATAATTTAAAGCTTTAATAGCATTAGTCTTTGCTTTTTTTGTTTGTTTTGTTTCTATATAATATCTACAAACATTTGTATAAACAGTACTTAATCCTTTTAAATCTTTTGCCTTGTTCCTTATCCGAATAACTAATTCATATTGTTTTAGTGGGCTTCCTTTTTTATCCAATGAAAATTTACATAAAGTCATATTTTCTAAGAGTCTGGCATATTGTAATGGTCGTTTTTCTTGAACACTATCAAAATCTAATCCCTTTTGAAAGTAAGTTATAGCTTTTTTATGCTTTTCTTCTCTTTGATATAGTAAACCTAAATTATTATAAACTCGTAGATACCCTATTTCTTTTTTTATTGGGTTTTTATTTAATTTACTTACCTCGTATGCTTTGTTATAATAGTTTATTGCTTCTTCTTTTTGATTTAACTCTTCTGAAACCAAACCTAAACTATTGTAAACACTTTCCAAATAACTATACGATTTAATAGGCTCTAAATACTCCAGGGCTTCAATTGAACTAATTTCACTTCCTAAAAAATCTTTAACCTCTCTTTGTAAAGCAGATATACCAAGCAGCCTAGCTCCTACATTAGCAGAATCTTTTAAGTTCTTATAAATCTTTTTAGATTGATGATAATAGTAAAAAGCACTATCATTTGCATAAATTATTTTTTGATATAAGGCTTTAAAATGATAGTATTTAGCTAATGCTGTAGAATCTTTATGCCTTCTATAAAATTGAAAAAGTTGTTTCGTAGATTTTTTTAAAATAAAAGTATCTTTAGAATAAAAAGCTTTTACACCTAGATCAATTAATATATCTTTCTGTTTTTTATATAAAAGGCTATCTTTCTCTTTCTGAGAAACAGCAATAGTAGATAAAAAAAGAAAAAAAAACAGAAGACGCATACTTTGTTTATAAAAGTTCCTAAAAGTAATATATTTTTATAAATATCTAATTAGTAAATAATAATATTAATTAAAAAANNTTTTTTAATTAATATTATTATCAAAATTATTTTTTACCACCGTCTCCTGTTCCACTAGAACCATCTCCTGTCCCTCCTGTATCAGTACTTCCACCTCCATTGCTGTCTAAAGTAGTTGCTCCTCCTCCTAATTGTAATGCTTGCTCTTCTAAAGTGTAATTGTTTTTCATCTTCCCTTTTGTTTAATGTTTTAAATTTACGTTTTTTAAAAATAATATTTTATCCTTTAAAACAAAAGGTTTTAAGAGTTTTTTAGCTTTTTAATAGGAAAGTTTCTTGATAAATGACAAAAATGTCATTAGTTTTTATCAAAAAGGTATAATTACCTAGGTAATTAAGGGTTTCCTTTAGTTGTTACTTACTTGAAAGTATAATGAAAAATCGTCACTACGAATGAAACGCAGTGGAATGAAGTAGTCTGTTCATCTTGTACTCAAAATATAATTTACAACTATTATTAGAGAGATTGCTTCTTCGTACATCATCGCAATGACATTAACAATCATCACTACGAACAAAATACAATGGAGTGAAGTAGTCTGTTAATCTTGTACTCAAAATATAAT